>CBFHVI010000067.1:0-1144 GCA_965658995.1 Flavobacteriales bacterium | reverse complement strand
TACGATATTTGGAATTGTCATGTTGTTTGTTTTTTTTGGTTAATAAATGTGTTTCTAAATTCTAATCAATGATGTTCTTCTACTGCTGCACCGAAATACAGAGCCGATAACATGGTAAAAATATATGCCTGAAGAGCCGCTACTAACAACTCCAATATTGATAAAAATAAGGTGAGTCCAAAAAAGGCTCCAGTCGCAAAGTAGTTTTGGAAGATAAAAATCAATCCAATTAAACTCATTATTACGATATGACCCGCAGTCATATTTGCGTACAAACGAATCATTAAAGCAAAAGGTTTAATAAAAACACCAAGCAATTCTATTGGGGCCAAAATAATTCTCATTGGTTTTGGCACACCTGGCATCCAAAATATGTGTCCCCAGTAATTTTTGTTTGCAGTAAACTGAGTGATAAGAAAAGTAATAAGAGCTAATGCAAATGTAACTGCAATGTTGTTCGTTACACCGATACCAAACGGCATCATTCCAGCTAAATTCAAAAACCAAATAAAAAAGAAAATAGTTAGCAAATAGCTCATGTATTTCTTGTAATGTTTTTTTCCAATGTTTGGTATAGCAATATCATCTCTGACAAAAATAATGATTGGCTCTAAAAATTTAGCCGCACCTCCTGGATTCAAAGAATTTGAATATTTCTTTGCCATTCTCGAGAATAAAAACAACATGAATGCAGACATTAGCAAAATAACAAAGACATTCTTTGTTATAGAGAAATCCAATGGCCTTGTGTTTTGTACGTGGTGTTCAGCATCATAATTAATGTGTCCTTCGCTGTCTGTTTTATAAATTTTTCCGTGATAAAGCTTGTAAAAGTTCCCTTTTGATTCAACGGTATGCTCTCCTTGGTGGAACGCTGCTCCAGAAAACATATGCAAACCTCCATCCCATAAAATAACTGGCAATGAAAAACTTACTCCATGAGTTATTTCAAAAATATAAGAATCTTGAAGGTGATGAGCTATCGTTTCTTTAATTTCTTCTCTGATAGACTTCTTAACTTCGGTAGTGTCTGAATGGCCATGAGATTCCGCTGAGGAAAACGAAAATAACGAGCTAAGACTGAATACGATTAAAACGAATATTTTAAACACTTTTTTGGTCATGATTCTGTTTTGAGCAAATT
>CBFHVI010000066.1:0-1316 GCA_965658995.1 Flavobacteriales bacterium | reverse complement strand
CTTTCTATTAAACTTTCGATAGTAATCTGGCGCAGTGTTCTAAATTCTGGATTCATTGTTGTATCCCACAATTGTTCTGCGTTCATCTCTCCAAGACCCTTATAACGCTGAATACCAACAGACGATTCTGAACCAGCACCTTTCATTTCGTCAATCAAAGCATCTCTTTGCTCATCATTCCATGCATATGCTTGCTTCTTTCCTTTTTTCACAAGGTACAAAGGTGGAGTCGCAATATAAATGTATCCTTTCTCAATCAGTTCTCTCATGTGACGGAAAAAGAAAGTAAGAATCAAAGTTTCGATGTGAGATCCATCGACATCGGCATCACACATAATAATAATTTTGTGATATCTCAGTTTTTCCAAGTTCAGAGCTTTACTGTCTTCTTCTGTTCCAACTCTTACCCCTAATGCAGTGTATATGTTTTTAATTTCTTCGTTTTCAAAAATCTTATGTTGCATTGCTTTTTCAACATTCAAAATCTTACCTCTTAATGGCATTATAGCTTGAAAAAATCTATCTCTTCCTTGTTTTGCTGTTCCTCCTGCAGAATCTCCCTCTACCAAGTATATTTCGCACTCTGCTGGGTCTTTTCCAGAACAATCTGACAATTTTCCTGGTAATCCACCTCCAGACATTACTGTCTTTCTTTGAACCATTTCTCTTGCCTTACGAGCTGCATGACGAGCCGTGGCTGCCAAGATTACCTTTTGTATTATTGTTTTGGCATCATTTGGGTGCTCTTCCAAATAATCTGTCAACATTTGAGATACAGCCTGACTCACTGGCGCATTCACCTCTCTGTTTCCTAGTTTTGTTTTTGTTTGCCCTTCAAACTGTGGTTCTCCTACTTTTACGGACACAATTGCCGTTAATCCTTCACGGAAATCATCTCCACTAATTTCGAATTTTAACTTATCAAGTAATCCAGAATCTTCTGCATATTTTTTCAAAGTACCAGTCAATCCTCTTCTAAATCCTGAAAGGTGAGTTCCTCCTTCGTGTGTATTGATATTATTCACATATGAGAAAATATTTTCTGAATAAGAAGTGTTGTAAACCATTGCTACTTCCACAGGAACTCCGTTTTTTTCTCCTTCTATGTGAATCACCTCTTCGATGATTGGCTCACGTGTACTATCTAAAAACTGAACAAATTCCTTTAGTCCTTCTTTTGAAAGAAAAGTTTCTTTCAAAGTCTCCCCTTTTTCGTCTATTACTCTTTTGTCTTCAATAGAAAGAGTAAGTCCTTTATTAAGGAACGAAAGTTCTCTTAATCTTTTGGATAAAGTTTCATAACTGTAAACTCTCTC
>CBFHVI010000065.1:0-1784 GCA_965658995.1 Flavobacteriales bacterium | reverse complement strand
AACATAAGGGATTTGTTACAGTATTACTGACAGAAACAGCAGAATAATTTCCTCCGCTTACAGAAACAGTTTCTGAAGTAGCTCCTGTAGAAGTAAAATCTATCGTTCCTGTAACAGAGGTTGCTGAAGCGGTCATTCTTACATATACCTTTGTAGAGGGCACTGAGTCATTTGCGTTTTTAGTAAAAGTTAAAGTAGAAGAATAATTTAAACTATCCAATGAATATTCTATTCCAGTTTTACCATTTAACGAAATGTTTGCTTGCAACCTAGCTCCACTTACAAGGATAGGTTGAGCTTCTGAAGGTTGACCTGAACATTTTTGGAAAGCTGCAAGTGTTCCGTTAACAAAAATTGTTGGAGGTGGTGACATCGTGTTTTGCATAATTGTAAAACCTGCCGTTCCATTTCTAGATGAAATGTAATCTACCTTATTATCACCGTCAATATCGAATCCCATAGAGGCACCTCTCGCCTGACCGTATGAACTAGAGATATTAACTTTAGAAGAAAAAGTGGAGGATGAAAGTGGCAAAGAATTATTAATGTAAATCCAAGATTTATCCCAATCTACACCAGAAACAATATCTAATTTCCCATTACCATTGAAATCAGCCACAGAAAGTACACCGGTTCCGTCATTTGGTACAGCCAAATCATAATGTGTTAAATCAGAAGAAGAAAATGACCCCGAAACAAAAGTATTCTCAAATAAATCCATTCCATCAGTGTAAATATCATTATCTCCATCCAAATCAAAATCACCGATAATCAAATTAAGCCCATTCGTAGAGGAAATGCTTATTCCTGAAGCAAAACTCACACTACCTGAAACCGATGAATTAAGGTATATCTCTACCAATCCTAACTTTGCAATTGCAAAATCTATTTTTCCGTCATTATTTAAATCACCTAAATCACAATTTTTAAAACCAGAAGCCGACAAAGTAATATCGGTTGAAGAAGCAAAAGAGAGAACTCCACTAGTCATCGTATTTAGGAAAATTGAAACAACACTTGAATTATTCGAAACTAAATCAAGTAAACCATCCCCGTCAATATCGGCTATTCTTATTGAATTAGAAGAACCCGAATTACAAGCGACATCGATCTTTGCAGCAAAACTAATGTTACCTGAACCTGTTGAAGTATTTCTTAAAACGCTTATCGTATTACTAGATATAGAAACAATGTCCAATTTCCCATCAGCATCCATATCCGCACAATACATAGATTCCACACCTCCTGACACAGAAAAATCAGTACCAGAATTAAAACTATTTGAGTTTACAATGCCTGGAGTAACAGTAGTATTTAAATGGACTCTCACAGAACCATTTCCCGAAACTGCGACATCCGTTTTTCCATCATTGTCAAAGTCAGCTGCAGCAATTGTCATCTCGTCATTATCAAAATTTTGTAATGAGCTAAAAGCAACAATTGATCCGAAATTACCACTTGATATGGATTGCGAAGCTATACTGTTATTAATAACATGAAACGCGTATCCTGTTTGTGCCACCCTACCATTTTTTATGACAGTAATTAAATCGTGAGTAGAGCCTGAAGGAACAGTAACTGATAACGAGGTAGAAGAAGCAGAATTTACAACAGCCTTAGCCGCTCCAAAATACACGATGTTATCCGAAGCTGTAGAACTAAAGTTTGTTCCAGTAATTGTAACTGCATCCCCTACTTCTGCACTACTTGGTGAGAATGAGGTGATGGTTGGCGGCAAAACCGGGGTCGTAAAATTTAAGACTTCAGTAAAGGTTTCTACACCT
>CBFHVI010000064.1:0-2100 GCA_965658995.1 Flavobacteriales bacterium | reverse complement strand
TATCTACCTATCACAAAACGGATGATGTTGATTTTCCGATGAAAAATCCGCACACAGGTATACAAGGACTTTTGTATCACAAATCATGGATAGACACTGTTCAGTGGCACCTCGAAGACATCATTAGAGACCCAAATATTCATCCTGAAGAAGCACTTATTATCAAGAGAAGAATCGATGCTTCCAATCAGGATAGAACTGACATGGTAGAAAAAATTGACGATTGGTTTTGGGAGTATTTTGGAGCTAAAAACGACCTGACTTGCGGAAAAATAAATACGGAATCTCCTGCTTGGGTAGTGGATAGATTATCGATTCTTGCACTCAAAATTTACCACATGCAGGAACAAGTAAACCGAACAGACTCGGATAACACTCACCAAGAGAAAGTAACACAAAAACTTGCTGTACTTCTCGAACAAAAAGAAGATTTATCTTTGGCATTCAATCAATTAATTGAGGATGTGCTAGAAGGTAGAAAATACATGAAAGTGTACAGACAAATGAAAATGTACAACGATGAAAGTCTAAATCCAGTATTGTACAAAAAATAATAGATTCTTCCTGAATGAAGAAATCAATCAATTTGTTCATAGTTACTCCATTCAAAGGAATAAAAAGAGAGAAATAGAATTGTCATAACTGTTTTGAACTCTCAAGGAAGGAATAGAACACTATATGAGTAAACCAAAGCATATTTTAGTAATTCGTTTCTCTGCAATGGGAGATGTGGCGCTTACTATTCCAGCTCTTCTCTCTGTGGCTCAGTCCCACCCTTCTCTTACGTTCACTATCATAACTAGGCCTTTTTTCGCTCGGTTTTTTCCAGAACATCCTCAAATAAAGGCTCTAGGTATTGAACTAGACGAGTACGCAGGGTTCTTTGGACTTAAAAATTTGGTCAACGAACTTCAAGCAACACATTCGTTTGACGGTGTAGTGGATTTGCACAATGTTCTGAGGTCAAAAATTATCACTTCCTTTTTCAAAAAAAAAGGCATCGAGCGAGTAACTTTGGATAA
Organism: Flavobacteriales bacterium; assembly: GCA_965658995.1. Lineage (GTDB taxonomy): Bacteria > Bacteroidota > Bacteroidia > Flavobacteriales_D > CAJJDF01 > CAJJDF01. Next base: position 1,078 of record CBFHVI010000064.1, on the reverse strand, counting down.
ATTGAGAGGTGAGAAAAAATTAATTTTGTCGGGAAAATCTGAAAACAAATTGCCTCATGTAATACACCAATACTTAAACACCTTCAAAAATGCAGGATACAATTCCGATTTGATAGAAGGCCCCTGGCTTAATCCACAACCTACTTCAGAACTAGGCGATTTTTTGAACTCCCATAACCTAAAAGAGAAGAAAGAAAAATGGGTAGGAATTGCACCATTTGCTGCTCACAAAACAAAAATTTGGGGAATTACGAATACTCAAAAACTAATCGAAATTCTGACTTCCAAAGGATACAAAGTGTTTTTGTTTGGTGGTGGACAGGCCGAAGTGGAAATTCTTACTCAACTTCATTCTACTTCGAAAGGAGTGTATAATGTAGCTGGAGCTATTTCATTTATGCAAGAACTCGCCTTAATGAAACAACTGGATAGCCTTGTTTGTATGGATTCTTCGAACATGCACTTTGGATGTTTGCTCGGGATAAAAGTGATTTCTATCTGGGGAGCTACCACCCCACTTTTGGGATTTTATCCAATTGGTAATGAAAACTATATCGTGGAAGTTCCTCAAAAAGACAAGAAACTACTTACTCTCTCGAAGTATGGTGACAAACGCGCCAAAAACGGGTACAACTGGCAAGATCATATCTCTATGGAAGAGATAGTAAATCACATTGGTTAATCCTACTAAGCGGTACCAAGAGGAATATAAACTTTCTTTGATTAATCCTCCCGTAAACTTACTTATATTCAAAGCACAAGAATGAAAATATTATCCTACTAGTGACTTTACTATCGTACCAGTCAATTCATTTGTAAAAAATGTGAATATTGACCTTCTGGAGATATCTTCTTACGCTCTGGATGTTAAGAATCACAGCGATATAGAGTTCTTTGATCAATTGGTGAGAAAAGAATATTTAACTCTCTACTTCAAGCTTGGATTCATGTTCTAGAGTATCTTCATCCTTGGGTAAGGACTGAATCATTTTTACAGCTTCGTCTACATAATAGTACAGATCATTTCCGGGAAGCGCCCCCATTTTGGTGTGCCTTCTATCTCTTGTTCTTCCTACTC
>CBFHVI010000063.1:0-2538 GCA_965658995.1 Flavobacteriales bacterium | reverse complement strand
AAGTTTTCAAGGAGTTTCACGACAGAATTTTCCAAGAATATGACGAATACCTGTGTGGTCCAACTCCTATCAAAATGAAAATGCGGGGATTTTGGGAGTTTTTTGCTACCTCTTTCCCTAATCCTCAAAAAACCTTTAAAAAAATAAAAAAAGCCAACAATGCTGCCCAATATCAGCAAGCGACTCGTGAGATATTTAGTGAGGTGGTGTAGGGTATAGAAATTTATTCCTAGCAATTATCTACATCCCCTTCCCTTCCCTCGATTCTATTTTTTAGTACAAACGGAACTTGAGTAATAAGCAAACCTATCTAAAAAATTGGCTTTCAAATCGTCTCAACTTTTTGAACGATTACTTAAACAATCTCTAAAAGATGGGTTAGTTGTTCTTGAACTCTTTCTTTTTTTGCTTTATGGATTTTTTCATTTCCAATTGGGCAGTTGTATAAACCGCATTTTTTTGTGCCTTAAATTTTTTTTCAGCCACTTTTCTTTCCTTTTTTGGTAAAGCTTTTAAATTGGCATCCTTCTTTGCTTTTTTGATTGCAGCAAGTTTCGCTATCTGCTCTTTCGAGAGAGTAGCTTTGAACGCTTCTTTGTCTTTTTTTAGTTCTTGCTGCTCGGCTTGCGTAAGTTTGGGAGAGTTCGATTTCGTTGTTTGACCCAAAGTCACGAAAGTGACTGAAGTAAGCAGCAGAAAAAAGAGAATTAATTTTTTCATTATAATTTGATTTTATTTCTGCATTTTTAGACGATAACAACGAGATTTTCCTTTCGTTAACAAGAAAATAATTTGCTAATTACTGGATGAAATTTCAAAAATATCTCCTGAAGACGGATAAATCCTCCTCCATAAATGATTATAACTAACGGCTAACATATATAAACCTTTAAGGAAACTCCGAAGAATGAAAAAAAACCTGAGAATCAATTTTTAGTTCTGATAAAATCTAACAGCTATAAATAAAAAAAGCCACCCTGTGCAGAATGGTTATTTGTTTTCTCATTAGAACGATTAACAAATAGGTTGTAACTTTTTTACACACTGATTTCTCTGATTTTGATAGTCTTTTTGGTATCAAAGATTTCATCTAATTTCTTATTGACTTTTTAATTTATAACCTTTCCAATGTAGAACGATATATTCTTTATATAATTCAAGGGTTAAGGAAAATGTTGTTTTTAAATTTATTATGAATTGTAAGTATTAGTAATCCAAAAATAACTGATACCAAAATCAAGATTGTACTGGTTAATCCTTGAACACCAAAAGATATACGGATTAAAATCGTTGAAACTACGAATCCTGAATTTCTCATTATTCTATGAAATTGATCGGTATAGAAAAATGAAATTAATAATAGTACAACATCCACTAAAATAAGAACCGTAAAGAATTCATCAAAAAAAAGATTATTAATTGTTTCAAAACTAGGTAAATTATTAGATCTAAATGAAATGCTAGAAGACCAATTAAAAAGAGTAATTGAGGCCATTGAAAAGAATATTGGAATTAAGGCCAAAGCTATTCTCTTCTTCCTACGTATAAATCTATCAAATTGAATTTTATTTTCACTAGATACTTCAGTTTTATTTGATCCTTGTTTTACAAACAAATAAATCAAATAAAAAAGAATGATTGATGCAATTAAATCATAAGTAAATTGTAAATCTCCCTTTATGCTAAACCAATCTGATGATAATTCTAGATTAGACAAATCTTTAAATAATTTTCTAATTATGATCAGTGTAATTATTTCGTACTGCTTAGTAATGTATGTAGTAAATGATCTTGGTAAATAATAAATTAATAAGTAAACCTCGTAAATTAGAATAAATGAGAAAGGAGTGTAAATTGCAGATATTGGATTTTTAAACAATTCTGATGATGAGAATAAAATCAGAGTATTCTGTTTTGATATAAAAATCAAAAATAAATGGATAAAAAATCCAAACAGTGCCAAGTATAATATGATTTTTTCAATTCGCTTTTTAGAGTGATTAGACAAAAAAAACAAATCTAGTTTGTTTAGTAAATTCATTTTTTATGTGTGTAATTATTTGTTTATTAAAATTTAACTCACTTGGTTTTACCTAAAATAGACAATTTAAGTCATATAATCCAATATTATTTTTCAGTTGGTTGGTTCAAGTAGCCACTGCCAGAAACATATAATCATAAATTTTAACTAAAAATTAAAAAGCCATCCTTTGCAGGGTGGCTTTTTGTTGTCCGACTAGAACGATCAAAAATTGGGTTGTAACCTTTGTTAAAACTGAATTCTCTCATTTTTCGGGTATTTTTGGTATCACATCGGTAACCCAGAAAATCACTTATTCCCTTTCACCAAAAACCAATCTACCCAACTATCCATTTGTTTTACCGAATTATATTTTGACAATAAATTCGATAATATTGATGTTAAAGAACGTAGAAGAACAAAAGACGGATAAGAATAAAATTGAATTTGGAATATATTCATTAAACTTAAGTTAGTTTTTGCATTTGCCGAATGAAGGTAATTATTGATTTGCCTTA
>CBFHVI010000062.1:0-3671 GCA_965658995.1 Flavobacteriales bacterium | reverse complement strand
AATCACAATAAATTTGATTACCCGGATTTCTTAGAAATTCAATTGGAATCATTTACAAACTTTTTTCAACTAGAAACGGCACCAGACAGAAGAGCAGACGAAGGTCTATTCAAGGTGTTTAGTGAAAATTTTCCAATAACAGATACGAGAAATCAATTCGTATTGGAATTCATCGATTACTTCGTGGATCCACCACGTTACTCAATCACTGAGTGCATCGATAGAGGATTAACCTACAGTGTTCCCCTCAAAGCAAAATTAAAACTTTACTGTACTGATCCAGAACATGAGGATTTTGAAACAATAGTTCAAGATGTATACCTAGGAACTATTCCTTACATGTCCCCAAAAGGATCATTTATCATAAATGGTGCTGAGCGTGTGATCGTATCGCAACTTCACAGATCTCCAGGTGTTTTCTTTGGACATAGTACTCACGCAAATGGCACCAAACTTTATTCAGCAAGAGTAATTCCTTTTAAAGGTTCTTGGATTGAATTTGCAACAGATATTAACGATATTTTATATGCCTACATCGATAGAAAGAAAAAGCTTCCTGTAACAACTTTGTTAAGAGCTATAGGTTTTGAAACAGATAAGGATATCCTTGAGATTTTTGACCTTGCTCACGAAGTAAGTGTTAGCAAATCGTCTAAAAAGAAACTAGTAGGTTCTAAATTAGCTGCAAGAGTTCTTAAAACTTGGGTGGAGGATTTCGTTGATGAAGATACAGGTGAAGTAGTATCTATTGAGAGAAATGAAGTGGTATTGGACCGAGACATTGTTCTAACCGAAGAAAATATTGATTTAATTATCGAAGAAGGAGTTAAGAAAATAATTATTAACAAAGAAGATATTGCTGCTTCAAACTTCTCAATTATCTACAATACTTTACAAAAAGATACTTCTAACTCAGAAAAAGAAGCGGTAGAGCATATCTATAGACAACTAAGAAATGCTGAACCACCTGATATCGATACGGCTAGAGGAGTAATTGATAAATTATTTTTCTCAGAAGCGAGATATGATTTAGGAGAAGTAGGTAGATACAGAATTAACAAAAAATTGGGTACTGACCTTGGAATGGATCAGAGAGTTCTTACAAGAGAAGACATCATTAATATTATTAAGTATTTGATAGAGTTGATTAATGCAAAAGCAGAAATTGATGATATTGATCACTTGAGTAATAGACGAGTGAGAACAGTTGGAGAACAATTGTACAACCAATTTGGAGTAGGTCTGGCACGTATGTCCAGAACAATCCGTGAAAGAATGAACGTGAGAGACAATGAAGTCTTTACACCGGCCGATTTGATTAATGCGAAAGCATTGTCCTCAGTAATTAATTCATTCTTTGGAACGAATCAGTTATCTCAATTTATGGATCAAACAAATCCATTGGCCGAAGTTACACACAAAAGAAGATTGTCTGCCCTCGGGCCTGGTGGTCTTTCCAGAGAAAGAGCAGGATTTGAGGTAAGAGATGTTCACTATACACATTACGGAAGGTTGTGTACGATAGAAACACCTGAAGGACCTAACATTGGTCTTATTTCTTCTTTGTGTGTGTATGCAAAAATAAATAAACTTGGATTTATAGAAACTCCTTACTGGGAAATTGAAAAAGGAAAAGTTCAACTCGAGAAGGGACCTGTATATTTAAGTGCAGAGGAGGAAGATAATACGATTATCGCCCAACTAAATACCGAAATAGATAAAAAAGGAAACTTTAAAACGGATGAAGTTAAGGCGAGACTTGAAGGTGATTTTCCATTGGTAGACCCAAGTACATTGAAATACATGGATGTGGGTGCCAACCAGATTGCTTCAATCGCAGCGTCTTTGATTCCATTCTTGGAGCATGATGATGCCAACAGAGCCTTGATGGGATCTAACATGCAACGTCAAGCGGTACCTTTATTGGTTCCAAATTCACCAATTGTGGGAACTGGAATTGAAGGACTGGTAGCAAGAGACTCAAGAACATTAATAAATGCAGAAGGAGATGGTGTTGTGGATTATGTGGATGCTAAAAAGATTATCATTGAGTATGATAGAACTGAAACTGAAAAATTAGTTTCGTTTGATGGAGATAAAAAGGAATACAATCTTATTAAATTTCAGAAAACTAACCAAAACACTTGTATAAACTTGAAGCCTCTAGTTAAGGTGGGTGAAAAAGTGAAGAAAGGTCAAATTCTATCGGAAGGATACGCAACACAAAAAGGAGAATTGGCAATAGGTCAAAACTTGAAAGTGGCGTTTATGCCATGGAAAGGGTACAACTTTGAGGATGCTATCGTAATCTCAGAAAGAGTAGTAAGAGACGATGTTTTTACATCTCTACATATAGATGAATATACCCTAGAGGTAAGAGATACTAAGAGAGGATTGGAGGAATTGACCTCTGATATTCCAAATGTAAGTGAGGAAGCTACTAAGAACTTAGATGAAAACGGAATCATAAGAGAAGGAGCTGAGATAAAAGAAGGGGATATTTTGATTGGAAAGATTACTCCAAAAGGAGAGTCTGATCCTTCGCCAGAAGAAAAGTTGTTAAGGGCTATATTTGGAGACAAAGCAGGGGATGTGAAAGATGCATCGCTGAAAGCTTCCCCATCATTAAGAGGGGTTGTAGTAAATAAAAAATTATTTTCTCGTTCAGTAAAAGATAGAAAATCGAGAGCTGCAGACAAAGCACTTTTATTAGAAGTAGAAGCAGAATACAACAAAGATTATGCGTCTTTAAAAAATGTATTAATAGAAAAATTATTGAAATTAATCGGTACTAACAAGAGTGCTGGTATTTTCAACAATTACAAAGAGGAAGTAATCAAAAAAGGAATTAAGATTACTGCTAAGAATCTTGAAAAAATCGACTTCACCATTATTAGTTCAGAAAATTGGACTTCTGATGAGGAGATCAATGCAAACATTGCTAAATTATTACATAACTTTAGTATCAAGGCAAATGATTTACTTGGAGCTTACAAGAGAAAACAATTTAAAGTAACCGTTGGGGATGAACTTCCAAACGGAATTGTAAAACTTGCCAAAGTATATATTGCCAAAAAGAGAAAACTGAAAGTTGGTGATAAGATGGCAGGACGTCACGGAAACAAAGGAATTGTATCAAGAATTGTAAGAGACGAAGATATGCCATTCTTGGATGACGGAACTCCAGTAGATATTGTACTTAACCCATTGGGTGTACCTTCAAGGATGAACCTAGGACAGATTTATGAAACTGTACTAGGATGGGCAGGTGAAAAACTTGGTAAAAAATTCGCAACTCCTATTTTTGACGGAGCAACAATTGAACAGATTAATAGCTACACGGACGAAGCAGGTGTTCCAAGATTTGGAAAAACTTATTTGTATGATGGAGGATCTGGTGAGCGATTTGATCAACCAGCCACTGTCGGAATTATCTATATGCTGAAGTTAAGTCACATGGTTGACGATAAGATGCATGCAAGATCTATTGGACCATACTCATTAATTACGCAACAACCGCTTGGAGGTAAGGCGCAGTTTGGAGGTCAAAGATTTGGAGAAATGGAGGTATGGGCTCTTGAAGCATTTGGAGCAGCTCACATTTTGAGAGAAATATTAACAGTAAAATCTGATGATGTTTACGGAAGAATGAAAACGTATGAAGCTATTGT
>CBFHVI010000061.1:0-3871 GCA_965658995.1 Flavobacteriales bacterium | reverse complement strand
TGTTATAAGGTAAAAAGTATAGGTCAGTATACGGATCCAAGTATTGTCTCTCCTTTAGGAAATTTCTCACAAGAAGTGTGCGACAAGCCTATTGATCTTACACCTCATTGTCCACCGGTTTTGTCCATAGACAATAGTTGTGAGGACGAATTAAATTATCTCTCTTGGAACAATCCAAATAATGACTGTGCAGATGATGTTACTCGGTACAGAGTGTTTTTCGCCCCTACACCCGAAGGACCCTTTACAGAAATTGCATTTGTGAATGATCCCAATGATACGAATCTTACTCACAATGACATGGGGTCTATAGCTGGATGCTATTATGTTACCGCTCTTGATTCAATTCAATACAATAACGAGAGTATTCCTAGTAATAGAGTGTGCGTTGACAATTGCCCAATTTATTTCCTTCCTAATGTATTTAGTCCAAATGGTGATGGAATAAATGATGTTTTTAGACCTATTTTACCATATAAATTCATTGACAGTATTGAATTTGTAATCTACAACCGTTGGGGTAATGAAGTCTTCAGGACTTCAGACCCGATGTTGAATTGGCAGGGAATAGACCAAGAAACAGGAAAGCCAGTTATTGATGGAGTTTATTTTTATGCGGCTCGAGTCTATACGAAACGGTTAACAGGGGAAACCGAAACTAAACTAAAGGGATCGATAAGCATATTCCGAAACGGGGAAGGACGAGCAAATTAAACCTGGTTTTAATTTGAAAAAACGAATTCTATTTATTTAAAATAAACACCACCATGTAAAGAGTAAATTTTTGACAAATCCCTATATTTGCACATTACAAAAATTTACTATGATAAAAATTACTCTACCAGACGGTACAATCAAAGAGTTTCAAGCAGGAGCATCGGCAATGGATGTAGCGATGTCCATCAGTGAAGGGTTGGCAAGAAATGTGTTGTCTGCAGAAATAAATGGAGAGATTTGGGATGCAACAAGACCTATTCAGGAGGATGCAACAGTGAGTTTGTTGACTTGGAATGACAAAGAGGGAAAGGCAACCATGTGGCACTCATCTGCCCATTTGATGGCGGAAGCACTCGAATCATTTTATCCGGGTATCAAATTAGCTATAGGACCACCAATTGAAAATGGATTTTACTACGATGTGGATTTCATGGAGTATGATTTTTCTGAAAAAGACTTAGCAAAAGTCGAGCAGAAAATGAAAGAATTGGCGAAACAAAAGCTTCAGTTTGTAAGAAAAGAGGTATCCAAACATGAGGCTTTGGCTTATTTTACCGAGAAGAACGATCCTTACAAGCTAGAGTTGATCAATGAATTAGAAGACGGAAATATTACTTTTTACACGCAGGGTAACTTTACTGACTTATGTAGAGGTCCGCATATTCCAAATACTGGTGTAATAAAGGCTGTAAAACTTTTGAGTGTAGCAGGAGCTTATTGGAGAGGAGACGAGAAAAATAAGCAACTAACTCGTATTTATGGAATTACTTTTCCAAAGGCGAAAGAGCTTACTGAGTACCTAGAAATGCTGGAAGAAGCAAAGAAAAGAGATCACAGAAAATTAGGGAAAGAACTTGAGCTTTTTACATTCTCACAAAAGGTAGGAATGGGACTTCCTTTGTGGTTACCTAAAGGAACCGCTTTGAGAGAGAGATTATCTAATTTTTTGAAAAAGGCACAAGATGAGACTGGGTATGAGCAAGTGGCTACTCCTCACATTGGGCATAAAGACTTGTATGTAACTTCAGGCCATTACGAAAAGTATGGAGAAGACTCGTTTCAATCAATAAAAACACCTAACGAAGGAGAAGAGTTTCTCTTGAAACCGATGAATTGCCCTCACCACTGTGAAATTTATAATTCCTCCCCAAAATCCTATAAAGATTTGCCTGTGCGTTATGCAGAATTTGGTACTGTTTACAGGTATGAGCAAAGTGGAGAGCTACATGGATTAACTCGAGTGAGAGGATTTACGCAAGATGATGCACACATATTTTGTATGCAAGATCAAGTGGAAGAAGAATTTTCGAAAGTGATTGATTTAATCAAGTTTGTATTCAAAGCCTTAGACTTTCAGGATTACACTGCTCAAATTTCGTTACGAGACAAAACTAATCGTGAGAAGTATATTGGGAGTGATGAAAATTGGGAAAAGGCGGAGCAAGCCATTATCAATACTACCAAAGAAGCTGGGCTTAATACGGTAATCGAATACGGTGAAGCGGCTTTTTATGGTCCTAAGTTGGATTTTATGGTAAAAGACGCCATAGGAAGAAGCTGGCAGCTTGGAACAATACAGGTAGATTATAATTTGCCAGAAAGATTTGAACTAGAATATACAGGAGCTGACAATCAGAAACATAGGCCAGTTATGATTCATAGAGCACCGTTTGGTTCGTTGGAACGATTTGTGGCTGTATTGATAGAACATTGTGCAGGAAAGTTTCCTTTGTGGTTGGTTCCAACCCAAGTCGCAATATTACCATTAAGTGAAAAATACAATGATTATTGTGAAAATCTTTCTAAATCTCTAAAAAATTACGATATTCGTGCCCTTGTAGACTCTAGAAATGAGAAAATAGGGAAGAAAATTAGAGATACTGAGCTAGAAAAAACTCCGTATATGCTTATTGTAGGGGAGAAGGAAGCAAATGAAAATTTGGTTTCTGTAAGAAAACAAGGAGAAGGAGATTTAGGTAGTTTTAGCCTAAAGGACTTCGCAGAATTAGTAAATAAAGAAGTAGAAGAACAAATAAAATATTAATCAAAACTAAAGGTCATAGCTTTAAGAAACAACAATAGAAACAGAAGGTACGAGAAAAAAGAGGACCCTCATAAAATCAACGAAAAGATCCGTGCTAGGGAAGTGCGTCTGGTTGGTGACAATGTAGAACCCCAAGTTGTATCTATTGACAAAGCCAGAAAAATGGCGGAGGAAATGGAATTAGACTTGGTGGAAATATCACCAAAAGCCAATCCACCGGTATGTAAAATCATTGATTACAAAAAGTTTTTGTACGACCAGAAGAAGAAGCAGAAGGCGCTTAAGTCGAAGCAAACGAAGGTTGTGATAAAAGAGATACGTTTTGGTCCAAACACCGATGAACACGATTTTAACTTTAAGTTAAATCATGCAAAAAAATTCCTTGAAGAAGGGGCAAAAGTGAAAGCTTATGTCTTTTTCAAAGGAAGAACCATTGTGTTTAAAGAAAGGGGAGAAGTATTGCTTCTAAAGTTCGTAAGCGAGCTCGAAGAATACGGATTGCCAGAAGCCATGCCTAAGATGGAAGGTAAAAAAATGATAGTTAACTTAGTTCCAAAGAAAAAATAAACCATAAAAATTTTAGCAGTATGCCAAAAATGAAAACAAAATCTAGTGCCAAAAAGAGATTCAAGGTAACTGGTTCAGGAAAACTGAAAAGAAAACACGCATTCAAAAGTCATATTTTGACCAAGAAAGCACACAAAAGAAAGAAAAACTTGACAAAAGCCACTTTAGTAGACAAATCTGACGTAGCTAACATCAAGCAACAATTGTGTATCTAATACACGGAAAAGTAGGTTCAATTATTAACACCAAGTATTCAGTAAACAAAGAAAAGACTCGCAAGAGCACTGACTACTAAAAAATTAACAACATGCCAAGAACGACATATAGCGTAGCTTCACGTAAAAGAAGAAAAAAAATCATTAAAGCTGCCAAAGGATACTTTGGGAAAAGAAAAAATGTATACACTGTTGCGAAAAACGCAGTAGAAAAAGGAATGGCTTATTCTTACATTCACAGAAAACAAAAGAAAAGAAACTTTAGAAAATTGTGGATATTAAGAATAAATGCTGCCGCAAGACTAAACGGAATGAGTTACTCATCTTT
>CBFHVI010000060.1:0-5193 GCA_965658995.1 Flavobacteriales bacterium | reverse complement strand
AACACTAGAATTGGCTGAAACAGATGCCATTGTAGGAATGCAAGATATGGGAGCAGCCGGAATTACTTGTTCTACTTCAGAAATGAGTGGAAAAGAAGGGTTTGGTATGGATATTTGGTTGGAAAAAGTACCAACAAGACAAGAAAATATGCAGCCTTACGAAATTCTATTGTCAGAATCTCAAGAGAGAATGTTGGTGGTGGCACATAAGGGAAAAGAGAAAGTAGTTCAAGATATTTTTGACAAATGGGATTTGAACTGCGTACAAATAGGGGTAGTAACCAAAGGAGGAATCCTTAATTACTATGAACATGGAGAGTTGATTGCTTCAACACCTGCCGAGCCACTTATTTTGGGTGGTGGAGCTCCAGTGTACGACAGAGAGTTTAAAGAGCCAGCATATTTTGAAGAATATAAAAAGTTTACCATTGATTCGGTTCCCGAGCCAACAAACTTGAAAGAAGTGGCAATGAAATTGATTTCTATGCCAAACATTGCCTCCAAAAGATGGATTTATGAGCAATATGATTCAATGGTGGGAACCAAAAACATGAGCACAAATGCGCCATCTGACGCTGGAATTGTAAATGTGAAAGGAACGGATACTGCTTTAGCCATGACAGTAGATTGTAACTCACGATACGTAAATGCAGACCCTGTAAAAGGAACAGAAATAGCTGTTTCTGAAGCAGCTCGTAACATTGTAGTTTCGGGAGGAATTCCTTCTGCCATTACCAATTGCTTGAACTTTGGAAATCCATACAACCCAGAAAGTTACTGGCAGTTTGTGGGAGCCATTGAGGGAATGGGTAATGCGTGTAGAAAGTTTAAAACGCCTGTAACAGGAGGAAACGTAAGTTTTTACAACCAAACAAAAATTGATGGAGTAGAAACTCCGGTGTTCCCAACACCAACCATTGGTATGATAGGGATTGTACCAGACAAGGACAAAGTGATGACTCTTAATTTTAAAAATGAAGGAGACTCAATTTTCTTGTTAGGGAAATCAATGAATGATATTTCTAGTTCGGAATATTTGGCAAATATTTTAGGTATAAAAGAATCTACAGCGCCTTATTTTGATTTGGAAGAAGAATTTGAATTGCAAAATGCGACTAAAGGACTAATCGAAAACGGATTGATTAACGCTGCTCACGATTGTGCAGACGGAGGATTGTTTGTGACACTTGCCGAAATGGGATTTGTGAACAATATGGGGTTTGATGTAGCAACAGATAGCGAATTGAGAAAAGATGCATTCTTGTTTGGAGAAGTTCAAAGTAGAATTGTGGTCACTGTAGCGGAAGAAAACAAAGAGAAATTTATTGAATTCATGTCCGAAACAGAGACTCCATTTAGCTTGTTGGGAGAAACTACTGCCAAAGATGTGGTTGTAGATGGAGAAAATTGGGGAGAAATTTCATCTATGAAAACAACTTTCAACGATTCATTAGGAAAACACTTAAACTAAATAATCATGAATAAGAATATTTTAATTTTAGGAACAGCAACTTTATTACTTGCATCATGCGTAGTAAGCAAAAATAAGTATTCGGCACTCGAAGCAGAGAATATTGCCTTGAAAGAGAAGATAAAAGCATCCAAAGAAGTAGATTTATCAGACAAAATGACCAAAGTAAGTTATGCGTTGGGAGTAAATGTTGCGGAAAGCATTCAGAACCAAGGAATGGAAGAAATAGATGCAGACGCCATGGTACATGGAGTGAAGGATAAATTTGAGGGAGGAAGTACAAAAATGGAGATGGCTGAAGCTCAACAAACCTTAGAGGCGTACTTCGGAGAAATGCAATCGAAAATGGTGGAAAAGCAATCGGCCGAAGGAGCAAAGTTTCTTGCCGAAAACGCAAAAAAAGAAGGGGTAGTAACTCTTGAAAGTGGGTTGCAATACAAAATCATAAAACAAGGAACAGGGCCTGTACCTACCTCAGCTGACCGAGTAAAGACTCACTATACCGGAACATTAATAAACGGAAAAAAGTTTGATAGCTCAGTAGACAGAGGTCAGCCGGCAACTTTTGGGGTAACTCAAGTAATAAAAGGATGGACAGAGGCCTTACAACTAATGCCAGTAGGAAGTAAATGGGAATTATACATTCCCCACACATTGGCTTATGGAGGGCAAGGAGCAGGAGGAAGCATTCCTCCCTACAGTGCGTTAATTTTTGAAATTGAATTAATAGAAATAGTAAAATAAAATAGAAAAATAAACCGAATGGATTTAAACAACGAGGTAAATAAAATTAGTTACAGTTTAGGAGTGAATATTGGTCAAAGTTTGGCTGAGCAAGGATTGAAAGAAGTAAATGGGGAAGTATTCGCACAAGCAATTTCAGATTTTTTTGGAGGCAACGACCTAGCAATAAAAAGTGACGAAGCACAAATGAATCTACAACAATATTTTGGTGCACTTCAAGCAGAAATGGCCGAAAAACAAGCAAAAGCGGGAATAGAGTTCTTGGAAGAGAACAAAAAGAAAGAGGGTGTAGTAGCTTTGCCAAGTGGACTGCAGTACGAAATCATAACGGAAGGATCTGGTGAGAGACCGTCAGAAACAGATACCGTTAAAACTCATTATCACGGAACCTTAATTGACGGAACGGTATTTGATAGTTCAGTACAAAGAGGAGAGCCGATTTCATTTCCATTGAATGGAGTAATTAGTGGGTGGACAGAAGGATTACAATTAATGCCGGTAGGAAGTAAATGGAGACTATTCGTTCCTTCTCACCTTGCATACGGAGAAAGAGGCCAAGGTGCTATTCAGCCTCATTCAACTTTGATTTTTGAAGTTGAATTACTAGGAATAGAAAAATAAACAAACAAATTAAAACAAAACAAAATGAAAAAAATAGCAGTTGTAGTTTCTTTGTCAGCTATCGCCATAGCGTCTTGCTCAAAGAAATCTGGTAACACCATGGCAGAAGGATTTGAAGCAATTACTACCCAAGCAGATAGCGTAAGTTATTTTATTGGAATGGACATTGCCCAAAACTTCAAAACAAATAAAATAGACAGATTGTTCTCTGCCTCTTGTTTCAATAAAGGATTGAAAGACGGATTTTCTGGTGCTGAACTGATGTTAAGTAAAGAGGAAGGAAATAGCTTGATAATGGCAAACTTGAACGAAATCAGAAACGACTCTTCTGAATTTAACTTTGAGCCTGGGTCTATCAATGATTTTTCTGCTTTGACTTCTATGAAAGATAGCATTAGTTATTTTTTGGGAACTGACATCGCAGGAGGACTCACTGGTAACGGGTTTAACAAATACTTTTCTGAAGCTTCTTTTTACAAAGGATTGGAAGACGGATTTATGGGGAACACTGGATTGATTTCCAAAGAAGAGGGAGAAAGAGTAGCGATGAAAATTATGGAGTCTGAAAAAGAAAACATTATGGCTGCTCAAAAAGAGCAGTATGCAAGTAAAATTGCTGAAGGAGAGGCTTTTTTGGCAGAAAAAACTGCTCAAGAAGACGTAGTCACATTGCCAAGTGGGTTGAGGTACAAAATTCTGAAAGAGGGAAAAGGTGCTAAACCAGCTGCTACTGACGTGGTTTCTACTCACTACCACGGAACGCTCATCGATGGAACTGTATTTGATAGTTCTGTTGAAAGAGGAGAGCCTACTGAGTTTCCAGTAAACAGAGTAATTCCTGGATGGACAGAAGCTCTTCAGTTGATGCCAGTAGGAAGTAAATGGGAGTTGTACATTCCTTACAATCTAGCCTACGGAGAGCAAGGGGCTGGAGGATCTATTGAGCCTTTTTCTACTTTGATTTTTGAAGTGGAGTTATTGGAAATCAAAAAAGACCAAGAATAATTTCAAATTTAACCCTAATTTTAAAAGCACTCCGCAACAAGCGTGGGTGCTTTTTTTTATTTCAACGCCTATGTCAAAACTACTCATTTCAACCTTTTTACTTTTGCTATTTTTGGTCGCTTGTCAGGTAAAAAAGACAAGTTACGTTTCGGACGCTTCGCCCAGTTTAGAGAACCGTATTCCTCCGGGAGATACTATTCACTTGCCTAGTGGATTGAGCTATAAAGTCATAAAATACGGAGTAGGGAAAACTCCCAAGGCAACCAGCAAAGTACGAGTTCATTACGAAGGAACTCTGGTTGACGGTACTGTTTTTGATAGTTCTATTCAGCGAGGAAAACCTCTCGTATTTCGCTTGAACCAAGTAATACAAGGATGGCAAGAAGGATTGTTGTTGATGAAAGAAGGAGCCGTGTATGAACTCTACATCCCGCCCAAGCTAGGATATGGATCTCAATCTTCTGGAAAAATCCCTCCTTTTTCGACTCTTTATTTCACTGTAGAACTACTAGAAGTAATATAAATAGATTCAGATTGCTAATTACAAAGACGTTGGGTTTGGTGAGAAATACGATTCGAAGGAAAAAAGACTTATTAATAAAGATGGTTCTTTCAATGTCATAAAGTGTGGTTCAATCTCCAAACTTCGAGATGTACACACATTTATTAGAAATGCCTTGGGGCAAATTTATCTTATTTTTCCCTGAATTTATTCTTTGCCCTTGTTTATTATGTTTTAGGAGTAGAGAACCTATTGGGAGCCTATCGGGGAGGAGTATTGCTCGATTTTATGAGTTGTTTATATTTTAGTTCACAGACTTTCACTACCGTGGGTTACGGAACTATTTCTCCCAAGGGAATTCCAGTAAACTTAGTTGCCTCAATTTAAGCAATGATGGGGCTCTTGTCTTTCTCATTAGCTACGGGATTACTTTTCGGAAGATTTTCAAAACCTAATTTGAAATTGGTGTTTAGCGAGAATGCCCTAATTTCTGATTACCCAAAAAATAATGGGAAGGGACTTATGTTCAAACTTGCCAACAAAAGAAACGGTGTCTTGCTTGAGACTAAAATTCAGGTGATAGCCACCTACAACATCAAAGAGGAGAATCAAATAAAAAGAGCCTATTCGCGCCAAGACCTAGAATTGAGCGAGGTAAAAATGCTTCCCTCTCAGTGGACCGTGGTGCACCCAATAAATGAGGAAAGTTTGTTCCGTAAATTTACGCTAGAGCAAATGATTGAAAAGGATTTGGAGTTGCTAGTGCTTGTAAAATCAGTAGAGGAAACCTATGCTCCGAAAATTGTCATTACTTTTTTCATTTTATTTGAATTTAAAATTTCTCCTACTC
>CBFHVI010000059.1:0-5375 GCA_965658995.1 Flavobacteriales bacterium | reverse complement strand
AATCACAATAAATTTGATTACCCGGATTTCTTAGAAATTCAATTGGAATCATTTACAAACTTTTTTCAACTAGAAACAGCACCCGACAGAAGAGCGGACGAAGGTCTATTTAAGGTGTTTAGTGAAAATTTCCCAATTACGGATACAAGAAATCAATTCGTATTGGAATTTATCGATTATTTCGTGGATCCACCACGTTACTCTATTACTGAGTGTATCGATAGAGGATTAACTTATAGTGTTCCTCTTAAAGCAAAACTAAAATTATATTGTACTGACCCAGAACACGAAGATTTTGAAACCATTGTTCAGGATGTATATTTAGGAACAATTCCTTACATGTCTCCAAAAGGTTCATTTATTATAAATGGAGCAGAGCGTGTAATCGTATCACAATTGCATAGATCACCTGGTGTGTTCTTTGGACATAGTACTCACGCAAATGGTACAAAATTATATTCTGCCAGAGTTATACCTTTCAAAGGTTCTTGGATAGAATTCGCAACAGATATCAATGATATCTTGTATGCTTATATCGATAGAAAGAAAAAGCTTCCTGTTACTACTCTTTTGAGAGCAATTGGATTTGAAACAGATAAAGATATCTTAGAAATTTTTGACCTTGCTCATGAGGTGAGCGTTAGCAAATCATCTAAGAAAAAATTAGTTGGATCTAAATTAGCTGCTAGAGTTCTTAAAACTTGGGTTGAAGATTTCGTTGATGAAGATACTGGAGAAGTAGTTTCAATTGAAAGAAACGAAGTTGTATTGGATAGAGATATCGTATTGACCGAAGAGAACATAGATTTAATCATTGAAGAAGGAGTTAAAAAAATAATTATTAATAAGGAAGATATAACAGCTTCTAACTTTTCAATTATTTACAACACGCTTCAAAAAGATACTTCGAATTCTGAAAAAGAAGCAGTTGAACACATCTATCGACAATTGCGTAATGCAGAACCACCAGACATTGATACTGCAAGAGGAGTTATAGACAAATTGTTTTTCTCTGAAGCTAGATATGATTTAGGCGAAGTAGGAAGATACAGAATTAATAAAAAATTAGGTACTGATTTAGGAATGGACCAAAGAGTCTTGACTAGAGAAGATATCATTAACATTATAAAGTACCTGATTGAGTTGATTAACGCAAAGGCAGAGATTGATGATATTGATCACTTGAGTAATAGACGTGTAAGAACGGTAGGAGAGCAGTTGTACAACCAATTTGGAGTGGGACTTGCAAGAATGTCAAGAACTATACGTGAAAGAATGAACGTAAGAGATAACGAAGTGTTTACACCTGCAGATTTGATTAATGCAAAAGCATTATCTTCTGTAATCAATTCATTCTTTGGAACAAATCAGCTGTCTCAGTTTATGGATCAAACGAATCCACTAGCGGAGGTAACTCACAAAAGAAGACTTTCTGCCCTTGGACCTGGTGGTTTATCGAGGGAAAGAGCAGGTTTTGAGGTGAGAGATGTTCACTACACACACTATGGTAGATTGTGTACGATTGAAACACCTGAAGGACCAAACATTGGACTTATTTCTTCTTTGTGCGTTTACGCAAAGATTAATAAACTTGGATTTATTGAAACTCCATATTGGGAGATTGAAAAAGGAAAAGTACAGTTAGAAAAAGGACCAATTTATTTAAGTGCAGAAGAGGAAGATAATACGATTATCGCTCAGCTGAATACGGAAATTGACAAAAAAGGAAACTTTAAGACTGACGAAGTAAAAGCTAGACTTGAAGGTGATTTCCCATTGGTAGATCCAAGTACTTTGAAGTACATGGATGTTGGAGCTAATCAAATTGCTTCTATTGCTGCCTCTTTGATTCCTTTCTTGGAGCATGATGATGCCAACAGAGCCCTGATGGGATCTAACATGCAGCGTCAAGCAGTTCCTTTGTTGATTCCTAACTCTCCAATTGTTGGAACAGGAATCGAAGGATTGGTTGCAAGAGACTCAAGAACTCTGATTAATGCAGAAGGAGATGGTGTTGTTGATTACGTAGATGCTGAGAAAATTATTATCGAATACGACCGAACTGAAACTGAAAAATTAGTTTCTTTTGAAGGAGATAAGAGAGAATATAACTTAATTAAGTTCCAGAAAACGAATCAAAGTACTTGTATTAACTTGAAGCCATTGGTTAAAGTTGGTGAAAAAGTTAAAAAAGGTCAGATCTTATCTGAAGGATATGCAACTCAAAAAGGTGAATTGGCAATTGGTCAAAACTTGAAAGTAGCATTTATGCCATGGAAGGGTTACAACTTTGAGGATGCAATTGTAATTTCTGAAAGAGTTGTGAGAGATGATATATTCACTTCACTTCACATTGATGAATATACAATGGATGTGAGAGACACTAAACGTGGATTAGAAGAGCTTACCTCTGATATTCCTAACGTAAGTGAAGAAGCAACTAAGAACCTAGATGAAAACGGAATCATTAGAGAAGGTGCTGAAGTAAAAGAAGGTGATATTTTGATTGGTAAGATTACTCCAAAAGGAGAATCTGATCCTTCACCAGAAGAAAAATTATTGAGAGCAATCTTTGGTGACAAAGCTGGAGACGTAAAAGATGCTTCATTGAAAGCGTCACCATCATTGAGAGGTGTTGTTGTGAATAAGAAATTATTCTCTAGAGCAGTAAAAGACAGAAAATCTAGAGCTGCAGATAAAGCATTGTTGTTAGAAGTGGAAGCTGAATACAACAAAGATTACGCTTCATTGAAGAATGTATTGATAGAAAAGTTATTGAAATTAATTGACACGAATAAGAGTGCAGGAATTTTCAATAATTATAAAGAAGAAGTAATCAAGAAAGGGATCAAGATTACGGCTAAGAATTTGGAGAAAATTGACTTTACTATTATTAGTTCAGAAAATTGGACTTCAGACGAAGAGATTAATGCCAATATTGCAAAGCTACTTCACAACTTTAGTATCAAAGCAAATGATTTGTTAGGTGCATTCAAGAGAAAACAATTTAAAGTAACTGTTGGAGATGAATTACCAAATGGAATTGTAAAGCTTGCAAAAGTTTACATTGCTAAGAAAAGAAAACTGAAAGTAGGTGATAAAATGGCGGGTCGTCACGGAAACAAGGGAATAGTATCAAGAATCGTTAGAGATGAAGATATGCCTTTCTTGGATGACGGAACACCAGTAGATATCGTATTAAACCCACTTGGGGTACCATCAAGGATGAACTTAGGACAGATTTATGAAACTGTGTTAGGATGGGCAGGAGAAAAACTAGGAAAAAAGTTTGCTACGCCAATTTTTGATGGAGCTTCAATTGATCAAATAAACGGATACACAGATGAGGCAGGAGTTCCAAGATTTGGAAAAACTTACTTGTATGATGGTGGGTCTGGAGAAAGATTTGACCAACCAGCAACTGTAGGAATCATTTACATGCTGAAACTAAGTCACATGGTTGACGATAAGATGCATGCTAGATCTATTGGACCATACTCATTGATTACGCAACAACCTCTTGGAGGTAAAGCGCAGTTTGGAGGACAAAGATTTGGAGAAATGGAGGTTTGGGCTCTTGAAGCATTTGGAGCTGCTCACATTTTGAGAGAAATATTAACAGTAAAATCTGATGATGTTTACGGAAGAATGAAAACGTATGAAGCTATTGTAAAAGGTGACAACATACCTGAGCCAGGAATTCCAGAATCATTCAACGTATTGTTGCATGAGTTGAAAGGATTAGGATTGACCCTTACTTTAGATTAATTTTTATTACACATTTTAAAATAACTGTAACCTATGTCATACAGGAAAAATAACCAGCAAGAACCTCAAAAGTTCAATAAAATAACCATTAGTCTATCTTCTCCAGAAACTATTTTGGAGAGTTCGCATGGTGAAGTACTGAAGCCAGAAACAATTAATTACAGAACATATAAACCAGAAAGAGATGGTTTGTTTTGTGAAAGAATTTTTGGTCCAGTAAAGGATTACGAATGTTACTGTGGAAAATACAAAAGAATTAGATACAAAGGAATTGTATGTGATAGATGTGGAGTAGAAGTAACAGAGAAAAAAGTTAGAAGAACAAGGACTGGACACATTCAATTAGTAGTGCCAGTAGCTCACATCTGGTATTTCAAATCGTTGCCAAATAAAATTGGATACCTTTTGGGATTACCAACAAAAAAATTGAACCAAATTATCTATTACGAAAGATATGTGGTAATTCAGGCTGCGGGAACAATCAATGCAGAAGGAGAACCAGTTCAATTTATGGATTTCCTTACGGAAGAGGAATACTTAGATATCCTTGAAAAACAACCAAAGGAAAGTTTACATTTAGATGATACTGATCCAAATAAATTTATCGCAAAAATGGGAGCTGAAGCTCTTTACGATTTATTAAAAGGTTTGGATTTGGATGAATTGTCTTACAACCTAAGACATCAAGCAAATACTGAAACATCACAACAAAGAAAGGCTGAGGCCCTAAAAAGATTGCAAGTTGTAGAAGGAATGAGAAATTCTGTCAACAAAGCAGTTGAAAACAGACCTGAATGGATGATAGTAAAAGTTGTTCCAGTAATTCCACCAGAATTGAGACCATTGGTTCCATTGGATGGAGGAAGATTTGCAACATCCGATTTGAATGATTTGTACAGAAGGGTTATTATCAGAAACAATCGATTGAAAAGATTGATAGAAATAAAAGCTCCTGAGGTAATTTTGAGAAACGAGAAAAGAATGCTTCAGGAATCTGTAGATTCATTGTTCGATAACTCAAGAAAATCGAGTGCAGTAAAAGCAGACGGAAATAGACCATTGAAGTCACTTTCTGATTCCTTGAAAGGTAAATCTGGACGTTTCAGACAAAACTTACTTGGAAAAAGGGTAGATTATTCTGCACGTTCTGTAATTGTTGTAGGACCAAGTTTGAAATTGCACGAATGTGGAATTCCAAAAGATATGGCGGCTGAGCTTTACAAGCCTTTTGTAATCAGAAAAATGATTGAAAGAGGAATTGTAAAAACTGTAAAATCTGCAAAGAAAATAGTAGATTCTAAAGATCCAGTTGTTTGGGATATCTTGGAAAATGTATTGAAAAACCACCCAGTTCTTTTGAACAGGGCACCAACTCTTCACAGACTTGGTATTCAAGCTTTCCAACCTAAATTAATTGAAGGAAAAGCAATTAGACTTCACCCACTGGTTTGTACAGCATTTAATGCCGATTTTGATGGGGATCAAATGGCGGTTCACTTGCCACTTTCGAATGCGGCAATTCTTGAAGCGCAGCTTTTGATGCTTGCTTCTCACAATATTTTGAATCCTGCCAATGGAGCACCTATTACGGTACCATCTCAAGATAT
>CBFHVI010000058.1:0-5377 GCA_965658995.1 Flavobacteriales bacterium | reverse complement strand
AAATAGTCACATAATAAGTTGTGGTGGAATCTGGTGAAACAGAAATGGAACTGGTTGTGTCTCCGGTGGACCATTGGATAGAATTGAGATTTATTAAAGCCCCAATCACAGAAGGGATTTCTTTAATACAACGCACAGACATCCCATATCCTCTTGTATTATTCAGTAGATTAGCTTGAGTAGGAAGATAGTCTAAGCGAGTAATCTGATTATTATTATAAACAGTACTACTCCAATAATTTCCTCCGACACCTACATCATTAAAGCCTCCTGTAAAAGCTGCTCGTACTCCTCCATCTGTTAATTTAAGAGGAGAGTTAAATGCACCAAGACTATTATTACTTGACCAACTCATACGCTCGGCATTCAACTCTGAAGAATTCGGTATCCTATATCCATTTGGACAAGGATTGTTAACTCCGTTCATACCTTGCCACAGATTATTGTTTGTTGAACTGCGCCAATTCTCCGGTGCGGATGTTACTAAAATAAAATCTCCATGATTCGGTTGGTCAGAACTACTTAATGTTGTGGTCGTTGAAGATGTTCTACACTGATGACCATCACTTCCTCTTCCCCATTGATATAAGTCTCCATATGCAGCAGCATCCGTTGAACTTGTTGCTGCTCTACTTGCTCCGAGATTCCTATCCATCCAAGTTCTTCCTGTTATTGGGTTTGTCACATCAACGACAGCTGTTGGGGTTCCATTACAAAATACCTGTGAAGCGCTGTATGTTCCAATTATTGTGCTAACACTCAAACTCACTGAATCTCCTTTACAAATAATCGTATCATTTTGCAGAATACTATCCTTGATAATCGAAACAAATACTGAATCCTCTGCGCTACATCCATTTGTATCTGTCACTTCAACAGAATACATACCAGTTGATTTTACATAGGTAGTTTGAGTACTGTCACCATTGCTCCAATTGTAGGAGGAAAACCCTGAACCGGCATCAAGGATTACTGAATCTTGATCGCAAGATGTGATCGTGTCTTGGGGAAACTGAAACTGCAGATTATTCACCGTAACTGTGACACTATCTACACAGGAATGAATGCCATTTGAAATAGTCACATAATAAGTTGTCGTTGTATCTGGTGAAACAGAGATAGAGCTAGTTGAGTCTCCTGTAGACCATTGGTAAGTCAATAAAGAAGGATCAATTAATTGAAATAACCTAAAGCGTAAAGCACCTATGTTATCTGTAGTTGGATTATCGTAAAAACTAATCTCTATAGAATCTTTTAATGGACTTAATGGATAATCATATTGATGACTTGTTGTATAAACATCGGGAGTAGGCCTTGGAAAAGGCAATCCATCCATATGGAAATAAATAGCGCTACTATTCCAAATTACAGGACTTATACTAGACCAAGTTATACCACCAAATGCTGCATCATAATTTAAATGACCACAGCAGTTTGCCCATAAGCCATTAACCTTTAGCATGTAATTTCTTGTAGTATCTAAACTTGTAAAAGAATAATCCCAAACAGAATCCATTCTTATTGTTATTGAGTCAATTAACAAATTAGTAGGTTGAGGAATACCAACACTCAAACTCACCGAATCTCCTTTACAAATAATCGTGTCATTTTGTAAAATACTGTCATTGATGATTGAAACAAATACTGAATCCACTGCGGTACATCCATTTGTATCTGTCACTTCAACAGAATACATACCTGTTGCTTTGGCATAAGTGGTTTGGGTACTGTCGCCATTGCTCCAATTGTAGGAGGCAAATCCTGAACCGGCATCTAGCATTACTGAATCTTGATCGCAAGAGGTGATGGTGTCTTGAGGAAACTGAAATTGCGGATTATTCACCGTAACTGTGACACTATCCACACAAGAATGAATGCCATTTGAAATAGTCACGTAATAAGTTGTGGTGGAATCTGGTGAAACTGAAATGGTACTGGTTGTGTCTCCGGTGGACCATTGGTAGGTTTGCAGTGTACCACCTGAAAAAAGTTGTTGAGCCTCAGAAGCTGAAAGTGCTCTATTCCAGATGACGATATCGTCAAGAGATCCATTAAAAAAGAAATTATTTTGTGGTAAACCATAACCGAAAATTAAATTTGTAAGGCTATTTGCTACTATACTCCCTGCATATAAATGACTACTCAGTAATATCTTATCAAGATATAAATTAGCTCTCCCATTTTCAAAGGTATATGTAAAATAATGCCAGTTTGAATCATTATAACCAACAGCACTACTTGAAGTTATATTCTGAATTCCCGGTGATTTCTTTATAATTCCTGCTAACCCTCCTATTCCGTTTAATAATCCACAATTAAACCCATTTTGGTTAACTCCACTACCAGATTGCTTTTGCACAAATACAGCTCCTGATGACTGCAATGTTTTAAACCAAAGTGAAACAGTGATTGAATTATTTGTCTCGAAATCAAACAAAGAATTATGTAGAACTTCTACATAATCATTCACTCCATCAAAATCATAAGCCGAATTCGCATTTCCAAAACGGTCTGTGGTTAAGGTCGCGCCATTGACAGTTCCGTTGTTTCCATTCCCGCTTTCGTCATTGGCATTGCCACAAAATGGCCAATACCCGACTAAGCCTGTTTGAAGATTGTTTGGCAAATTATTCCCATTACAAATTGTAAGAGCTTGGGGTTGATTTTGTGAAACACTCAAACTCAACGAATCTCCGTGACAAATAGTCGTGTCATTTTGTAGGATATTACCGTTGATGATCGAAACAAATACAGAATCCTCTGCGGTACACCCATTTGTGTCTGTTACCTGAACAGAATACATACCAGTTGCTTTTGCATAAGTCATTTGGGTACTATCGCCATTGCTCCAGTTGTAGGATGCAAATCCTGAACCGGCATCAAGCATTACTGAATCTTGATCGCAAGAAGTGATCGTGTCTTGGGGAAGCTGATAAGAAAGTGTGTTAATCGTCAGATTCAACGATACCATCGAGTCACAACCTTGTGAGTTTGTTAGGGTATCTGAATAAAGACCTGATGAATTATACGTTATTCCATTTAACAACCACGTGAATGAATCACAAGCTGCTACGAAAATAGTTGAGCTTGTAGTTTGTGTTATCGTTAAATCAAGGAGTAGAATAGAGTCGCAGCCCTGGATATTGACTAATGAATCTTGATATATTCCACTTGTGTAATAAGTCAATCCTGTTTGAAGCCAAGTAAAACTATCGCATGCAATTGTTGGTATACGAAGTGTATCCGATACATTAATCGTAAGAACTAATTCTAGTATAGAGTCACATCCTACTGCAGTAGGAACCGTATCCCGATAAACACCCGAAGTTCCATAAGTAATTCCTGTTTGAGACCAAGTATACTGATCACAACTGGTATCAGACATTGTTGTGGTTACATAGGTATTCACTGTCACATAAATTGAATCTGTGGCTGTACATCCAATGGAATCTGTTACTGTTAATACCTTCATCCCAGTAATGGTAAACGAGACAGATTGTGTGGTGTCACCGCTGCTCCACGAATAAGAGTCCCAACCAGCGCCAGCATTTACAGTGACTGTATCACACCCAGTTACTGAATCTTGAGTAAACTGAAATTGCGGATTATTCACCGTAACTGTGACACTATCCACACAAGAATGAATCCCATTGGAAATAGTCACATAATAAGTTGTGGTGGAATCTGGTGAAACAGAAATGGAACTGGTTGTGTCTCCGGTGGACCATTGGTAGGAGTTAGTTCCTAATAACAACTGAAGGATGGACGGAATTTCTTTGATACATCGAATAGAGTATCCGGTAGCGCGGCGGTTAGTATTTACGCTGGTGCTACTGTTTGCGAATTGCAATCGGCGCGAATTAGAGGTGCTAACCGTACTGCTCCAGCAATAGCCTTCGGAACCCACATCGTAGAGCCAACCACTACCGTGGAAACGGTAACCCGCCACTGTTAATTTTAGTGGAGAAGCAAAAGCACCAACAGGATCGTTACTACTCCAACTGATGCGCTCTGCATCCAATTCTGAATCTGTAGGTAAGCGGTAACCACTTGGACAGGGATTATTTACCCCATTTACACCCTGCCATAGATTTGTGTTTTGAGGACTTCGCCAATCATATGGTACACCAGGTTCAAGAATAAAATTGCCGTTACCCGGTTGGTCAGTACTACTTAATGTGTTGGTCGTGGGTGATGTTCTACATTGATGACCATCACTTCCTCTTCCCCATTGGTACAAATCACCGTAAGAAGCAGCATCAGTGGAGCTTGTTGCTACACGCGTTGCACCCAGATTTCTATCCATCCATGTTCTTCCTGTTACTGGATTGGTCACATCCACAACAGCTGTTGGGGTACCATTACAAAATACTTGTGAAGCCTTATAGGTTCCAATTATTGTGCTAACACTCAAACTTACCGAATCTCCCTTACAAATAGTCGTGTCATTTTGTAAAATACTGTCATTGATGATGGACACAAATACCGAATCCTCTGCGGTACATCCATTTGTATCTGTCACTTCAACAGAATACATGCCTGTTGATTTTGCATAGGTAATTTGGGTGCTGTCGCCATTGCTCCAGTTGTAGGAGGCAAATCCTGAACCAGCATCGAGCAGAACAGAATCTTGATCGCAAGAAGTGATCGTGTCTTGAGGTAGCTGATAAGAAAGCGTGTTAATCGTTAGATTAAGTGATACGATCGAATCACAACCTTGCGAATTTGTTATGGTATCTGAATAAATTCCTGATGCATTGTAAGTAATTCCATTTTGCCACAGAAACGAATTACAGGAAGCAACTGTATCAACGTAGATACTATCTGTTGATGACCTTAAAACATAGACTTTAAAATCCAGCGAACCTGAATTATCGCCATAACCACCATCCACAAAAGAGAAAACTTGAACTCCAGAATAATTTTGAAATTTCCAAACGTATTCTTTGTCCCCTCCAGAACAAAAACAGCAATTATTATCGATATCGTTAATTGGTCGAAATGTAATATTACTTCCATTTAAAAGCCACGCAGTACTTTTTTGTGCATCTTGTGTTCCATTACAACGAACCTTTGTATTTGTTAACGTATCCCAAGCATAGTTGTATGCAGCATCGTTATGACTCCAACCGTCAGCATATCCATATCTCCCGTTTACTTTCACCAAGTAAGTACTATCCATGTGAAGTGAAGGAGTAGAATGGCTATAGAAAGCATTAAAAGTCATGGTAAACTGATCAATCAATACAGTATCATAATTGAGTGATATGAAGTTCACAAATACCGAATCCTCTGCGCTACATCCATTTGTATCTGTTACTTCAACAGAATACATGCCTGTTGATTTTGCATAGCTAATTTGGGTACTATCGCCATT
>CBFHVI010000057.1:0-5710 GCA_965658995.1 Flavobacteriales bacterium | reverse complement strand
CCAAACCAAGAAATCCTGAGAATCGAGGTATATGATCTCAAAGGGACTCTTATTATAACTTCGAATCCAACGTCAAAAATTGTTGAAGTAGATGGAAGTTCATTGAATAAAGGAATATATCTCTTAAGGACTTTTACAACTTCGGGAATATCAACCTCGAAAATTGTAAAAAAATAATTATCACCCTATTGTTTAAATTACAGCCAACACATATTTGGCTGTAATTTTTATTATGAATTGAATCAAAATGAAGCTAAAGAGGTTATTTTACTTACTCATATCACTATCATTATTTGTACAATGTAAACAAAGTGAACCTTTACCCACTAACTATAAATTGGTATGGTCGGATGACTTTAATGGTAGTGAACTAAATCAAAATAAATGGGAGTACATGACTGGAGACGGTACACAACAGGGAATTCCTGGTTGGGGAAACAATGAAGAGCAATATTATCGAAAAGAAAATGTATCCGTTTCTGATGGAATATTAAAAATAAAGTCAATATCAGAAAATTTTGGTGACAAAGAATATACTTCGGCTCGAATTAGATCCTTGAATAGAGGTGACTTTAAATACGGAAAAATTGAAGCATCAATACGAATGTCGAATGCCGGAGGGCTATGGCATGCATTTTGGATGCTGCCATCGAATCCTTCTGAAAACTGGCCAATAAGCGGTGAAATTGATATAATGGAGTTTGTAGGAAATCGTTCAAGTGAAATATTTAATACTATCCATTTTGCTAATCAATTTGGAGGACATATGCAGCTTGGTAAAACAGAGCCAATATTATATGACAATCTGTTTCATAAATATACCATTGAGTGGGATGCCAATAAAATTGTTTGGTTCATGGATAATCAAGAAACGTTTAAAGTGTTAAGAACTAATACGAATATCTCGTCTACGTGGCCTTTTGATTCAGAATTCCATCTATTATTAAATACAGCAGTAGGAGGAAATCTTGGTGGTAATGTGAGTACTAATACCATGCAGACAGCTCAATTTATGGAAGTGGATTACGTGAAAGTTTACCAGAAAAAATAATTTCTACACTTAACTACTATGAAAAAACACCTTTTATTTTCCCTTTCCATTTTTCTTTTTTTAACGAGTTACTCTTCCAAGGTAGAAGTGAAATCCACACAGGCAGGTTTTCAATTATTAAAGGATGGTAAACCTTATTTTATAAAAGGTGCAGGAGGCACAGTAGAACTAGAAAAGCTGAAAAGCTACGGAGGAAACTCAATCAGAACTTGGGGGATTGATGCCAATACAGATGAAATATTAGACGAAGCACACAAAAATGGCCTGACAGTAACATTCGGAATTTGGATGGGACAGGAAAGACAGGGCTTTGATTACTCCAATGAAGTTGCGGTAAAAGCACAATTAGAACAATTCAGACAAATAGTAAGAAAATATAAAAATCATCCTGCAATTTTACTTTGGGGAGTGGGCAATGAAATGGACTTAGATTATACCAATTTTGATGTTTGGAAGTATCTTGAGGAATTGATTCTTATGATACACCAAGAAGATCCCAATCACCCAACTATGGCGGTAACAGCTGGATTAGATGTTGCCGAAATAAAATTAATAAACAAATACACACCAAGTTTGGATATCTTAGGTGTAAACACTTATGGAGATATCTCTTATTTACCCAAAGCAATGAAAGTTTATGGTTGGGACAAACCCTATATAGTGGCAGAATGGGGGCCGTATGGATGGTGGCAAGTGGCCAAAACAAAATGGGGAGCTTCCATAGAACAGACGAGTACAGAAAAAGCCAAAACCTACGAAGTTAGCATGAACTCCATTAATTCAGACAAAAACAACTGTTTAGGTTCGTATGTGTTTTTATGGGGCCAAAAACAAGAATATACTTCCACTTGGTTCGGGCTTTTTACGGAGGAAGGAGAGGAAACAGAAGTAATGGATGTATTAATTAAAAATTGGAGCAACGAAAATCCTAAAAACCATGCGCCTTCGATTCACAACTTTAAAATAAACGACCAAACATCTTCGGATAATATTATATTTACCCAAGGTAGTAACTTGTCTGCGAAAGTTGAAATTACAGACAAGGACAATGATGAGCTTAAATATGAATGGCTGGTCATCCCAGAAAGCACAGATAAAAAAACAGGAGGAGATGCCGAAAAATCTCCAAAGCCCTTAAGAGGGATTTTTACCAAGTCAGACAAAAAGAACAAACAGGTCGATTTTTCTGTTCCTCAGAAAGGGGAATATCGACTTTTCATATTTGTTCATGATGGGAACGGGAATGTGGCAACTGGTAATATTCCCTTTAAAATAATATAACATAACATGTATCAATTGATTGCAGATAGCGGGTCTACTAAAACAGACTGGGCTTTAATAAATAATGAAAATGAAGAAATAACAAGGATAAAAACAATCGGTTTTAATCCTTATTTTCAGGATTCTGACTACATTAACTCCGTTTTATCAGAGGCATTTTCAGACCTAGCAATCGATTTCAAGGATGTCAATGATATTTTCTATTATGGGGCGGGATGTTCGACAAAAGAAAACAAAGAAATTATAAAAGTTGCATTAGGCGGACTTTTCACTCAGTCTACTATTATAGTACATCATGATTTGATAGCTGCAGCGCGAGCCACTTTAGGTAAATCTGATGGCATTGCTTGTATTTTGGGAACCGGCTCCAACTCTTGCGTTTGGGAAAATGAAAAAGAAGTTCAAAATATTGAGTCTCATGGATATATTTTTGGAGATGAAGGTAGTGGGTCTCATCTTGGAATTAAATTAATCCAATTATACCTCTCTGGAAATTTGGATGAAAAAATAAAAGTTCAATTTGATAAGGAATTTAACATTTCTAAAAAAGAGATTCTATATAAAACCTATAGAGAGCAAAATCCTAATGTATTTCTAGCGAGTTTTGCCAAATTTTATCAGCAATTTTTGCATGAACCTCAGCTTAGAACTATTATCTTAAATGAATTTGAAAAGTTTTTTCAAAAAAGAATAATACCCTATAAAGACTACCAAAAATATGAAGTAGGATTTGTTGGCTCCATTTCGTTCTTTTACAAAGAAATTCTGCAAGAAATTGCCAATAAATACTCTATAAAGATTTCGAAAATAACCAGATGTCCGATCGATGAATTAATTAAATATCATTCGATACGATAAGAATTAAATGTTTGGCATAATAAATTAAGTAATGAAAACAAATATTATCATATTTGGAGGTGATGGAGACTTATCACTAAAAAAAATTTTTCCTGCATTGTTTAAAAGAATTGTTGACAAACAAATTTCTGAATTCTGCAGAATTACAGTAGTATCAAAATCAGAATATTCCACTGATACCTTCTCTGATGTTCTAGAATTGAACCTAAAGAAATACGTCTCTGATATAACAACTGAACAGTTTTTGCTCATAAAACAAATGGTAGTATACCTTAAAGTTGATTTACTAAACAGTGAGGAATATAAATTAATACGTAACTCATTTAAAGAAACAGAATTTGAACAAACCCTTTTTTATTTTTCTACACCTTCAAGTATATTTGGTAAAATCTCTGAATTCTTATCTAAAAATAGTATCATAACCGATACTTCAAAAGTAATTCTAGAGAAACCACTCGGTCATGATTTGGATTCCTTTGAAGAATTAAATAGGAACATAAGGACCTACTTTAAAGAAAGTCAAATTTATAGAATAGACCATTATCTTGGAAAAGAAACTGTACAAAATCTCATGGTTTTGCGATTTGCAAATCATCTGTTCGAACTTGCTTGGAATGGTCAAAATATTGAAAATATTCAAATAACTGTTGCTGAATCTATTGGAGTAGAGTCAAGGAAAGAATTCTATGACAAATACGGTGCATTAAAAGACATGGTGCAAAACCACTTATTACAGCTACTTTGTCTTGTTGCAATGGAACCACCTTCCAAAATTAATGCGGACAACGTCAGAAATGAAAAACTAAAAGTATTAAAAGCACTTAGACCATTTAATGAAAAAACCATAGTTAAAAACACGATTAAAGGTCAGTACACGAGAGGAGAAATAGATGGCTTGCCGGTTTCCTCCTATCAAGAGGATATAGAAAGATATGACTCCCCTATTGAAACATTTGTTGCAATCAGAACTTACGTGGACAATTGGAGATGGTCAGGGGTCCCATTTTATCTGAGAACAGGTAAAAGAATGGAATGTAGATATTCCGAAATCGTAATTAATTTCAAAAAAGTTCCTCATAATTTATTTCCGAATGGAAAAAAAATTGAAAGCAACAAGTTAATTATAAGATTACAACCCGAAGAAAGAATAGAATTAGTTCAAATGGTAAAAATACCAGGTCCGGGTGGGTACCGATACAAGCCAACTTCTCTTGAACTAGATTATGGAGGTTCATTTGATAAAAAATTTCCAGATGCTTATGAGCGGTTGTTAATGGATGTCATAAAAGGAAATCAAACGTTATTTATGAGAGAAGATGAATTGAGAGCTTCGTGGCTCTGGATAAACTCTGTGACCCAAAATTGGGAAAAAAGTGAGATGGAATTAGAACTATATAAGGCGGGAACTCTAGGACCAGGAGATGAAGTATTATTACCAGGGCATTCTTGGCATGAATCTAAAAAGAATAAACATGAACCTAATAAAATTTAGATCGAAAGAAACACTTGAAAACCAACTAGTAGCAGAAACTGTTTCAATTATCAAAGAGCTTCAAGAAACTCAAAACTCCTTGTTTTTATTGTTTTCCGGTGGTTCTACACCGAAAATATTTTTACAAAAACTCGCGATTTCTGAAATAAACTGGGCAAACATAACAATAAGCTTGGTAGACGATCGTTTTGTTGAATCGAATAGTGAATATTCAAATGAAAAATTTCTTTTTGAAAACCTAATTAATCTAATAAAATCCGAAAAACCTAGATTTCTTTCTTTGGTTCAAGATTCTAAAGATGAAGAAAGCAACTTGATATTAATAAACCAAGAGCCACTATTTTCAGTTAAGGCAGATATAGTTTTTCTTGGGATGGGTACTGACGGTCATTTTGCATCATTATTTCCTAATGATGAAAAATCAGCGCTTGGACTAATCAAAAACAATGATAAAATTTTGATAAATACAAATGCTCCAGTTCATCCACAAAAAAGAGTTAGTTTTAGTTTAAATCATATAACTAAATCATCTTATTTATTTCTTTTTTTAACCGGAGAAGAGAAATTAAACATAATAACAAATTCCACAACGAAGGAAAAACTCCCGATATACAATCTGTTGGAATCTAGAAAAAAACCAATCTCAATTTATTGGGCCCCCTAATCTGTTAAAAAAAATGAACAAAACAATACAACTTGTTACCGAACGAATAATAAAACGAAGTGAAATCACAAGACTGGCATATATTCAACAAATGCAATTGGCGGAAAAAAATCAAAGATCCAGAGAACTCATGTCTTGTGGTAATTTGGCTCATGCATTTGCAGCATGCGATGATAATGCGAAAAAAAAATTAACCGGAAATTCTGCTTTTAATTTAGCAATTGTTTCTGCATACAACGATATGCTATCCGCCCATAAACCTTATGAAAACTATCCTGATCAGTTAAGAAAAGCGGCAGAAGAAAATGGAGCTGTTGCCCAATTTGCTGGAGGTGTGCCCGCAATGTGCGATGGTGTTACTCAG
>CBFHVI010000056.1:0-6143 GCA_965658995.1 Flavobacteriales bacterium | reverse complement strand
CGTTACAGATTTATACAAAAAATAAAAAAACCTTATTAAGATGGATGTTATATTAAAACAAGACGTTGAGCATGTAGGAGACAAAAATGATTTGGTAACTGTTAAATCTGGATTTGGAAGAAATTATTTACTTCCAAAAGGTTTGGCAATATTAGCTACTCCTTCTGCAAAGAAAATGCATGCAGAAAACGTGAAACAAAGAGCACACAAAGAGAAGGCAATTATTGACGAAGCTCAAGCTATTGCTGATAAACTTGAAAAAAGCAGCGTGAAAGTAATCGCAAAAGTAGGTGAAAACGGAAAGATTTTTGGTTCTGTAACTAGCGTACAAGTTGCTGAAGCGTTTGTTAATGCTGGATTTGGCATTGAAAGAAAACACATAAAAATTCACAACGAACCTATTAAAACTGTTGGGAAATACATGGCAACAATCAAACTTCACAAAGAAGTGATGACTGAAGCTGAGTTTGAAGTAGCAGGAGAATAAGTAAAGTTGTTATTTATTTATAAGTAAGAAAGGTCTCGATTTTATCGAGACTTTTTTTTATGCTACAAACTTAATATTTCAATGGAATTCCGATGCAACCTCAATATCTTCTCCAATTCCAACTTTTTTAATAACCGGGAAATAACAACGCGTGAGGTATGAAAATCCTGAGCTATTTCCTGATGAGTTATCGAAATTTTTGTATCATGAACAATTTTTGTTTTATCTCTCAAATAGTTGACTAGCCTCTCTTCCATTTTTAAGAATACGAGCGAATCAATAGTTTGAATAGCCTCATTCAATCGTGCTTGAAAAGAATTTAAGACGAACTCTCGCCAAGATTTGAATCGCGCCATCCAGGCGTCCATAAATTCTACGGGGATCATGAGCAACCTGGTTTCTGTCTCGGCTCTGGCGACAATTTGACTTTTTGAATTACCCAGACAACAATTCATAGAAATTGCGCATGTCTCTCCTTCCTCGATATAATACAACATCACCTCCTCATCCAACTCATCTTGCCTAGAAACTTTAATAGTACCTACAATAAGCAGAGGGATACTCTTAATATACTGTCCTTGACGGATAATCTCATCGCCTGGAGCGAAATTTTTCAAAAATGAGTTTTTTTCTATTTCCTGTAATAATTCCTCCTCGAGCAAATACCCATAATTTTGACGTAATTCTTGATTCATGTTCGATTTTGTCTTATTTTCTATTCCCAAATTTAGTAATAAAGGTTTAAAAAATAACGAAGGTGACAATTGTTACGAAAGTGATGAATTAAATATCTTATTTTTGACACCTAATTTAAAACCAAACAGAATGAATATTGAAGAAATAATCAAAAACAATGAAGGAACAATTTTAGATGTGAGAACCCAAGGAGAATTTATGGGGGGAAACGTAGCTGGATCTGTTAACATTCCGGTACAAGAAATAATGGACCGATTGGATGAAGTAAAATCTCTCAAGCAACCCTTAGTACTATGTTGTGCATCAGGCAACAGAAGCGGAATGGCTCAGCAACTGCTTTCGAACGAAGGTTTGGAATGCTACAATGGAGGCGGATGGATGGATGTTAATTTTTACAAATCCTAACCTATGTTCAAGTCAATTTTAAACCTACTAGGAGTACCTAAACCAGATTACTACGAGTTAGTTGCAAATGGAGCTATAGTAGTAGATGTTCGAACACCTAATGAATTCAAATCTGGACATATTGAAGGGTCTATCAATATTCCAGTTGAAAGCCTTCGGAAAAATGAAGGAAAACTAAAAGGAAAACAAGATACGCCCATAATTACTTGTTGCGCGAGTGGGATGAGAAGCGCCACTGCAAAAGGAATATTAAAAGCGAAAGGATTCAAAGAAGTACACAATGGTGGGGCATGGATGAATCTAGATAGAAAACTTTATAAATAATTTAGTATTTAATCTCGATAATGTTTTGAGATTAAAATTAAAATAGTACTTTTGTATCGCTCTTGAAAACAGAGCAAGTCGGTCCGGTAGTTCAGCTGGTTAGAATACCTGCCTGTCACGCAGGGGGTCGCGGGTTCGAGTCCCGTCCGGACCGCAGAAAACAAAATTAACCCACTAACTTTCAAAAAGTTAGTGGGTTTTTCTTTTTCTATAACCGTGTCGCTACCCTGTACAGTTTTGTTTTAGAATTCTTCTCGATTAGGAATTTAAAGTATTCCTTCTTTAGTTTTTGAGAAAAAAAAGAGAAGAACATCACTGCCTTCTCTTTTTCTTTGACCTTGGTCTGTTAAAACATGAATTATTCTCCTTCGGTTCATTATGCATATAATGTCTTATTTTGTTTGGAAAAAATAAAATCACAAAAAAAAAATCACGCTCAAAGAAGATCAATCTCTTATAACTTCAACATAATTCTTAAAACTACCAGATTTCTTATCCAAGGTCAAAATATAAAAATAGGTGTCTTCCTGAACCTTATCACCTTGTAATTTAAGATTACTGTTATTATTGGTACCATCCCAGTCATTTAGATAAGGACTGGCAGAATAAACCAGTTCTCCCCACCTATTAAATATTTCAATTTTATTATTAGGATAATATTCCAAACCAATAATTTCAAAGACATCATTAAAGCCGTCCATATTTGGGGTAAAAGTTGTTGAGAGGATGATATTTAAATTATTCAATGTATAAACATCATCATCGTAACTTAAAACATTAACAGAAGTGGCAACTTTGTCCACATTATTGTATTCTGGTTTTGGTATCAAATTTCTTACACGAAAATAATCATCCATCCATTTTCCTCCAACAGTACTCCACTTTGCCGCTGTACTAAATATTCCATTTTGTTCATCCGTCTTAAAAAACAATAAATTAGCAGTTGCTTCAGCTGTTCCAGAAAATCTATGAATATTGTGTTGATATTCATCATTTAAATCTCCTAGTCTAACCTCTTTACTTGATAAATCAAATGGGGCAATTGATCCCGCTGCTGAAACACCAGAAAGAAAACTCGAATTAATCACTCCTAATCTAACACCAAACACACTCGAATCCGATGATTTCGGATTTACTTCTACTGGTCTATACGTATTATCTAACAATACATTACCTAATGGATATGAATAGGTGTTTTTAGAATTAGTGGATCTCAATAAATAACCCGAAATATCATTACTTTCAATGTATCCTCCATTCCATTGAACTGAATTTACAGCCGGATTAGTAACATGTGTAAGGTAGGCATCTGTCTGTAATATTGCATCATTTAAAAATAGAGTATTCTTAATAAAGGTATTGACTAATGTTGTTTTTACTGCCGAAGAGTTTAACAATTCCAAATCATAAAACATTGTAGCATCACTACCAGTGATATCTTGAGTATTTCCAGATAAAATTACTTTACCAATAGAACTAGAACTTAGTGCTGTTCCTCCGGAATTATTAATCCAATTATTGCTTAGAAAAAGATTTCCATTAATTTCGGAAGAGGTACCATTGTCAAATTGAACATCTCCTGGTACATTTACGGTGGTATTACCAGTAATGACAATAAAACCGCTCTCTAACCTTATGTCGCCTTGGGCATTGGCAGAGACAACTAGCACAATGGCTCCTAATATATTGATAAGTTTCTTCATAGTATTTCTAATTATTATTCATTTTTAAAAGAACCTCTTGAAACGAAAACTTCTATTCATATTTCATTTCTTTTCAGTACATAAGCAAAATCAAATTAATTGACTTCACATCCCTCATTTATTCAATTTTTTCTCTGATCGCCTCAACATAATGATCCTGAATTCCAACAGTATGTCTTTGCCAAAAAAATAAGGGAATTCTTCGTTCATTTCTTCCAACTCATCCAATAGTATTTGTATTGGAACTTTAATTAATTATTTTGCAGTTATATTTTGTCAAAAGATTTCCTCAACTTCTTTAAACTTTATCATTTATAAGTTCCTAAAACATATTAATTTTACCTACTAAATATTAATTTACAAGTAGTTACAACTTAAACCTCTACATCATAAAACAGTTACCTATCTTGTTTGCTAACTAAATAGAACTACTTTTATCATTTTTATTAGATGAATAAACTAGTTATCTACAGATGCTAAATGCAGAACTGCATCTGTACTCGGAGTAGCAGTTCCTATTGCTCTTTGTGCTGTTACTACATAAGAAAAAAATGCTAATGCCGTAATTATTACTATTTTTTTCATCTTTTTATTTTTTATTTAATTATTACCTCTTTCCTAGTTGAATGAGGTAAGTAAAACAGTATTATTTTAATTGTTTATTGACTAATAATCCACCAGTTAGTTCCATCACTCATAAAAGTTTCTTTTTCGTAGGCATTACTCATAATGTAACCTGTTGCAGGTGCGTTCATTTCTACATTACCTGCTACTGATTTAATTGTTACATTATTTACCGAATTATCAGTTCGTTTTACAGTAATTTTTCTTCCTACAAATGTTGCTGCATCTGGTAAGGTAACATCAAATGCACCTGTAGTAGAGTTAGCAAACACTACATCTACTGTAGCTGCAACATTATAAGTTGCTGTAGCACTAAAGAAAGTACTTGTAGAAGTAGAAACGGTTGCTTTGTATACTTTACCTGCTGCATCTATTCCTAATACTGTTCCTGTTCCGGCTAGGTTTTCAAACTGTAAACTATCGTTATTGGCATCTACGTGTAATCTTTTTTGTGGATTATCTACTGCTATACCTGTATTAGCATTTTTAAGAATAGTAATCGCATTGGAACGAGCAAATGCACTACTTCCGTTACCCACTGCAAATATTCGGTCAGTTGCATTCCATGCTGTTGTAGAAGCAGGCGTATAATTGGTTACATTCATTCCTCCTACCCATTCTCCATAAGAAAAAGCTACATTATTAAATCCTCCAGAAACTGTTGATGTATTTCCTGAAGCTGTATTGAAACTACCTCCAGCAATTGTTGATGTAGAATTTGAAGCAGTATTGTTTTTACCTCCTCCAACAAAAGAATGAACTCCAGAAGCAGTATTATTAAATCCTCCAGCAATTGTTGACATAGTAATTGAAGCAGTATTATTACCTCCTCCAGAAACTGTTGAATACAGACCTGAAGCTTCATTGCTATTACCTCCTCCAACAAAAGATTCAACTCCAGAAGCAGTATTAAAAGCTCCTCCTGCAATTGTTGATGTAGAATTTGAAGCAGTATTTCCTACTCCTCCCGATATTGTTGAATAAGGACCAGTTGCAGTATCTCTTTGCCCTGCCGCAATGGCATAATCCCCACTAGCAAAATTATTACCCGCAGCAGCTTCTAATCCTGTACCATTTGCATTGATATTCCAATCAGAATCCGAAGCACTGGCAGTGGAAACTATTGTTTTGTATACTTTTCCATTAGAATCTATTCCTAATACTGTTCCTGTACCTGCCAAATTCTCGAACTGTAAACTGTCGTTATTGGCGTTTATATGAAGTATTTCTTGAGGATCTAATGAAGACCCTATTCCCAAATATCCATCTTTTGTGAGTGTCATTCTTTTCCGAGGATTACTGGCACCATTTGATACTCGCCATACTATTCTGGTTCCAAGTCTATTTTGACCATCCACAATAATTCCGCTATCAACTTCTGCCCATATTGTTGCTCCTTGTATTACTCCTTCA
This sequence comes from Flavobacteriales bacterium, assembly GCA_965658995.1. Classification (GTDB taxonomy): domain Bacteria; phylum Bacteroidota; class Bacteroidia; order Flavobacteriales_D; family CAJJDF01; genus CAJJDF01. The sequence continues at coordinate 491 of CBFHVI010000056.1, read as the reverse complement.
TTAGATGGTGTTCTGTTTGTATAACCCCAAAAACCTACTTGACCCAATACATCTCCAGGTTCAACAAGTAATGGAGCAGATTTTGTTCCTCTACCTCTTGTTAATCTAATTACTGAAGTATTATTTGATCCAAACGCTTGTCCGTAATACACAGAATTACCATCACTCGCTTGTAAGCGTAAATTTGCTGTTCCTGTTGATCGTACAAACCTTAGCCAAGAACCACTGTTAGATAATCCAGTTGTATCTCCAAACGTTAACCTCCCAGAATCTAGTATATAAAATTTATTATCTCCTGTTCTTAAAGTTGAACCATTACTTAGATATTTAAGTTCTATTAAATTATTGGCTGGGTTATCCTGCCAAGAATCATTTGTTGTATCAGTAAATCCAGTACTTGTCCCTGTAGTTCTATATACTTTACCTGCTGCATCTATTCCTAATACTGTTCCTGTTCCGGCTAGGTTTTCAAACTGTAAACTATCGTTATT
>CBFHVI010000055.1:0-6335 GCA_965658995.1 Flavobacteriales bacterium | reverse complement strand
CACTTTTTTTCCTGTTAATTGACAAACTTTTGACATCTTCTGTATTTTTTTGAGACTGCAAAGAAAGGGCTTTTTTTGATTATATCAAACTATCTAAGCAGTTTTTTGTTATTTTTTTCCACTTATTGGTAGGATTCAAAAATCTCGTTAGATTTCTTCAACGAATCTAAGAAAAATCCTTGATTCACTGAGGAGTTCCAGTTATTTTCTTCGAAATAGGAAATCATTTTTTCAGTAGGCATATTTCCTGTAAGTTCGTCAGTTGCCATTGGACATCCGCCAAAACCTTTGATCGCTCCGTCAAATCTTCTACAACCGCTTTTAACGCTTGCCTCAATTTTTTCTTTCCAAGTGTCAGGAGTTGTGTGTAAGTGTGCACCAAATTCAATATCTGTAAATTCAGGAATAAGGGTCGAAAACAATGCGGATATATTCTCTTTATCCGATACACCAATTGTATCTGACAAGGCCATAATTTTTATCTCCAATTGGGAGAAAAGAGTCTCTGCCCATTTTGCTACGATGTCCTGATTCCATGAGTCTCCATAAGGATTTCCGAATGCCATCGATAAATATACGACTGTCTCTTTCTTGTTGGATGTGGCGAGATGTTGAATTTTTTCTACTCTTGAGAGCGATTGTTCGATGCTTGAATTAGTGTTTCGTTGCTGAAAAGTTTCTGATACTGAAAAAGGAAAACCTAAGTAGTCAATTTCTTCAAAATTTATGGCATCTTTTGCACCTCTTTCATTAGCCACAATTGCCAATAATTTTGAGTTGCTTTCTTCAAGATGTAGTTGACTCAATACTTCTGCAGTATCTCGCAATTGCGGAATGGCCTTTGGCGAAACAAAGCTCCCAAAATCAATAGTGTCGAACCCTACTTTTAGTAGTGAATTTATGTACTCCGACTTTAGTTTTGTTGGAACAAAATCATTCATACCTTGTATGGCATCTCTCGGGCATTCAATTAGCTTTATCGATTTGTCATCCTTCATGTCGATTGTTAGTTTGCATTAGTTTCAAGGAGTTTTTTAATTATTTTTTTTACCATACCAGGGCCTTCGTAAACAAATCCTGTATAAACTTGAACGAGATCTGCACCAGCTTCCAGTTTTTCAATTGCATCTTCGGGTGTATGAATTCCTCCCACACCAATAATTGGAAAAGCTTTCTTACTTTTTGTGCTCAAATATTGTATAACTTCTGTACTTCTCTTTTTCACGGGTTTTCCACTCAGTCCACCATTCCCAATCTCCTCTAGCTTCTTGTTTGAAGTTTTTAGGTTTTCTCTTGAAATAGTGGTGTTTGTGGCAATTAATCCGTCTATTTTTGTTTCTGATACGATTTCGATGATGTCATCTAGTTGAGAGTGAGTAAGGTCAGGCGCTATTTTTAATAAAATTGGTCGCTGTTTATTTTTACTCGCATTCAAAGTTTTTAGTTTTACTAAAATCTCAGTCAAAGGTTTTTTATCTTGAAGAGCTCGGAGGTTTGGTGTGTTGGGTGAGCTTACATTTACTACAAAATAATCTACATAGGGGTGAAGCTCATTGAAACAAATTTCATAGTCATCTACTGCATTCTCATTGGGAGTTACTTTGTTTTTTCCAATATTACCACCTATTATGATACCCGAATTATTCTTTTTCAATCGTTCTACCGCTTCTTTTACTCCTCCGTTATTGAATCCCATTCTGTTTATCAATCCAGAGTCATCTGACAACCGAAACATTCTTTTTTTTGGATTTCCCTCCTGTGGAAGAGGAGTGAGGGTTCCAATTTCGATAAAACCAAACCCAAATGCTGTGAGTTCGTTATACAATTTCGCATCTTTGTCAAATCCGGCAGCCAATCCCACGGGGTTTTTAAATGTCAGTCCGAACAACGACTTTTCCAATTTTTTATCATCAAGGGTGTGTACTTTACAAGCCATCCGTTTAACTCCTGGAATTTTAAAAAAAATCTTGATTGAATTGAAAATGAAGTAATGAATTTTTTCAGGATCAAAAAGAAATAAAAAAGGTCGTAAGATTAATTTGTACATTTTATGAAGATGAGTTTATTTGCCACAAATATACAAGGAATGGCACAAATTTTTTAATAACTTTCCTATATTCATCTTAGAAATTAAAATCAACAATGAAAGACTATTCGGAAAGCGACAAAAAGATTATTCTAAAGGCTTATAGAGGATTGTTGAGAGCCTCCAAGAAGTTTAGAACCACACCCGAAGATACGGCATACATCAGAAAAGCGTTCTATTATGCAGCCGATGCACATAAAAGTATGAGAAGAAAATCTGGTGAGCCATACATTACCCATCCCATTGCGGTAGCTAGAATCTGCACCGAAGAAATTGGCTTAGGAGCAACTTCTATTGCCTGTGCCTTGCTTCACGACACTGTGGAAGATACGGATGTAACCCTTGAGGATATTGAGACAATTTTTGGGCGAAGAGAGAAACGAATTATTGATGGATTAACGAAAATATCCGGGGCATTTGATTTAACTACTTCTGACCAAGCAGAGAATTTTAGAAAGATGATTTTAACCCTTCCAGATGATGTGAGGGTAATATTTATCAAGTTGGCCGACAGGTTGCACAACATGCGAACGTTGGGCTCTATGAGGAAAGATAAACAGTTAAAAATTGCTTCAGAAACCTTGTTTCTGTATGCACCTTTGGCTCATAGATTGGGACTAAATGCTTTAAAAACAGAATTAGAGGATTTGGCTTTGAAATTCAAAGAACCTGAGGCTTACGAGGAAATTTTGATAAAACTTAGAAAATCTCAAGAGATTCGTGCACGGTTTATTTCACAGTTTATTTTACCATTGAAAAAAGAGCTGGACAAAACTGGATTGGAGTATACAATAAAAGGTAGGCCTAAATCCGTGTATTCCATTTACAATAAAATCAAAAAGAAGAAGGTAACTTTCGAAGAAATTTACGATTTATTTGCCGTTCGAATTATTCTTCATAGCAAACCGGAAGACGAAAAAACAGATTGCTGGAAAGTGTATTCCATCATCACCGATTTTTATCGTCCCAATCCCGATAGGCTAAGAGATTGGATAACCAGCCCCAGAAGTAATGGATACGAATCTTTGCATACAACGGTAATGAGTCCTACAGGGAAGTGGGTGGAAGTTCAAATACGAACCGAAAGGATGGATGAAATTGCCGAAAAAGGGATGGCCGCTCACTGGAAGTACAAGGATAGCAAGAAGAAGCTGGAGAATAAATTTGATGCTTGGATAAACAAAATAAGAGATTTGGTGGAGAACAATGAGACAGATACATTTGATTTTATTGATGATTTTAAATTAAATCTGTATGCAGAAGAGATTTATGTGTTTACACCAAATGGTGAATTGCGAACACTCCCTAAAAATGCTACTGCCTTGGATTTTGCTTTCGAAATTCACGGAGACATAGGAAAAAAGTGTATTGGAGCGAAAGTTAATCATAAGTTGGTTCCACTGAGTCATGAGTTAAGTAGTGGTGACCAAGTTGAAATCATAACGTCAAACAAACAAATGCCGAAGGAAGCTTGGCTCGAATTTGTGGTTACCTCAAAGGCAAGGACCAACATCAAGCAATCTTTAAAAGAGGAGCAAAAGCAGATTGCTGAAATGGGGAAAGAGACCCTAAAAAGAAAGTTTTCGGCACTTAAGGTGAATTACACCGATAAGAATGTCAGTGAATTATTGAAGTTATATGAGTTTAAAACTCAATTGGAATTAAATTATCAAATAGCGAAGGGAAAAATAGATTTATCGAAAATAAAAAATTTGGTAGTAAAAGGAGGGAACTTGAAGTTCGAAAAATCCAAATCCAGAGAAAAGGAAAAAGACAAGAAAATGACCGAGGTGAGAGAGATAATTTCAAGCTTTGGTGGAAAGTCAGGTGAATCCATTATTCTGGGGGATGAAAGTCTGAAACAAGTAGACTACACAATTGCCAAATGCTGTTCGCCTATTCCGGGGGATGAAGTTTTTGGGTTTTTAACGATAAATGAGGGAATTAAAATTCACAGAATCAACTGTCCCAATGCGGTTCAGCTGATGTCCAATTATGCTTACCGTGTGCTTAAAGCAAAATGGAAGAGCCAAACCTTGAAAGAATTTTCGGTAGGGGTGGAGTTTACGGGAATAGACGGAATGGGAATCCTTCATTCGCTCACTAGTTTGGTGACAAGTAGTTTGAACATCAATATTAAATCATTGAATATAGATTCGGACGATGGATACTTCAAAGGCGAACTAAAAGCACTAGTACACGACACTATTCACTTGGAAGACTTGATGAGAAAAATGGAGAAAATTGAAGGAATAAAAACTGTGGAAAGAGTGTATTGATTTTAAAAGAGAATCTAGAATACAAAAATCCTTTAAAAAAAAGCCCCGGTAATACTGGGGCTTTTTTTCTAGGTGACCCAAAGTGTTGAGAGTTTAAACTTTTTGAAGGATTTGAATGAACTAAAATTTATTTAACTTTCTCAGATAAATCATTAAATTTTTATTCAATAATTTTTATTCGAGAACTTTGAAGGTAAAAAAATTAGGCTTACTTTTTACAAAGTTAATTCTAAACTATAAATTTGGTAAAAATCTATTTTATTTTCTCATTTACTTTTTATAGAAAGGAGAAAAAAATGTTGAAGATAACACCTATTGTTCTGAAATATTCTATTATTCTTTAGGTTGAAAAAAGAGAATTTATATTTTACAATACATGAATACTAAACAATTATGAATAATTTTTCATAGATTATTTTATGTTTTCCGTTAACCAAGAACCTCCAACTGATAATACGTTGTTTTGTTGGAGACAATCATTATAATTTGTTTCGTTTACACCTCCAGTAGGACAAAATTTAACATTTGGAAAGACAGAATTATATGTAGAAAGAGCAGTCATTCCACCAGCCAGATTAAATGGAAATAATTTAAACGTATCCCAATCTTCTTCTAGCCCGGAAATAATATCGGAAGGTGTCATAACTCCCGGAAGAAAGGGGATTTTGTAATCATTTAGTGCATTTCTCAACTCTGGAGACGTACCTGGACTTACTATAAAATCTACATTCAATGAATGGCATTTCTCTAAGTGAGTAATGGATGTAACTGTGCCTACACCAATTTTAAAATTATTAGGCTTAATCTGCGTGGCTAGTTCAATTGCATCCCAAGCAATATTTGATCTCAATGTTATTTCTAAACAAGAAATTTCATTGGAAATTAAATGGTTGATTGTTTTTTCGACTGTTGACAGATCATTAAAATTTATTATTGGAATTAATTTATTTTCCTTCAGTATTTTTCGTATTCCAAATTGCTTGCTCATAATCAAAATATTGTTGCTCCAGTTTCACTAGAGGAAATTAAACTTCTTACTTTATTAAATAATTCTCTTCCCGTTCCAGGTATCATCTCAGGAGCCTCAACTGGGGTTCTTTTTAACACTTCATCGATATTCAAACACTCCAACTTACCTTTTTCGCAATCCAAAATTAGTTTATCTCCATCTCGCAAAAGGGGAAGGATTCCTCCGTCTTTGGCTTCTGGTGATAGGTGAATAGCCGAAGGAACTTTTCCTGAAGCTCCTGACATCCTTCCGTCTGTTACCAAAGCTACTTTGTATCCATTATGTTGTAAAATACTAAGCATTGGAGTTAGTTTATGTAGCTCTGGCATCCCATTTGATTTTGGTCCTTGAAATCTTATTACAGCGATGAAATCTTTGTTTAATTCACCTTTATTAAATGCAATGACAAATTCGTTTTGATCGTTAAAAACAATAGCAGGAGCCTCAACAATACGATTTTTAGGATTTACAGCAGAAATTTTACAAACAGATATACCTATATTTCCTTTTATAAGTCTAATTCCCCCTTCAGGGTCAAATGGTTGCGCTATGGGTGAAATTATAGTAGGGTCTAATGAATCTTTTGGTCCAGTTCGGTACTCAATTTTACTATCCTTTAAAAATGGCTCATAACAATATTGTGATAGACCTTTTCCTCTTACAGTCCATACGTCTTCATGCAACAACTCTTTTTCAAGTAAAGATTTTATAACTATGGACATTCCTCCAGCGGCATGAAAATGATTAATATCAGCTGTACCATTAGGATATACTTTTGTAATTGAAGGAATTACTTTTGATAATTCGGAGAAATCTTCCCAGTTAATTATTATTCCCGCAGCTTTAGCTATGGCTACAAGGTGTATGGTGTGATTTGTTGACCCTCCTGTTGCTAATAGTCCGATTATTCCGTTTACTATAGTTTTTTCGTCTATTATTTTGTAGAGAGGCACTATATGTG
>CBFHVI010000054.1:0-6453 GCA_965658995.1 Flavobacteriales bacterium | reverse complement strand
CAAAGAACCGAAGTACTTTTTGACAAAGTATTGTCCTGAAAGAAACTTCCCGAAAATTCTATAAAATCATCAAACCGTCTTGAGTTTCTGGCCTCTAATAAAGATTCCACCACTCCTGACCAATTGTTAAAAGTCTCACTCGAAAAACTAGATGAACCACCTAGTCCTGAAATAGAGGAAAAATAGCTCAAAAAATAAGGCCTTAACTTCACTCTTTTCTCAATCATTTTATTGGCAATTTCAATTACCTTTTGTTTTTGAGCCTCAGAATAAACTGACCATACTTTCTCAATTACTCTGCCATATTCTTTTCCGAGAGATTTATCGTATTCTTTCACAAAGTCGGCTACGTTTTCGGGAAAATCTTCTGAAGTGGAACTAAACGTGGTTGTTTGACTAAATCCATTTAGTATCAGAGTAAAAAATAGAAAGGTAAGAAAGTGTTTCATGGTATCTGTTGTTTGTACAAGAACTTAACGTTTCTTAAACTGAACCATTGCCCATCCTTCGCGTTCTTGTTGATTGATAAATTCTAGGCCATTTGCCTTTGCAGTTTCTGCCAGAATTTCTACATCAGAGGTGTAAAATCCACTCATGTAAATATCTGCATTCGGTTTCATGCTCTCCACATACTTGGCCATGTCGTTAGTCAAAATATTTCGGTTGATATTTGCCAACACGATATCAAACCTTTCTGGAACAGTGAGCAGCTCTGCTCCTCCCTCTTCAACATCAATTTTTTTGCACTTATTTAATTCAATGTTTTCCAGGGTATTGGAAAATGCCCATTCGTCAATATCAATTGCTACGGCATTTTTGCAGTTTAATTTTTCTGCTAAGATTGCTAGGATCCCTGTTCCAGAGCCCATATCCAATATCGTTTTATTTTCAAAATCTATGCCAAACATTTCGCTCATAATGAGGTAGGTTGTTTGGTGGTGGCCCGTACCAAAAGACATCTGAGGATTGATAATAATTTCTTTTAAAAACCCTTCCTCTCGCTCGTGAAAAGGAGCTCTAATTATACATTTCTTGTCGATGTAGATGGGCGAAAAACTACTTTCCCACTGCGCATTCCAATTTTCGTCTTGGATTGTTTTGTGGGTAACCTCTACGGATGTATCAATAGTTTGAAGCACCTCTTTTAGTTTGGATTCGTCAAAATGTGTCTCTTGTATGTAAGCCTCCACATGATTGTCGGCTTGTTCGAAACTCTCAAAGTCTATTTCGGCAAGGTAAGTAATCAGTATCTCACTCCAAGGAGTAGGTTCAGCTAATGTAAAGTGACAATGAACGTAATTCATATTAAAAAGAATTGATTATTTGAATGAAAGAATCGACTTTTAAAGAAGCGCCTCCAATTAGTCCTCCGTCAATATCTGGTTGATCAAAAAGTTCGGAGGCATTCTCTGGCTTGCAACTTCCTCCGTACAAAATGGAAATGGAATTTGCCGTAGCATCGCCATATTTTTTGGCAACCAATGAACGAATAAAGGCGTGCATTTCTTGCGCTTGATTGCTTGTTGCTGTTTTTCCTGTTCCGATTGCCCACACTGGCTCGTAGGCAATAACGACTTGATTTAGCTCTTCTTCATTCAAATGAAAAAGACCTTCTTCTATTTGAGCCTGCAGCCAATCAAAGTGAGACTCACTCTCTCTGTGTTGGAGTTCTTCTCCACAACAATAGATGGGTTTCAATCCATTTTCGATTAGTCGATTTACTTTCTCTGCCAGCACGTCATTTTGTTCGTTGAAATACTCTCTACGCTCCGAGTGCCCAACTAAGCAATAATGTAAATTTTCGCTGTCATAATCAAAATCCCTCAACATAGCAGCAGAAATTTCACCTGTGTAGGCTCCATTATTGAATTGCGAGCAGTTTTGTGCACCAATCTTAATGTCCCAATCTGGCATGCTGATCATGGTATCTAAATAGATGGAAGCGGGCAAAATTATTATTTCTGAATCGCTTTCTATCTCATTTTTTCGTGAGTTGAAATCAACAATAAAATTGATTACTTCCTCATCCAATAGGTTCATTTTCCAGTTTCCTGCTACAATTTTTTTTCTCATTCGTATTCATCTTGGAGTGCACTAATCGGGGTTTCCCATTTCTTGGCACTCGTTTACAATCTGTTCATTTTCTTAAATCCCTGAATTTGATCCTTCATGATTTGCAAAGTTAAGGGCTCATTGATGGTCCCTGTTTCATCCATAAGCAAGTTTACTTGCGATAAAATCACTTTATTGGCAAGCACCTCCACTTTTACGTGATGTAGCACATGGGTAAAGGCATCGAGTCCTCTTAAATTTCCGGCTCTTCCGGTGGCCAACCCAACCAAACATGCCGTTTTTTCTTTAAAAAATTTAGGATCCATCGCATCCATAAATAATTTGAGCGCTCCCGGATAAGTACCATTATACTCTGGAATAGCGAAAATAAAATGCTGGACAGGCAAGATATACTGCTCTATCAATTCTTTCGTTTCGTTCGTTCTCAAGCCATACATATCTTCGGCCATAAAAGTCTTTGGAAGAGTTGCCAAATCTAATATTTGGCTTTCTAATTCATTCTCCAAAAGTAGTTTCTGATAGCTTTTCGCCACATTTAGTGAATTGCTATTCACTCTATTCGTTCCTGATATAATCGTGATCATTTCTTTTTATTTGTACGTCAACACCTCAACATTCTTTCCCTTTTTTGTTCTCATGTTTGAATTGCTCCTACATTGTATCTTTCATTGATGGGTGCATGATTAGCCGCCTCTATTCCCATAGAAATCACTTTTCTTGTTTCGAGAGGATCAATGATGGCATCTATCCATAAACGAGAAGCAGCATAATAGGGGTTAATTTGGCTGTCGTATTTGTTTTTTATCTTATCGTAAATTTCTTTTTCTTTAGCAGGTGTTATCTCTTCTCCTTTTTTCTTGAGCGAGGCCACCTCAATCTGAACCAGTACTTTGGCAGCTTGGGCTCCTCCCATTACCGCAATTTCGGCAGTTGGCCAACCCACAATTAGTCTCGGGTCGTAGGCTTTTCCGCACATTGCATAATCTCCGGCTCCATAACTATTTCCCATTACAATTGTGAATTTGGGTACTACAGAATTAGCCATAGCACTCACTAGTTTTGCTCCGTCTTTTATAATTCCTCCATGCTCAGACATACTCCCAACCATAAACCCTGTGACATCTTTCAAAAAGACCAACGGTATTTTCTTTTGGTTACAATTCATAATAAATCGAGCGGCTTTATCTGCAGAATCTGAATAGATTACTCCTCCAAATTGAACTCCAGACTTTTTCGATTTTACAATCTTTCGTTGATTCGCGACTATTCCAACTGCCCATCCATCAATTCGGGCATATCCCGTAACTATGGTTTGGCCGTAGTCTTCTTTGAATTCATCAAACTCCGAGTTATCTACCAATCGGTGGATAATATCTCTTACCTCGTATGGTTTACTTCTTTCTTCAGGAAACAGTCCATAGATTTCTTCTTCTTTTAATTTGGGGCTTGCTGGCTCTTTTCTGTCAAATCCAGCTTTATCGAAATCACCAATTTTATCCATTAAGTTACGGATGGTTTGAATACAATCCTCATCGTCTTTACTTTTGTAATCACAGACACCCGAAATACTGGTGTGTGTGGTTGCGCCTCCTAATGTTTCGTTGTCAATGGATTCTCCAATGGCAGCCTTTACCAAGTAACTACCCGCCAAAAATATAGAACCAGTTTTGTCCACAATCAGTGACTCGTCACTCATAATGGGTAAATAAGCTCCTCCAGCCACACAACTTCCCATCACTGCAGCAATCTGCACTATTCCCAAGGAACTCATTCGTGCATTGTTTCTAAAAATTCTACCGAAGTGTTCTTTGTCTGGGAAAATTTCATCTTGCATAGGAAGGAAAACTCCTGCACTATCTACCAAGTAAATAATGGGCAACCTGTTTTCCATCGCAATTTCTTGAGCTCTCAAGTTCTTTTTGGCAGCAATTGGAAACCAAGCACCGGCTTTCACAGTAGCATCATTTGCTACAACAATACATTGCTTTCCTGTTACGTACCCAATCTTTATCACTACTCCGCCACTTGGACACCCTCCATACTCTTCGTACATTCCGTCCGCTACAAAAGCTCCAATTTCTTGTCTAGGCGAATCTTTATCCAACAACAATTCTATTCGTTCACGTGCCGTTAGCTTTCCTTTTGCATGGTGCTTTTCAATGCTTTTTTTCCCTCCTCCCAACTTAACCTCAGCTAATTTTCTTTCTATTTTAGAAATCAAAAGCTTCATTGAGTCCTCGTTTTTATTAAATGTAATGTCTTGTTTTTCCATTCAACGTTGGTTTTCTGTCTAGTGAAAATAACTTCTTATTTTTCAAGAGATAAAAATACCCTAATTATGATGAATTTACAATGATTGAAAAGGATTTATTGGTTAGGGGTTTTATATAGAAAATCTCTTCTTTTGTAATATCCTTGAAAAAAAAATGGAAGTTACACATTTACACTACTTCAATATCCTTCCAAAAGTCCTAAAAATCAACTTAATATCACCCAAAAAACTTTGAGTATCAATATACTGAATATTTAGTGCTAATTTTTTCGGCATAATCACCTCAACATACTCTTTTTCAGGGTTTTTGGTCTTGCCTAATAATTCATTTTCATTAATGAACTCAATAGAAGCCAAATCAGTTAACCCTGGGCGAACTGTAAGTACTTTCAATTGTTCTTCGGAATATAAATTCACATATTTTGGGACTTCTGGCCTAGGACCAACTATGCTCATTTCTCCTTTTATTACATTGATTAGTTGAGGAATTTCATCTAATTTAAATTTTCTTAAAAAAATTCCAACCCTAGTAATTCTTGAATCATTAGAACCTACCGTAATTTGTCCAGCTTTATCAGAACCAGGCTTCATTGTTCTGAATTTCAATAAATTGAAATGATTTTTTTCTTTGCCTACTCGAATTTGAGAATAAAAAATATCTCCTTTACTTGTAACCAAAATCAACACACATATCATAATAAAAAAGGGAGAAAACAATCCCAATCCAATGAGCGAAGAAATGATATCAAAGAGTCTTTTTGCCAACATGAATATTTATAAAATTAAAGGTAACATTTATTCTGAATTTATGAATGCTCTAGCCAATTCTCGAGCATTTGAATTCCATTCTTAGTTAAGACAGATTCGGGATGAAATTGAATTCCCACACAATTGTATTGTTTGTGAGAGAAAGCCATATTCACAAAATCTTCTGACGTGTAACCAATTTCTCTGAGGGTATTGGGCCAGTCTTGGATAGCCCAAGAATGGTAGCGACCTACTTGCTGGTTGTGTTCCATGCCACTGAATAAATAATGACTGGTATCTACTTCTATCTTGGAAGATACTCCGTGATGTACCTCAGCCAGATTGATAAGTTTGGCTCCAAAAAACTCTGCCAAGGCTTGGTGACCTAAGCATACGCCAAGAATGGGTTTGGTGGCAAAATAGGTTTCGATTACTTGAGGCATTAGTCCTGCATCTTTGGGCAAACCAGGACCGGGTGACAACACTATTTTGTCGTAGTACTGGAGTTCTGATAGCTCAAATTGGTCGTTTCTTTTTACGGTAACTTCGGCTCCCAACGATTCGATATAATGCACCAAATTGTAGGTAAACGAATCGTAATTATCGACCATAAAAACGGATATGTTGTTCTGAAAAGACATCAAGAGACAAAAGTACATATTTACTTCAATCCCTTAATGGTTTTGACTCATTGATTTTAATTTAGCCTGCCTTAAAACTTACTTCTGATCCGAAAGGAATTGAATGAGTGGCTCCTTGTGGTTTATAGGTAATATGTGTAAAAATAATTCTTTACCCTCTTATCAAGTTTCTTATGGCCAATTTCATTTTATTTGTGAGTGCTCGACTTTGTTATTCATCCACTTCCACATACCTTCCATTTATTATCACTTCCATTTTAATTGAATTCACGTCATATTTTACAATTAAAATTGAGCTTGGAGGGTTTTCTACTTTCACTACATTAGCTTGATTTCTTTTTCCCGAATTAAGACTACATTCTGATTAATTCAGGAAGGTAAATACTGGTTTTGGTAGTGGTTTTACGCTGTATTTTCTTACCAATCGGGAGTCTTTAGCTTTGACGATGATTTCAGGAGTGGTTCCTTTCCTAACTCTTGCAATATATCCGTTTCCTTGCTTGGTAAAACACTCTCATTGGGGGCGACTTGCCTAAACATCACTTGACAAATACCCCAAAAAAACTTTTTAAACCAAGTCAATTCATTGACCACCGAGCAGCTCAATAACATTCCTGCTCGATTCAACAACAACATTATCTGGAATTTTGGGCATTCGATTGTGACTCACCAACGGCTGTTCTCCAACTTATCGGGCAACCAAATGTATACCAACAAAGA
>CBFHVI010000053.1:0-6527 GCA_965658995.1 Flavobacteriales bacterium | reverse complement strand
ACTACTCGATTGTTGTTGTCCGATGTAGCTTCTACAAACACCGCAATACCATTGGAGGCATATCCCTCAAAAGTGTATTCTTGCAAGTCTGCCGCATCGTCTCCAGAACCTTTTTTGATGGCTCGTTCCATCGTGTCTTTGGGCATGTTGGCACCTTTGGCGTTTTGGATAGCCAATCGCAGGGAAGGGTTAGAATCTGGGTCGGCACCGCCATCTCTGGCAGCAATCGTGATTTCTTTGATGATGCGAGTAAATATTTTTCCTCGTTTGGCATCTTTTGCTCCTTTTTTGTGCTTAATGGTTGACCATTTACTATGTCCTGACATATTTGTATTTATTTGTATTCCGACCTTGGGCAGAATGTGAATAATCCCTTATCTTTGGGCGGTAAAGTTACAAAATAACTCCCTAATCAAAAAATCATTATTGCTGACTGATTGTTATGAAAAAAGTAAAAAAAATCCTCATTTTTGTGTCTGGAAATGGCTCTAACATGAGCAAACTCATTGCTCATTTTAATTCCAATCCTGAGGTATCGGTAGAGGCGGTTTTTTCGAACAAACCAGGGTGTGTAGGAATCATGAATGCGCAAAAAGCAGGGATAAATACCGTAGCTTTTACTCCTGAAGAGCTTCACTCTGGCAGAGTAGCCGAATTGGCTCAACTTCTCAATCCCGATTTGATTGTGTTGGCGGGGTTTTTACTCAAAATCCCCAAAAAATTTACCACCACATTTGAAGGCAAAATCGTGAACGTACATCCTTCGTTACTACCAAAATTTGGAGGAAAAGGAATGTACGGAAAACACGTGCACAAATCAGTGATAGCAGCAGGAGAAACAAAGTCGGGCATTACGTTTCATTTTGTAAACGAACACTATGACGAGGGCAATATGATTGCTCAGTTTGAGTGCCCAATCGAACCCACAGACACGGCAGACACATTGCAACAAAAAATACAACAATTGGAGCATACCCATTTTCCTAGTATGGTAGAAAAACTACTTGCCCAATGAGCCAAATTCACATATACACAGATGGTTCTTCCTTAGGAAATCCTGGGCCAGGAGGCTATGGCATAGTGCTGATGGCAGGTAAGCATTACAAAGAGCTGAGCCAAGGATATCGGTACACCACCAACAACCGCATGGAGCTTCTGAGCGTGATTGTGGCACTGGAGCAATTGAAAAAACCAGGGTACAAGCTTCGGATATTTTCTGATAGTAAATACGTGGTAGATTCGATAGAAAAAAAATGGGTGTTTGGTTGGGTAAAAAAGAATTTTAAAGGCAAAAAAAATGCCGATTTGTGGAAGCGTTTTTTGGCGATTTATCCCAAGCACCAAGTAGAATTTGTATGGGTAAAAGGCCATGCCGGCAACAAATACAACGAGGTGTGCGACCAGCTAGCGGTAGCAGCTGCCAACGGCAAAAACCTACTGGCAGACCATGGCTACGAAGATTCTAGGAAAGACAAAAATGGGTTGTTTTAGGAACTTTTTATCAATAAAACGCTTTGTCATTCTCACGAAAGCATAAATCTTAAAACGATCAAAATTCACATTTAAATAAGCAAATCAGTCATTCTGAGTTTGATTCGGATTTTGTTGAATAAAAGCTCCATATGTATCAATTTTATATTCCACATCAAGTGCGGAATGACTGATAAAAAGGCACCTTCCTGCATCTCTTCAAGGCGTGAATTTAACATTAATATCCCAATTTGGCTCTAACTTTTGCTAGTACTTCATTAGCAATGTTGGATGCTTTTTCGGCTCCAATTTTCAGCTGTTCTTCTATCAAGTGAGGGTTTTTGGTGTAATAATTGAATTTTTCTCTCTCTGTTTTGAATTTTTCGGTAATCAACTCAAACAAAGCTTGCTTGGCATGGCCATACCCATATCCGCCAGCTGTGTAATTTGCTCTCATCTGGGAAATTTGCTCCTCGTTGGCTAGTAAACTGTAAATCGCAAAACAATTGCAGGTATCTGGATTTTTGGGATCTTCGAGGGGTGTACTGTCCGTCTCGATAGACATGATTTGTTTTCGGAGTTTTTTATCCGGCAAGAAAATATTGATAACATTGTTCTTGGATTTACTCATTTTGGATCCATCCGTACCAGGAATAAGCATGGTGTTTTCTTGTATTTTTGGCTCTGGAAGTACAAGTGTTTCTCCCATTTGGTTGTTGAATCTACTGGCTACATCTCTGGTCATTTCGATGTGCTGGAGCTGGTCTTTTCCTACAGGAATCACCTCCGAATCGTATAGCAAAATATCCGCTGCCATGAGCATTGGGTAATCAAACAGTCCGGAATTCACATCATCTAATCGGTCTGCTTTGTCTTTGAATGAGTGGGCCAGTTTGAGCCGCTGGTAAGGAAAAAAACAATTGAGGTACCAAGTAAGTTCGGTAACTTGCGGAATATCACTTTGGCGATAAAATACCGTTTTGTTTACATCCAATCCGCAAGCGAGCCAAGCTGCCGCAGTATTCAGGGTGTTGGCTTTGAGGGTCCCCGCATCCTTTATCTGAGTCAAGGTATGTAAGTTGGCAATGAACAAAAATGATTCATTATCGGTATTTTCGGACAATTGGATGGCTGGGATGATGGCTCCCAATAAATTCCCTAGGTGGGGAGTTCCTGTACTTTGTATTCCGGTAAGTATTCTTGCCATAATGGATGATTGGATGTTTTTTTGAAAGTCAAAGTAAATAAAATTTTACGGGTTGAACCTAAAACTATCCCTGAATTTCAATTAAATATTCTTTCTGTAGAAATAGTTTCAAGTCCTCGTAAATGGAATTAATTTCACTTAAATTATGTCTCCTCACATATCGTGTCTCTAGATTACTATCTAATTCCCTCAATAATTTTGGTAGCCTTTTTATTCCCAAAGCCTCACAAGTACCTATAAGTTTATGACTTAGCTGCTTCGCACTTAAAAAATCTTGGGCTTCGATGTATAAATTCATCAGAACAAAATCTTTCTCTGCATTACTCAAGAATATTTCAAGTGCCTGCACAAAAATATCCCTACCTACTTCCTTTTCTACGCTTTTTTTAATCACTGTTAATTAGTTCTATTATTTCGTTTGTCAATGGTTTTTTCAGCACATGAAAAAGTTCATGTTTTTTTTACAAAACTCTTTGTCTACCCCCTGCTCTGCAAATAAGAAAATCTTTTCTATCTTCTTTTCAACTTGGAGTTTACTATGGTTCTTTAAAAACTCTAATCCGTTCATAACCGGCATGTTCATGACCAACAAGTCAACATTTATTCCTCACCGGAGTTCAAATAATCCAAAGCTTCTTTTCCATTAAAAAAGGAAATAACCTCACAACTTTCAATTTCTTTGGTGAGCTTACTTTTATTAATGAAATTGGTTGTTACATCATCATCAACTAACGCTATTCTCATATTTGGTTTTGTTAAGTTCTTCAAATTTTTCCTTTACATCATTTTTGTATTTCCTTGAAAGAGGAATTGTCGAATTTCTAATGACTACTTTTTGTGAGGTGATTTTATTAATCTTTCGAAGATTTACGATGTAAGACCTGTGCACTCTAACAAATACTGTTGGATCAAGTGTTTCCTCTATTTGTTTTAGTATTCCAAGAGTGGTTATTTTTCCTTCTGTCGTACAATAAGTTATGTAACTATTAGACCCTTCGATGTATTCAATGTTTCGGTAAGGAACTTTTTGAGTTTCTCTATTCTTTTTGATTAAAATAAACTCATCTTCTTTTTCGAGTATTACTTCCGGATTTGGAGTACCAAATATTCTTCGTTTTGCTTTATCTACTGCACTCGTTAGCCTTCCCAAATCTACGGGCTTTACTATATAATCAATGGCATCAAACTCAAAAGCTTTGATAGCATGATTTGTTTGGGACGTGATAAAAATTACATTAGGTTTTATCTCTATCTTTTCTAGCATATCTAAACCATTTTCATTAGGCATTTCAATGTCTAGCAACATTAGCTCAATATCGTTCCTTTCTAAAATTTCTCTGGCCTCTATGGCATTTGAACAGGCTTTTACTAAATTGAGAGAGCCATTTTTTTTCAATAGGTTGGTAAGAATAAAACTTGAAGTTTCATCATCATCAACGATTATGCATGAAATCTGTCTTGACATTCGGTAGATAGTTAAAGTGGATAGAAAGACAAAAATACAAAAAAAAGAGTTAAGTACCTGATGCTCTTTATTCTTGCTTTTTTCGGTACAAAATAAACTGAACTGTGCTGTAGCTTTCTACGTGTACCACTTCCCATTTCGTTTCCAGTTCCGTCAGTTCATTATCAGTAAATTCATTGACCACATTTGAATAAAGAATATACTCTTGTTTCCCAAAGTCTACCTCAGGAAAAGACCAAGTATTTTCGGAAAGATCCAAGTATTTTTGTGAATAAGCGCCAGGAAAATCGAAGCCAATACTTTCTTTATCCATCTTATTTTTATTCATGTAATTTACCATTGATTGCCGCAATGAATAGTAAGGGAGATGCGCTAAAGTTGAGTCCCATCCTTGAGCTACTGATTTTGGATACACCCAGAAACTTCCGGAAATTAGTCCTAAAATTAGTATTGAGACCCCTGCTCTCTTCCATCTTGTTGAATTATTCAATTCCAACAACACAAATAGTACCAGAAGAGAAAAAGTAATGTAAACGGGCATGAAGTATCTGTGACCTTTTAGATCGGTATAAATCATTGCGGGAATTGCCAAAAAACCAATTATCAAACCAAACAGAAGCAATAGTTGTTTGAATTGAGTCGATTTTCTTAACTGAGGAACCCCAACAATAACTATGGTGATTAATCCTACAAGCCAAACAAATAGCCGACCAAAATCAATTATTCGCCAACCAAAAATGAACGTATTTTTTATCAATCCTTGGAAGCTTACTTTTTCAAAAAACACAGCCCATGGGGAATTTTCGTGATATCCTATCCACCCTTTTTGGAGAAAGTGATAGTAACTAAATACTAAGAAAATAAAAGCTGCCGGCAGATAAGGAATCCCAATTTTTATGAGCTGAATAAGTCGATTTTTTGCGTTTTCTTGTTTGTTCCAAAACCAAATTACTTCAAACAAAAACAAAGGAACTGTGAGAATCATTCCTCTTAAACTAATCAGAAACAAGCAGCTAAAAGCGAATGCAATTCTCCATTTACTCCGTTTTGCTAAAGAATTAATAGCTAGAAGAAAGAAAAAAAGAAGTGGAACATCCGGTGAAACCAAACTTATTTGACTTAGCAAAGTCGTATCCAGAAAAATAATAATTAATACCCAAATCAAGTATTTTCTTTGAAAAAAACGAAGTACTAACAATTGAAGCTGCCAGGCTATTCCTAGAGCAAAAGGCAAAATAAAGAGGTGACTTATCCATAAACTTTTTCCAAAAACTGTCCATAACACTGCCAATAAATACCCAAAAGTAGGAATGTGACCACTGTCGATATTGTTGGGCAAAAAACTTATCGCTAGATCGTTTTCGTAAAAAAAAGTAGCATGTTTAGCGCCAAGCTGAACCGTGTCCCAAAAGAAAATATGGTTCAAAGAATTCACTACTAACAGGCTTAAACCTATTGATATGAGTAAAAACTCCCAATATGCTTGTACAAAGTTCTTCATCTTATTTATGTTCATAGATTTTCACCTCCATCTGTTGGATTTCTATGTCAATTTTCTCCTTGTTCCAAAGATAAATCTTCAATCCGTCTTTACCATTTCGGATATGAGGTGTCATATAATATGATTTGTGTTCGATCACATTTGTAGCCGTATCATTGTCTACTGCCAATCGCGAACTAGCATATCCGTAAGCACCTTCTTTTCTGTTCATGTGAGTGACTACAAGAGGAAGATTACTAGGGGCTATCTCTTGATTTTTGTATCTCACCAAAACCTCAACCCAAATATGGTCTTTGTTGGTGAGAGTCTCGAATGATTTTTCAAATGTTGGTGAAAACTCCCTGGTTGGATTTAGTATGAACCCGGCTGAGGCAGTGGAGGAAGCTATAGGAAAAGTTGCTATCCGGTTATACTGCTCCTTTTGAGTGAATACATGTTGTCCATCAAAATTTCGATATACTGACAAAAGCGCTCTATCTTCCTCTGTCGCGGAAGTTTTAAGAAATGTTGCGAGGTAGTATTCTTTGGTCATTCGGTAGGGGTCTAAAATTCCAATTCTAAGTTGCCACCATTGAAATTGATTTAACAAAGTGGCTGCAGAAATAAAGAGGATAAAAAACACTTTTATCGCTGTACTTTTGGTTCCAAGAAACTGAAGAAAAAACCCCAAAGAAACTGCCAAAATTGGATACACAGTAATCAACGGTCGGTTGGAAAAAGCTGCACCATACCACCATTCCGTCCAGCTAAAAATGATGTACGAAGTAAAGATGAAATAGAGAAAAAACGAGAGAGCTATTTCTCTTTTTTTCTTGAGGAAAAAGTAAAACCCAATTACCGACAACAACATAACCGGTGTATACACAAACCAACCTTTTTTGAAA
>CBFHVI010000052.1:0-6680 GCA_965658995.1 Flavobacteriales bacterium | reverse complement strand
TTTTTTGCATCAAAAGATTCATCAAAAATAGCTTTTTTCGCTTCTTCCGATAATTCTGCACCCACTTGCTCCAAGGCATTATTAAGAAATTTTTCGCTGAACTCGGGAGAGAATTTATCATTGGAGTAGTGATGGTGAATCCCATTGGCAAACCAGATTCGTTTTAGGTAAGTAACCATGTTGTTAAAATCATCACTGTTGCGATTCCCCTTGTAATCGGTGTAAATTTTTTCTAAGGCTCTCTTGATAGAAAGATTGTGTCGGTAGTTTTGATCGTAAATAATCTCTCTACCAGAATATCCTGCCATGGTTAAGTAATAGGCATATTTTTTTTGTTTGAGAGTTAAGTTCTCCCAAGAAGGAATTTTGTAACGAATTACTTCAATGTCTGCAAATTTATCAACCGCATAGGAAAATTCTCCTGAGTTGTCATAGGAGACTAATTCGAAAGAAGATTCTGGTGTGCTTTGTTCAGTTCCTTCGGTGGGAGTTTCGCAAGAAAATAATAAGCTTGCTGCCACAGAGGCTAAGAGTATTGATTTAACATTCATTCTAGTTAGGTTTTGGTTTATAACAAAGATAAGAGAATGATTGGAATTTTCCATATCACAAGATGTAAGCATTTATCTTTTTAATTTTGTACTTTAGTGGTATGCTATTCAATCGATTTTTTAAACAACCCAAGCCCAATAAATTTGGATACACTCCAGTCTTTTATGACGAGAGAAAAATTGAGCGTGAAAGAAAAATAAAAGAAGCCAAACTTGCCGAAGGAGAAACTCTTCGGTCAGAGTCATTTGATTTCAAAAGTAAATTTGCCAAAGAATTAGAGTTAAAAAGAAACCAAAGTTTGGATAAATTTCGTTCGAGAGGGAATGCCAAATCTAACCGTGTGCTCCTTGTTATACTACTGCTCATTTTCGGAATTATTTACGTGCAGTTTTCTATGTAACAAAAGCTACGCACGGCCAAGTCAACTTGTTTTAAATTTGTATCAAAGCAGTAAAAGATGAAATATTTAGAATTATTTTTAGAGGGAATAAAAAGTTTTGGAAACTATTTTTGGAATGAAATTACTTTTCAAGTTTCACCTTGGTACCAAAACTATTTCTGGTGGCTTATTTCTTTGTCATTGGTTGTGTGGGCTTTGGAGATCTTGTTTCCCTGGAGAAAGAATCAAGCGATATTCCGAAAAGATTTTTGGCTCGATACCTTTTACATGTTTTTTAACTTTTACCTGTTCAAATTGGTCTTTTTTTCTGGGTTAGCTCTGGTTTCTGCCGAAGCTTTCACAGATTTGTTAGGCGGAAACACCCAAGTAGTTTCTCTTTTTGATGCGCGAGAATTACCTTACTGGATGCAAATTCTTGTCTTTTTTTTAGCCATGGATTTTGTTCAATGGTTGGTACATGTTTTGCTTCACAGAGTTGATTTTTTGTGGCAATTTCACAAAGTACACCACTCAGTGGAGGAAATGGGGTTTGCCGCTCACTTGCGTTATCACTGGATGGAAAACGTGTTTTATACGCCAGTGAAGTACCTTGTCTTTCTTCTTATAGGAGGGTTTGAGCCGAGCAGTGTTTTTGTCATATATTACATAAATATTGCCATCGGTCATCTAAATCATGCCAACCTAAATTTGGACTATGGGCCCTTGAAGTATCTGTTGAATAACCCCAAAATGCATATTTGGCACCACGCAAAAGAACTTCCAGAAAATCATCCTCATGGAATGAATTACGGAATTAGCCTCAGTATTTGGGATTATTTGTTCAGTACCCATTATATTCCATTTAGCGGAAGAGACATACAACTAGGATTTGATGAACTCGAAAAATTTCCAAAAAACTTTAGAGATCAGCTTATTTATCCACTTAGAAGAAAACAAAAGAACTAAATAACAGAAGTAAGCAAAGAAAGGCGTAGTTTAAATATATTGTCTGGTCTCGAACAAGTAAAAATTTTCCCTACTTGAAAGTTGTATTATTTTTTATCTTTGTTCACTTATTACTAAGAACATGATGGATTTTAAAACACTTTCGATAATAATTCCAGCCTACAATGAAGGAGCAACGATTCATTTGATTTTGAATAAAATCAAAGCAGTTTCCCTTCCCAATAATATCCAAAAGGAAATTATCATCGTCAATGATTTTTCTTCTGACAATACCTCAGAAGCGGTTGAAACCTACCGAACAGCCAATGCTGAAATGAATATTCAATTTTATCATCAACCCAAAAACATGGGGAAAGGAGCAGCTTTGCATAGAGGAATTAAAGAAGCCAAGGGCGAGTATATGATTATTCAGGATGCTGACTTGGAATACGATCCAGAAGAATATAACGATTTGTTGAAACCCATTCTTAATGGGTTTGCCGATGTGGTGTATGGTTCCAGATTTATGGGGGGAAATCCGCATAGAATTCTCTTTTTCTGGCATTCGTTAGGAAACAAATTTTTGACTATGCTTTCTAATATGTTCTCCAATTTGAATTTGACTGATATGGAGACTTGTTACAAGCTAATGAGAACTGATATTGCTCAATCCTTAAACTTGGTAGAACAACGATTTGGTTTTGAACCTGAGCTCACTGCCAAACTATCGCGTGTGCCTAAGATTCGAATTTACGAAGTAGGAATTTCCTATTACGGAAGAACTTACGAAGAAGGGAAACACATTGGTTGGCGAGACGGATTTAGAGCAATTTATTGTATATTGAAATACAATATTTTCAAGAAGAAATAAGTTTTCATCTCCAAGGAAAAAGGGAAGAAAACCCAAGCCTATCATTGATGAAGACTCTTTTTACACACTCCATAAAATTTATTCGAAAACGCAAGTATTATCTACTCGCGTTTTTTTTTGGTCTTGGTATTTGGTGGTGGTTTTGTTTGCCAAAACAGTTATTTGTAACCCCTACAAGCACAGTTCTTTTGTCTCATAATGGCGCGCTGCTCAATGCCCAAATTGCTGAAGACGGACAATGGCGTTTTCCTTACAACGATTCAGTTCCAGAAAAATTCAAAAAGGCAATTATTGAATTTGAGGACCGAACCTTTTATTCGCACATAGGAGTGAGTGCCAGAGGAATTGCTCG
Organism: Flavobacteriales bacterium; assembly: GCA_965658995.1. Taxonomy (GTDB): domain Bacteria; phylum Bacteroidota; class Bacteroidia; order Flavobacteriales_D; family CAJJDF01; genus CAJJDF01. The sequence goes on along the minus strand of CBFHVI010000052.1, from coordinate 3,581 downwards.
TGCAATAAAGCAAAATATCGAGAACGGAGAAGTGGTTAGCGGGGCTAGTACTCTTACTATGCAAGTAATAAGAATGGCGCGAAATAAACCGAGAACGGTTTACCAAAAAATAGTTGAAATGATTTGGGCCACAAGGTTGGAGGCACGATTATCTAAAGACAAAATTTTGGCGCTCTATGCCTCAAATGCCCCAATGGGAGGAAATGTGGTAGGATTGGACGCAGCTTCTTGGCGATATTTTAACCGCAGTGCTTTCGACTTGTCTTGGGCAGAAACTGCCACTCTTGCTGTATTGCCCAATGCTCCCAGCTTGATTCACGTTAGCAAAAACAGGGAGCTTCTCAGGGAAAAAAGAGATAGGTTGTTGCAAAGGCTACACGAAAGCGGGGTGATCGACAAAGAAACACTCGAAATTGCAACAAAAGAAATTCTTCCGGAGAGTCCAAAACCACTTCCTCAACAAGCAATTCATCTCTTGAACAATGCCTTGGCTGAGGGGCGGAAAGGAGAACGAATAGTTACAAACCTCGATGCCGACCTTCAAAAAAATCTCATCGAAAGATTACAGTATCACCATCAACAACTAAAAACAAACCAAGTGTTTAATGGCGCTATCGTAGTGGGAGATATTCTTACCGGGAAAATAATTGGTTATGTAGGAAACACGCAAGTAAAAGAAAAAGAACATGGAGGCGAGGTGGATGTCATTACGTCTCGGAGGAGTTCTGGTTCAATCTTAAAGCCTTTTTTGTTTGCCAAAATGATTGAGAGCAGCGACATCGCTCCCGAACAAGTTATTTATGATGTTCCAACCACCATGGCGGGTTATTCGCCCGAGAACTACAACCAGAAATATGCTGGAATTGTTCCAGCAGACGAGGCTTTAAGCAAATCTCTTAATGTTCCGTTCGTGCGTATGTTGAGAGAGCATGGAATTCAGAAGTTTCATTCAGAGTTAAAAAAAATAGGAATGACCACTCTGGATAAGCCCGCTACGCATTATGGACTTTCACTTATATTGGGAGGGTGCGAGGTAACATTGCAAGAATTGACCTCCATGTACGCCAAAATGGCTAGGTCGGTTGCTGTGTATCCCGGAAAATCCAGCATTGTAAACGCTGATTTAGTTTGTTTTGGAGAGCCTCGACAAGGTTCTCGAAATTCTGTGTTTTCTCCTTCGGCAGCTTACGCTACCATAAAGGCCTTGGAAAAAGTAGTGCGCCCCAACAAAGATAAAAACTGGCAGGAGTTTGAAACCTCTCAGAGGATTGCATGGAAAACTGGCACAAGTTTCGGATTTCGAGATGCTTGGGCAGTAGGATTCAATAAGAGATATGTGGTAGGAGTGTGGGTTGGTAATGCTGACGGAGAGGGAAGACCAGGAATAATTGGGGTAGAAGCAGCGGCACCTATTCTCTTCGATGTGTTCGATTATCTGCCACGAGCCGAGTGGTTCGACAAACCGTTAGACGAATTTGTGGAGATAGAAAAATGCGAGCAAAGCGGAATGCGAGCCAACGAACAGTGTGTAGAGAAAAAATGGGTATCGCTTCCTAGGGAGACTGAAAAAACTGGGCTGTGTACCTTTCATCGACTTATCTTTTTGGATGAATCCGAAAAATACCAAGTCACGAGCGATTGCTACAAGATTGCCAATATGAAACAGAAACCGTGGTTTGTGTTGCCACCCAAAGCTGGATTTTATTTTCAAAAAAGATCTCCTACTTATCGAGAAGTTCCTCCCATGAAAAAAGGCTGTGAGAATTCACAAGGGAATTTTCAGCTTTCGGTTTTGTATCCCAAAAATGAAAGTAGAATTGTTGCTACAAGATCGGAGTCGGGCGGATACTCCTTGGGGGTTTTAGAGGCAATTCATCGAGAACCCAATGCAGTATTGTACTGGCATCTCAACAATAACTATTTAGGAGAGACTTCTCACATCCACCAAAAAGAAGTGGAGTTAGTTCCTGGGCGTTACACTTTGCAGCTATTGGATGAGCTAGGGAATTCAGAAAAAATAAATTTTGAAGTGGTGAAAGAGTAAAAAAGTTTTACTTTTAAGGTGAGTTACTTCAGGATAGTAACGGCAAGAAAAACAACGATGAGTACAAAAAAAAAGGTAGTAGTAACCGGAGGTTTAGGGTATATTGGTTCGCACACCGTGGTGGAGCTTATGCAACAAGGACTCGAAGTTGTTATAATTGACAATTTGTGCAATTCTTCGGTTCATATTTTATCTCAAATCGAGGAGATTGTGGGAAAGAAACCAGTTTTTTATCAAATAGATTTAGTCGATATTTCAGCTGTTAGAGAGGTTTTTGAAAAGGAAGACATAGACTCAGTTATTCATTTTGCGGCTCATTTATTGGTCAACGAATCGGTAGTGAATCCACTCAAGTATTATCGTAATAATCTGGTTTCGCTCATCAATTTGCTTGAGGTGATGAATGAATTTTCGGTACAGAAACTCCTGTTTTCTTCCTCTTGTACAGTCTATGGAGATACAAAACAGGTTCCAGTTACAGAGGAAACTCCTGTGTTCAAAGCAAGTTCGCCTTATGGTGCTACCAAAATTATGGGAGAACAAATTATTGAGGATGCGGTAAATTCTTCGCCCGTGTTGAAATCTGTCTTGCTGAGGTATTTCAATCCAGTTGGGGCTCACAGCTCCGGAAAGATTGGCGAATTGAGTATCGGAAAGCCTTCACATTTATTTCCTATTATTTCTCAGGCCATCGAATCTGAGAGTATTTTTATGGTGTTTGGTAAAGATTATCATACTCCTGATGGAACTCCCGTGCGAGACTACATTCATGTTCAGGACTTAGCGAGTGCTCACGTGGCCGCTTTACAGCACATGGAAAAGTCGAGCTGTTCAATCGATGCATTTAATATCGGTACCGGAAATGGGTTTTCAGTATTGGAAATTATTAGAGAGTTCGAAAACATATCGAAAAAGAAACTACAAGTAACGTTTGAAGAGAGGAGAGAAGGAGATGTAGAAAAAATATGGGCAGACTCTAAAAAAGCAAAAGAAAAATTAAACTGGATACCTAGGTTTTCTCTTGAAGAAATGGTGAGAAGTTGTTTAGTTTGGGAGAATTACCGTTCTTCCCGGGAGTGGTAGTAATTAAAGAAGCTCTTTCAGGGTTTTAAACTCACAGTTTTGTTCAATCAACCAGTCAAGTAGCTTTTTATATAGATTTTTCCATGCTTCTTTTTCATACTCCGAAAAATAGGTGTTGTGCCAATTCAGACAAATATTCCCTTTAAATTTAATTATTTCTTGGGTTAGGTTTTTTATTTCGATGAGCGCTCTTTCGGGAGAAAGTCCCATATATTCTTCAAATTCTAGGGTGCAGTCCATTACGTTTAGAGGAACTTCCACCCACCCAAAAGGACTGTCTTGTTCAAAATCGTATAAATGAAAGGGAGTACAAATACTATTTCTAAATCCGATGTGCTCTTGAAATCCTAAAGTGGAATCTATAGCGAATTTGCTTGATGCTAGAACTTGAGGAGTTTTTGAGAGGTCGAATTGAAGAAAATGAAATCTATTTGAGACCGTTTTTAGTGAAATT
>CBFHVI010000051.1:0-7435 GCA_965658995.1 Flavobacteriales bacterium | reverse complement strand
GTTAACTGAGACAAAAACGCTGGAAGCTCCTTCTTTATTTTATTCACCGTTTCTTCTACCGAAAGTTGACTTGCTCCACCCGCAGCGTTGATGTGCCCTCCCCCATTAAAATACATTTTTGAGAACTCATTCACGGGTATCTCTCCTTTGGAACGGAAAGAAATCTTCACCATCTTATCGTCTTCCTTTACAAACACAGCTACTTCGATACCCAACATCGAAAGTGCCATATTCACAAATCCCTCGGTGTATCCTTTTTGCGTATTATGTTTCAGTAATTCTTGCTTGGTCAGGCTAATGATGGCTGTTTTTATTTCGGGTAGAACTTCTAGTTTATTGTTGAGAGTGTACCCAAGTAATTTCAGTCTTTCTGGAGTATTTACGTCATAAATGGCCTCATGTATGTCTGAGTGATTGACACCAGCAGCAATTAATTGTGCAGCAATTTGGTGAGTTTTTTCAGTCACGGAAGAAAACCTAAAGGAACCTGTATCGGTCAAAATACCGGAGTAGAGGCAACTTCCCATTTCTGGACTGATAAGCCTTAGGTCATCGTTGGCTTCTATGAATTCGTACACCAATTGGCAGGTAGAACAAGAACTAGTGTCAGAAAATGTAAAATCAGCAAAATCATCGGGCTGTTGATGGTGATCGATCATCACTTTGGTAGCTTCCGATTTTTTTAATAATTCACCCAGTTCCTTACCTACACGAGACTGCTCGTTGAAATCCAAGTTAAAAATAACCTCTGCTTGCAGAATGAGCTCTTTTACCTCAGAGGGATTCTTGTCGAAACACAAAATTGAGTCAGTTCCTTTCATCCACTTCAAAAAATTAGGAAAACCATCAGGATGAATAACTCTTGATGTTATCCCTTTGGCAGCCAAATAGTGATGAAGAGCCAAAGTAGAACCTATAGAATCTCCATCCGGACTTTTGTGACCGAAAATTAAAATAGTGCTGGAAGTTGACAGTTTTTCGAATAACGCTGTCAATTTTTCTTTTTCGAAAATTGTGTTTTTCATACTCAAAAGTAAGGTTTTATTGAGGAGAATCCATACACCTCTTTAAAAAATCAACTTTTGCTCTCAGAAAAAAGTCGTAGTCAGAGAAAAAAACAAAGGAGGAATTAACTTATGGCATCCAGTGCTTGGCCAATTTCTTCTATCAAATCCTGCGTATTCTCTACACCTACAGACAATCGAATGAGATTGGCGGTAATACCAAATTTCTCTTTGTCTTCTGGAGCTAACCCAATGTGAGTCATACTCGCAGGATGCTGGGCCAAACTTTCTGTGCTCCCTAGACTTACGGCTAGTTTAATAACTTTCAAATTATTTAAAAAAGTAAAAGCTTCCTTTTCGCCTCCCTGTACTTCAAATGAGATCATAGCTCCGGGTGAATTGTATTGTTTTTTATAAATCTCGTAAGTTTTGGAGTTTTTCTCTAGATTACCCAAATAAAACAAGGTTTTTACTTTGGGATGTTTGCTCAAATAGTTGGCTACTTCTATTGCATTATTCTGCTGTTTCTCCATTCGTATCATCAGTGTTTCAAGACTTCTAGAAAGCAACCAGCAAGTGTGAGGATTTGCCATGTTCCCCAAGAAAGTTCGTAGAGTCTTTACTCGTATCATCAGTTCTTGGTTGGCAAGAACAGCTCCCGCGATTAAGTCGCTATGTCCCCCAATATATTTGGTAGCCGAATAAACAACCAGATCCGCACCCAGCTCCATTGGATTCGACCAAATTGGTCCCATGTAAGTATTGTCTACCGTAAAAATTACTTCCTCTTCATTTTCTTTCGAAAACTCATTCGCTATTTCTTTGCACATAGCGATATCAATGAGTGCATTGGTAGGATTGGCAGGAGTTTCCACAAAAATGTGAGTCAGTTTCTGTGACATTCCTGTTTTTCTTATTTTTTCAATCACCTCTTCTTTGGAATCTTTTGCATCAAAACAAACGGACCTCACACCTATTTTATCCAAAAAATGATGAATAAAATGATCAGTCCCTCCATAGTTGGGGGAACTATACAACAACAAATCTCCTGGTTTAAGGAACTCGAGTAGCACGGTAGTAATTGCCGACATTCCACTTTCGAAAATAGCGCTATCGTCACATTTCCCCCACAGGGAAAGTCGATTTTCAACAATTTCTAGGTTGGGATTATTTATTCTACTGTATATCAATCCTAGATTTTCGTCTGCCTCTTTTTCTCTCAATCCGTAGGCCACTTCAAAGAAAGCTTTGCCTTCCTCTGCAGATTGAAACACAAATGTAGATGTCAAAAAAACAGGAGGTTTTATTGCTCCCTCAGATAACTCGGGTTTGTACCCATGAGACATCATTAAACTTTCTGGTTTGTAGTCTTTTGTTTCTTTCATTGTGTAATTAAAATTGGTTCAAACAAAATTAACACATAAAGATTATTTTACCGACCAAAACAGAAATATTAGAATATTCTCCTGTATAAATCATTTTTTTTGGGTAAAAATGCGGATAAACTCAGTTGTTTTTAATTACTTTAGGAAATTTTCCTGATATGCAATTAGATAAAATCGACAAACAACTCTTAGAGCTTCTCCAGAACGATTCAAAAATGAACATCAAAGAGATAGCAGCCAAATTGAACTTAACAAAAACCCCGGTGTATGAGCGAATAAAAAAACTAGAAAAAGCAGGCGTTATAGAGAAGTATGTAGCTGTTGTAAATCGAAAAAAACTGTCCTCGAATATGGTGGTGTTTTGTACGGTTACCTTGGATAGTCAAAAACTCGAGCAAATCAATATTTTCAATGAGGCAATTTCCAAAATCCCCGAAGTAGTGGAATGTTACTTAATGGGAGGATCCAACGATTTTTTGCTCAAAGTGGTGGTCAAAGACTTAAATGAATACCATTTGTTTTCCTCTGGAAAGTTGGCAGCCTTGCCCAATTTGAGTCAAATACGAAGTACTTTTGTTTTGAATGAAATCAAAAAATCGACCGTTTTTCCAGTTTCTTAGAATATTTTTTTTTCTTCGCCTCTAACTAATCGCTGGATATTTTTAGTGTGTGTAAGGATAATGAGTAAACTCATCACAATAGAAAACACGACTAAAGAGTGATACGATTCTGGATAGACAAAACCCACAAATAAAGGAAATGAAACAGCAGCGACCATAGACGATAATGAGACAATTCGGGTAATGAATAATATCACTAAGAAAATTCCAAAACAAGAAAAAGAAGCCTCTACGTGCAACGCAATGATTATTCCTAAGGCTGTGGCTACGCCTTTTCCTCCTCTAAATCCTGCAAAAAGTGGATAAATATGCCCAACGATTGCTGCCACACCAAAAGTAATTTGGGTGTTTACCGCAGGATTCGACAAAAAACTAGGGTAAAAATAACGAGCCAAAACATAGGCGCAAAACCATCCTTTTATCACATCAAAAAGAAGAACGGGGATTCCTGCTTTGGCTCCGAGTACACGAAACGTATTGGTGGCGCCAGCATTTCCGCTTCCAAAATCTCTTACATCTTTTTGGTAGAATATTTTGCCCACCCAAACTGCCGTGGGAATGGATCCCAAGAGATAAGAAATAAGAATACAAGCGATAAATTCTGCTGTCATGTTTGGTAAATTTTAGTCATCAAATCCGTCTTCTTTCACAAAATTATCTAAGAAAACATACGGTTTGGATTTAGAAGAAATGCCAAAATAAAAGTCTTCTTGACCTTTATCTCCTTTTATTTTTTTGTCTTTCGCAGGAATTGCTTCCAAGAGTTCCAGGTATTTTTTATCGGTAGAAAACGTGACCAACTCTCCATTGAAGTAATCGAAATAATAAAATGAATTTTCCTTGTATTGAATAAGTAAGGCAAACTTATCACCTGATCTTCTTTTTTGAATTTGAACAAATACTTTGCATCGTTTGAAGAGTTGATTTTCTCCTACTGTGGCCACATTGGCACTACCAGTAGATACGAATGACTGCAAATCATCGCTCCAATAAAAATTCAAATCAAATAAGGTAATGACACTTTTTAATTCTTCTGGGAATTTCATTATTCTTCCGTTGGTAAAAAGTTCATTATTTACTTGCTGCGATTTGGGACTTGGAATACTGTTATTCAAAAATAACTCGTAATTCGTTTTACTTAATTGAATAAGTTCTTGAACGGGTGCATTGGAAATTTCTTGTTTCATTTGTGAAGTTACAAGTTCGTTGAAGGGGAAATTCACCTTCATCGTTCCATTCATTTTAAGCACAGTGTCTCGCAAAGTATTGTAGGTCATTTCTCCTACTATTGAAACGCTAAACTGGTCGTTATTTCCAAACAACTCGAGAGAACCGATAGAGTTGAAACTACATGTCTCGTTGTCAAATCCTATGTAATTCCCAGCAGCTTTATTGTCCAATAGTTTTTGTTTCGCCCCAATTTCAAATAACCCTTTTTCTTTGTTGTAGGATAAGAATCCTTCGGACGGAGTAATGGCTTGGTCCGTTTCAAACTTCTTATCTGCCAAAAATGCTGTGTAAAAGGATATTTCCCCATCGTTGTAAAGGATAGGTCCAGAGACTTTATTTGCGAAAGTTTCGCCCAACGGAATAATAATTTTGTTGGTATCCACAATCGCTTGAAACTCGATCCAATCCAATTCCAATTCTTTGCAGTTTGTCATTACTTTAGTCTGACCATTGTAGGTAGCGCCAATATCAGATCCCTTAATCATAATATCTCCGTAATACTTGAACTGAGGACTAAGATAGAAGTTAGAATCCATAAAAATTTTTCCATTTGCTACAGTAATTCCCTCTTGATTGGGCTCAATGTTATCAAAAAACACTTTACTGTTAATTGTAGGATCGTTGGATACGATATAGTTTCCATTAGCCAAATATTCTTGACTTGAAAAAACACTAACTTCCACTTTGGTAAATCGGTGATATTGATTGGTGAAGTTTGCCAGTATCTGAGCATTGAACAAGACGGGCAACTCCGCCTTTTCTTTGATTTTTACTTTTCCTTCGAAAGGAATAATACGTGAATCTGCCACCACAATGTAGGGCACTTTTTGACAAAGCAAAATATTGCTATCAATAAAATAACGTGCATATCCAGAGAAAAAACCTAGGCCTTTTTGTTCTTTCAGAGAGGAGATAAAATTGGGTTTCAGATTTTTGTTCTCATCATAATTCTGAAAATTTGCTGTGTCAATTACTTTCTTAAAATCCATCTGATTGTTATCCATAAACCAATCAAACTCATCGGTGGTAGCTGTGTATTTATTGGCAGGGAAATAGATAGTTGCAATTCCATTGTTTGCCACGAATTTTCCAAGTCGTTTGGTAAAGTCTAGTTCCATTTTCATGTTTCCAGCTTCCAGAGCCGGAGGATCATTCACTTCCTTCCCTTTCAAGGTAAACTTAGATTTGTTCGCTTCCAAGCCATTTTGAGCAAAGCCAAATTGAGCTGAATTTACTTCTATTCTGTCGGACAAAAATTTACCAGAACCTGTCATTCCCTCTTTATTGAGCAAGATGTTCCCTTCGAATTTTGATTTGCCATCTCCAAAAATATTCATGGCAGAATCAAGGTTCTTGGCTTTCCATATTCCTTTGTGTGGCTGAAACGAAATCAAACAATTATCGGCTACTATTCCTGGAACACTCGGCAATGTTTGTGATTTATTGGTGTATTGGCCGGTCTTGGCAACCATTGAATCTGGAAAAAAGGTGATTTTATTTGAATAAGCCGAAGAGGTAATGAATCCAAATCTCCCTTTTCCGACCAACCCTTCTCTGTTGAGCTTTAGATTATCGCTATAGTTTGCCTTTCCTTGGTATATTTTTTCCTCTACTTTGTCTAGATCAAATCCCAAAATGTAATCGTCCATCAAACGAATAGCTACAGGCAATTGAGGAAATATTTCTGAGGAATGTAATGTTCCTTCAAATCCTAAACTTGAATTTGAGAAAGTGAGTAAACTGTCCATTTCAAAAGGAGAAACTTCAAAATAAAAGCTGGATGAATCGTAAATACCTGCTAATATCTCGGGAGAATTGTAATACACTCTCGGTGAATTATCTACTGCCAATCGAGGATATTCCTCATACCCTGGTTTCATTCCAGAGCGGTTTTGAGGTGAGTTTATCACTATGCTTCCGTCCACGTTGTTCAGTTTGGATAATATCCTTACTTGGCTAGATTTGATGGAGTCATGCATGGCATACACTCGAAATCTCATCGAATCCAATTGAGTAAAACTCAGTGTGTGTTCCCCGTAATTAAAAGATAAATTAGAACCAAAGCATTCTGTTCTTCCGGCATTTATCACTCCATCAAACACCATGTTTCTATTTTCATTGATGGTAATTTTACCTAGCTTGGGATACACTCGGACAAACTGCTTTTTGCTCAAATCAAAATTACGAATACCTTCTATCGATAGACTAAGAGAATTCAAATCAATTTCTCCTTGTTTGTCTCTTTCGTTTGACTGAATCCAAATATCATCATAATCTCCTTCTTTGGAAGAAGAAATGAGGTAAGGCTCGGCCCTTGGAGTGACAACAATTTCGTTTTTTTCCTTTTGGAATCGAATCAATCCTTTGTTGGCCATTCTTGACAAATACGGCAACAAATCATCTACAAGTACTTTGTTGTAGCTCGCAAAATCTGACAACGACAAAGGAGTTTCATTATCGCCTCCTCCTTTAAATTCGAGCAGAGAGCTCAAAATATTTGTTCCTCCCAACCGAAAAGAATTAAACTCCGTTCTGCTAAAATAGTCAACCGACTCAAAAGTTGCCCCGTTTTCACCCTGAGAACCAAAGGCTCCTAACACTAGTTTATTGGTTCCTTCCTTCCAGGTGATGCTATTTAAGTGAAATGCCAATTGATGGTATGAACTAACGAATGGATAATCGGAGATTGACTGACCATTTTTAACTACGGTAAGTTCCTTGCCTTCTATGTCGTACGTAAAATCCCTCTCGTTTTGAGAGATTGTGTGTGAATTCCCTAGTAAAAAAGTGATTTCAGCCTCTTGACCTTTTATTTTGGTACGCAACAAAGAAATATTTTTTGAGGCTATTTTTACAAATGCCTTATTTGCTCGATACACCGTAATACTCGCCCTATTATCTCCACTAGCTCCGCCTTTAAAACTCGCTCCCTCCAAAGTAAATTCTCCCGTATAATCCACGTTGGGGACAATTTGTTTCAGTAAGATTTTTTGATTGTATGAACTAAACACAGGATATCTCACCGCGTCTATGTCTCTAAAAGTTACTACTTTCTCTCTCAATTTACCCATTTCAGGATTTTTAAAATAGGGAGAATGAAGCAAAACAGAATCAGCATCATACCCAGCGCTTTTCATGTTAATTCGATAAGAAGAAAGTTGCGCAAATGTTTTATTTTTAGGAAACTCTACTCGCT
>CBFHVI010000050.1:0-9335 GCA_965658995.1 Flavobacteriales bacterium | reverse complement strand
TTCGCCAACGGAATTCACCACCACTACTCCAACGATAAATTCAAAGCTGAATTCAGTAAAAAGTTTTTGGAGAATGCTCTTGAACAAGTTGGAGCAGAATTATCGGATGAAGCTAAAAAGGCAATTTTCGATAAAGATTTTGACGCTAAAAAAGTAAACCTATCCAAAGATGTGGATTTGGTACAAGCGTCTGCTGTTAACTTTTACGCTCCTAATATTACCCAAGCGGAAGTGGAAGCTTATTACAAATCAATAATCGATACCTTGAATCCTACTCCAGTGGAATATGGATTGAACTCAAAATTAGTAAAAGACGAAAACGGAAACCTAGTTGAGAAAAAATACAAGGTTGACGGAATGTATGGAGATGCTATTTCTGAAATGATTGGGTGGCTTGAAAAAGCTATGGGCGTAGCAGAAACAGAGGAACAAGCAAACGCACTAGGATTACTGATTGAGTATTACAAAACGGGAGATTTGAAGCTATGGAGCGAATACAACATTGCATGGGTAGACGCCACTGCTGGTGATATTGATTACATCAATAGCTTTATAGAAGTGTACAATGACCCGCTGGGATACTCAGGTTCTTTTGAAACAGTAGTAGAATTGAAAGATTTCAAAATGACTGAAATCATGTCAGTGGTTTCGGAGAACGTACAGTGGTTTGAAGACAACGCGCCTTTGATGCCCGAACACAAAAAGAAAAAAGTAAAAGGAGTTACTTACAAAGTGGTGGATGTGGCTGGTGAAGCCGGAGATGCTTCTCCCTCAACACCCATTGGGGTAAATCTTCCTAATGCAAACTGGATAAGAACTCAGCATGGTTCCAAATCTGTCTCATTAGGCAACATTATTTCTGCGTACAACGAAGCAGGCGGAAGTGGTATTTTGACTGAGTTTGCTCACGACTCAACAGAAATTGAATTGAGTGAAGCTCATGGCAAGGTAGCAGGAAAAATGCATACCGCTCTTCATGAAGTAGTTGGTCATGCTTCAGGTCAATTGAATCCTGGAGTAAAAACTCCAAAAGAAACGCTAAAAAACTACTCCTCTACCTTAGAGGAAGCTCGAGCAGACTTAGTTGGATTGTATTACATTATGGACCAAAAAATGGTAGACCTCGGTTTGGTTTCTTCGTTGGATGTAGGAATTGCTGAGTATGACGGATATATCCGTAATGGGATGATGACACAATTATCGAGACTAGAATTGGGAGCAGATATAGAAGAAGCTCACATGAGAAACCGACAGCTTGTTGCTTCTTGGGCGTTTGAAAAAGGAAAAGAAGACAACGTAATTTCGAAAGTGAAAAGAGATGGAAAAACCTATTTTGAAATAAACGATTACAACAAACTAAGAACCTTGTTTGGTGAATTATTGCGAGAAATCCAACGAATCAAGTCAGAAGGAGATTACCAAGCAGGAAAAACCCTTGTGGAAAATTATGGTGTAAAAGTTGATCAAGAAATTCACAAAGAAGTTCTGGAGAGAGTAAAACCTCTTAACATTCAGCCTTATCGAGGATTTGTAAACCCTAAAATTGTTCCTGTAATGAATGATTCTGGTGAAATCACAGATTTCAAAATTGAATACCAAAACTTTGATGAGCAAATGTTGGAATACGCTAAAAAGTATTCATTCTTGCCTGCCTACAATTAAATATTAATTCTATTTATTATTAAAGCTCCATTCTTAGGCAGAATGGAGCTTTTTTATTTTATGCGTACTTGATGCCCGCGCAAGTAGATTCCCTTCTTCAATGGAATGACAACAGAATACGATTGACTGAAACAACTCTGTGAGTGAAGAAGAGGTAAAACCGTTTCATTCGTAACTATTTCGAACCATTTAACAATTTTTAACCGTGAAGTCTACTCAAAATGTTATTTTTATCTAACCAAAATTAGAATCATGATTTTTGAAGCAAAAAACATACATAAATCCTATCACAACCACGTTGCGTTAAATGACGTGAGTTTGAGTGTAAAAAAACAAACAATATTTGGTTTGCTGGGGCCGAACGGAGCCGGAAAAACCTCATTAATAAGAATTGTAAATCAAATTACTGCCCCCGATTCAGGGGAGATTATCATCAATGGCGAAAGATTAAGTCCAAAACACATTGAACAAATTGGGTACCTTCCGGAAGAAAGAGGATTGTATAAAAAAATGGAAATTGGGGAGCAAGCCATGTACCTTGCCCAGCTTAAAGGAATGAGCAAACAAGACGCAAAGCGTGAGCTATTGCAATGGTTTGAGAAATTTGAAATTGGAAATTGGTGGAACAAAAAAGTCGAGGAATTATCCAAAGGAATGGCTCAAAAAGTACAGTTTATCACTACGGTGCTTCACAAGCCCAAAATCCTGATTCTGGACGAACCGTTTAGTGGCTTTGACCCGATTAATGCAAATCTCATCAAGTCAGAAATTATGAAACTGAAAGAAGAAGGAGCTACCATTTTCTTGTCTACTCATAACATGGGCTCCGTGGAGGAAATTTGCGACAATATTGCGCTCATTAATTCTTCGAAAAAAGTGCTAGACGGGAAAGTTGCTGACATAAAAAAAGACTTCAGCAAAAACATGTTTGACATCGACTTCAAAGGAAATATGATTGGCTTTGCCAACGCACTATGGACCAATTATGAATTGGTAGACAAACAAAGTTTTGACAACGAAAACCATCGTGCTACAGTTAAAATTTTGGGAGACAACACGCTCAACAATCTTCTCTCGACTCTGATTGCAGAAAATATTGAACTGAAACAGATAAATGAAATTATTCCTACGATGAGCGAAATTTTTATTGAAGTAGTGAACACGAACAACGAATTGAACAGAAAAAACTAAAAGCCATGAATAAGACAGGTTTAATAATAAAAAGAGAATACCTCACTCGAGTAAAGAAAAAGTCATTCATTTTAATGACAGTTTTGGGGCCCATTTTGTTTGCAGGGTTCTTTGCCGCAATTGTTTTATTAGCAATGCCAAAAGAAGAAAACTACAATATACTAGTGGTAGATGAAACCACCATAATGTATGAAGGAATGGAGTTGATCTTGAAGAAAGAAAGAACCAAAAGAATCATAGACAACAAAGCGAGAGAGGCAGATAAAAAGTTAGAAGAAGATGGTTTCCTTCAGTTTCATGAAGCAAAATCGAGTTATGCAAGTGCTATCGTTGAGTTTCAAAAAGAGGACAGCAAATATGATTACTTAGTGTACCTTCCTCCCAACTTGATAGACAAAGCAGACAACAAGGCAAATTTGGTGTACAAAAAAGCACCCAACTCCCCTACTGAAACCAAAATAACTTCACTTATAAACGAAACTCGTGAAGCACTCTTGATGGTAAAAGAAGGAGTAGATAAAGCGAAATACGATAAAATAAAAACAAAAGTAGGGCTCACACCAATTGCCTCAACCAATCTAGATGAAAGCGGAAACCCTATAGAAAACAAAGCAGAGTTTAAGATTGCCGCATTTGCAGGGTTTGGCTTTTCTATTATCATTGTGATGTTCATACTTACCTTTGGTATGCAGGTGATGCGAGGTGTGATTGAGGAAAAAACAAACAGAATAATTGAAGTAATTATCTCCTCAGTAAAACCCTTCCAAATCATGATGGGGAAAATTGTAGGTGTGGGGCTCGTTGGATTAACTCAGTTCTTATTTTGGATAATTCTGACAGGTATTTTGGTGACAGTAATTACTCCGCTACTTGGATTGGACTCATCTCCCGAGGCAATGTCTCAAATGTCCTCAACAGATATGGCAGAAATGGTGGATAGCGGTAAGGGACAAGTTCTAAACACGATTTTTAGTCTTCCCTGGCTTGCACTTGTAAGTTCATTTTTGGTGTATTTCCTGGGTGGCTACTTATTATACTCCGCTTTGTATGCCGCAATTGGTGCAGCCGTAGATAGCGAAACGGACACCCAACAGTTTCTTGTGCCCGTAATGATTCCTCTGATGCTCGGATTATATGTGGCTCAATTCTCTGTGATGACCAACCCAGAAGGTCCAGCCATGTTTTGGTTATCTATGATTCCTTTGACATCGCCTGTGGTGATGCTTATTCGAATAGCGATGGAATCTGTAGAATTATGGGAAGTACTTCTATCCATAGGAATATTGGCTCTTACTTTCGTTGGAACCACATGGCTAGGAGGAAGAATTTACAAAACAGGAATATTGATGTACGGAAAAAAGGTAACGTACAAAGAAATGTTTAAATGGATTCGGTACAAATAAAATAAAGCGATACTCTCTCTGACCAAAAAAAGCTTCTCAAGAGAAGCTTTTTTTTATGGAAAAAATCAATTTATTTCCAATCGAAAGTGTGGATCACTCCTTCAATTTTTTGCTTAAGAAAATTCAATACCGGCCGAACTGAATCTATATCAGGTTTTACATTAAAATAGAGAGAACCTCGAAAAAAATTCTCATTACTATCCGTCAAAAAGAATTGATAATTACTGGCCACGTTTCCAATAATCTCATAAGCCACACCGTACACCTTTGTCGAGTCATTTTTATAGACTGATTCATTGATAGCATCCGCTTTTATTCGGTGCTCGTACGCCAACTTTCGAGAATATTCTGAGTGGTAAAACAAGGTATTATTGCCTTCGCCAGTCATTTTGATACTCGTAATATGCAGCACAGCGTTGTAGTAAGGAAAAAACATGTCTTGGTTACAGTTTTCCTTTTCCTTTAACACCGCAAAGAAAGGATACTGGTACTTGTAATTACAATTTCCCTGATAGGATAAGACACTGTCATTTTCTGGAAACTCTATGCGAAAATGACCGAGAGGTTTGGGATAGTACACCTCCTCTTTGCATTGAAATAACGAGCACGTAAGCAACACAAAAACAATTAATCTACTCATTGTCCAACTCAATTTTTCGGGTTACTTTCACTTGTTTTATTCTTCTTTTATCTGCGGCCTCCACCTCAAATAAGTACTCTCCAAACTTTATCCGTTCGTTTTTCTTCATTATTTTTCCAGATTTCTCAATGAGGAATCCGGCCAACGTATCGGCTTCTCCTTTTTCATCTTCAAAAATCTCTCCTTCGATGTCCATAATCTTGTACATATCTACCAAAGAAATTTTTCCTTCGAACACGTAATTATTCTCGTCAATTTTGGAATAAACAATGTCGTCATCATCAAACTCATCCGAAATTTCACCTAAAATTTCCTCAATCACATCTTCAAGAGTAACAATTCCGGAGGTTCCTCCGTACTCATCAACCACAATTGCCATGTGCACCTTTGATTCTTGAAACTGTCGCAACAAGTCGTCTATTTTTTTGCTTTCGGGTACAAAAAAAGGTTCTCGAAGCAATAATCTCCAGTCAAACTCACCAGAATCAATGTGAGGCAACAAATCTTTGACATACAACACCCCCGAAACGTTATCAAACGATTCTTTAAAAATGGGTATTCGGGAGTATCCGTTTTCAATAATTTGGGGAAGCAATTCGGAAAAAGAGTTGGCCTCATCAAAGGCAACAACATCCACCCTCGACTTCATAATTTGTTTTACATCTGTTTCTCCAAACTTCACTATTCCTTCCAGAATCTTTTTGTCTTCATCGGATACCCCTTCAATATCAGTAATCTCTAAGGCATGATCTAAATCGTTGACAGAGATCTCCGTTCCCGATTTTTTTATTCGTTTATCTATAAATGAAGTACTTCTGACCAACACATTACTTAATGGAGAGCATATTTTTCCTACGACCAACAGAGGAGAGGCCATAAATTTGGCTAGTTTGATACTATTATTGGTGGCATACACTTTCGGAATTACTTCGCCCACGAGCAATATTAAAAATGTGGCAATTACTACTGTAATTATGAAGTTCATTATTTCTTCATTGGGTCCAAATGAAATAAGATTATTAATGATGTAGGTAGAAAGAATGACTACCGCAATGTTAATAAAATTGTTGGCAATGAGAATGGTAGCCAACAACTTTTTTGGTTTTACCAATTGATCCAGTACTCGCAATGACTTTGGGTCTTTCTCAGCGTTCAGGATTTCTCGGTCCTTAGCGTCTATTGAGAAAAATGCAACTTCCGACCCCGAAATTAAGGCGGAACTTATTAGCAACACAATCATCACGAGCAAGGCTATTGCTACAGGAAGAGAAATTGAATTTAGTGTTAAAAGCAGCCCGGTAAAGGGCTCAATACTAGAAGGTTCCAATGATTTTCGTTTTATTTATGAATTAAAATGGTAAGTCACCGCTTGAATCATCATCAAAAGAAGAACTAGAGTTGTCCGGTACAGGTCCTGCCGATTCTGAGGCATCTCCACCTCTTCCACCCAACATGGTCATGTTGTCGGCCACAATCTCGGTGGTGTACCTTTTGTTCCCCTCTTTATCATCCCAAGATCTCGTTCTTAATTTACCTTCTACATACACCGAGCTACCTTTCTTTAGGTATTTCTCAGCTACTTCGGCTAATCCTCTCCAGATTACAACGTTGTGCCATTCTGTTTGGGTAATTCTCTGCCCTGTTTTTCTGTCTTTATAAGTTTCTGAGGTAGCTAAAGGGAAATTTGCAACCACTGCACCACTTTCTAAATGTCTTACTTCTGGGTCTTTTCCCAAGTTTCCTACCAATATCACTTTATTTACGCCTGCCATATTTTTCTGATTTGTCAAAATTACAATTATTAACTCAATTTACTAAATCAATTTTGCAACAACAAATAATTTCGAAATCTTAAAAGTTAATTTCTCCTTTCAACTCTCTCTCCATCATCTTTTCCATCAATCGATGAATGGGGTAATTTCTAAATTGTAAATTGGGCACAAATATCCAGTCAGTTTGTGGAGTGAAGTCCTCAGTAGGTTCACAAATAAAGAGTTTTGCATAAATATTCTGATGTGACAACACATGTTTTATGGGCCTTGCTACTCTACTTATTTTCACCCTAATTTTATCACGCTGGATATGTTGCTCAGTAGTATACATTTGCTCAGACTCTAAATTAGGAAACTCATACAAATTCTTCCAAATTGCATCTTCCGTTCTTTTGACAAGCCAAACCCCATCCTTCTGCTGAATTGCCATAAAATTCACATATCTTTCGATCGACTTTTTCTTTTTGAGCTTTACCGGAAACTCATTTACTCTGTTTTTAGAAAAAGCAAAGCACGACTCTTGAAAAATGCATGATTCACAACTTGGAGAAGTAGGAACGCAATGCAGAGCGCCAAATTCAATCATGGCTTGATTGAATATATCAGGTTTATCTTTGTCAATCAATTCCTCTAAAATTAATTTAAACTCTTTTACTGATTTTGTAGTGTTTATGGGAGTTTCTACCCCATAAAGTCTCGCAATAAATCTATACACATTTCCGTCCAACACAGGCCTTACTTCTTTGGACGAAAAAGAGGAAATTGCAGAGGCTGTGTAATCTCCAATACCTTTGAGTTTGATTAATTCAATGTAGCTAGTTGGAAAAATTGATTGGTAATTCACTACTACATACTTGGCCGTGTGGTGTAAATTTCTTGCTCTTGAATAATATCCTAGCCCTTGCCATTCTTTAAGAATCGTTTCTTCGGATTGCGCTGCTAAATCCACAACTGTCGGAAACTTTTTTACAAAACGTTCGTAATAGCTTAAACCCTGAGCCACTCGAGTTTGCTGCAAAATGATTTCGGACAACCAAATCTTGTAAGAATCGGTTGTATTTCGAAAAGGCAAATCTCTCTTGTTGCTCTCATACCAAGTTATAAGTTTGTAACTGAATGCATTATTTTTCAAGAAAATAAGTTTAAAGGAATAAAAAAACGAATTTACTAACAAATTAGCTGCAAAATTAGTAAATTTGAATACATTTTTGAGAGACTGGCCTCTAGCAGTGTAATTCCTAGAGATTTATAAACCAATAGTATAATATCATGACGAAAGCGGAAATCGTTGAACAAATTTCGGATAAAACCGGAATAGAAAAAAACATTGTCTTAAAGACAGTGGAATCATTTATGGACACCGTAAAAGTAAATATGGTGAAAGGAGAAAATGTTTACCTCCGTGGATTTGGTAGCTTTGTGATCAAAAAGAGAGCGAAGAAAACCGGAAGAAACATTTCTAAAAACACTTCAGTAATTATTCCAGCTCACAACATACCTTCATTTAAACCTGCAAAGGATTTTACTGAAGATGTGAAGAAGCACGTAAAGGTAAAGTAATTCATGTACCTCACTCCAAAAAATAATGTATGAGTTCCAATTCAAAAAAAATATCAGCTTTTGTTGTTGGAGCTCTTATTATTTTAATATCTTTGCAATTCTTTCCGAGAACACCAAGTGTGGATGAGGGAGAAGTTTCCGTAAAAAAAGCTTCATTGCTTATTGAGCAGGGTGAAATTATGGAAGGTGTAACCTTGTTGAAAACAGTATTAGAGGTAGACCCGAACAACCTAGATGCAATCTGGGAACTGGGGAAGCTTTCCATGCAATCTCAACAATTTGACAAAGCGGTTGAAAGATTTGAGAAATTTGTATCGATCACGACTGGTGAGGAGAAAGTGAGTGGATTAATTTCCCTCTCGGATGCCCAATTCTTTAACGAAGACAAAGAAAAAGCTTTGATAAGCTTGTCTCAGGCCTCGACACTGAACACTAACCAAGAGTTAGAAATTGAAATACAAGAAAGAATTAGTATAATTAACAAAAATTAAAAGATATGCCAAGCGGTAAGAAAAAGAAAAGAAGTAAGATGGCGACTCATAAGCGTAAAAAAAGATTGAGAAAAAATCGTCACAAGAAGAAAAAATAAGTTTCTTCATCAACATTGCTATTAACACATTAAACAAGATAACTGTATCTTGTTTTTTGTGTTTAATAAAAATTAATAGTAGCGACAAAATAACAAAGTAATTTGCTCCTACGTTCATCCCATATTTACATACTAAGTGAGTTTAGATTTAATCATTTCATCTAAACCGGACGAGGATGTTATTGCCCTTTTAAAAGATAAAAAACTTATTGAGATTCACACTGAATCAAAAGAAGAGGATAAGACATTTGCGGCTGGTGATATTTTTTTAGGAAAAGTTAAAAGGACAAATCCTGGGTTAAATTCTGCGTTTGTAAATGTAGGGTACGAAAAAGACGGGTTCTTACATTATTCTGACCTAGGCGCCTCGTACAAATCATTTGAAAAAGCTGCCAAAATCGCTTTGAATGGAAAACCCAATTTTGATTTTCCTATTGAACCAGAAATAGAAAAGCACGGTAAAATCAAAGATTTTATCTCAGCTAATCAAAAATTACTTGTACAGGTTACAAAAGAAC
>CBFHVI010000049.1:0-9372 GCA_965658995.1 Flavobacteriales bacterium | reverse complement strand
TGTAATCGCTATTTTTAGGCAACCTTTTATTAGGTTGCCTTTTTTTTTGTTTAATTTTTAGTAATTTGCTCTATGAAATTAATAGCTGACAGTGGTTCTACCAAAACGGATTGGGTCTTAATCTCCTCAACAAATCAAGTAATCAATTCATTCAGCACTCATGGATTGAATCCAGTCTATTACAATGAAGAGTTTATCCTAGGTCAATTGAAATTTACACCCATGAATTCGCTATTGTCTGATATTAGCGAGGTAGTATTTTTTGGTGCCGGTTGTTCTCATAGGGAAGGTTCTGTTGCATAAAAAAAATATTAAGTAATTATTTTAATTGTGCCAATATTCATGTTCATTCTGATATTGAGGGAGCCGTGATTGCTTCGTTGAGAAATGAATCGGGAATAAGTATTGTCTTGGGAATTGGTATAAACATTGCGATTTGTCGTGAAAATGGAGAACTTTTGGAGACTCGTTCTGGAAATGGATTTATATTGGGGGATGAAGGTAGTGGTAGTCATTTGGGTAAATTACTGATTATTTGAATAACAAATTACCATCAGAGTTTAAAAATAAATTGGAAAAAGATGGTTTAACAAGGTCAAAGATTATTTTAGAGTTGTACAGAGGAATTAAGCGGAATTTGTTCTTAGCAGGCTATTCGAAATTCATAAATGAAAACTTAGAGAATGAGTATTGTAAAGAATTGGTGAGCTCTAATATAAGTAGTCTGATTAAAATTCATTTATCGGAGTACGTAAATTTCTTTAAAGGAAGAATTGAAATAGTGGGATCAGTGGGTTATTAATTCAAAGAAATAGTCGAGCAAGTGTTTCTAAATTTTGGGTTTAATAAAGCTGTGATATTGCAAAAACCAATAGATGGACCTGTTTCTTATTATTTATCGAACAACTAGTACTGTTCCGGATTTACTATTAGGTTTCCCCTCAGCAGTTTCAATTAAAATGGTATAGAGGAAGATTTCATTAGTCACTGTTTCTCCATCGTGGAATCCGTCCCATCCAGTATTGATATCTGTGGTTGCAAAAACTTCTTGGCCCAGCCGATTGAAAATTCTTAGCGAGTATGTAGTGTAATCCGCAAAACCTATGATAGGTAGGAAGTAATCATTTGTTCCGTCAGAATTGGGTGTAAAAGCATTTGGGATATAAATAAGTTCTTTGGGTGAAACACAAGTTTCATTAGATAAACTTATTTCAGAAATTAAGTAACTATTTATATTTTCAACAGCCTCAACATAATAACAGAAATTTCCGTCACTGCTTGCATTGTAGAACCTTGACAAGTCATCTTCAAATGTAGTGACAGTTGAGGGCAAAGTGGCAAGTAAGAGAGCCGTTCCAATTCCATTTTTTCTGTAGATATTATATTCTCGGATGTTTCCATTCCAAGAGGAATATGGGTTCCAAGAAATAGTTACTTTATAATTACTTTGATTTATATTAGCCTCTAGCAGGATTGTCTGACTTGTGTTTGTTTTTTGATTTGTACCATTATTGCAACTATCTTTTGCAATTCCTTTATACGCATAGTTTCTCACACTTGTATTAACATTTCTGTCAGAGAATAAAATTGGAGAACTACTGTTGGGAGCGAAACCAATTTCTTTGAAAGTACTTCCGTTATCTACCGACTTGTAAATGGTATAACCTTTTATCGTATTGGAGGGAGTGGTAAAAATTTTTAAATCAATTTTGTTTTCCTCATCTACTGTGACTGTTTGCAAATAATTTGTATCCGAAATGTATGGGTATATGGTGTTTGTACAAATCTTATTGGATAAGCTAGAATCACTTATGTTTTGTGAAATAGCTTGTATCACAACGCAGTAAGTTGAGTCTGCTTTTACGTTGTTCAGAGTGAATGAATTTCCTGAAGTCATTCCTTTTCTAGTTGATTGACTTCCATTTATTGATTCTAAAATATGATAAGTTAATATTCCTGAGGACCATCCGCTGTATGAATTCCAATTAAAGGTAATGGTTTTGTCGCAAGCTTGGTATGCTTGTTGAACATATATAGAGCAATGAGGATTGCTCATGGCACTGGTATTTGGAGTAAGTGGCGTTCCGTAGTAGCAGGAGTCAAAGGCAGCAACTCCAAAACATTCACTTTCATTACCGGCAGTGGATAAGGGATAAACGTAGCTGGTGTTGTTTATTCCGTAAACTGTGTCAATTGGCACCCAAGATCCACCGATGTTTTTAAGAATAATATAGCCTCTTGTGTCATTTGGTCTTGATGGATTCCAACGAATGGTTCCTAGATTTAATGAGGTATCCACTGTAACGCTCCTAATTGTTGGAGGATAAGGAGGAATAACATCACTGAATATTTTTCCGTCAACACTGGAGACTGAAACACAAGAAGTATTGGAGTTGGTGACCCGATAATTAATAGAATCGTTACAGATGGTAATGGTGTCTCTGTAATATTCATTTCCGTAGGGAACGGAGTCAATTAAGGTCCAAGTTCCAAGGGGATATTCCCTAAATATTCTATACCAATTACTGGTAGTAGGAGAATTAATTGGCGAGAAAACTGGATTCCAATTAAGTATCGCCATCCCATTTGAAGGGTTGTTTACAAACAATTTTATGGATGAAACGGTATCTGAAAAATTGGTTGAAAGTACAGAACTATTTGTGCTAACGACATAACGAAAAGAGGATGTTTGTCCTAGTGTGGTTGTGTGCGTGTAACTGGTAATTAATCTGTTTGAAATTACTTGAAGAGATACCATTCCTCCAGAGGTTACTTCAAAAATTTCATAGTTTACGAAGATTCCTGTCGGGTCTAATACACTTTCCCAAGTGATTGTGATATTTCCGTTTGAGAGAACGGAAACGCAATTTATTTTGGGTCCTGGTAAATTTCCAAATGAAAAAAATGACACCAGAAGAAAACAAACAAAAAATGATATGTGCTTAAGTTTCGTGATAGTTAAACTGTTCTTTTTTTAATAGGACGTAAAAATAGTGATTTAGTTGCTCATTTTTGTTCAATAGTAAAACAATAAAATAACGGAATTATTGTTAAAAAGTATGTTATTTATTTTCTTTAGAGTCGCTAGGAAAACCTCGCATATAATCGTATTTTAACATCCTAATTTCGATCATTAAAACAAAGCTTAAAAACGTATGTCACAAAACGATACTTACAATGAAGACAGTATAAAAACCTTAGATTGGAAGGAGCACATTCGCCTTAGACCTGGGATGTATATTGGAAAATTAGGGGATGGGTCTTCGGCTGATGATGGAGTGTATATTTTGATCAAAGAGGTTGTCGATAACTGTATCGATGAGTATGTGATGGGTTATGGAAAAAAAATCGAGATTAAAGTAAAGGATTCTACCGTCACAATCCGAGACTATGGGAGAGGTATTCCGTTGGGAAAAATGATTGATTCTGTTTCAAAGATAAACACTGGAGCAAAATATGATTCGAAGGCGTTTAAAAAATCAGTGGGACTAAATGGGGTTGGAACTAAGGCCGTAAATGCTCTTTCTTCCACTTTTAGAATTGAAGCATATAGAGAGGGGAAGGCAAAAAAAGCGGTATTTAAAACGGGTGTGCTGGAAGAGGATTTACCCATAGTAGATACGGATCAAGCGAATGGTACTTTTGTTCAGTTTGAAGCTGATGCCACTGTCTTTAAAAATTATAATTTTAGGTTCCCTTTCATTGAAAAGATGATTTGGAATTATTGCTATTTGAATCCTGGTCTGGCAATTTATTTTAATGGGAACAAATTTTTATCAAAAAATGGATTGTTGGATTTATTGGAAAACAACATGGACGCTGAGCCGTTGTACCCAATAATTCATCTAAAAGGCGAAGACATTGAAGTAGCCATAACGCATGCAAGACAATACGGAGAAGAGTATTATTCGTTTGTTAATGGACAGCATACCACCCAAGGTGGAACTCATCAAAATGCTTTTAGGCAAGCTTATGTCAAGGTAGTTAGAGATTATTTTAATAAAAACTATGAAGCGGTTGATATTAGGGCTTCCATTGTTGCGGCAATTTCGGTAAAGGTTATGGAGCCAGTTTTTGAATCTCAAACAAAAACTAAATTGGGGTCCAACGACATTGAGCCTGGAGGGAAATCAATGAACGCTTTTGTCAATGATTTTTTGAAAGAAAAGTTGGATAACTTTCTGCATAAGAATCCTGAAGTAGCTGAATCTTTGGAAAAGAAGATTAAGCAATCGGAGAAGGAGAGGAAAGAGTTGACAGGGATAAGAAAATTGGCGAAGGATAGAGCCAAAAAAGCTAATTTGCACAACAAAAAACTCCGCGACTGCCGAGTTCATTTGACGGATAAGAAAAACGAAAAGCATTTAGATACTTCTATTTTTATTACCGAGGGTGATTCTGCAAGTGGATCCATAACAAAATCAAGGGACGTGAACACACAGGCGGTTTTTAGCTTAAAGGGAAAACCATTAAATTCTTTTGGACTTACAAAAAAAGTTGTTTACGAGAACGAAGAGTTTAATTTAATTCAGGCTGCACTTGATATTGAGGATGGTTTAGAAACCTTGCGTTACAACAATGTCATTATTGCGACAGATGCGGATGTAGATGGAATGCACATTCGATTGTTACTACTGACTTTTTTTCTTCAGTTTTTTCCTGATTTAATAAAAAACGGACATGTCTATATTCTTCAAACGCCTTTGTTTAGAGTTCGAAACAAAAAAGAAACCAGATATTGCTACACGGAGGAAGAACGACAATCGGCAATGAATGAATTAGGTAAAAATCCCGAAATCACGAGGTTTAAGGGGTTAGGTGAGATTTCACCAAATGAGTTTAAATATTTTATTGGTGAAGACATTCGCCTAGAGCCTGTGTTGATAAATAAGGAAGCAACGGTGGCTGAGCTCTTGGAGTTTTATATGGGTAAAAATACTCCTGATAGACAAAAATTTATCATTGAAAACCTAAAAGTGCTAGAAGAGGATATCTAAGTTTCGCTCTTGTAGAAAGTTGACAGGGAATGGAATAAAATTGCACAATGAAAAAAACCGTGTTTAGAGACAAACAATTATTCCTTTCTCTTGCTTTTATTTCTCTTGTTGTCATTGCTTTACGAGCTTTTCAAGTTCCGCTTTTTCACGATGAAGTTCGTACGTTCAATCATTTCGTGAAGTCTGGAATTTTATCGCCTTTTAGTGAATACCGAGCCGCCAACAATCACTTGGTCAATAGTTTGTTAGCAAGGTGCTCTTACCTAGTTTTTGGCGATTCTCCTTTTGCGCTGCGCCTGCCCAATGTACTTTCGTATCTGGTGTATCTTGTGTTTGTATTTCGGATAGGGCATTGGTTTCGTGCCAAGTTATCCAAGTGGACTTTTTACCTTGCGCTATTATTCAGTTTTCATTTTATTAGTTTTTTTGGGCTCTGCAGAGGCTACGGAATTGGTTTTGCGAGTCTAGCAGCTGGGATTTTTTATTTGGGTAGTTTCACTCAAAAACCTACTGTAAGAAATTTGTTATTGGTATTTGTTGGATTTGGTCTTGCCCTGTATTCCTTTTTCTCACTTTTATTACCCTACCTTATCATGTTGGGAGTGGTTATTTATACCTTGATACTTCATCGTAAGCATGTATCCAACAAACAATGGATTGGTTTCTTCGGGTTACTTTCTGCATTATTTTTAGCTTTGGGGTATGCAATTCATATTCTTCTTTATTACAAAGGTTACGGAATACTGTGGTTTGGATTTTTAGATGGATTTTGGAAAAACACCGTTATTTCGTTGCTTCAATTAATGTATGAGCCAGGAATCTATCTGGGTGTTTTAGAGGTTCTTTTAGTGTTGTTTTTTGGAGTGATTTGTTTCGGTTTTGTGCGATATTTTAATCCAAAACAATGGATTTCCAAACAGAATCTGTTTGCTGTATTTTTGATCTTGACAATTGTAGGAGTTTTACTGATGGCTTGGATTTTTAAGGTGAATTATCCTTACCAAAGAACAGGATTGCATTTGTATTTTTTCTTGGTTGGAGCTGTATGTTTTGCAGTAGACTCAATCAAAGATAGTCGTGTTCGGATCTATACATTATTTCCTTTTTTGATGATTCCAGTGCACTTTGTTGCTAGTTTCAATCTTGATTACATTAGCCTTTGGCAGGAGGATACGTTGCCGTATTCTTTTTTTGATACTATGGAAATTGCGGAAAAATCGAAGCCAGTGAATCATAAAAGTTCGCTCTATATTGAGGGAACAGCCATTTCGGTTTGGAGCTATGGAGTGTACAAATGGCATCCAGAATTACCAGTGTGTTCGTCCAATATTGACACCAATTCGAGGAATTACGATTACATCATCGACCGCAAGGTAAATATGAAAAACATCGCCCATTTGTATGATTCGATTGATGGGCAACCGTTTTCGGATGTGATCCTGTACCAAAGAAAAAAGACGGTTTCAAAATCATTGTATAAGTCTTTTAAGATTGATAATGCAGTACAGTCTTCAAAAGATTACTCCTTTGCTAGTTTTGTGATAGATTCACTTCCTTCAAGCACATTGTGGTTTGATTTTGAAACTAAAATTAAATTCCTTAATTATCCAATGCATGTGTATTTAGTTTTCTCGATGGAGAATCCAGAAACTCACGAAAAATATTCTTATAAATTTATTGAATTTGATAGACTTACTAATTGGAATAGTTACACCCAAAAAGTGTATACAGAATTAGCAAATGATTTGCCTCAAGATAAACCCGTTGAAGTAAAGGTTTATTTATGGAATAGGTATGAACGAAGCTATGAAATGGAGTTTAGTAAATTGAGTATGTATTCGGTTGATGAATAAGATTATTATTTTTGACACAAATTACAATTCTTATTTTCTATGTACTTTAGGATAAATAAATTTTATGAATAGAATATATGGTTTAGATATATTAAGGGCAATTGCTATAATAAGTGTTGTATTAATTCATTTTGCGGGAGTATTGGATTTGGCAATACCAAATATACCTTACCATTATTTAATTGATGGTGTCGAGCTGTTTTTTGTGTTAAGTGGATTTTTAATTGGTACTATTCTAATAAAAGAATATGAAAAAGAATATTTTAATAAAGAATCTTTAATGATTTTTTGGAAAAGAAGATGGTTCAGAACCCTGCCGAATTATTACTTAATCTTACTATTAAATATTGCATTTGCTTATTTTGGATTAAACAACAATGATTTTTCAGAGTTTGATTGGAAGTTTTTTTTATTTCTCCAAAATTTTGATTGGCATTTTGTAGGTTTTTTCTGGGAGTCATGGAGTTTGGCAGTTGAAGAGTGGTTTTATTTGTTAATTCCTCTAGTATTATTCTTGGCTCATATTTCATTAAAAAAATCAAAAATCAAAAAGAATTATATATTCTTATCTGTTATCATTTTCTTTTTAATCTTACCATTAATTTATCGTTACTATTCACTAGTTGACATAAGTTTGGATAGATTTTGGTGGGATACAAAAGCTAGAAAAATTGTAACATTCAGATTGGATACAATTGTTTATGGAGTGTTAGGTGCTTATATAAAATATTACTATGTTGATTTTTGGAAAAAATCTAAGTATTATTTTTTGCTTTTAGGATGTTTGTTGTATTGGTTTAGTGGAAGATTAGATGGAGACGTTAATTCTTTATATATGAAAGTGTTTCATTTCCCTTATGTCAGTTTATTAGTTTTATTCTTTATCCCTTTTTTTGATTCTATAAAAACTGGAAAAGGTTTAGTGTATAAATCAATTACTCATATAAGTAAAATATCTTATTCGATGTATTTAATACATGTAGCATTGGTTGTTCAGGTTTTTACTACTCATTTCAAAGTAGAAACAAAACTTGAGAGTATTTTTGTTTATATTTTGATGTGGACAGTTACAATAATTGCTTCTAGTTTGCTCTATAAATACTATGAAAAACCCATAACAAATTTCAGAGATAAAGTTTAAATAATAACAAGAAAAAGAGTTTTATTTTGCGTTGAGTGTAATAATCATTTAGTTAACAAATATTAAGTATTACTTATCGGAATCAGTTCCATACTATTATTGTGATTGTAAGCAAATAGGGGTTAAGCAATGAGTAGTTTATTAATAGAAAGTTTTTTTAAAATCTCTAAAAAACCCTCTTCCTTTTTCTATTTTCAATATACTCCAACACCGCTTCTTTGATGGAAAGCCAATTTCTACTCTCTTTGTAGGTGTCTATTTTTTCTTCCCTGTCCAATTAGCTAATGTATTCTTGGCCGTAAGGAACGTCAGGTTCTATTAAAGAAATTTATCTTTTTCATTTTTTTTAAGTTTCAAATTATCCTATTTTTAACAAATTACTCCAATGAAAAAGGGTTTCTATATATTTCTATCGTTTTTGGTATTTATTTACCTCGCACTAAGAGCACTGTATGTCCCTCTGGTGCATGATGAAATAGCTACTTTTTTTTATTACATTCAGCAAATAGATGTTAATCCACTGGCAGGTGCCAATCCTGATGCTAATAATCACATTTTAAATTCTTTACTTTCAGGGATTAGTCATAAGTATTTAGGCTATTCTGCTTTTACCATTCGGTTACCCAATATACTTTCTTTTGTTTTTTACGCCTTTTTTTTATGGAAAATCGGACAATACCTAAAAAGTAAATGGACTCAAATCGCTTTTTATGTAAGCCTATTGTTTGCAGTGTATTTTGTGCAGTTTTTTGCTCTTTCTCGTGGTTACGGAATGTCCATGGCGTTTTTGTTTGGATCCTTTTATTATTGTCTTACTCTTTATGAAAAAGTATCGCCTAGAAATGTGGCTTTAGGGTTGGTGTTTATGATTTTGGCTGTTTTTGCAAACATGAGTTTACTGCCTCTTATTTTGCTGTTGACAATTGTGATGAAAGTATTAGTGCTAAAAAAAATTAAGGAATATAATACCCTCAAAAGCTATAGTTGGATTCTGCCTGCAGTTCTTTTTTGGCTAATTGGAATGTATTATGCGGTTATTATTTCTTTCAAAATGAAGAATGAAGGTTCTTTGTATTACGGTGAGTTAGATGGCTTTTGGGACATTACGGTAAAATCTCAACTCTTGATGTTGTTTGAGAATGACACGTTACTACCCCAGCTATTTGCCTTGTTGTTGGTGCTTATCCTTTTTGGATTATTCGTTAAAGGGTTAATCTCAGACAAGTTAAACTCTATATTTGATACACATTATTTCTTTTTTTATTTATTGGTTGGTTCTGTTATTGGGGTAGAATTAATGGCAATACTTTTACATGTAAACTACCCAGAGGATAGGGTAGGGATGTATTTGATTCCATTGGTATTTGGTAGTTTGTGTTTT
>CBFHVI010000048.1:0-9398 GCA_965658995.1 Flavobacteriales bacterium | reverse complement strand
ATTTTTGGAGGAGACTCAATCAGAGGAATGACATTTGCCTTAATGATTGGGGTGATTGTAGGTACCTACTCATCGCTATGTATCGCTACTCCATCGGTTATTGATTTAACCAAATCTTTTAATTTCAAAAAGAAAGAAATAAACTAATTGTCCCATAAATGGGTAGAAAGTCCTCTGAGAAATCAGAGGACTTTTTTTGTGAAAACACTTTTTTCTTTTCGTAACAGTTGCCAAACATTTAGTATCTTAGTCATAGAAAATAAAACCTATACAGACCCGTAAAATACACCTCATATATGTCAATGATTTTCCTTTTTTTGAACCTAAGCAGCGGAGAAATATTTATCGTTTTTTTGTTTATTCTTATCTTCTTTGGTGCAGAAAGTATTCCAAAAATAGCTCGTTCGTTTGGGAAAGTGATCTACCAAATTAAGAATGCAACTGACGACATAAAACAAGACATCAAAGAATCCACTGACAACATTAAACGGGATATTATGGATCAAGCTGAGGGTTCTAATCCTATTACTGAAATGAAGAAGGAGATTGATGATTCTTTAAAGGACATAAAAATAGATTAATGATGGATTTTTTATGGTTAATACTGGGACTCGTTATCCTAATTTTTAGTGGAGATTACCTCGTAAAGGGAGCTGTAGGAATTGCCGAGAAATTTAAAATTTCTCCTTTGGTAATTGGAATGACCGTAGTTTCTTTTGGTACTTCGGCACCTGAGTTATTTGTGAGTATCAAAGCTGCTTGGGACGGATCGCCAGATTTGGCAATTGGAAATGTTATCGGGTCAAATATTGCCAATATTGCACTTGTTTTATCAATAACGGTTCTTATTTTCCCCATTATAGTCGATCGAAATTCCAAAATTATCGACTGGCCCATGATGATGTTTTCCAGTATCTTATTCTACGTGCTTTCGCTCGATAATGTAATTTCGCCCTTGGAAGGATTAGTGATGGTAGGAATATTACTGGTTTTTACAATTTTACTTATCAGGAATTCGAGAAAACTCAATTTAGATTTGGACGGGGACATAGACGGATTACCTACTAATATGTGGCTAACTGTTTTGTATTTGGTAGGAGGACTTGTGGGGCTTAAGTTCGGAGCCGATTGGTTTGTAGAGGGTGCAAAAGGAGTAGCAAAGTCCTTTGGTATGACCGACAAAGTGATTGGAGTGACAATTGTTGCCTTTGGTACTTCAGTGCCAGAGTTAGTAGCATCGGGAGTTGCGGCATACCGAAGACAAACAGACATTTCTCTCGGAAACTTGGTGGGATCCAACATCTTCAATATTCTTATTGTTATAGGTATTACATCTATCATAATGCCGATACAAGTGGCAGAAAGTGTAATGAATTTTGATATGTACTGGATGCTTGGAATCGCTCTGGCTTTGTATCCTTTGATGTTTATTGGAAAGAAAATGGGAAGAATTCATGGGCTTATTCTTCTGACTGCCTACGTTACCTACATCGTGTTATGTGTACAGTCTATTTAGTGGGCTTGTAATTCTGGTAGTTACTGCCATTGCTCGAAAAATAGCGAGACTCCCATGTGGTTTGGTCTTTCTCTTCTCTTGCCCTAAATAGGCTTGCGGGACATTCTAGAAAAGAACTTTTGGAATTGCTGTATATCATGCATGAATCCTGATTGTAGAAAATCATGAAACCAATAGCGCCTAATTTTAGCGATTGATCAATAGGCTTGGAGTTTCCGAAGTCACGTTTAAAATCTTTTAGTTGCGACTCATCGAGTAAAAATCTGCCTTGATAATTATACATCTTTACTTTTGAAATGGAGCTGGTATCAAAATAATCTTTCAGCAATAGTGATTTTTCTTTTTGATGACAACCAAAAAAAATCAGAAAAATAATCGGCCAAGTTCGTTTCATTTTGTAAGGTGATTAAGAATCTTTTGAACTTGTGGAATCAATAATTTATTTCCAGAATTATCTATCACATAATCGGAAAGTTTTATTTTTTGCTCATCACTCCATTGGTTTTTCATTCTGTTTTCAACATCCTCTTGCGAAACCGAATCCCTTTCCATTACTCGTTTAATTTTGATGGGTAGAGGGCAGGTAACAAGAATCACTTTGTCTAATGTCTTGTAAATGCCAGTTTCAAATAGGATGGCTGCCTCTTTGAAAACCAGTGAGCTTGATTGCTTGTCCACCCACAAATCAAAATCATGGCCCACTGCTGGATGTACAATAGAATTGAGCAGGGCCAGTTTTTCGGGGTTGTTAAACACAATATTTGCCATTTTCTGCCTGTCCAATCCCTCCGTGTTATACACGTTTCCGAACGATTCTTTGATTTTAAGAATTAAGCTAGAGTCCTTATTTATCAAAATTTTGGCTCTGTCGTCTGAGTTGTACACTGGATATCCCATGGAGTTGAGAATGTTGGCTGCAACAGATTTTCCTGAGCCAATTCCTCCGGTTATTCCAATTATTTGCTTCGTTTTTATCATTAAAAAAAGAGCCTTAGTTTAGTAAGGCTCTTTCAAATTTACCCAAAACTTTGTTTGGGACAATACTATTGTTCGTTATTTTCTTCCGTTTTGCTGTTGGTGTGCAGCAAAATCCGTAATTAAAGCCGATTTTTCAACTTTGATAATTGTTCCACCTTCTACTTTTAATTTTACGGTAGTGTCTTGTATAGCACTCACCGTTCCGTGAATGCCACCAATTGTTACAACTTCAGCGCCTACGGCAAGAGATTCTCTGAAGGTTTTTAATTCTTTTTGTTTTTTGATTTGTGGCCTAATCATGAAGAAGTAAAAAACTCCAAACATTAAAACCAACATGATAATCATTTGCATCGGATTACTTTCTCCACCTGGAGCCATCATAAATAATGTGTTCATAGTTTCTTTTTTTTAATTTTGGTCGGGACCCACAACCGTCCCGGTTAATTTTATTTTTGTATCGGCAGGTTGGGTATTGGCCGTTATTGTGATAAATTTAGTATTTAAGCCAGCTCTTCTTTCTGTGTTAAAAACAATGTCTACCGAGCCACTTTCGCCAGATAGAATTGGTTGTTTCGACCAATTTTTTGCGATCGTACATCCACAGCTTCCATTGATATCGGCAATCACCAAAGGACCTTTTCCGGTATTTTTAAATCGAAAAGTTTTTCTTATTTCGGTCCCTTCTATCACAGTGCCAAAATCGAATTCACTTTCCTCAAGCTCAATCACGGGAGGATTTTTCATTTCGATGATGTCAGTAAAGTTGTCTTCTGTTAGTTCTGTGGTTCCACAAGAAAAAAGAAAAGCAATAGCTATAAAAGCAAGAATTTGATAGTTCATTATTGTTTTGGGATTGATTTATTCATTAACCCTCTTCCAGACTTATTTATTTTACCATCTTCCTTTAATTTAGTAAAAATTTTGTCCAATAGTCCATTTATAAACCCTTTACTTTTTGGGGTACTATAGAATTTTGAAATTTCGATATACTCGTTAATCGTTACTTTCACCGGAATGGAAGGAAAGTCAATGGCTTCAATCAATGCCATTCTCATAAGAATTACATCGGTTTTAGCCAATCTGTCTACGTCCCAGTTTTTTGTTTGAGCCGTAATCAAATCCTCCAGTTCTTCTTCTTTTTGAATCGTGTGCCTAAACAATAGTTTGGCATATTCCTCGTCTGTTTCATCTTTAAACAACGGGCTGAGGCCTTCAATTCCTGAATCGCTCTCGCTCATTGTTTCAAGAGTTTTTATAACGGCCATCGCCACAATGTCAAGGTCGTCATTCCAAAAGATACTGTTGTCTTCTAGTACTTCATGAAGTAATTCGTTATTCACCACAAACTTTTTGAAAATAGTGATTAAAAACTGCTTATCTTCTTCAAAAGAATCTTCCCCACTATTCATATATTCTCTGTACTCTTCAGAACTTCTTAACTCTTTGAAAACTTGTCCAATCACACTAAAAGCAGCCTCAGATCTCCATTGGATTTTCATCTTATCAATGTCTTTCTTTAGCTGACTGTTTTGGTTCAACAAAGCAAATGCTTTGTTGTGAACTAATTTCATATTAGGGTTTAGGTCATCTTCAGTTGGTCGAAGTTTTGTTTTTGCATTCTCTATTTTTTCTTCCGAAACATTTTTTATTTCGTTAAAAACAGACAGCAAAGTAACGTATAGCTCATATGCTTTGTTCAAACTAAACATTAACTCTTTTTCTCCTTTGTCCAATTCCTTGTTGTTGGAGAATATGTAGGCGTACAATGCCAAGAAGGTTTTTATTCGTATGTGTCTTCTAGATAGCATTAAAATGAGAGTTTAATTTTTCCTATTTGTTCGATTCTTTCCTCAGCCATTTTGTTCGCAGCTAAGTAAGTAGGTATATTTTCTTGGTCGGCTTTTTCGAATATGTCCAAAGTAGTGTTGTAGATATCTTTGGTTAAGTCCATCACTCTCTCTTTATCATATCCGGTTACTTCAAAAAAGCAATTGATCACTCCACCTGCATTTATCAAGTAATCTGGTGCATAAGTGATGCCCATATCCATGCACATTTTACCGTGCTTCACTTCGTCTTGTAACTGATTATTGGCAGCCCCAGCAATGATTTTACACTTCAATCTTCCCAAGGTTTCGTCATTCACAGTTGCTCCTAAGGCACAAGGAGAGTAAATGTCTACGTCCAAATCGTAAATATCTTCCGGTGCTACTACTGTTACTTTATATTCTTTTGAAATACGATCCAGAGTAGGCTGATAAATGTCAGTTACAAAAATTTCCGCGCCCTCTTTTTCAAGGAATTGAATTAAGTATTCTCCCACGTGTCCAGCACCTTGCACCGATACTTTTTTTCCTTTTAAGCTATCGCTTCCATAAGTTTTTTTAGCTGCGGCTTTCATCCCCATATACACTCCGTAAGCTGTAACTGGTGAAGGGTCTCCACTTTTTCCTGGCAACCCACTCACGTGATCAGTTTCCATATTTACCCAGGTCATTTCTCTTGGAGAAACTCCCACATCTTCAGCTGTGATGTATTTTCCTCCTAGGCTGTTTACGAATTTACCAAATCTTCTAAAAAGTGCTTCGGACTTGTCGGTATGAGGATTGGCAATAATCACTGCTTTACCTCCCCCCAAGTTTAATCCAGAAATCGCTGACTTATAAGTCATTCCTCTCGAAAGTCTCAAAACATCATTCAGTGCCTCTGCTTCGCTCGCATAGTTCCACATTCGGGTACCTCCCAACGAAGGGCCAAGGGTTGTATTGTGAATAGCAATAATTGCTTTTAAACCAGATCCTTTGTCATTACAGAACACGACTTGTTCGTGTCCCATCATTTCCATTCTATTCAGAAGGAATCCATGCTCTTGAGCTTTTTCAGCTACGATATTTTCCATGATTATTAAATTTATTTAAGGAGTACAAAATTACGATTATTATTTATTTTTTTGGGACTTTAATTTCGATTTAAAAGTTTCCTATTTTCTAATCTTTCTTTTTGTCCATGAAATCACTCTAGTTTTGTCGAAATTGTAAGTTTTAAAAACTTATCTTTGTCCCAATGAAATCACTTGCTTATCTAAATAAATACTTGGTCAAATATAAGTGGCGCCTGATGCTAGGTACTGTTTTTATTACCGCATCTAATTTTTTTGGCGTGGAGATGCCACGGTTAGTAAAAAAAGCAGTGGATTTATTCGAAAAGAAAATTGGGTCTATTCGGTCTTCTTCTTTAACCGAAATGGACCGTTCCGAAATTCTTGATGGAGCGCTTTATCTGGCTTTGATTTACGTAGGTTTTTCAATTGTTCGTGGCTTTTTTGTGTTCCTGAATAGGCAAACTATTATTATTATGTCGCGCCTAATTGAGTATGATTTAAAGAATGAAATCTACCATCATTACCAAAAATTAACCCCCGCTTTTTACAAGCAAAACAATACGGGAGATTTGATGAATCGAATTTCGGAAGATGTGAGTAAGGTGAGGATGTATCTGGGGCCAGCGATTATGTACTCTATCAATCTATTAGTGTTGAGTGGCCTGACAATTTATTACATGGTTTCGGTGAATTCGGAGCTTACTTTATATGCATTAGCTCCGCTTCCCATAATGACTGTTATGATTTATTACATCAGTAAAATAATGAATCGAAGGAGCGAAGAGGTACAGGTTCAGCA
Organism: Flavobacteriales bacterium; assembly: GCA_965658995.1. GTDB lineage: Bacteria > Bacteroidota > Bacteroidia > Flavobacteriales_D > CAJJDF01 > CAJJDF01. The sequence goes on along the minus strand of CBFHVI010000048.1, from coordinate 3,224 downwards.
GTCAATGATTTCCACTTTTGTTCAAGAGTCGTTCTCGGGAATTAGAGTTGTGAAAGCGTACAACATGCAAAAGTCTTTGAATCAGAGTTTTTTAAAAGAGGCAAACGAATATCGGTCTAGGTCAATGAAACTGGCAACGATTAATGCTTTTTTCTTCCCGGTAATTGTATTGCTAATTGGAGTAAGTACGGTTCTTACAATATACATTGGTGGGTTAAAAGCAAATGAGGGAATAATTACCAATGGTGATATTGCCGCCTTTGTGATTTATGTAAACATGCTTACTTGGCCATTTGCTTCCATCGGTTGGGTTACTTCCATGGTACAGCGGGCTGCCGCTTCACAGAAGAGAATTAATGAATTTTTGAAACAAAAACCGGCTATACTGTCAACTACGAACCCAGTTGATATGAAAGGGGGACACATTGTATTCGAAAACGTTTCTTTTGTGTACCCCGACTCAGGGATTAAAGCGCTTCAAGACATTTCTTTTACCTTGCCCGAAGGAAAAACTTTAGGAATTATTGGCGAGACTGGTTCTGGGAAGTCTACTATAGCCAACATGATTGCGCGTTTGTATGATGTACATTCTGGCTCGATACGGGTTGGGGGTTCTGATATTAAAGATATTGAGCTTAGTCAGTTGAGGAATTCGATTGGATATGTGCCTCAAGACGCGTTTTTGTTCTCGGATACGATAGCTAATAATATCAAATTTGGATTGAGCGAACTGGGCAGTGAAAGCGATGAGCGAATGGTTCAAGCTTCTAAGGATGCTTATATTTACAACAATATCGTAGAATTTGAAAAAGGATTTGAGACTATTGTGGGAGAACGTGGTATTACGTTGTCAGGAGGGCAAAAACAACGAGTTTCTATTGCTAGAGCGATTATTAAACAGCCAGATATTCTTGTTTTTGACGATTGTTTGTCTGCGGTAGATACCGAAACAGAAGACATAATTCTTAGGAATCTAAAGCGAATTATGAAGGGGAAAACTGCGGTAATTATTAGTCATCGAATTTCTTCCTTAGAACACGCTGATCTTATTTTGGTTTTGAACGAAGGGAAAATAATAGAACAAGGAGATCACGAAGAATTGATGTCTCAAAAAGGCTACTATGCTTCGCTTAATGAGAAACAGAAAATATAAACGATAACACAAGAAAAAGCCACAAACAGTGTTGTGGCTTTTTTGTTTCAGCTATTAGGCAATTTCTATCAGCTTATTTTTTTTAATCTCTTCTTCTTTTTTTGGAATCACAATACTAAGAATTCCGTTTTCATGTTTTGCCTCAATATTTTCAATATCAATAAGTTTCGGTAAACGGAAACTTCTACTCAGTGAGGAAGAGGTGAATTCTTTTCGTATTAATTTTTCATCCGAATGTAATTCTGTAGGGTGTTTTTCTGTGCTCACAGTTAACAAGGAGTCTTTCAATTCAATTTTAATATCTTCTTTGTTAAACCCGAGTAAGACTAGCTCAATCTTATGGCTTTCTTCTTTTTCGTAAATGTTTGCTAGTGGTGTTGCTGAATTGGTCTCGCTAAGAGAGTTTGTTGTGGAGTAGTTTCCAAATACTTCCTCAATTAGTTTCGAGAATCCTGGCGAATGTGTTGTGTGTGTAAGTTTCATATTGTTAAGTTTTAGTATGTTTGTTTTTTATCAATTTTTACTACTAATACACAAATCCAATTCCAAATGCATAATTCCTTATATAAACAGACAAAAAGTCTTAACACCTTGATTTATAACGTCAAAACGTCAGTTCTATTTGTTTTTTTGCCGATGTTTTGTCTTTTTTGTTGTACAGAATCGACTGATATCAATTACGAAAAAGAGATAATCACGGTGAAAAAATATATGCAAGAACAAGAGGAATCTTGGAATAAAGGAGATTTAGCAGGTTTTATGAAGCATTACTGGAAGTCTGACTCTTTGCGATTTATAGGAAAAAGTGGAATGAATTACGGTTGGGAAAAAACCTTGGAGAATTACAAAAAATCCTATCAAAACAAAGAAGAGATGGGGACCTTGAAATTCACTAATAAAACCCTTGACTTTGTTGGAGAACAGACTATCTTTGTAGAAGGTGAGTGGTTACTCAGTAGAAATGACAGTTTGGGCGATTTAAGTGGAATGTATAGCCTAATTTGGGAGAAAAAAGACAAGAAATGGGTAATAACCGAGGACCACTCTAGCTAACAAAAAATAGATACAATATTGAAAGATTCGCTTCAACAATTAATAGCAGGTCCTTGTAGTGCCGAAACGCGCGAACAAGTGCTTAATACCGCAAAAGAATTAACGGAAATCAAAGAATTGACTTATTTCAGAGCGGGTATTTGGAAACCAAGAACAGTGCCAGGATCTTTTGAAGGAATTGGAGTAGAAGGGTTGGCTTGGCTCAAAGAAGCTCAAGAAACATATGGGTTGAAAACGATTACGGAAGTTGCTACGCCCGAACACGTGGAGTCCTGCCTCAATGCTGGAGTTGATGCCTTGTGGGTTGGTGCTCGTACCACCGTTAACCCCTTTTATGTTCAACAGATAGCCGATTCATTAAAAGGAGTGGACATACCTATTTTTGTAAAAAATCCCATAAGTCCCGATGTAGGACTGTGGATTGGAGCCATTGAACGATTTAAATTAGCTGGTAGTTCTCAAGTATCAGTGATTCACAGAGGATTTTTTTCTTATTCCAAAGGAGTGTTTAGAAACCCACCCATGTGGGAAATCCCCATAAAATTAAAAACGGAATTTCCCGACTTACAAATCATTTGCGACCCAAGCCATATTTCGGGGGATGCAAACATGATTGAGGAGGTCTCTAAATTTGCTCTGCAGTTGGGGATGAATGGACTGATGATCGAATCCCATCCTTCTCCCAAAGTCGCATGGAGCGATGCAAAACAACAAGTCACTCCAGACAGACTGAAAGAGATAGTATCTGCAATAATTACAAACAAAGCAAATCAAGCGATCAAACAAGATGAATTAATTTCTTTGAGACAAGACATCGACTTGGCAGATAGAAAAGCTTTGCTAGAAATTAGTAATAGAATGCAAATAGTGCGAGATATAGCTCAGTATAAAAAAGAGAATTCAGCCACTGTTTTTCAAATAGAAAGATGGAAGCATGTCTTAGAAGAATCAAAAATGCAAGCCTCTGAACTTGGATTGACGGAAGAGTTTGTGGAGGATTTAATGAATTTGATTCACA
>CBFHVI010000047.1:0-9610 GCA_965658995.1 Flavobacteriales bacterium | reverse complement strand
GTTGGCTGGATATATGCAGACTTTTGGTTTCAAACTATAGGCCTTGTAATTGGTTTTGCAATTTGTCTTTCTATTTATTTTTTTATTTCCAATAAGCGTCTAAAATTAATACTTGGAGGATTAGTTGGCTCTTATATTTTATTACTCGGTATCAGTCACCAAATTTACAATTCTATCTCATTCAATGAATCTTTGATAATTAAAAACTCCAGTTCCCCGAGATTAATAAACGAGAATAATAGTTCATTTGATGAGTATTACGATTATACTCAAACAAAAGTCGTTTATCAAGATTCACGAATAGATTTAAATGACATCGAGTTAATTTATTCTTTACAAAGATTTAAACCAAACGACTATATTCCTATACAAATAGTTGAATATATGGCGCCAAATTTAACAAGTTTCTTTAGCTTATTACCCTACAAAAAAATAGCAAAAGTAACGCTTGATTCTGATCCCAGATTTAAAAACAAGCTATCGAGCCTCAATCAACTAAAAAAAACGACTGATGAAGCTGATGTAGGAGGATTAGAAAATGTGGCTACCTGGAATAATTTATTTGTAAACATTGGGCTATTCCTGTTTTTTGGGCTATTGGTTTACCTTGGAGCTGTTATTTATCCTAAAAAAATGATTTTCAGAAAAGTAAAGGCAATAAACGGAGTGTATAGGTTTAACAAACCAATGTGGGCAGAATTAGTATATGCCATTTGTTATTCACTAATCCTTATTTTTTCTTTGTGGAGTTTTTTTATTGCAGACTTTACCAATGAATACATAGAAAATGAAAACAACGCTTCACTGCTTGGCTGGGTCTCTACCTCATTTTTTTCATTACTATGGTTAAGGAAAATATCAAATCAAATTTACAACATCAATGACGAAATAATTATTTCCAACGAACACATTAAAATCAAAAATTCAGGGAAATTCAAAGGATTTAAAACATTTACCAAAAAAGAAATTAATACTATAAATTTCTCTGATGAATATCTTTCTATAAACAATGAGGAACAAATCGATTACAAGAGCATGAACATTAAGGGGTATAAAGCACAAATTCAAAAAACAATAGAAACTTTATATAGTGATAAAATAATAAATTTTGTAAAGGAAGATTAAAAGGTTCTGTCGCATTAACTTCATTAAAAATTAAATAATTAAATATAAAGTAATATGAAAAAAGCACAATAGTCGTAATATTCATAGCTATTGTTAAGGGCAGCAATTCTTGTACTGATGCTGAAAAAGCAAAATATGGTGGATTTGGTCACGAGTTTAAAGCAGAAATGAGTAACTGTGATGGAACAGTTGCAGAGAGTGGATAAGTATAGGTAAGGTACTATGTGAAGAAGATGGCGATGGTTATTACTTTATGGATAAAGCCACAAGCAAATTATTAATGCGACAGAACCTATTAAAGGCCTAGTTCAGAAATTACTTTTTCTTTTGTCAACTTATCTATAAGTCCTTTTTCTACAAAATCATTAAGATCAGATTTGATAACCTCTTTGGATGATAAATTCATAAAGTTTTCACCAAATTTGTATTTAATATTTTTCTTGTACAACTTCAATGCAATTTTGTATAACGATTTTTCATAATTAAATGAATAAACAAGGAATGCATGTGCAGTATTAATTCGACTAGCATTTTTGAATTCCTCAACATCTATTTCTATAACACGTCCCCCAACTAACAAAATTTTTAATTTATTTTTTTTATAATTACTCTTAAAAACTATATTTTCTTTAATATTGTAAAAAAAATCGAATACTATTGAGTTGTAAATAATAGCTCTGCTAAGCCTTTCTCTAGAAACTTCTTTTTCTGTACTCACTAATTCCTCAAAAGCAGTGTTAAAAAATTCATAAAGTTCATAATTTGAAACCCTCCTTTTGGCATAACCATTATCGGTTTGAAGTTTCGTCAAACCATTTCTCCAACTGTAAATTTCTACTAATTCATTATTTGATAAATTGAAAAATAATGAAGTATCTACTGTTGCAAAATCAAATAATTTGTAGAAATAGGAATTAGTTTCTTTTAATAGGTTTTCTAATCTTATTTGTTCCTTTAAATATTCTTGATGTTTAGAGGGGAAAAGTTCTTCAATTTCTTTTAATTTTTCTTTATTTTTTAATTCTAAATATGTTAACAATGCCTCTATTCTTGATATATTTAAGGAGTCATGCTCTGATTTATATCCCCAAAAGTAATCTTCATGACTTTGCATTATATGCCTATTAGCATGATAGATATCAAAGTGCATTCTACTATCACTATGTAAATCTATAAATGAGAAATGAGAAGGTGTTAAATCTAATATGTCATACTTAGGGTGGTCAACAACAAGATAATTATTTTCAGAAATTTTAAATGGCTCATTATACACTGCTATTTGTTTATCAATTAAGTTCCCTTCAGAATTCACAACGATATATTCTTGGTACTCAGAACTATTTTTAGAAAAAACAACATGAGTTCCAGTTGGTAAAAAATCACAAATTAAATAATTATCATAATCATACTTAACTTCTGGGTACACATTTGAATTGAAATAATTTAAAAATTCATTGTAATCACTAAACTTTTTGAACTTTTTAAGATAAAGTTCATCATTAGGATGATTGTGTAACTGATAATCAAAGTAAATCTTTTTTTTTCTTTGAATGTAGTTTTTTACAATTGTTTTGAATTGTTTAAAATCATTTTGAGTCAAGACTTTTTCATAACTTAAATTATACAAAACTTTAATTTGACTAGCATGTTCTATGGGTGTTTTGCTTACAAAATTTTCAATTGCTGATTTATCAGATATTTTTTTATTAAATGTTGTGGTGATTTTCTGTCCATTTAAATACAAAAATGGAAAATTCAATTCTTTGATGGCTTCATTGATTAATATATCTCCAGGTTTAGACAATGTTAAATTCAAAACACCTTTTGAACTTAACATCAATATATTTTTATTTTTTCCATCAATACGATTATAGATGTTGTAATCTAAAATGGTTTTTAAATAGTAGGTTGATAAAAAATAAGAATTTTCACTAGAACTTTCAGAAAAACCATGAATTTCGTAATAACCATTTGAGTAAAATTTTTGCAAATAATTTATTACTTCTGAATCAATTCCATCTTCATTTTTTTGAGAATTAAACATATTATTCATTACAGAAATTTTAAGCCTTTTAAATTCTTCTAAGTTTATTATTCTCCTTGAATTTTTAGCCAATGTATTGACGTTAAGAATCCCTCTATTATAAAATTCAAATTGACTAAGCTTTAAAAAAATAAACTCATTTTCTAGTAATGGAGAAGAAAAGGTTTGGTAAAATAATTTTTGGACCTTAATGTATGTTTTAACTGATTTAACAACAACTTCATCAGTAACATTTACATCCCAATTTAGCTTCTGCATCATTGAAAATGACTCCCCATTTAAATAATATAAAAACAAAACTTTCTTCCTTTGACTGCTTAAAGAGTTATAATATTTTATATTATTTTCTATTTTTTGGTAGAATTCATTTATATCTAAATCGATTGTAGTCCAGTTAAACATTAAATTTGTCAACTTGTTTGAATCATATTTTAATACAACTTCCTTAACAATATCCAGTCTTTTATCGTAAGAATAAGGTAACGCTAATAAATTATTTTGATATTCATCTATGTTTGACGGATCAAATATTAAAGCGCCAGATTTTTTCAATGAGGAAATATCTTGGGTATTTACTTTTACTTGTTTCTTTAACTGTTTAATATCTAACTTCAGTTCATCAAAATATTTAAAATCTGGCTGAACCGATGAAAGCATTTCCGTCATTTCCTGGGCTCCTTCCATATCGCCTTCATCCATTTTATCGATAACTTTAGCATACTGAGTAATTACACCTTCAGATGTTTCTTTATTGGTGTATTCTGCTTCAATGGATACAGGATTATTCATCGCGGTAGACAATTCATTAGCCAAAATACTTTTTAATGAAAGCCAATTGGTTATTTTACCATTAGATTCCTTGGCATGCACAATTTCGGAAGTTTGCACATCTACCAACCTTGAAGTGATGTTACAAGTGCCATCCATAACATATACACTTCCAACCAAAACATATTTTACTCCTGCTAGTTTACCAAAACTTACTGCCGTACTTTTATCAAAATTCTTACTTTTCTGAAGATTCTGCTCGCTGAGAATCTTATTTAGCTGTGAACGTTCCAAAAATGTTATTTTTCTTGGATGGATGGAGTTCTTTAGATCTGTAATAAGCATATTACTTAAGGCCTTTCCAAAACCATCGTATTTGGAAATTCCGGAAGTATTTTCAAAATCTAGAATTGCGACTTTGGTTTGGGTAATACCAAATGCAACTTGAAATACAAACAGCAGTGTGAAAAATACTTTATTTACAAGAGAATGGCATACCATATCAAAAATTGATTAATTTGTTCATTTTTATAAATATCATTGTTTCTAAAAATGACTTAAACTTAAAAATAGATAATTTTAGTTAAACATAAAAATGTTAAAAAAGAATATTTTTTTGTATATTTTAAAAAATTTAAACTGAATAAAAACATGAACTACATCGATATAATTGATTCAAAAATTAATATAATAAATCACGAAGTTGGTAACGTAGAGAATTCAGAAAATTCAATAATTAGTTATAAAAAATTTAAATCTAAAATTTCGAAATCTGACATTTGTAATGCATTAGTAATTAATGAACAGATGCTAACCGGATTCGAAACAGCACTGTTTAATTATAACAAGCACAAAGAAGATAAAGACTTAAAAAAAATTGCATTTCTAAGACTGGCTAATTGGTTGAATACAATTAACAAGACCTCAGGCCTTGATACCAAAATAGATATCGAAAAAATTAATTCTGAAGAGAATACAGCAATTAAACAAGTAAGAGCTATTGAATTAGTTTTAAGAGATTTAATATACGATCAACATAATGGAAATGAGGGTCTCAACACTAAGTTGAATGACTTCTTTAAGTCGGAGATAGTGCAAAAATGGCTGCAAAGTTCTGATGAAACTGGAGTGCTCAGTGGAACAACATTTAACGAACTTTCCGCCTTGTTTTTAGACAAGAGACTTTTTCAGGCTTATGACAATATATTTGAAGCAAGTAATGCATTAAAGTATGACAAAAAAAAAATAAGTTCACTTAGGTATTTTCTTGATGACATCAGAATAATAAGAAACTCTATAGCGCATAATAAAAAAATAAGTCCGGTTCAAATTGAATTATTAAATGAATATTATAATGAGATAACTAGCAAAATTGAAAAAGGTTTTACTGAGGGGAAAACAAAAGTTAATCCTGGAATTTATCTAGATGTATCCGAGGATGAACTAAATGAATATATGTCTTCCGTAAAAGAGGATATGAATGAGATAAAAGAAGGATTGGATGAGCTGTCAAAAAAAGTAGACGAAGGATTCACAAAAGTTCTGGATGATACAAAAGAGATTAAATCTGATAATAAAAAAACAATATCTTCTTTAAAATATATTGTAGGTGGTATTGGATTCGTTGTTTGTTTGGCCTTAATAATCATTTATCTTATTGGTGGACAGAGTCAAAAAACAGATGAAATCAACACAAACATAAACGAGGTGAAGGATATAATATCTGGGGATGCAGAATTAAAAAATATGTCGAATACCAGTGATTTAACAGTTGTTAAAGAACTAAATGAAAGATCCAAGCACATTGATGCAAAAAAAATTGCCATTGTTTATTTTGACAATACTGGAAATGAAAAAAAAATGGAGAAACTGAAAAAAGGGTTGGCTGGAATGCTAATTTCTGATCTCTCAAATATATCCATGCTAGATATTGTCGAAAGAGACAGATTGGAAGAAATATTAAAAGAGCAAAAACTTCAAAAATCTAAAAATTTTAATTTGAGCACTGCTGCGGAGGTTGGAAAGCTTTTAGGTGCTGAAATAATACTTACTGGCGCTTATTTTGAGATGTTTGGTAGCTTTAGAATTGATGCAAGATTTATTGATGTTGAAACTGGAGAAATATTAAAATCTGAAGGTGTTGACGGAGAGTCTAATAACTTTTTCAAACTTGAAAAACAACTTGCATGGAAGATAATTAAGAACCTAGACGTAGAATTAACTGATGATGAAGATAAACAGTTTAAAAGGGCAGAAAAAGATGAAAAAATAAGCTTTAAGCATTCATTATTATTTTCTGAGGCATTGGTCGATATAGATAATGATAAAAAATTGGATGCAATAGAAAAACTAGAAAAAATCTTAGCAAAAAAGCCTAATTTTACCCCAGCCATAAAAGAACTGAATAAATTGAAACCTAGTATTTAAAAAATAAGCTATGAAATATAAAAGAATGTATTTGCATTTTAAAAATGAGCCGCAGTGGGATTCCCAAAAAGGACAAACAATAGTTTTGTATAGCCCGCATGACGGGGAAGGGACGCTAAAAGCGGATAAAGAAATTAGAAAGAATATTGAAGAAGGATGGAAAATTGTTAGCACTTGTCCAATAACTGCAAGTATAAATTTATTGCATGACAAAGGACGGGATGATGTTTATGCTACTTATACACAAGGAATTGAAGTGTTTATGGTAAAAGAAGACTAACTTTTAATTTAGTCAACAATAGCACCACGTTTAATTACCTCGTTCAAAAATTCTTTGGAAGTTTTAAAAACAGAAAGAGCTTCCTTAACTGACTCAGAAGAAAGACCTTTGAGGGGCTGAACTATGTCAATAGATACATTAAGTTCGCTTTTCGGAAATCTATAGAAACCCTTTCGGTATGTAAATATCCACTTTACAGATGATTTGCTTTGCCAAGAACCGATAACCTCTCCATTTTCATCATAGGTATTGAACCAATCAGAAATATGAAGATTAGGGTAAGCTACTGAAGCTTCATCCAGACCATCAAGGACTATAGCTAAATGACCCGAATGATTTTTTCTTGAAGGGATAAAATAGTCATCAAGAAGGCTGTGAAACAACATAATCAAATCTGTATATCTACTCGGTAATCTTTTTAATTTAAAATTAATTTCTTCATTATCAGTTTTCCATATTTGTTGTTTTTTTCCTTGAATAATGAAATGATAAAGAGTAGCATGTAAATTATTACGGACCCCACTCCCACAGAAATGATACAAGGTAGGAATATTGATTTCTCTGGTTCCTAACTCTTGAATAACATTTGCAATTAAGGCTCCTTTACCCATTCCGGCAGATGAAAAAATAGGTAAAATATTTTGATGTGATTTCGAACTAGCCCAATCTAAAATTGCTTGATTTTCTCGCTCTCGTCCAACAAAACATTCACAATAGTAAGCTATTCGATTACTGTGGTCAAATACATCGGCTGCTCCCCCTTTAAGGGCTTGCTGAATTGGTTCAAATATCTTGTCATAATGTAAATTTCCATCTTGATTTTCTACATCCCCATAATGTGTACTTATAAGTTCTGCTGTTTTCTTATTATTGTGCATACCCTGAAAAACATAAGGCAAACCATCTTTGGTGCCCTTCTGTACAAATGGATGCAACGAAACTCTTAGCCCTTTTTGAACAAAGAATAACCGATCATTCATTTCTTGTATTTGAGAGTCTTGAAAAAGCCTACTTGTTACATTCACCATTTCATTTAAAACTGAAATTCCAGCTAAAAGATGTTTGACATCACTTTCAATAAGCGATATATATCCATGTACATATTTATTTCTGAAAGTTACCAATTTTTCTAACAGAGATTTTTTTCCCTTAGGAGCTAAAACACACTCTTGCCAGGGGCTCCCCTCTTCAGAAGTTACAGACCAAATCACCCTCCAACTAGTATCACTTGGCAAATTATCTACCAGGTTGTCCATAATTTGCTTCATCAACAAACTATCTTCTTTCAAATTGTCGTTTTCCAACTTTTTGCACAGTTGTATTATTGCACCCAATCTTAAAATTAGTGTTGAAGCTCCCAAACCTGCCATAAACATATTGTTTAGGGAGATTTTATTTAGATGAATTAGCTGTATTAACATTTCTTCCGAAAGGAACTCCAAATTTAATTGAGAAAATTGCTTATTAAATCTGTCTACATAGGTAGATAAAGGCGAGGGTAGTTTACTCATTTTTTAAAAATTAATTTGATGTTATCAATAAATATTTATTCTTTGCTCGAAACAAAGTTTTTCTAATTCTACCATTTTGTTTATCTATAATACTCATTTTCATATCATCAACAGACACTTCTAATAGATTTAACTGAAAAAGAAGCCAATCATTCTTTTTTATGTATTCTAAGTTTATTTCTTCTTCTGACTCTATTTGAACCGGGATTAAAACTGATTTATCGAACAAAAAAATTTGAAGACTATTCATATAAGCAAATAGAACATACGAAGTTCTAATTTCGTTTATTATTTTGGATTGGTTTAAGTCCTTCGAAAAAAAAGGGATGGTAGCTATGTCAATAACTGAATTAAAACCTAAATCGGTGGCGAGATCAATTTTATTTAAAGTTTTAGTAAAAAAACTAGAGTGATAGTCTAATGAAACATATTGTTCTCCCAGTTCTCTAGCAAATTCAATGTACTTTTTACTTTTCAAATTCAACTTAGGATTGTTCATATTTTTTAACGAGGTAGTTGAATTCAGAATAAATAAAGGCGTATCACCTTGTTTTAATATTACATAAGGTTCTGGTGGAAAAGTCAGATCGACTATATCTCCCAAAAGACGATCATCTTTTAGCTTCTTATCTTCCTCCTTCCATCCAAGAAAAAGCTCTTCACATAATTGATAATAATCGTTCATCAAAAATAATTCTTTCATAAATATTTATTTTTTAGAAAAAGGGGGAAATTGATTTTGTGATTTTAATACTACAATGAAATTGTTTGGTGTTGATATTCTAATTTAGCATCTCTTCTTCCAATTGAAAAATAAATCCTGGAAGCTTCTGTGATTTCTGTTGGAAAACCATACAAATCATCCAATACATCTTCTTGAAAGGCCATTTTACCTGACTTTAAAAATGGATGTAAAAAAGCAAAAGCTTCATGTACATATTCCATAGGATATTCGTGCTCATCGGCAAACCTCCTAGCTACAATTTCTTTGTTGGAGATTTCTTTTAGTAAATGAGTAATAATCTTTTTAATTAATTTATACTGGTCCAGCTCATTCTTAAATTCTTTGTTGGGTCCTTTATATCTAAGGTAGTTGTCCAAAAGTGGTACCCACTCTTTTTCTTTAGGCAGGTAGGTTTTGCTTTCGATTGCATTGGAATCGTTGAAAAACTGATCCATCCATGTGTAGTGAACACCAAAGGCAATGAGTAAAATGCTGTTTTCGTATAAAAAGTCTGCTAAGTGTACTAAATGATCCGACTGAAATAGCGACCGGTGGATGTCTTTAATGATAATTACAGGCTGCTTACTGCATTTTTTTCGGAGTTCTTTTACTGCTTTAACGGGATCACTACTGTATTTTGTAGCACTTGTTTCAATTGCAAGTGTGCGTATAAGCTTACCTAATAAGAAGTTAGAGGTAAAGGTAATTCCCTCACTATCTAGGGCTAAAAA
>CBFHVI010000046.1:0-10270 GCA_965658995.1 Flavobacteriales bacterium | reverse complement strand
AGATCCAAACGCAAAAAACTATGATGTTGATGCAGTGGAAGATGACGGTACTTGTATAGTGTCTGCTTTTAAAGTAGCTTCTACAACAATTTCAGGCGTAACGTACCAAAGAGTAACAGGAACTATTGATGAAAACTACACTTTTTCAAGCGATAAGAAATGGTTGTTAAGTGGAGGGATATTCGTAAAATCTGGAAATACCTTAACAATTCAAGCAGGAACAGAAATTTATGCTGCCGATGATGCTACAACTCCATTCTTGGCTATCCAAAGAGGAGCAAAAATCAATGCTGTAGGAACAGCTTCGGCTCCAATCGTGATGACAACAATTAAGACTGTTACAGGAACTCCATCTCCTGGAGATTGGGGTGGAATTATCATTAATGGTAAAGCACAAATTAACAATGGATCTGAAGCTGAAGGAGAAGGAGGAACCGGAAAATATGGAGGAACTCAGGACAACGATAACTCAGGAACGATTAAGTATGTGAGAGTTGAATTCGCTGGAAAACTTTTGGGAACAGACAATGAGTTGAACGGATTCTCTTTTAACGGAGTAGGAAGTGGAACAACGGTAGAGTATATCCAAGCGTACAGAGGTGCAGATGATGGAATTGAGTTTTTTGGAGGGACAGTTTCTGTAAAATATGCAGTATCTACAGGAAATGAAGACGATTCTTTCGATTGGACTTACGGATGGAGAGGAAACGGACAGTTTTGGGTTGTAAACCAAGAAGCTGGAGGTGGAGATAGAGGAATCGAAGCTGACAATAATGGTTCTGACAATACTTTGATGCCTTATTCGAACCCAACGATCGCAAACATTACTTTAGTTGGTGTAGACGATGGAGATGCTTCTAATACAGGGATGAGATTGAGAGAAGGAACAAAAGGAAAAATTTATAACGCTGTCGTTACAGGTTTTCCAAAGTACGGTGTAAGAGTTTCTGATGCTCAAACTACAACAAACATGACTGCTGGTGAATTGGTATTACAAAACTCAAGTGTTTTCACAAACGGAACAAACTGGAGAGATTGTGCAGATTTTGAACCAACAAACGAAGCAACTAACTCAACTACTGCAATTTCTTTGAGCGGATACATTGGAACTTCTTCAACTAATGCTTTGGACCCAACAACACTAGGTTCTTGGTTTACTGCAGGAACTTTTAAAGGAGCAGTAGAATCAAGCAACGATTGGACTGCAGGATGGACTAAGTAAAATCCAGCCGATAACAATCCTGAAAAGGGTAGCAAGAGTTTTTCTAGCTACCCTTTTTTGTTTCGTTTTTTGGTATTGAAAAACATGAACTAAGCCCGAGTAAAGGTACTTAGTTTGTGATTAAGAGAAGAACTATTCTTAATTTCTGCAATGAATCCATTGCTGAAAATTTACGCCCTCCACAGAGAATTTATTCAAATTACCCCAATTTCTTTTTAATCTCATTTAATTTCATAAGCGCTTCTACAGGAGTCAGTGTGTTGATATCCACATTGGCGATATCATCTCTGATGTCTTCCAAAATTGGGTCATCCAAATTGAAAAAACTCAATTGCATTTCTTCGTCTTTTTTGCCAAGATCTTTCAGTTTATCGGAAGTGTTATGTTTACTGTCGCCACTTCTTGCTTCCAGTTTTTCAAGAATTTCTTCGGCTTTTCTTATTACAAAACCTGGCATTCCAGCCATTTTAGCAACGTGAATTCCAAAACTGTGGTTACTACCGCCTTCCACTAATTTTCTCATGAATAATATCTTCTTATCAATTTCTTTTACCGATACATTGAAGTTTTTTATTCTTGGAAATTGCTTGTGCATTTCGTTTAGCTCGTGATAGTGAGTAGCAAACAATGTCTTTGCTTTTTTCTGAGGGTATTCATGGATGTATTCGGTAATACTCCATGCAATCGATATCCCATCATACGTGCTTGTTCCTCTTCCTATCTCATCAAGTAAAATCAAACTCCTCTCCGAAATATTATTCAAAATACTAGCTGTTTCATTCATTTCTACCATAAAGGTGGACTCACCCGAAGAAATATTGTCTGAGGCTCCCACTCGCGTAAATATTTTGTCCACAAAACCCATTTCTACCGATTCGGCAGGAACAAAACTTCCCATCTGTGCCATCAAAACGATGAGGGCAGTTTGTCTAAGAATTGCCGATTTTCCCGACATGTTTGGTCCGGTAATCATTATAATCTGCTGAGAGACATCATCTAAAAAAATATCGTTTGGAATGTATTCTTCGCCAACTTCCAAGCACGTTTCAATTACCGGATGACGCCCGTTTTTGATAGTCAGCTTTGTTGATTCATCTACCTTGGGTTTACAATAATTGTGATGAATGGCTTGTAAAGCAAATGAAGCGAGGCAATCGATTTGGGCTACGAGGTTGGCATTGTGCTGTATCGGCACTGTGAAATCGGAAAGTTCCAAGACTAGATTTTCGAAAAGAGAGGATTCTAGGGCGAGAATTTTTTCTTCAGCACCCAAAATTTTCGTTTCATACTCTTTTAACTCCTCTGTGATGTACCGCTCGGCATTCACCAAGGTCTGTTTTCGGATCCACTCGGCAGGAACTTTGTCTTTGTGTGTGTTACGAACCTCAATATAATAGCCAAAAACGTTATTAAACGCAATCTTGAGAGAAGAGATTCCCGTTCGTTCACTTTCTCTTTGTTGCAAATTGAGTAAGTAATCTTTTCCAGAAAACGCTATTTTTCTTAATTCGTCCAATTCTTCATTCACACCTTCCTTGATAACATTTCCTTTGTTCAGCAAAACGGGTGCGTCCTCAAAGAGTTCATTGTCGATTTTTTGCCTCAACGAATTGCAGGTGTTTATTTGTTCACTAAGGATGGTAAGAGAGGCAATTCCAGAGGTTTGGCTCAGTTCTTTTATCGGTACCAAAGCATTCAAAGAATCCTTTAGTTGGTTCACCTCTCGAGGAGAAATTTTCCCAATCGAGACTTTAGATACCAATCTTTCTAAATCACTGATTTCACTGATGTGCTTTGTCAATTCCTGGAGGAGTTCTTTGTTTTGAACCAATCCTTCCACTACTTCGTGCCTTTTGGCAATTGCTTTTGTATTCTTAAGAGGCAACAACATCCATCGTTTTAGCAGTCTAGCTCCCATTGGCGAAACAGTTTTGTCCAATACATCTATCAGTGTAGTGGCATCTTGGTTGTTGGAGGAGATGAGCTCTAGGTTTCGGATAGTAAACCTATCGAGCCACACGTAATTGTCCTCTTCAATTCTCGATAGAGTTGAGATGTGTTTTGATTCTTTGTGGTGAGTCTCGGAGAGGTAATGCAGCGCAGCACCTGCAGCTATTGTTGCTACTTTTAGGTCTTCTACACCAAACCCTTTTAAGGTCTTGGTATTAAATTGTTTGGTTAATAAATCATTTGCAAAATCTGTGGTAAATACCCAGTCCTCAAGTTGAAAAAAGTAAAATTTATTCCCAAAGAGTTCATTAAATCTTTTTTGATTTCCCTTTTGAAACAAGACCTCGGTTGGTTTCAAACTCTGAATTAATTTATCAATGTATTCGGCTGACCCTTCTGCAACCAAAAACTCTCCCGTAGAGATATCCAAAAAAGAAACTCCCACTATGTGTTTAGTAAAATGTACCGCAGCCAAGAAATTATTTTTCTTTTGTTCCAATACGTTGTCATTGAAAGTGACTCCGGGAGTTACTAACTCTGTCACGCCTCGTTTTACAATACTTTTGGTCATTTTGGGATCTTCCAACTGATCACAAATTGCAACTCGATATCCTGCTCGAACCAATTTGGGCAAGTACGTATTGAGCGAATGATGAGGAAAACCCGCAAGCTCAATGTGAGCGGCTTTTCCGTTTTTTCTCTTCGTCAAAACGATTCCTAATACTTGCGCAGTGATTTTGGCATCTTCTTTAAAGGTTTCATAAAAATCACCCACACGAAATAGCAACACAGCATCAGGATGCTTCGCTTTTATTGCATTGTATTGCTTCATTAATGGGGTTTCTTTTACTGCTTCTTTGGCCATGTTAGATTCATTTTTTCAAGATTTAAATGTACAAATTTATGAGCATCCTTCAGTCTTGTTCCCCAAAGTTCTTTTGAATTTTTTCTCAAAAAAAAGGAATTTCTCATATTTAATTCATCTAGCTTAAAATCAATAAATTATGACATCAACTACACAAGAGGCTGCAACTGCAGTTTCAGATTTATCCGAAACTGTTGTAGCTTCAAGTTCCAATTTTTTAGCTCAACTTACAGATTTTGCGCACGAGTATGGACCAAAACTTTTAGGCACAATTCTTACACTTCTTATTGGGTTATGGATTATCCGAATGGCCATGAAGGCAGTGGGTCGTTTGTTTGACAAGCGAAGTATCGATCCAACTTTACAACCTTTTTTTATTTTTCCTCCTCCCTTTCTTCAGGTTCGGGGTAGATGTTGTTTTGTCTGTTGACATCAGATAATCGTACACTTGGATCAATTTCAACTCTCGCTATTTCTTCGATAGGTAAGTCAATACAGAGGTTGAAGGTTGGGTTTGTCCAGGGCCAGTCTTCAGATACAACTACATAGTTTTCGTACTTTGAAGTGGATTTTGCTCCTCTCATTATCGAAAGTGGAATGTTGTAAGTCTTCGCTTTTCCATCGAGGGTAGTTACTACAATATCGAGGGGCATAGGCATATCACCAAATCTCTGCAGGTGGAGTCGAGTAGTTTTTTTATCGCATACTGTTACACTATCTATTCCGTAGTCGATATAATTGGTGGTTCCAATAAACTGCTCAAGGTACCAGTCTAATTCCAATCCCGATACTTGTTCCGCAACTCGTTTAAAATCATTGGGATTCGGGTGTTTGAATTTCCATTGATTGTAGTATTCAATCATTGTTTTTTCAAAATCTTTGTTCCCTAAAATATACTCCAGCTGATCCAAGAACACCTCTCCCTTGGAGTACACAGAAATTCCGTAAGTTCTGTTTTTCTTGTAATGATCGGCATGAGTAGTGAGCGGCTCTTGCTCGTTTTTCATCACCAAAAAGTGATAGTTTCTGTGGGCTCCTAAATGAGGATTTAAGGCGTTTTTTCCATAAACATGGTCCATAGCATCATGTTGTGCATACGAGGTAAATCCTTCATCCATCCAGGGATACTTAGACTCATTTGTGGCCATCATTCCTTGATACCAGCTGTGAAGACCTTCGTGGATAATTACACTTACCAATCCTCCAAAAGACCCGTGAGCCGTTATTAAGGTAGCCATCGGGTACTCCATTCCACCGTCTCCACCTTGGATAATTGAATATTCGCTGTAGGGATATTCGCCATATTTTTTATTCACATACTCAAATGCTTTTACAGCATACTCTTGACAGTTTTCCCAATTCTCAATCAAAGTATCTGTTTGGTAAAAGAAATGGAGTCTTGTTCCGTTGCTCAATGTTTGGATATCGTGTTTATAATCTGGATCTGCGGCCCAAGCAAAATCATGCACATTTTTCGCAACGAAGTGCCACGATAATTTCCCTTGTTTGTTTACTTTTTCTGTCACTTTTTTTGAGGTATAGCCCTTCCCAATTTCGGTTGGATTTTGTAATACTCCCGTTCCGCCAATTGTGTATTTTTTATCAAGGTGAATGGTCACATCAAAATCGCCCCAAACTCCATGAAACTCTCTACCAACATAGGGATTGGCATGCCACCCTTCGTAATCATATTCACACATTTTGGGATACCATTGGGTCATTGAGTAGTCAATACCTTCTGCACTATTTCTTCCACTTCTTCTAATCTGAATCGGCACTTGGGCCTCAAAATTCATTTCGAATCTTGCCGATTCGCCTGGCTTTATCGAACTCGGTAATGTAACTTCCAGGATCGTTCCTACAACTTTAAAAGAAGTCTCTTCTCCATTAAAGGTTAATGAATTAATTTTTTGATAGCCAATTTCGTTCGGTTTTAGCTTAGAAATGCGGTCGCCCACTCTTCTATCAGGATCTACGATAGTAAGCGAACGAACGTCCATCATGCTACCCGGCTGAAAAGCATTAAAATAGAGATGATAAAACACCTTGTTTAGTTCGTCTGGCGAATTATTGGTGTACACTAAAGTTTGTTTTCCTTTGTATTGATGGTTTTGATCGTTGAAATCGATATTCATTTTGTAGTCAACCCTTTGCTGCCAATAGCATTGGCTGTAATTTGTTGCTCCAGTAAAAATGAATAGAAGAAAAAATAATGGTTTCATGTGTTTTGTATTTGGATTGCCAAAATACCAATTTTTCTGTCAAAAAAGAAAGCTTAGAATCAATAATTGGAAGAAATAAATTAGTAACTTTGAGTAAAATCAGCAAACCAAATGAAACATTTAAAAATTGGAGATAAAGCTCCCGATTTTAGCACGCAAGATCACAACGGAAACTCAATAAAGCTCACCGATTTTAAAGGAAAGAAAGTTGTTTTATACTTCTACCCAAAAGACAACACTCCAGGGTGTACAGCGCAGGCTTGTAACTTAATGGATAACTATGATTCTTTGTTATCTAACGGATACAAAGTTTTGGGAGTAAGCGCAGATTCAGCAAAATCTCACCAAAAATTTGCTGAGAAATACAGTTTGCCTTTCCCATTATTAATGGATGAGGAGAAAACTATTATAAAAGATTATGGAGTGTGGGGAGAAAAGAAATTTATGGGAAAGGTATACGATGGAATACATCGAATGACCTTTGTGATAGATGAAAATGGAAACATAGAAGAGATTATTGAAAAAGTAAAAACGAAAGATCATACTGCCCAGATTTTGGGAAAATAGAAGCTGCTAGATCAAAAGAGAAAGGTTGTTCTGAATAAACCAAAGAAGGGCCTATATCTATACGAAGAGTTAGTTTCGAATACAAAACGACATTATACACAAAACGACATAGAAAATGGCAACAAAAACAAAAGAGGTAAACAGCGATAAATTAAAAGCACTGCAAGCAACCATGGAAAGAATGGATAAGCAGTATGGGAAAGGAGCAGTAATGAAATTAGGTGATAGAGCAGTGGCAGACGTGGAGGTAATTCCCTCTGGATCGCTTACCCTCGACATGGCTTTGGGTGTGAAAGGATATCCTAAAGGAAGAATTATTGAAATTTACGGACCTGAATCTTCAGGAAAAACTACCTTGACTATTCATGCAATAGCTGAGTGTCAAAAGCAGGGAGGAATCTGTGCTTTTATTGATGCGGAGCATGCTTTTGATGCGGTATATGCCAAAGCACTAGGAGTGGATGTAGACAACTTGATTATTTCTCAGCCAGACAATGGAGAACAGGCACTCGAAATAGCAGATAATTTAATTCGCTCGGGGGCGATTGATTTGATTATTATAGATTCAGTAGCAGCACTAACTCCAAAAGCAGAGATTGAAGGAGAAATGGGGGATTCTCAAATGGGATTGCAAGCAAGACTCATGTCGAAAGCATTGAGAAAATTAACCGCTTCTATCAGTAAAGCACATACATGCTGTATTTTTATCAATCAACTGAGAGAGAAAATCGGGGTGATGTTTGGAAACCCAGAAACTACTTCTGGAGGAAATGCATTGAAATTTTATTCTTCAATCCGATTAGACATAAGAAGATCTACTCAAATAAAAGGGGGAGAAGATGTAACTGGAAACAGAACAAGAGTAAAAGTAGTGAAGAACAAAGTTGCTCCTCCATTCAGAAAAGCGGAGTTTGATATAATGTACGGACAAGGAATATCTAAAACAGGTGAAATCTTAGACATAGCCGTAGATAAAAACATAGTGAAAAAGAGTGGTTCCTGGTTTAGTTACGGAGATACAAAGCTGGGTCAAGGTAGAGATGCGGTGAAAGAATTAATAGCCGATAATCCTGAATTAATGGAAGAATTAGAGAAGAAAATATATGAATTATTAGCTGAAGAGTCAGCATAATTCATGGTTTAAATTGTGTAAAAATGCTCCTTTTTAAGGGGCATTTTTTGCTCATTAATGATTGAAAAAAGGTAGTATTGAAAATGAAAAAAATTGTAGTTCTCGTAGTAAGTGTATGCGCAGTGTTTTCTTGCCAAGAAAACACCCTCAATTCTAGTCCTCAAGAAATTGAGATGGTTCAGCCCCAAGAAAATCAGAAAGACAAGAGGTTGGCAGAAATTAATCAATTGATTATAAATCAGCCAAATTCTGAACAAGGGTATTATCAATTGGCCAAATTCCATCTAGAGAATCAACAACCAGAAGAAGCTTTAAAACAAATTAATAGAGCAATGAAAATTGCACCCAAAGATCCTAATATCAACTTTGTGAAGGCAATGTCCTATTTGGGGATAAACAAAATAGAGCAAGGATTGCCTTTCTTGGAAAGAACAGTAGAATTGGATAGTAATCACATTGAGGGCATGCTGGAATTGGCCTATTATTATTTGGCTGGAAAGAATTATGAACCTTCTTTGGGCTTAATTAACCGAGCTATCAGTCAGAACATGTATTTGGCTAAGCCCTATTACTTAAAAGGAATGTGGTACGAAATGCAAGACCAAAATAAACTAGCTATTTCATCTTACCAAACTGCCGTGGAAAGAGATCCTAATTATTACAATGCCTATTTGGCCTTGGGTTCTATTCATAATAAAATGGATAATCCGTTGGCCATTCAGTACTTTAACTCAGCGATTGCCACTTGGCCAGAAAGTATAGAGGCTTGGCGACTAAAAGGGATGAGTCATTATGAACATGAAGAGTATGAAGAAGCTATTATGTGTTTTGATACGATACTTCATTTTGATTCTACTTTTGAAGTTTCTTACTTCGATATTGGTCGTACACTTATTAATTTGTGTTACGACAAAAATCCCAGGGCAACAAATGATTCTCTCTTGGACTTAGCTATTCAAAACTTTGATAAAGCCTTAAACTTGAACATTAACTACGTCCCTGCAAAGTACAACAGAGCGCTGTGCTACGAATCAAAAGGAAAAGTGACATTGGCAAAATCTGAATACAAAGCCATTTTGAAATTGGAAGCAAATTACGAACCCGCAATCAGCGCTTTAAACAGATTAGATCAAAGGAATTAAAGTTTGACAAACTTGATTGTTGCTGTCTTGTTTCCTTCCGAAATAACGAGAAAATAAGCTCCTCTCATTAATTGTGAAACATCAATTCGGGAGGATTGAACTGAAAGTGGAAGCGTTCGTCCAGAAAGATCAATAGCGATTACCTCCCCTCTAAAATCAACAACATTTCCTATGGTTAGTTCATCTCCTGAGGTTGGATTTGGGTATAACAATGGATCAAAACTATTTTCGTTTACCAAGAGTAGGGTTGGGTTTAGGTATTCCACATCCAAAAAAGGCTTTTTAAGCGAGTCTCCCGTAGAGAAATAAAGCATACTTCCATTCGTACTATCCAACATTGAGATTCTGAATTGAGTGGTACCCGAACTGCTTATGTGCGGTAACAAGCTGGCAGGAACTCTAATTCTCATCCAATAGCCATTGTCACTTACAGTTCCATACACACAGGCTGTATCCTTTCTGCTACTCGTTGAACTGTAATCGCCAAAATCGAGCGTAGGACCGCTACCAAAAAAACCATCTTTCACTTCTAGCACCACTTTCGAAAAGGATGGGAGCGTTCCAGTTTGATTGTCACGGTGAAAAAATAAATCTGCTCGATGGATGAGGCTCGTACCGGAAATTCCCGAAGTATTGAAGCTAAGAATTCCTTTCGAATTACCAATGGTTAAATTATTACCCAAGGCAATATTCCCGCCAGATATTATTGAATTTGAAGAGATTCCACCGTCTTTTTGGTTTCCCTCAGAGGGAGTTGAAAAATCAACTTTTCCTCGCAAGTAATTCCAATAATAACTTTCAAAATGATAGGTGTAAAACTCATCAAATCCTTCGCTACTCAGATGAAAACAATCTTGAAACAAAATGTAATCATTCATCCTAACTTTTGGGGTAGGATAATCCATTCTTCCTCCAGGAAAAGGAACCGAAAAGGGAGGATAAGTTCCACCGGGTGAAATTCCTAAGGGCGAGGTTTGTCCGTGCAGGTACTGCATCAATCCTAGCGCATTGTTGTAAGTCACTTGACTATTTGTATTTGCCAACTCGCTGAACTTGTCAGAAGCTCTGGTTAGTAATTTATTCATTTCTACAAAATCTGGCTGACCCATTCCATTCCATCTTGAGTAAAAGAAGTGAAGCGCAGGAAACGAATAAGTTTGTATTACTTCT
>CBFHVI010000045.1:0-10884 GCA_965658995.1 Flavobacteriales bacterium | reverse complement strand
TCTGAATTGGATAAGCTAGCTTTTTCAATCCCCAATTTTCTTGGTTATCGATTTTAGCACCACTTTTCACAATAATGTCTTTGAACTTATCTACTGCTTCCTTTACCTGAACATCAGATAAAACGGGAGTTAGAATGAAAACAGTTTCGTAATGTTTCATAGTGTTTATTTTGGTTTTTAAATTTTAAGAGTGCAAATCTACTATTTTACTTTTAATTATCCAATGTTTCAAAGCCTTTATTAACAATTGACTTTTCATTTTTTATTAGTATTATTGGCTTTCTAAAATCATGGGCATGATCCATTTCGTGTCACAAGAACTTTATTCTATGAAATTAAATTACTTCCTTACCGTATTATTTTTATGTCTTTCTCTTTTTGGCTTTTCCTTTCAGGTTACTTCCACCAATGCTATGAGTACAAAACTAAATTCTGTACAAGTACTCGAGTCCAATAAAATTCCTTCTATTATTTACCTAAATCAAGGCAAAGAGGTGATGGTTGATTTACTTTCTAGACAAAATAATTTTGCTCCTTCCATCTACGTGAACTACAATGATTCAGTATACAAAACTCCTACATCAGGATTTCTTTCTTTTGCTGATATGGAGCTGGGCGATAACTCCATTTCGGTCTATCAGTTCAATGGAGTAGAAAAAGTAATCTTATTTAAGAAGAATTTTAAAGTAAAATCTACCGAGCCGCTCATCAAAAATGATGCGGTTGTCCTGGGGTTGCTCTTACTGTTGTTAGCTTTTATTTTTAAAACAGAAGGAAGTAATATCTCTTTCTTTCAGAAGTTTTATCGAGTAGTTCCGGCTCTTTTGTTGTGTTATTTTTTACCCGCTTTTCTTAATACTTTTGGGATTATCTCGGCAGACGAATCAAGACTATATTTTGTGGCGAGTAGATATTTGCTGCCAGCTAGTTTAGTGCTGTTATGCCTCAATATTGACATTGAGGGTATAAGGAAATTAGGATCGAAAGCGCTCATCATGTTTTTTACTGCTACCGTTGGGATTGTTATTGGAGGTCCAATAGCCTTGTATTTGGTTTCGTTGTTTTCTCCAGAAATATTGAATGATGAGATTTGGAGAGGGTTGGCAACAGTTGCAGGTAGTTGGATTGGCGGAGGTGCAAACCAAACCGCTATGAAGGAAATTTATGGAGCTAGTGACCAATTGTTTTCTGCGATGATTGTAGTAGACGTATTTGTGGCAAATGTGTTTATGTCCGTGTTGCTATTTGGAACTGGATACAACAAAAGACTCAATAAATTTTTTAAGGCTGATGACTCAGCGATAGAAAATTTAAAAAACAAAATGGAATCGTTTCAGAAAAAGATGGCAAAAGTTGCCACATTCAAAGATTTGATGTTTTTATTGGCGTTATCTTTTGTTTCTATTGGATTGGCTCATTTTTTATCCAATAGTATTAGCCCATTGATAGCTGATTGGCTAGAAAGTATAAAAACCTCTTCTCCCATGACTGCCGTATTATTAACCTCTTTTGGAAGCGGCTTTTTCTGGCTTATCGTCTTCTCCACTATTTTCGGAATCATTCTTTCTTTTACCAAAGCTCGAGAGTTTGAGGGAATTGGTGCCTCAAAAATTGGAACGGTATTTCTCTATCTTTTGGTTGCTACAATTGGTATGAAAATGGATATTTTTGAGTTGATAAATAACTGGGGTGTGTTCAAATTTTTAATTTCCGTTGGTCTTATTTGGATTACTGTTCATGCGTTGTTTTTATTTGTTGTAGCCAAAATCATCAAAGCTCCATTTTTTTATGTGGCGGTTGGTTCACAAGCTAATATTGGTGGAGCTGCTTCTGCACCTGTAGTAGCGGCTGCATTCAGCCCAGCGCTTGCTCCTGTTGGTGTATTGCTTGCGGTATTAGGTTATGCGGTGGGTACTTTTGGGGCAATAGCCTGCGCTATCATGATGCAATATTTATCAGTATCTTAAGGTAGATAGCCCAATATATACTCCAATAAGTATGGATTCACCAATGAAAATTGCCATAAGGTAAGGTAGAAACTTCATTCGTATGCTTCCTGCTATGAAGCAGATTAAATCAGTTGGAACCAAAGGGAAAAAAGACCAACCCAGTACCATCCAAAATCCGTTTTTCTTGAGTCGTTTGGTGAATTTCTTAGATTTTTCCCGTTGTTTTTCGCTAAATAATTGACTAAAATCGAGGTAAAGAGAGCTAAAATACAATAGAGTAGAAGTGAGTAAAATCCCCATGATAGAAATTAAATAAACAGAGAGTAGGGCGGTAGGAAAAAGTAAAATACCCGCCAGAACAAAGGGCGTAGAAGGCAGAAGAATTAATCCTCGTAAAGAACTAATGATGAAATAGGTGAGCAACAAGTGCGAGGAGTGGCGCGCCACAAACAAAGAAATAGACTCTTTGCTGAAATAAGAGGGATTCAAAAAAAATAGCATTAATCCCAACAGAATTAATGCTATCCAAATTACGCGCAAATAAAATTTTATTTTCTTCATTGGTGCACTGAATATAACTTAAAAAGTTAATTCAATGAACTGGAATCTAGGAAAAAATTAGCCACCTATGTGAAGAATGTCTTTTTTCTTTAACAAATCTTCTACAGACTCTCTCACATCTTCATCATCTACACAACAATCTACAGGACAAACGGCTGCACACTGAGGCTCTTCGTGAAAACCTTCACACTCAGTACATTTGTCAGGTGAAATGAAATATACATCCATGTCAATCGGTTCTTGGTATTCGTCCGCGTTTACCTCTTTTCCGTCATAGAGTTTTACCATTCCTTTCAATCCGGTTCCGTCCGAGAATTTCCAATCGGCACCTCCTTCATAAATTGCGTTGTTTGGACATTCTGGCTCGCATGCCCCACAATTAATACATTCTTGTGTTATAATTATTGCCATAGTGTGTGTCTATTTTTGTACAAAATTAATACAATCTTAGCCGATTGTCTATTATTTGTTGAGTTATTTTATTTATTGTCTGCTCTTTTATTCAAACGAATTGCTCTTCATGAACTGTATAAACCTCGATTGTTTTTATCTTTGTGCTATGAATATTGAAGAAAGAAAAAATGCGTTTGTCCAATTAGGAAAAGTACTAGAAAATTTTACCAGGAAATCTGATTGGAAAGGACACTCTTGTGGACTTACCCAAGAGGAATTTGAAGAATTTGAAACTGCAATTTTGCGAGCAAAAGTATTGAACCCTTGGTTTACGGAAGATCAAGTAAGAAAAGCTTTGAGTGGAATTGTCTCCATGCTAGATAAATCCATGCTCGAGAATTGGATAGATTCCTATGAGTCTTTGGAAGAAACGAATCGAACAATTGGTGTGGTAATGGCTGGGAATATTCCTGCTGTGGGGTTTCACGATTTTCTTTGTGTGTTGATTACAGGAAATAAGTTGTTGGCTAAATTGTCTTCTGAAGACAATATTCTTCTACCCATGATTGCTAAGACGCTCATTCATTTGGAACCTAGATTTCAGACGTACATAAAATTTGTTGACCGTCTGAAGGATTTTGACGCTGTTATCGCAACAGGAAGTAATAATTCAGCAAGGTATTTTGAGTCTTATTTCAAAGAATATCCCTCCATTATAAGAAAGAACAGAACGAGTGTGGCTGTGTTTACGGGAAACGAAACAGAGGAGGAGCTAACAGCTTTTTCCGAAGACGTATTTCTCTATTTTGGAAAGGGATGTAGAAATGTTACGAAAGTATTCATACCCAAAGATTTTGAGTTAAATAAATTGTTTCAAGCTTTTTATCCCTATCAGGAAATAGTAAATCATAATAAGTACGCCAATAATTATGATTACAACAAAGCTGTGTATCTCATGAATCAAGTAGAATTAATTGAAAATGGTTTTTTACTCATGAAAGAAGATGCCTCTTTGTATTCACCGCTGAGTGTACTCAATTATGAATACTACGAATCACTGGACGAGGTGTCTCGAAAACTCAATGAAGAAAAAGAGAATATCCAATGTGTAGTGGGAACTCAATTTGTTCCATTTGGCAAAGCTCAATCTCCAGAAGTCTCGGATTACGCTGATGGTGTGGACACGCTTGAATTTCTACTCTCCCTCAAATAAGTAGCTAACCCCGTGAAAACAATTCAATAAAACCTTTTATATTTATCAGAATGTTTTTTGGCACAATTATCGCCATGAACACACTAACTCAAAATTGATTAACATGAAAATACTTCTACAAATTAAAATTGTCCTACTATTTTTACTTTGTTTTTCGAATAGTTCTTATTCCCAGTTTACAGATCCCGAACGTGATACAAAATGGAACCTAGGGTTCAATATGGGAGGAGTATGGCAAGACGCAGACGTATCCCTAGACAGACCAGGATTTGGATATGGATTTACACTTGGAAAAGGAATTTACGAGTCTCAAGGGAAATTTTGGAGTGTAGATCTAAGGTTTCGATATTTGAAAGGAAGAACTTTTGGACAGAATCTGTCGCTAACCGATTCTGCCGCTATTGATGACAACTCATTGTATGCTATAGGTACAACGAATTACAAAGCAACTCAGGGATTGTTGTATTTAAATACTGAAACAGTTTTGCACGACTTCTCCATGGAAGCAGTTATTAATTTTCATACCTTGAGGGAACGTACGGGTGTGCTTTTGTCTGTTTTTGGAGGAATTGGTATTACGGATTATAGAACAAAAACAGATTTGTTGTATACCCCTGATGGACAGGATTTCGATAAAATGTATGACTTTTCTTCCATAGATTCTAATTCGGCAACTAAGTCTGATTTCAGAAACTTACAAGATGGAGATTACGAGTCATTTGCTCCGTTTAGCGAGGACAAAACTATTCGATTGATGCCCTCTCTAGGAATTGGTCTGGGCTATCAATTCTCTCCTCAGTGGTCCATTGGTTTTGAACACAGAGTAACTTTCACCCTTCAAGATAAATTTGATGGGCTAGAACAAGCAGGTACTCAGTTTTTACAATGGGGTGACCATGATAAATATCATTATTCATCTGTTTTTTTACGATGGAACATATTTAGAGGAATGACATCCACTACGACAACTACTAGAAATTGTCCGCCTCCTTATTTGAAAATATCTGACTTGCCAGAGTTGTACGAAGTGAATGAATCGTTATTGGAAGTGAGAGCGAGAGTAACTAAGATTAATTCAAATAGCGATGTTATTTTGGTAGTGAATGACCAAATTGAACAAACAATTTACAACAGAAATACGGATTATGTCGTAGGAACTGTGCAGCTCACCGAAGGAAGAAACAAGATTTATTACTTGGCTACCAATCAGTGTGGGGAATCAATGGATAGTGTTATAGTTTTGTACAATCCAAATTATTGTCCAAAAGCAGAAATAACATTTTCTCAGCCTCTTGTGGATAGTGTTTCCAGCAAGAAACTAACCATGGAGGCTCAAGTATTGAGATTACAAGAAGGAACATTGGAAGTAACTTTGAACAACGAAGTGGTAACACACAACTACACCGAATACTCTAAAAAGCTTTCGGCTCAATTGTCCCTAAAAGAGGGGATAAACACAATAACAATAAAGGCAGTGAACAAATGCGGTGATACTTCGGTTTCCAAAGTAGTGACTTATTTTTGTATTTCTCCTTCTGTCTCAATATCAACTCCCGTTTCTGGTGCTGTAGTAAAAGATTTGCCGGCAAACTTTACAGCTACAACAAGTCATATTCAACATCGAGACCAGATTTCTGTTCAACTCAATGGGAAAGAAATTCCTTTTAATTTGGAAAACAAAACACTCAAAATTACGGGAACCATGAATTTGGTTGTTGGAGAAAATAGGCTGAAAGTAACTGTTACAAACGATTGTGGTACTGATTCTAAGACGATACTTTTCGACTATGAGGAGCCCTGCTATTTGCCAATTGTAATGATTTCTGAGCCTCTAACCAATACAACGGTAAGTAACCCAACTTTCAATTTTGAAGGTTCGGTAACCAATGTTTCTCAGTCGGATGTTAGACTTACTCTGAATGGGCGGCCAGTTGCTTTTAGGTTTAACAATGCAAATGGAGATGTGCTCGCTACATTGAATTTAGTTCAAGGAACTAACTCGGTGTTGCTTTCAGCCGTTAATCCATGCGGAGAAGATCAAGAATCGGTACAAATCATGTACGATTGTCCTGCCCCCACAGTTTCTATTTCAACTCCAGTAAATGGGACTGTTTCAACTAACTCGAATCTGTCATTACAAGGAATTGCAAACCAAGTAACGTTAAAAAATCAATTGTCCATAATGGTGAATGGAATTACTGTGCCTTTTACGTTCAATCCCAATGGAAACTTTGCTTTGGCTTCTACTTTGAGACCTGGACAAAATACTATTTCTGTAAGAGCCACTACTCCGTGTGGTCAAGATATTAAAACAATTCTTGTCACTTATGATCAGCCTTGTCCACAACCATTTGTTACAATAAATGCACCTAGCAATGGAGCAAATTTATCTGTTAGTGCTGTCACTTTAGCAGGAACAGCTGTCAACATTAATTCTCAATCAAACATGACAGTTCAATTAAATGGAACAACCCAGTCATTTTCTTGGAACCCCAGTAATCAAATGTACATCGCTGGCTTAAATCTGAGAGAAGGTTCAAATACAATTGTTGTCTCGGCTACAACCAATTGCGGTTCAGATTCCAAAACAATTAACTTGGTGTACACTAAGCCTTGTCCTAAACCAACGGCTAGTATTACAACTCCAACTAATGGATTAAACTCTTCTTCATTGTCAATTCCATTTTCAGGAGTCGTAACCAACATTCAATCGGTCTCTCAAGTTCAGTTACTAGTAAATGGAGCAAGAGTAAACTGCAGTTTCAACCAATCATCCGGAATTGTAACAGCGACAATAAATTTGGTGGCTGGTAGTAATTCAATCGAATTTGTAACAACAAACAGCTGTGGAACGGACAGAGTAAATAGAACAGTCTCTTACAGATGTCCACTGCCCACAGTGAATATTTCTTCTCCGTTAAATGGAATCACTTTTACTTCCAATCAAACGAGTTTTGAAGGTTTCGTGAGCGGTGTTCCTACTAAGTCACAAATTTCAATTTTATTGAATGGTTCTCCTATTCCGTTTGTGTACGATACCAGAATGAGTAAATTTTCAGGAACAATAACCTTACGAAAAGGATTGAACACATTGACTGTGAATGCAACAAACCAGTGTGGATCTGTGAATAATTCGGTAAGCGTTACCTACAACAAGCCTTGTCCGGCTCCATCTGTTACGCTAACTTCACCTATCAACGGAAGTAAAACAAATTCTAACAATCTTGTTATAGCGGGTACTGCTACAAATATTACGAATAAATCTGACTTGGAGGTGAGGGTGAATGGAAGTTTGGTGCCATTTACTTTTAATTCTGGTACCAAAAAATACTCTTCGAGTGTTACATTGAAAGCAGGGAGTAATACTGTGACTGTATTGGCTTCTACGAATTGTGGAAAAGACATCAAGACAGTATCAGTGGTTTATTCAGAGCCATGTAAAGGTCCTTCGGTCAGTATTGGCTCACCAAGGAATGGTGCTAAAATGACTTCGAGCTCTGTCACATTAAAAGGAACTGCTTTAGGCATTAAATCAAATTCTCAATTAAGAATAACAGTAAATGGAAGAGCTGTCAGTGCGAGTTTTTCTCCATCGACCCACGAATTTATGGCTACTATCAAGTTGACTGCAGGAAATAATTCAATTGCTGTCAATGTATCAAATGACTGTGGAGAAGACTCAAAGTCCATACGTTTGACATACGAGCCTCCTTGTCCTAAACCTACTGTAAGAATTCTAACTCCTACCAATAACTATTCCGTGAAAGGAAACAAAGTAACTGTAACAGGAATTGCAACAAATATTGGTAACTCTTCAGATATGGAATTAAAAGTAAATGGAGTCAGTCAGCCAGTTTCTTATTCTCCATCAACAAAGTCTTTTACAGCTTCGGTTACGTTGAATTCTGGTTTCGGAAATACAATTAGTGCCACTGTTGCAACCAATTGTGGAACGGATAGTAAATCGATAAAAGTAAATTCGATAGTGGTTCAAAAACCGGTAATTCAGGTTGAATATCCTTCAATGGATACAACCACAGTCTCTGTTACTCAGTCAAAAATATTTGGTTCAGTGACAGGTATAACTGGAGTCTCTAAAATTTCGATTCAGGTAAATGGAACTACCATAAAAAGTTATACTCTAACAAGTCAAGGGGCGTTGAATTATTCGTTTAATGGACTATTGACACTCCAGAATGGTACAAATGTTGTGACGATTACTGCCACGCACAGTTCAGGGGGAATAGAAAGAGTAAGTAGGGTTATTAAGGTAAATTCGCCCAATAATGTTACTACGCCAAAGGTGGAGGGAAATAAATCTCCCGGCAAGACACCAGAGAGAAATAGACCAACAAGACAGCCGAATAGGAGGTAGGAGAATAGGAAAAATGGAAGAGCACTAAGTTACAACTTAGTGCTTTTTTTATTTAAACCAATTTCTTCGATTAATCATATAGATGGAAAGGAGAGTTACAAAAACAGTGACCAGCAAAAATATATAAAAACCGTTTGGGGCTTTAGTTCCTGGCATGTGATCAAAGTTCATTCCGTAAATTCCTGCTAAGAATGTCAAAGGAATAAAAATTACAGAAAAAATAGTCAGTGTTTTCATCACTTGATTCAGCCGGTTGTTTTGCAAGTTGAAGATCAAGTTTAATTTACTTTCCAATTGGTTAAGGTCAAAATCAATGTCGTCCATCAGATAATTTGCCTGCTCTTTGGCTTCCGAAAAATACCTCGACTCTAAAAAATCTAGGCCACTGTTTTCTAACTTAAAAATGGTTTCTCTTAACGAAGCAATTGCTTTTTTTAATTGAAAAAGCTGTTGTTTCCCATTCTCTATTTTTAGTACATTTTTTTGGTCTGTTTCAGGATTTTCCTGCTCTTGAATTTGTTCTAGTGGCTCGTTTATTTTTTCGTAAACCGAGGAGTAATTGTCAATAATTGCATCAAGTCAATGAACAAAGGATGATTTCTGATGTGACTTCTAATAATTCCTTTGGCTAGATTCACGTCCGATCCGTAACTAATGTTGAATTCGATGTGTTTTCGTATTTTTTCGTCCGTAATGCTGCTATTTACAATTGTTTCATCACTAATAATACTATTTGGAATAATCACCCTTCTGAATTCAAAGTCCTTGATGATTGTATGTCTCAGAGTTATTTCCTCAACGGTTCCTTTTTTGTTTCCTGAAATCTCGATAATATCACCTACTCGAAAAGGCTTAAATATCAGTATAAATAATCCACTCACAATGTTTGAAAAAGCTTTTTGTGAGGCGAATCCAATCACTGCTGCAAGGATTCCTGCAGCTCCAAATAAGGTCTTGCTCATCGAGTTCAAATAAGGAATATTATGAACAATGTAAATGGTCCCAATCGTATACAATATGAAGCTAATGGAGTTTTTTATAAATACGTAAGAGGTTTCTTTTGCGCCCAATTCATCCGTATTTCTTTTTATTATCGCATTCAAAATTTTACGAATAAAAAAAGAAGTAAAAAACACAATAGTGTATGTAATCACTATCAGTAATAGGTACTTGATGTTTTGGTTTTGAAACATGAATTATTCTTATTTTTTTAATTGGCCAGCAATGAATCCCGTTGTCCAAGCTGCCTGAAAATTATATCCTCCTGTGATTCCATCAATATCCATTACTTCTCCTGCAAAATATAGATTGGGAACCACTTTACTTTCCATGGTAGAAAAATTAATACTCTCTAAACTAACTCCGCCACAGGTTACAAATTCCTCCTTAAAGGTGGTTTTTCCTTCTACAGAATATTCATCATTTGTTAGGATATTACACAATTTGTTGAGGTCTTTCTTCCCCAATTCATTCCATTTTTTGGTCAGCGGAATATCAATTTTTTGAAGAAGAAAGTGCCACAATCTTTCTGGCAACAAAAAAGCTCTGTAGTTTTGAACTTGCTTTTGCGACACCTTGACGGAGATTTCTTTTAACTCTTCCATCACCACTTCATAGCTAGGAGTGTTCACCCAATTCACTTGTAGATTTGCTTTGTAGTCTTTTTCGGATAAAATTCTCGCCCCAAAAGCGGAGAGTTTCAGCACCGAAGGACCGCTCATTCCCCAATGGGTAATTAGGAGTGGGCCGTCAGACTTTAGTTTGGTTCCTTGTATAGAAGTAAGGGTGTTTTCTACCACTATGCCCATAAGTTCAGTGACAGATTCTCGTGGCATGTTAAAGGTGAAAAGCGAGGGAACTGGAGTTTCAATTTTATGCCCTAGTTTTTCCAGCCAGGCCAATCCTTCCCGCTTGGGTGAGCCACCAGTAGCCACAATAACTTTATCGAATTGTTGTCTTAATGAATTTCCGCGGAATTGAATTTCTATTTTATGTTGGATAGGTGTGAGTTTTTCCACCATTCTTCCAATTTCAATCGATATGCCAAGACGATTGGTTTCACTTAAAAAACAATCAATGATGGATTGAGAGTCTTGAGACACAGGAAATACACAATTATCTTCTTGCGTGATTAACGGAACGTTTCTTTCCTCAAACCATTTAATGGTATCTTGGGTGTAAAATTGATTGAATACCTTTTTTAACTTTTTTTCGCCTCGCGGATAGGCTTTCGAAAGTTCCGCAATTGAGCTACATCCGTTGGTAACGTTGCATCTTCCTCCTCCAGATATTTTTACTTTGGAAAGAAGTTTTTGAGATTTTTCAAGAATAACAACCTCAGCTTCGGGAAAGTTTTCCTTTGCTTGAATAGCAGAAAAAAATCCTGCTGCACC
>CBFHVI010000044.1:0-11342 GCA_965658995.1 Flavobacteriales bacterium | reverse complement strand
TATCATAACCGATGGTGCTATCTGTCCCAAACAAATCATTGTCAATTGTTCCTGGTACCCCTACAAATGGAATACTATATTCCAAATTAAACACACTAGCTCCAGTAAAAGTGCCATCACCTCCAATGGCAATGATGCCCTCAATGTTGGCTTTTTTCAAGTTCTCGAATGCCTTTTTTCTCCCTTCGCTTGTCAGAAAACTTGTACTTCTTGCTGATTTAAGAATGGTGCCACCTCGTTGAATAATATTTGCGACTGAATGAGATTCTAAAGAAACAAAATCTGCCTCAACAAGTCCATTATATCCGCGTTGAATACCCACAACTTCAACATCGTGAAATACGGCAGTTCTAACTACCGCTCTTATGCATGCATTCATTCCAGGGGAATCTCCTCCTGACGTAAATATTCCTATTTTATTCATCTACACTCATTTTTGATTATCGCTATCTTCAAATTAATGTTTAAAGATAGGGATTCGTTAAAATCATTACTTAAAAACTATTACTTTTGTGCATGGGAAAAATACTTGCCATTGATTATGGAATGAAAAGGACGGGAATCGCTATCACCGATAGTTCCAAAATATTTGCTACCGGACTTACAACCGTTGCTAGCAATGAGATATATACTTTCCTTACCAAACTAATGGAGGAAGAAGAGTTAGAAACAATAGTGGTGGGAAAACCGATGAATTTGCAAAACCTACCCACCGATGCCACAAAACCTTCCGATACTTTAGCAAAAAAATTAGCCAAGTTGTATCCACAGATAAACATTGAAAGAGTAGACGAACGATTTACCTCAAAACTGGCCAAAAAAGCTATGTTTGAAGGTGGAATGAAAAAAAAAGACAGACGAGATAAAAAAATGGTAGACAAGGTTAGTGCAACAATAATTCTTCAAAGTTATTTGGACTCTCTCTCCTATTCCTATTTAAAATAATAAACATGATATTACCAATTTACGCATACGGACATCCTATTTTACGCAAAGAAACAGAAGAAATTGAGGAACTAAACGAAGAAATAAAGGCATTAATCGACAATATGTTTGAAACAATGTATGGATCTCACGGTGTGGGACTTGCTGCTCCTCAGATAGGAAAAGCGCTTCGCTTATTTATTGTTGATGCTTCTCCTTTTGCAGAAGACGAAGCCGAAAATGAGGAGGAAGAAAAAGAAAATGAATTTTTGAAAGATTTTAAACGCGTTTTTATCAACCCTATCATCGAAGAAGAACACGGAGAGGAATGGGGGTTTGAAGAGGGATGTCTTAGTATACCTGGAATTAGAGAAGAAGTGTGGAGAAAAGACAAGGTAGTGCTCTCGTACTACAATGAAAATTGGGAACTCGTGGAGGAAGAATTTACCGGACTTGCCGCTCGAGTGGTTCAACATGAATACGATCACATAGAAGGAAAACTATTTACCGACTACCTTTCTCCTATGAAAAGAAGACTGAACAAAAGAAAACTAATTGATATTAGTAAGGGAATTGTTCCGGTAAAATACAAAATGAAATTTCCTAAATAACACAGGTCATTGAGTAATCTTACCAAAATAAGAGTTGGCGGTGTTCCCGAACACTTTAATTTACCTTGGCATTTAGCTATAGAAAACGGATTGTTTGAAAAGGAGGGAATTGAAGTAGAATGGACAGTGTTTAAAGGGGGCACCGGTCAAATGACTCGAGCTTTGAGAGAGAATGAAATTGATGTGTGCATTTTGTTGACAGAGGGAATTATCGCAGATATTGTAAATGGCAATCCGGCTAAATTAATAGGAAAGTACCTGAACACCCCACTTATTTGGGGAGTGTACACAGGAATACACAATTCTGTTACCCAATATGGCGAAATCTATGACAAGCAATATGCCATCAGTAGATTTGGGTCTGGCTCTCACTTAATGCCCATTGTAGATGCCAATTCCAAAAAAATAAAACTGAAGCACAGTCAGTTTGAAGTAATTAATAACTTGGATGGCGCTCTAGAATCGTTAGCTACAAATGCTACCGATGCTTTTTATTGGGAAAAATATACCACCAAACCTTATGTGGATAG
The DNA here is from genome assembly GCA_965658995.1 of Flavobacteriales bacterium. Taxonomy (GTDB): domain Bacteria; phylum Bacteroidota; class Bacteroidia; order Flavobacteriales_D; family CAJJDF01; genus CAJJDF01. The sequence goes on along the minus strand of CBFHVI010000044.1, from coordinate 9,277 downwards.
TGGTTTGCTGAAGCATTTGGGAGATTATGTGACACCTTGGCCGTGTTTTATGATGGCAGCTACAAACTCTGTCTTGGAGCGTGCCCACAAATCTATCGAGAGGTTGAAAAGAGTTATCTATTTCACTACCAAGCAATTTATGACCTCTCCCACAGCTATCAAAGAAGTAAGTGAGAGGTATCATCAAAAGATAGAAGACGTAGAAGCTTGGTTCCATGCCACAGAATGGAGTACAAATGATGATATTTCTGATAAATTATTGGAAAACGTATTGCATACGCTAAAGGTGGCGGAAATCATTGAATACAAGCCGGCACTCTCCTCTTTTAGGGCATAAAAAAAGAGCCCCCTTCGTAGGAGACTCTTTCATTCTGTGTTTACCATTTTTTGTTACAAATCTTCGAATTTCACATCCGATGAATAATCTTCTGGATTGTCTTCTTTATAATTTCCAGTGGCTCTCAATTCTTCGATTTTTGACAATACGTCTTCAAATCCGTTTTTGAATTTTTCAAAATCTTCTTTGTACAAGAACAATTTGTGTTTTTCGAAAAAGAATTCTCCATCGTCTTTATACTTCTTTTTACTTTCTGTGATAGTCACGTACAAGTCATTACCTCTTGTAGCTTTTACATCAAAAAAATAAGTTCTCTTCCCTGCTCTTACTGCATTAGAATAAATCTCATCTCTGTTCATTACATCATCCATCAATTCATTGTTTTATGTTAATACAAAACAAACTTACTAAAAAATGTATTGTTAAACCAATATTTTAAAAAAGGATTTATCGCTTTTTAAGGTCTTTTTTTCTATTATCTTTACTCTTGAATGAAGAAAAGAAATCAAAAAATACAGTCAACGACATTGTATGCAATTCTTATTACCATTATATTACATGTGATTGCTTTTCTTTATGTTAATCTTTCTACTCTCCAAACTGAATTCCCAATTCTCAATGAGGCTGCCATTCTTGAACTAGACTTTCGAGAACCAGAAGCAATTGAACAACTTCTTGAACCACTTGAACCAATGATTGATGAATCAAATCAATCGATTAAGGATCTTATGCAAGACATACAAGATATTCGAAAAAAGAGTAGCACAAATTTTAGCGAGAGTCAAATTAGTAAACAGGTTGAGAATGAGTTGATAGAAAGAAACAACCAAACGCTTAACGAACATAAAAAAAATGAACAGGTAGGAGCTGAAAGCGAACCAAATACCAGTACCACGAAAAAAACGAATCCAACGAATGCTGAAAAAAAAGCTGAAAACAGCTATGCAGGAAAAGTAACTCGCTATTGTAATGTGCCAGGAAGAGAGTGTTACACTATTGCTCCAAGCTATACTTGCAAGGGAGGTGGACGAGTACAGATTGATATAAAAGTAGACAAAATAGGAGCTGTAAAATCAGTAAAAATAAATTCAGCAAATACAAACACAACCAACGAGTGTATCCTAAAACAAGCACTAGATTACGCTAAAAGAACAACTAAAGTGGGCTCCGATTTAAAAGGAGAGCACTCTTCCTCAGGATACATTATCTATAATTTCGTCAGTCAATAATGAAAAATGTACTAACTTTTCTTTTCCTCTATGTGGTTATCAATGGAGACGCACAGACTCTTAGACAGATTTCTATCCTTCCCTCCTACCTCAACGAAAACTCCGGATTGATTGTAAAGTCGAGAAACTCAGTCTGGACCCACAATGATAGCGGTGATGGACCCATTCTCTACAAAATTGATTCAATGGGAATTTTGTTGGATTCACTCTTCTTAAACGGTGTTATCGCCAAAGATTTTGAAGACATAGCTCAAGATGTGATTGGGAATGTCTACGTAGGAGATATAGGAAATAATGCGCACGACAGAACAGACCTTGTCATATACAAAATTTCTAATCCCGACAGTATAGTAGGAAATAATACTACTCCCGAATACATCCAATATTCGTATTCAGACCAAACCCAGTTTCCTGATCCAAATCAAAATGCGGACTGCGAAGCGCTCTTTCATTCTAACAATCACCTCTATCTCCTCACCAAAAACTGGGGCAGTTCTGGTTTCTCAAAACTCTACAAATTACCTGATACAGCAGGAATACATGTTGCACAGTTAATTGATAGCTTTGCCTCGCCCATGGTCACCGCTGCCGACTTTCACTTTTCTGGCAAACTGGCTGTTCTTTCCATGGATAGAGTTTCTATTTTTGATGGATTTACGGGAGATGATTTTTTTGGCGGAAGAAATTCTACGTTCTTTTTTCCGCTTACGCAAAAAGAAGGAGTGAGTTTTGTTAACGCCAACTCGCTCTACATTACTCAAGAAAATCATCGATTTTTTCCAGGAGCCAAATTGTATGAATTTCGATTTGAAAATCTACTCAGCCTGAATGATAGAAATGAAAAGAAAGATTTTTCGCTTTCTCCGAATCCCTCTACCCATTTTATTGAAATTACTCCTAACCTTGCCCCAAATGAAGTATACAATTATACCCTGTATAATGCCAAAGGCCAAGTGATGGCTAAACAAAACAACCTTTCCTCCAAGACTCATCTCTCCACCAAAGAGCTGAATACTGGAATCTATTTTGTTCTCATCAGAACCAATACTCAACACATTACAAAACGATTTATAAAACAATAACATGGAATTTTTACCCAAAGAAATAGACGAATACGCAGGAAAATATACCGCAGAAGAAAATAAAACTCTTTCTGATTTAAACAGAGAAACTCACATTAAAGTGCTCATTCCGCGTATGTTGTCGGGACATATTCAGGGCAGAATATTAAGTATGTTTAGCCATATGATCCGACCGAAAAACATTCTCGAAATAGGCACCTACACGGGTTATTCTGCTATTTGTTTTGCGGAAGGAATGCAACCCGATGGAAAATTGATAACGATTGACATCAACCATGAATTAGAAACAATGGCCAATTCCTATTTCAAGAAATCAGGATTCGAAAATCAAATCGAGATGAAAATTGGTAACGCCATGGACATTGTTCCTTCTCTCACGATGAATTTTGATTTGGTATTTATTGATGCAGATAAGCACAATTACTCAAATTATTTCGACTTGGTAATAGACAAAGTAAACAAAGGAGGATTTATTATTGCCGACAATGTTTTGTGGAGTGGAAAAGTAACGACCGATGAGGTGAAGACTGACAAAGACACAAAGGCTCTGGACGATTACAACAAAAAGATTCATGAAGATCCTCGTGTAGAAAATGTGTTGATGCCAGTGAGAGATGGCTTAATGGTGGCACGAAAATTATAAGTAGAGTGAAAGAAAAATTAGTCGCTACCCTTTCCGACATACGTTTTTGGATTATTCTTTTTTTCCTAGTTCGGCTAATTGGGATTACAGATCCTCCCATCGAAATTGGACATAATTGGAGACAAACAACAGTCACCATGGTGGCAAGAAATTTTTTGGAAACTGATGCCAATATTCTATATCCAAGAATAGACATTGCGGGAGAAAAAACAGGAATTACCGGAATGGAATTTCCTGTTTTTAATTATTCTATTTATTTAGTTTCTTCCATATTTGGTTATCAGCATTGGTATGGCCGTTTGATTAATTTACTCATTTCTAGCTTGGGAGCCTTGTTTTTCTTTCGACTTGTCTCAAGGTTTTTTGAATCAAAAGTAGCCTTTTTCGCTACCCTTATTTTTTTAGTTTCAATTTGGTTCAGCTATTCAAGAAAAATTATGCCTGATACGTTTGCCGTATCCCTCGTCCTAATAGGAATGTACTACTTTTCCGAATTCGTACACAACAACAATTATCGCTACCTTACTCTAGGTAGTCTATTAATTGCATTCGGGGTTTTATCCAAGCTTCCTGCCGGAGTTGTTCTTACCCCATTTATTCTATTTCTTTATAAAAAAAACAGTACATCCAAAAAGAAAATAATCATTCTCCTTTCCTTTGTCGCTATTTCCATGCCTGCAATTTGGTGGTATTTTTATTGGGTTCCGTACCTCAATTTCAACTTCGGATATTGGCACTTTTTTATGGGCAAAACCATGTCAGAAGGATTCCAAGAATTAAGTTCAAATCTCCCTGAATTTCTTGAAAAATTTTATGGAACGTCATTATTCTACTTAGGTTTTATTGCTTGTGTAGTAGGTGTTTATTTTTCAATTAAAAAGAAGATTCATCCCCTAAATTGGGTAGTAGGAATTAGCTTCCTAGCAATTACTGTCATACTATTAAAATCGGGGCAGACTTTTGCTCACCACACCTATTACATGATACCTTTTCTTCCTGCCATGTCGCTTGCAGCTGGATTTGGGTTAGCTTCTTTTCCCTACAAAAAAATATCTATTCTCTTTTTAGTAGGAACACTAGCAGAGGGAACGCTCAATCAATTAGTCGATTTCAGAATACCTAAATCACACCTCAGTTTACTTGAACTAGAATCTGATCTAACTGTCGTGTCCGATAAGAATGATTTGATCGTAATTAACAGCGGAAATGTGCCCACACCCATGTATTTTGCCCATCGCAAAGGGTGGGTAGAAAGCAACAAAAAAATACAAGAAGAAAAGCACATTTCTGAATTGAAAAAGAAAGGTCTTCGCTTTATTGTCGTTTTAAAAGAAGGATTTGGTAAAGAATTAACCTTGCCTTATCCGATCGTGGTAGAAAAGAAAAGTTACCGAATTTATTCATTACATTAAAAAAATAAGCTCACTATGTCGAATACTCACCAAGAAGTAAAGGAATACTACGGAAAAGAACTTCAAAAATCTGAAGATTTAAAAACGAATGCTTGCTGCACCTTGACAAAACCGCCCATGCACATCCTAGAAGCATTGAACCAAGTTGCTACCGAAGTACAAGCCAAGTATTACGGTTGTGGACTGACCATCCCGAGTCACGTTCAAGGGTTACGAATTTTGGATTTAGGTTCTGGTAGTGGAAGAGATTGCTACATTGCTTCAAAGCTTGTTGGAGAAACTGGCTCTGTGGTAGGAGTAGATATGACAGATGAGCAATTGGCTGTTGCAAAAGCCCATCTCGACTATCACCGTGATCAATTTGGCTATAAAAATTCAAATGTTAAGTTTCTGAAAGGAAATATTGAAAAATTGGACGAATTACACCTAGAAAAAGGTTCGTTTGACGTAATTATTTCAAATTGCGTAATCAACTTAGCTACTAACAAACAAAAGGTTTTGAAAGATGCCTACGATCTGCTAAAGCCTGGTGGAGAAATGTATTTTTCTGATGTGTACTCCGATCGAAGAATTCCTATTAGTCTTCAGCAAGACAAAATGCTTTGGGGCGAGTGTTTGAGTGGAGCTCTTTATTGGAATGACTTTTTACGTATGGCCAAGCAAGCTAGATTCACTGATCCGCGGGCTGTGGAAGACAAACCTATCACCATCGAAAATAAAGAAGTGGAAGAGTTGGTGGGCGACATCAAATTCTACTCGGTTACCTACCGATTATGGAAAATAGAAGGACTTGAATCCGACTGTGAGGATTACGGACAAGCTGTATCTTACAAAGGAGGAATTCCAGAAGAATTACTGAGCTTTAAGCTAGACGATCACCACGTGTTTCCAAAAGGAAAAGTACTGCCAGTTTGTGGGAATACTTACAACATGTTGCAAGAAACTCGTTTTAAAAACTATTTTGATTTTTATGGAACTTGGGACACGCATTATGGAATATTTGAAGGATGCGGAGGAAATATTCCTTTTACATCCGATACCGATAATCGAGAAGGAGCTTCTTGTTGTTAAAGATTTTTTTTAGAAATTTGTTATTCCAGCCTCGGCAAGAATCTATTTATAGTAAAACTATCCTTTACATGTTAATTATGTAAATACAGATGTCTTATCCCTTAGAATCTCATTTTTATTGTCATTCCTGCGTAGGCCGGAATCCGTAAAACGAGAATCATTCAGGTTTTAACCATTAACAAATGAAATAAAAATATTCTCTGTTGCTACACAATTTGATTTTTTTGGGTTTCATTAATACCCGTATTTCTCTTTCCAAATCGCCTGAAGTTTTTTTCTCATTTCATTCTCCCTGGCGTTATTTCCTGGTTCAAATAATTTTTTTCCAGCTATTTCTTCAGGAAAGAATTCTTGTTCCACAAAATTCCCTTCGTGATTGTGAGCATATTGATACTCTTTTCCGTAGTTTAATTCTTTCATGAGTTTTGTGGGAGCATTACGCAAATGGAGCGGAACGGGTAAATTTCCTGTTTCGGCTACCAATGCTTGAGCGCTTGCAATGGCTGCATAACTTGCATTACTTTTGGCTGAGCAAGCTAAGTAAGTGACACATTGTGCCAATATGATTCGAGATTCGGGAAATCCAATGATGGAGACAGCTTGAAAACAATTTGTTGCTATCACCAAAGCAGTAGGATTTGCATTTCCTATATCTTCTGAGGATAAAATAAGTAATCTTCTGGCGATAAATTTTGGGTCCTCTCCTCCTTCTATCATTCGAGCCAAATAATACAAAGCTGCATTGGGATCACTCCCTCTTATGGATTTTATGAAAGCCGAGACAATGTCATAATGTTGCTCCCCAGATTTGTCGTAGAGGATTGTTTTGTCTTTAATCAAACTGTGAACCAATTCGTTGGTCAATTGTATTTTTCCTTTCCCCGCGCTACTGATTACTAATTCCAATAGATTCAATAATTTTCGTGCGTCTCCTCCAGATAATTTGATAAGTTCCTCCGTTTCCTTTACCTCAATGTCTAATTCAGCAAGTTCTTTGTCTTCCCTTACGGCTTTCCGTATCAAATCATCTAGATTTTTCTTCGTAAAGTGTTCCAATACATACACTTGACTTCTAGAGAGCAAGGCAGGAATTACTTCAAAAGATGGATTTTCTGTAGTCGCTCCAATGAGGGTAATTATACCTTTCTCTACCGCTCCCAAAAGTGAATCTTGTTGCGATTTACTGAAACGGTGAATTTCATCGATAAATACTATCGCATTACTCCCCCCAAACATTCCTTGGCTCTTCACTTTATTTATTATCTCCCGAATATCTTTCACACCAGAATTAATGGCACTCAGCGTATAGAAAGGTCTCTTGAGAGAATGTGCAATAATATTGGCCAATGTAGTTTTTCCCACTCCTGGTGGACCCCATAAAATGAGAGAAGGAATGAATCCCGACTCAATTGCTTTACGCAAAGAGGCTCCTTCGCCCACCAATTTTTCTTGTCCCAGATAAGTTTCTAATGAGGTTGGCCTCAATCTTTCTGCTAACGGTGTTTTATTAATTCCCATGTGATACAAGTTTTATTACAACAAAATGACTCTATAAACCAAAAACCTCCTCTTTTGTTCGTTTCCATCTTCTGTGCGACCAAAGCCAATATTCCGGCTTTGTGCGAATGGTCGTTTCCAGTTTTTCTCCATACAAGTTCATAATTTCACCGTTTTCTAATTTCTGAGGTGTTTCGGTAATTAATTCGAATTTTACGGAATAATAGCCTCTTTTTACTTTATTCATTTCGCAATAAACCACGGGCCAATCAAATAGTTTGGCGTATTGTTCTACTCCCATGAGCACAGGAGTTTCTCTCCCCAAGAACTTCGTCCAATAAGCCCGTTTGGGGTTAGAGGGCCACTGATCGGAGGCAAAAAAAATAGCAATAGGCGATTCGTGTTTTTTCTTGAAATATTTGAATGTTTCTGCCATTGGAAACATGGTAAGACCAAGTTTTTCTCTGGCCTCCTTCATTTTTTTATCGTAGAATTCGCTATTTAGTGGTTTGTAAATTGCATGATGTTGGTGTTTGGCCAAATCACCGATCGCTACTGCAAGCATCTCCCAATTTCCGTAATGACTTGTAGCGATTACAACAGATTTTCCTTTCTCATAAAGAGCATCCAGTAACTCAGGATTTTCAAATTTCACTAGTTTCTTTATTTGAGAACGAGAAATCGTAAAATTTTGGAATATTTCTACCAACAAATCAGCAAAGTGTCGATAGAAACCTTGAACAATTCGTTGTATTTCTTTGTCCCCTTTTTCGGGAAATGACAAAGCAATATTCTCCGAAATCACTTTTTTTCTGTACCCCAATACGTAATACAACATTACGTACAAAAAAGTAGAAACTGAGTACAACAAAAAGTAAGGCAGTTTGGAAATAGGATAAAGCAGAATGTAGTATAGAATAGCTCCTAGTTTATATTTCATATCAATTCGTTTCTACTTCGCTCAGTACTTCTTCTTTGGTTTTTTTCCATCGTCTGTGCGACCACAACCAAAAAGGCGGATCTCTTTCAATGGTCTTCTCCAATAAATCTACATATTTTTCAATTATCCCTCCTTCCTTCTCCTTCCTCGGATTGTTGGTTAGCTCATGGTATCTCGTGACAAAACGCCCTCTTTTTTCTCTAATTATTTCGCAATACACCACAGGCCAATCAAATTCCTTTGCGTATTTTTCGGCTCCAAACAAGAAAGGTGTTTCGCGTCCTAAGAAATTAGTCCAATGCGCTCTTATTGGATTAGATGGCCACTGATCCGATCCAAAAATAATTGTTCGAGGCGAGGAATCTCCTCGTTCAAAATACTGTTTAGTTTCTTTCATCGGAATCATTTCCAACCCAAATTTCCCTCTACTTTCTTTCATTTTTTTATCAAAAAATTGATTGGACAAAGGCTTGTAAATAGCCATTTGTTTGAGTTGAGAAGCACGACTCACTGCCACAGCAAACAACTCCCAATTTCCGTAATGACCTCCAATAGTGATGATGGATTTTCCTTGAGTGTAATAGTCGTTAAGCAGTTCAATGTTCTCGAATCTCATTCTTTTCTGAACTTGTCTCGAGGTAATAGAGAAATTCTTTATTGATTCTACAATCAAATCACAAAAATGAAGATAAAACCTACGAACAATGGTATTCTTCTCCTTTATTGTTTTATTCGGAAAGGCAGAAAAAATATTTGCTCTAATTACTTTTTTACGGTATCCTACTCCGTAAAAGGTTACAAGAAACACCAAATTGGCAATACCGTAAAGCAAAAAATGCGGCAAAAGTGATAAAGGTTTTATCACTAAATAATATAAAATTTTTGAACCCATAGATAAAAACAAATATACGGATATCAGTGAGATTATAAGCATAAAAAAAGCCCTCAACATGCGTTGAGGGCTTTTTTACTTTCTGTTCCAAAGAAAGAAATATTCCTTATTTTTTTAATTGATCTACTACTGCTTTGAAAGCTTCTGGGTGATTCATTGCTAAATCAGCCAATA
>CBFHVI010000043.1:0-11697 GCA_965658995.1 Flavobacteriales bacterium | reverse complement strand
TACAAAAGAACCAATTTCCTCAAAAGGTCCAAAAGTTACCACGGAAATAACCCTTCCTGGAAGATATTTAGTACTGATTCCTTTCTCTAACAAAATCTCGGTATCACAAAAGATAGAAGATACGAAAGAAAAGAACAGATTAACAAGGCTTATCGAAAGTATCCGTCCAAAAAACTTTGGGGTGATTATCAGAACTGTAGCTCAAAACAGAAAAGTAGCGGAACTAAACCAAGATCTTCAAGAATTAAATGATAAATGGCTATCCATTTATCAAAGAGTAAAAGATGTAAAACCTCCCAAGAAAATTCTGGGAGAATTGAACAGAGCGTCAGCAATTGTGCGAGATCTTCTGAATGAAACCTTTAACAGCATTGTGGTAGATGACGAAATCATGTACCATGATTTAAAAGAATACATCGGAAAAATTGCACCCGATAGGACGAAAATCATTAAGCTTCATAAAGGAAACCCTGATGTGTTTCAGGCCTATGGAATTCACAAACAAATAAAAGCCAGTTTTGGAAGAAAAGTAGACATGCAAGGAGGTGGATACTTGATTATCGACCACGCAGAGGCCATGCATGTTATTGATGTGAATAGCGGAAATCGCAAAGGAAAAGAAAATGATGCCGAAGCAAATGCGTTGCAAGTAAATATGGCTGCAGCAGAAGAAGTTGCACGTGTCTTGCGACTTCGAGATATGGGAGGAATCATTGCTGTTGATTTCATTGATATGTACAACAATGAAAATAACATGAAACTCTACAAATTCTTGAAAGAGAAAATGAGTACCGACCGTGCAAAACACAACTTAATTCCTCCAAGTAAATTTGGAGTTGTCGAGATTACCAGACAAAGATTAAGACCCGTTACAGAAATAGAAACAAAAGAAACTTGTCCAACTTGCCACGGAACCGGTGAAGTACAAGCCGCTATCCTCATCACGGATCAAATAAAACACGCCATCAAATCGGCAGATAAATCAAAAGGACTTGTACTCCAAGTACACCCATTTGTTGAAGCTTATTTCAAGAAAGGATTGATTTCTAGACAAATCAAATGGTTCTTCAAATACAAAACTTGGATAAAAATTGAAGGAAAAACCGCGAAACACCTGTTATACTTTGATTTGAAAAACAAAAATGGAGAAGAAATTTAGTTCTTCCCTACTTTCGTTAACATTTTATTTTTTTTAGAATTCACCGCAACTTTTAGTTATTAGCACTCGTACTGTTTATAAAATACAGAATCTGAATTAAATTTATTTGATTCTTATAAGTATCTTGTATACTTGATAAAGCATTACAAACTAAAAAAAATGAAAAAGCTGTTGATCTGCGCGGCTCTGTTCCTCGCATTTTTTTCTTCCTGCAAGAAAGAATCTAAAATTTCAGACAATACTGCCCCAAATTATTACGGAGTTTCCACTATAAAAGTAAAAAACTATATCAACCGTATATTTATTGACCTTACAGGCCGAGAACCTCTCGACACAGAGATGGACTCCCTAGTACTATTATTGGAAGCTAACAATTTAAAATTCTCAACCAGAGAGGCAATCATTTTTAACTTACAAAACGATACCACCACCCAATCAAATGGAGATAATTTCAAAGAATTGTTTTATGCGAACTTATATGAGCAGCAAAAAGCCAGATTTTTGGAAGGGATACCTGATTTTGAAATTGCTCAACGAATGGGAAATGCCTATACTGCCGCACGCAACGATTCATTGATTGGAAACATGCTGGGCTACTTCTGGAATAAAGAACAAGGTGATATTTATGCTGATGTTCTCACCTCTGATACCGCCTTTCTTAATGGATCAATACCCTTTAATGAAATGTGCCGAAGAATGTGTTACAATGGGATATACGACATCATTAACATGAATTCATTTAATTATGTAAATGCAGTTTTTGACAATCTATTCTACAGATTTCCTACCACCGATGAGTTTAATGCCAGCTACAACATGGTAGAATTTGACCAAGCAGACTTATTGTTTGGAAAGCCAGGTTCTAACAAATATGACTTTTCAAGGATTGCAGTCAATTCCAAAGAGTTTAATGACGGACTAGTGACTTGGGTATATCGATCTTATTTAAGTCGATTCCCCTCAACACAAGAAACATTTATTTACAGCAATCATTATTCTACTAATTCAAACATTTCTTACATCATAAGAGAGGTGATGAAGACGGATGAATACGCAAACTTTTAAACAACTGAAATATGAAAAACGCTTATAAATACCTAGTTTTTCTCTCCATTTGTGCGGTGAGTTACCAGTGTAAAAAAGATAAATTAGAAGACACAATTTTTGAAATAAATGAAGTAAAACTCTATCCCTCTGCTTCGGCTAAACTCAAAGAAAAAACCGAAAGCCAATGGATTGCCGTTTTGTATACTAACTTATTTCAGCAAGCACTCTCTGCCGGAGACATCTACAGAGCTGGGCAATGTATTACTTCCATAGGAGACAAAGAGCTGGCGAGAGAAGTCATTATCTCTAACTTTATGAATAGCACCTCTACCCTTCCAGTGATTCCCAGTGATACAGATATGAGAGGAAACATTGACGAATTTATAAGTGATACGTACGAAAGGTTTCTAATTCGAAGACCTACTGAAGGTGAGAAACAATATTTCAGAAATGAAATCACCAACAATTCTGCGCGATCGGCAGAGATTATATATTTCTCATTTGCACTTTCAAACGAATATTTATTTTATTAATCACCTGAGTAGAATCCTATATTATGAAAAGAAGAGAATTTATAAAAAAAGCAACCCTCACATCTGCCGGAGCAATGATTGCTCCTTATATATTGCCAAGTGGTAGGTTATTTGCACCATCGGGAACTCAAATTGCTCCACACGTAGTTTTGGTTATGTATGCAGGTGGGCTAAGAAATCAAGAAACCGTAGATCAATTATATCTTTCGCAAAGTCAGTATACATGGAACCCTACTCCTAGTTTGAATGTCACCGGAAATATAATGCCCAACATGTTGAGTGGTGCGGCTCCTACCTCAAAAGTAGTGTATGGAGTAGGAACGAGCGGAAACACACCCATTTCTCCAATTTTAAGTACACCCATTCAGTCGCAAGGTGTATTATTTAAGGAAGTGAATGCAATTGCTGCAGGACATTACGGTGGATCGATTGCTTTATTGCAAGGAAATACGAATTTGGCACAACCACTTTTGGAAAGACCCAAAACGCCCACAATATTTGAATTTTTAAGAAAACATGGAGGATACAAAGCTACCGATACGTGGTTTATTGGAAATACTTTGACAAACTCTGTTCCGCTTTATAACCACAGTGGACATAAAGATTACGGAGCAAAATATGGAGCAAACATGTTTATCCCAGGAGTTACGTTTGGAAATCAGGGTGACCAATTTTTGAAAGATGCTAAGATCTACCATCCCCAAAATGAATTATCTCCCATGTACAAGATGAAATATTTCTTGGACAACTCTTATGAAAGTTTAACAAGTAACAACGTGTTAGATACTGTTGGAAATACCGAAGCAGAAAAACAGCAGATCAAAAACTTTATGAGGACCATGTTTCAAAAGAAACAAGCTGGAACCGTGATACGTCCACCACAAGGTGGGAATGATGCGAGTACTGTAGGGTATGCTCTTGAGGTAATGAAAGAATTTAAACCAGCGGTAACCGTAATCAAAATTGATGGGCCCGATGTATGCCACTCCAATTTCACCAGTTACTTAAGAGCAATACATGCAGCGGATCATGCCATTGGATATATGTGGAATTATATCCAAACGCAAATACCTGACATGGCGAACGAAACTATATTTATCGCAACACCAGATTGTGGACGAAACCTCAATCCTAATCCAATATTGGATACGGAAAACAATTTTAGAGCATTTGATCACTCTGATGCAAACACCCGGAGAGTCTTTACCCTTATGGCTGGTAAATCAATCACCAACGAGCCAGATAAAGCAACTGGACCTTTGAGCTCCACGTCACCGCTTAATACGGATGCGGCTATTACGGTAGGACACATTTTAGGGATAGAGCAAGAAATGTTAAGTTCTGGTTTTCTCCATTCACAAAGCCAATCACTCATTAGAAAATTATAAGTATGAAATCAGTTTCAATTAAAATGATAGGAGTAGGTATCGTAAGCCTAATGGTTGTGATGACAAATTGTAAAAAAAACAACATTGAAAACCCTTATGACACTTATATAACTCCCAAATTATACGAAGAGCCTACTTTAGCTAGTCTTCCTTCGTCTAATTTTGGTTATCTCCATGCCACAGTATTCAAACCCACTTGTGCTAACTCTGGATGTCATGATGGGGCCTTTGAGCCGGATTTTAGAACAATCAGTAGCTCATACAATAGTACAGTGTATCAAAATGTGCTGACTAACAATCCAGCGGGCGATTTTACGTACCGAGTAAAACCAGGAGATGCAGCACTTTCTCTCTTACATGAAAGATTACTAAAATCATTACCAAACACTTCTGGAATCATGCCTCCTGTGTACGCTGACGAATGGATTGTAAATAAATCAAAACATATTAAAGCGATTAAAGATTGGATTGATGCAGGAGCAAAAGATATGTACGGAAATTCTCCTGTAATTGGTAATCCAAATCCTGTGGTAACAGGATTCTCGGCATTTCACAATAACTCGACCACCTCTATCTATTCCAGACCAGCAGGTGCGGGAATTTTACCTATTCTTATTCCGAGAACAGATGTCGATTTGTGGTTCTCAATTGATGATGACCTCACCAGCCCGACTAGCATGACTGTGAATGAAATAAAGATTGATACTGCCATGTTCGAATTTGATTCTGTAGCTGCAATGCAGTTGACTGTTTCAAGTGGATTTATGGCCAATGATTTTTCTGGAAGTATGGCTAACTTTACCCACAAGTATGATTTAGATGCCAGTATATATCCTCCGGGAACTTTACTTTTTGTACGTGTATATGTTCAGGATGCAAATCACACAGAACCAGCAGAAAATCCTAGCAACGGCAGTTCACGACCCACTATATATTTATTTACCTTATATACCACCTAAATGAACAAATCCACTTTAAAACTTCTTGTAATTGCCTTTTCATTGACAATTGTTGGGTGTAAAAAGGAAGAAAAATACAGTGAAATTCCAGAAATAGAATTTATCAGTCTAACCCCTTCCTCTACAACAGAATTTTCTCAAAACATCGTACTAAAATTAACCTACAAAGATGGTGATGGTGATATTGGAAATGAAGATCCTGATGTATACTCATTGTATGTAAAAGACGCTAGACTACCACGTGCGGATGAATACCATATTCAACCACTCACACCGCCTGACCAAGCTCTCCAAATAGAAGGAGAACTAACTGTAAGGTTGTCGGGTATGTTTGTTTTAGGAAGTGACTCTACAGAGACCACCAAGTTTACCGTCAAACTAAAAGATAGAGCTGGAAACTGGAGTAACGAAGTAGTTACTTCTTACATAAGGGTGAGTAAATAAAATAATATGTTGAATAAAATTCTGGTAGTGTGTTTATTGTCCTTAATAGGAACCGGAGGTTTGTTTTCACAACAAACCTTTCCTATGAAAGATACAACTGTAGCAGAATGTGACGGTATTCATACCGATTCTGATCTTAAAACCTTTCCTAGTGGCCATTATCTGTCAAATGAAGACTACATTTTCTCAATTTGTCCGGGTACGGGTGCTACCATCTACTATACTTTTACCTCTTTTTTCACCGAATCACTTATTGACACCGTTACGTTTTACAATGGCCCAAATACTTCCTCTCCAAGATTAGGAACCTATTCGGGAAATTTGAATGGTGCACTGCCTCCAACAATCGTGGCAAATTCGGGTTGCTTGACCATCACATTTAAATCTGATGGTGTATTAGAGTTTCCCGGATGGACGGCAAACTGGGTATCTACCGCTCCTACGGTAACAGCCCCTAAAGTAAACGTAAGTAATCTTGCACCTCCTACTTGTGATTCTTCCTCCTTTTTGGTAGAATTCGATCAAAATATTCATTGTGACTCAATAGTTTCTGCAGCTGCTAGCATACTTGGGTTCAATGCTCCCAATGTAGTAAACATCTCGAAGGTTGGATGTGTCAATGACAGTTCTAGGTTTGCCCGAATCTGGTTAGATAATCCATTTGTTTATAATTGTGAATACCAGTTGGAAATGGAAATAAACATTCCTGATATTTGCGACAGTGTGTATTCCTTTACTATTTTGGATACTTTTGATTTTACTAATTGTGATTTGTTGGCAACTCTGACTTCCACAAACGACTCTTTGTGCTTTGGGGATTGTGCAAATATTGAGGTGATAACTCCTTCCTCTTGCAACACATTCAGCTACAGCTGGAATAATGGTCTTCCTACTTCTGCTGGGCCTCATACCGTTTGTCCTTCTGTTACGACAACTTACACGGTTTTGGTCACTGAAACAACCTCAGGAAAAACATTTATTGATTCTGTTACCGTAAAAGTATTAGATACCTTAGAAAAAGATTATCAAATTTCTGTGAATAGCTCAGAACCACCGGAATGCAATGATCGATTTTTCATCGTAAAACTTTCCAATCCATTAAAGTGCGATTTACTTGATTCTGCTGTTTTCACCTTGTCTAGTATAGCTGGCACCTTTACAGTAACCGATGTCTTTCCCTTGTCATGCACCAATAATATGTTGGATTCTGTAAGACTCAGAATTAATCCGAGGTTTTCTAGAAATTGTGATTATATACTGAATTTTAATCTAAATTTTGTTGACTCTTGTGAGGGGAATATATCCATTTTTGCAAGTGATACCTTTCAAATAACAGATTGTCCATTTACGGTAAGATCCGTTTACAACGATACGTTGTGTTTGAGTAACTGCACGATTTTACGAGCCATTGCAAGTGGTTGCTCGGGATACACGTACAACTGGAGTAATGGACTTCCTAATTCTGCCGGACCTTTTTCTATTTGCCCTACAAGAGACACCACTTTTTATGTAACTGTCACTGAACTATCCACTGGATTAATCATAACAGACACAATAAGTATTAAAACCATAGATCCTACTATCTTGCCTGTAAGTCCAGTATGTGCTTACGACACAGCCTTTAATTTGGTAGCAAACACAATGGGAGGAAATTGGAGTGGAATTGGAATCACTGATCCTATTTTAGGAACATTTGATCCCAATTTAGCCGTAGCTGGAACACACCTTATTACCTATCAGCTATCCACTTGTCAAGATACAATCTATATTGAGGTTAACGCCCCTGAAGCAGGACCCGACTTAAGTTTATGCGCAAGTGGATTACCAGTAAATTTAACAACCGGAATACCCGCTGGAGGAATCTGGAGCGGGACTCATGTAAATTCAGTGACCGGCACATTTACCCCTGTAGTTCATGGAAATTTCACTAGTTTCTACACACTCAATGGTTGTACAGATTCTCTGAATGTGCTAGTAGACACCCTCTCATTTGCTTATGATACTGATACACTCTGCAGCAATTCAGCACCCGTTTACATACCTTTTTCTCCATTAGGTGGAACTTGGTCGGGCACTGGGATTATTTCGGCAAGTTCTGGAATATTTTCTCCTCCTTCAGCTAATAACGGGAGCAATCTAGTGTCTTATTTTTACAAAGGGTGCCGAGATACTGTAAATATGGTTATCAATACTGTTTCAGCTGGATTGGACACAAATTCTTGTCCTTCACAACCCGCCTTTAGTTTGATACCAGGAACTCCATCAACTGGTGTTTGGAGTGGTGCAGGAATATCGAGTACGGGAGTTTTTACTCCTTCTACTCTTTCAGGAAATTGGAATACAAACCTTATTTACACCTACAGAGGATGTGCAGACTCGATGCAAATGCAAGTAATTCAGACTAATGTAATTCCGGACACGATATTCTTATGCCCTTATCAAGACTCTATATTTGTGAGTTCCATTCCTACCTTATTAACCGAACCAAATTATGGATCTTGGTCAGGAATTGGAATTCAAACCTACGGTTCACTTGACTATATTTACCCTCGTTATCTTGGAAATGGATATCATACAATTTATTATGATAAAAACAGTTGCCAAGATTCAGTGACGGTGGCAATTTACCCCGATACCTTATCGATTACAGACACAACAGTTTGCAGTACGCAAGCTGCTTTTATGTTGGATCCAATAAACAACATGCAGGGTATTCAATGGCAAGGAAATGGGATTACCAATACTCAAACAGGTATGTTTGACCCAAGCATAGCCGGAGTTGGAACTCACACAATCACTTATCGAACACAAGGCAATGTTTGTAACAAAACAATCACCGTAACGGTGTATCAATTTGTTCCGGCTGCCATTACTTTGCCAGACACTTTTTGTTTCGTTACAAATACTATTTCAATACCAGCTGTTCCAGCGGGAGGAACTTGGTCTGGAACAGGTAACTACAATCAAGTATTAGGAACATTCAATCCTGCAGCAGCAGGTCCAGGAATGCACCAAATTATCTACACATTTGGAAGTGGAGTTTGTAGAACAAGTGATGAAAAAAATGTGGTAGTGAGAGATACCCTGTTAGCCGACTTAATATCCTCTGCCGATACAATTTGTTTAGGAAGCTCAGTTACCCTTGTTGGTTCAGCTATTGGTGGATTTCCTTCCCCAAGCTATTCTTTTTCTTGGGACCATTCCACTGCCACAACGAATACCTTAACAGAATCACCTACTGTTTCCACCCAATACATTCTTACTGTTAATGACGGTTGTTCAGATCCTCATTCTGACACTGTAAACGTTGCGGTATTATCTATAACCCCTACACTCATTACGAATCCAACTGGATGTTTTGGCGAGCTAGGATTTGCTACCTATGACCTTTCCCAAAAATCAATTTACACTTTCAATTGGACACAACCTACGTCCTTATCCGACACAATTATTGGAACAGTAAAAGACAGTGTTTTTCTAACCATATCAAATAATTTTGGATGTAGCATAGATACTTTTATGGTTATGCCTGCTTACGATTTTATACAAGCCAACTTCACAATGAATCCCGATACTTATCCTAAATGTTTGAGTTCCGAGAACAAAACGCTAACGGTGACGGATGGTTCCATTGGCGTGTCACAAGGATTTTGGGATTTTGGAGACGGTTCTGCACCACTTCCTTACTCCATTGCTAATTCTTCCGAAACACACACTTACAAAGAAGGAGGAAATTTTATAGTGACTTTGGTTGTTAAAAACGCGGGACCCTGTTTTGACACTCTCACCCGGGAGTTGTGTGTATCTGAAATACCATTTTTTATTGCCGATATTTTTTCACCAAACGGTGACGGGGTTAATGACATTTTGTATTTAAGATCCAGCGAAGCTGAGAAAATAGAACTCCTTGTCTTTGATAGATGGGGGAATCTCTTATTTAAATCAGATGACATAAATATAGGATGGGATGGTACTTACAAAGAAAGAAAAGCGGAAGAAGGAGTCTACTTCTATTCCGTAAAAATGACATTAAGCTCAGGTGAGGAAGTATTAGAAAAAGGAGACATAACATTGATTCGTTAACAAGTGAAAAAAATTTACTACATAGCACTAATTATCATAGGCATGGGTAACTTGTCTTTCAGTCAAGGAATCCATTTTTCTCAGTGGTACGAGGCTCCTGTGATTCTTAACCCAGCCAATGCCGGTTCATTTTTTGGGGATTACAGAGCGAATTTAAATTATCGAAACCAATGGGCTACGATAGGAAATTCGTACAAAACGATGTATGCCTCTTATGATATGCCTTTAAGAAAAAACAACAATGAGTTAAAAACCACTGGGATTGGTACCTCGTTTTATAGCGACAAAGCAGGCAAGACAAATTATGGAAGAACAGAAGCTTTGTTATCTCTGTCACAATCTGTTGAAGTAAGTAACAACATAGATTTCTCGGTAGGTCTAGGGTTTGTGTATGGACAAGTTAGCGCCAATTTCGACAACCTGAAATGGGACAATCAATATGATGGGAACAACTATGATGAAAGCCTTCCTTCAGGCGAAAACATTCTTAATACGAAGTCTACTTATTTTGATTTAAATGCAGGAATTTTGGCTCGATTTATTGGGAGAAATAAGAACGAAACAAACTTTGGAATAAGCCTATTAAACGCAACACAAACAAGTGGAAACTCCCTATCTGGTGGAGGAAACGACAATAGTAGATCCATAAGGATACTCTTTCACGGAAAATCTGAATTACCCGTTGCAAAATACCGAGGGGACTTTTTGGTTCCTACACTTTATCTGTCGGCTCAAGGAGCCAGCAGGGTAGTTGCCCTGGGTGGAACGTATAAATTAAATTTAGGAATGCAATCGAGTTACACTGGATATTACACCTCGTCTTTCCTAGAGTTTGGTGGAATATACAGATATCAAGATGCTCTTGTGGCTATTGTAAAATTTGATTGGGAACAAAAAGTGCAAATAGGTGCAAGTTACGACATTAATATCTCTCGATTAAGGAATGCCTCTGTGTATCAAGGAGGTTTCGAGATTTCCTTGGTATGGAAAGGTACATTTATTTGGAACCAATAAATTTTCTTAGCCTAATTTTCTTTTTAAGCCCTTCAGCATTTCGGCTGTCATCGTATCCAATTCATAGCTGTTTTTCCAGCCCCAATCCTCTTGAGCTTTAGAATCATCTATACTTTTTGGCCATGAATCTGCAATATTTTGTCTATAATCTGGCTGATAGGATATGCTAAAATCTGGCAAATGCTTTTTAATTTCCTCGGCTATTTCAACAGGAGAAAAACTGATACCGGCTAGGTTATAACTCGAACGAATTTTAATATCACTTTCCTCTGCTTGCATTAAATCTATTGTGGCTTTGATGGCATCTTCCATGTACATCATTGGCAGATAGGTATCACTTTTGAGGTAACACTCATACTTTCCTTCCTGAAGGGCTTTGTAATAAATCGCAACTGCATAATCCGTTGTACCTCCTCCCGGTTCTGCTTTATAGCTTATCAAGCCAGGATATCTAATACTTCTCACATCAACTCCATATTTGTTGTGGTAATATTCGCACCATCTTTCCCCTGCTTGCTTGCTTATTCCATAAACGGTAGTTGGTTCCATTACGGTTGTTTGAGATGTGTTTTCTCGGGGTGTTGTGGGGCCAAAAACCGCGATAGAACTTGGCCAAAATATTTGATCAATCGCGCCTTCTTTTGCCAGCTCTAACACGTTGAACAAACCTTCCATATTTAGTTTCCAAGCAAACATAGGATTTTGTTCGGCAGTAGCCGATAATAACGCGGCTAATAAATAGACAGTACCCACATTGAGTTCCTCAATGATTGTTTTTAGTTTGGGTGCGTCCAAAATATCTATGTATACAAATTGTACCTCTCCGTGGTTTCCCTCACGAATATCTGAGGCAATTACATTCTCCGCGCCTATTCGCTGAGCCAACCCTTCAACTAAGTCAGAACCTATTTGTCCATTTGCACCTATTACTAAGCTTTTCTTCATCAAAAATATTTATTATTGTAAAAATTAAAGATACATAATTCCTCTAAAAAGGAATTAATTCGTGAATATTATCTCGTTAAGAGTTATAAATCACATGGTGGATATGCAAAGACTCTTTGTGAATC
>CBFHVI010000042.1:0-12766 GCA_965658995.1 Flavobacteriales bacterium | reverse complement strand
ATCCGGAAAATTGGCCCGGATGACTGATGCAAATCTTGCTGCAAACTTTAGTTTGTCTCCAGAGACTTTCAGGAAAAAGAAAGAAAATCAAGAAGTTAAAAATGAAGAAATCAACCCTTTTGACATACCTTGGAACGCATCATTTTCGTACAATTTAAATGTAAGAAATTTTGTGAATTCGATTACCGATCGTGACACCACAACCTTCATACAAACAGCCGGAGCAAGCGGCTCTATTACTTTTACTCAAAATTGGCGAGTAGGTTTCAACTTAAACTACGACATCACCAATAAAAAATTATCTTACACATCCTTAGATATTTACAGGGATTTACATTGTTGGGAAATGCGGCTCAGCTGGGTACCTTTTGGACCTCGACAAAGTTATAACTTCCAAATAAATGTGAAATCCTCTATTTTGCAAGATTTGCAATACAAAAAACAATCCCAACCCAACGAATTTCGTTAAGTCTTTCTCTTTGTTAGATTATTCTTCTAAATTTGGAGAAACGGAATCAAGAAAATGAAAAAAAACATCCTACTCGTGATTTTCTCACTTTTATTTCTGGTGAATTTTGCGCAAAACGAAACCGAAAAACACGAAACAAAAAACTGGACACTCTCCACAAATTTAGTTTCTCAACCTTATCTGTTCCGTCCCAAAAACAACTTACCGAATGTTTTTACAGGAGTAGGAATTACCAAATATTTTGGTAAATTCGGAATCCGATTGAACTACCAACATTATGACAACAACAAATCTGATCGATTTTTGTTAGACAGTGTCTCGGTGAGAGAAAATACTTTTTTT
Source organism: Flavobacteriales bacterium (assembly GCA_965658995.1). GTDB lineage: Bacteria > Bacteroidota > Bacteroidia > Flavobacteriales_D > CAJJDF01 > CAJJDF01. The sequence goes on along the minus strand of CBFHVI010000042.1, from coordinate 11,955 downwards.
CGAGAAAACGCGCTCAAACTTGGAGTTGAGTATAAAAAAGACTATGCCGACATTCTGGCTTTACGACTGTTTGTGGACTATGCCTATATCCCATTTAATTCCGAATCAGAGATTTACGAAGATCGAGAAAACCCAATCTTTCTTGCTAAAAATAAAGGGATTTGTCATGGAGCAATACTAGGAGTAGGTATGGATTGGAATTTTTCCGAACACTTTTCTTTCGGTGCGGAAACTCGACTGGATTTTTTGTACTCTGAACAAAATCAAAAAATTCAAAATTTTTCTTTAGGAAAAACCGTTGAATATCAAATCTCCGAAAACACAATGAATCTTAAGCTTATTGGGAACGTAAGATTCAATTACCATTTTTAAACCATTTCATGAAGTCTTATTTTTTTATTCTCCTTAGTGCAGTACTTACTTTATCCAGTTGTAGAACTACTGCCCAATCACCCGTTTATGGTTCAAAAAGCAAAAAAGCAGAAGAGCTTTTTAAAAAAGGATATTCTGCCTACAGAAATAGCTACGGAAGCGAAGAAAAGCTGCAAGAGGCTGAAGACTTCATCCTAAAAGCAATTAAAAAAGATCCAGAGTTTGCGGCTGCCTATTTGATGATGGGAGAAATAGAAATTGCAAAAGGGGACTTAATGAAGGCAATAGAATACAAAGAGCAAGCACTGACTATTAATCCCGAATACTCAAAAAATGAATATTTTTACCTTGCTAGGTTATTAATGCGAGCCGGTGACTATAAAAAATGTAAGCAAAACTCACTCAAATTTCTGAGATTCAAAAACACGAATGAGAACTTTCAAGCAGAAGCGAGACAAATGATACAGAATTGTGATTTTGCCGAAGAAGCAATTAAGTCTCCAGTTCCTTTTCATCCTAAAAATTTAGGAAAAAATATCAACACAGACCGAGCAGAGTATTTCCCAACATTTACAGGAGACGGCAACACCATTTTGTTTACACGAAGAATTCTTGAGCCAAAAGCTATACGAAGAGGAGGACAACAAGAAGACTTTTTTACAAGTTCAAAAGAAAATGAAGAATGGAAAGAAGCAACTCCACTTTCCAATACTATTAATTCTTTTTTTAATGAAGGTGCTCCTACCCTCTCAGCTGATGGAAATTTTTTAATCTTTACTTCTTGTCAAGGAAGCGATGGAGAATACGGAGATAACCGAACAGGAAAAGGAAGTTGCGACTTATTTTATTCCCGAAGAATTGGAGATAGATGGGGAAAACCAAGAAATTTAGGCTCAAAAATTAATACTCGTCATTGGGAGTCTCAACCCTGTTTTTCGGCAGATGGACGAACACTTTACTTCATTCGGGCAATAAAAACTAGTAGATCACTTGATCCAGACAATCAAGATATTTATGTTACCCGACTTCAAAACAGCGGATATTGGACGGAGCCGGAAAAACTTTCGAGCAAAATCAACACTCCTTTGCGAGAAGAGTCCGTATTCATTCACCCTGACGGCCAGACTCTCTATTTTGGATCCAACGGACATCCAGGAATGGGAGGCATGGATTTGTACTATTCTCGCTTGCAAGATAATGGCGAGTGGGGAACCCCAGTAAATATTGGATATCCAATAAATACTGGCGGAAACGAAAATAGCATAGTTGTGTCTCCAGATGGTACCCTTGCCTATTTTGCCTCCGACCGAGAAGGCGGATTTGGGGATTTGGACCTCTATTCCTTTGAACTCCCAGAAAAAGCAAAACCCATTTATGCCTCTTACATTAAGGGTATTGTATACGATCAAGAAACGCAAGAAAAACTAAGTGCTACTTTCGAAATTATTGATATTTCTACCAATGAAGTGCTACTTGTTTCGAATTCGGATCCAGTAACGGGGAAATTTTTAGTAAATATCCCAACTAATAAAAATTTGGCGATTAATGTAGCCAAAAAAGGTTACTTCTTTTACTCCAAAAACTTTACCATGAATTCTACCAAAGAACCACAAAATACCAACATTCCTCTGAGTAAAATTGAAGTAAGTGACAAACCCTTTGTGTTGGAGAATATTTTCTTTGATGTTGCAAAATTCAATTTGAAACAAGAATCAAGAGCCGAACTGGATAAATTGTATGAACTCATGGTGCAAAATGAGGCAGTTAGGATAGAAATTGGTGGACATACTGACAGCGATGGAAATGCTAAACAAAATCAAGAACTTTCGGAAAAAAGAGCGAAATCTGTCGTGAACTATCTTGTATTGAAAGGAATCGACATTTCTCGATTGACGTACTTAGGATATGGTTCTTCCAAACCAAGAGCAAGCAACGACTCAGAAAAAAACAAGGCGCTTAATCGAAGAACTGAGGTAAAAATAATTGGTAACTAGGGAATCAAAAAGTAAGAGACAGAACAAAAAAAGTCTGTTTATTTTCCTTTCTAAGCAGATAAATCTTGAGCGTTTTGTTCTCGGAAAACTCAACGTATTTATTTCATTTCTGTTGATATTAACCTATCTTTGCAGGGTTAAAATTAACGTATGAATAGTAAAAGAAAAAAGAGCGAAGCGCTCAAATATCATAGCCATCCAAAACCAGGAAAAATTGAGGTAGTACCAACAAAAAAGTATTCCTCCCAGAGAGATTTGTCCCTTGCCTACTCACCAGGAGTGGCACAACCTTGTTTGGAAATAGCACAAAACAAAGACGATGTATACAAATATACATCCAAGGGGAATCTTGTTGCAGTAATTTCAAACGGAACAGCTGTATTGGGTCTAGGAAATATTGGACCTGAGGCTTCAAAACCAGTAATGGAAGGAAAAGGAGTTCTGTTCAAGATTTTTGCTGATATTGATGTGTTTGACATAGAAGTAGATACCGAAAATGTAGATGAATTCGTAGAGACTGTGAAGCGTATCGCACCTACATTTGGAGGAATCAACTTGGAGGACATAAAAGCGCCAGAAGCATTTGAAATAGAGAGAAGACTGGTTGAGGAATTGGACATCCCAGTGATGCACGATGATCAACACGGAACAGCCATAATTTCGACTGCAGCACTGAAAAATGCGATAGAAATAGCAAATAAGGATATTGCCAAAGTAAAGATTGTGGTGAACGGAGCTGGAGCTGCAGCAATCTCCTGTACTCGATTGTATATTTCGTTGGGGGCTAAAAAAGAGAATATCATTATGTGCGATAGCAAAGGTGTTATTCAAAAAAGTAGAGAAAACTTAACTTCCCAAAAGGCCGAATTTGCTACTGATAGAGAAGACATTCATACTCTTGAAGATGCAATGAAAAATTCTGATGTATTTGTTGGGCTTTCAAAAGGAAATATTGTTTCTCCAGAAATGCTAAAAACCATGGCAAAGAATCCTATTGTATTCGCAATGGCTAATCCTGAGCCCGAAATAGAGTATGACTTGGCTATCAAAACAAGAGACGATATAATTATGGCTACGGGTAGATCTGACTACCCCAACCAGGTAAATAATGTACTTGGCTTTCCATTTATTTTTAGAGGAGCACTTGACGTAAGAGCCACCAAAATAAATGAAGCAATGAAAATGGCAGCAGTTCATGCCTTAGCAGACCTAGCTAAAGAATCGGTTCCGGAACAAGTAAACATCACCTACAACGAGGTAAATATTTCGTTTGGTAAAGATTATATCATTCCAAAACCATTTGATCAAAGATTGATTTCAGAAATACCACCAGCGGTTGCTAAAGCTGCAATGGAAAGTGGAGTCGCGCTTCAACCAATTACAAATTGGGAAAAATATAAGCACGATTTGGAGGACAGATTGGGAACTGGAAACAAAATAGTTCGTTTACTTCACAACAGAGCAAAGGCACAACCAAAAAGAGTCGTTTTTGCCGAAGCCGATCACCTAGACGTTCTCAAAGCAGCACAAGTCGTGTACGAAGAAGGTATAGCAATTCCTATTTTATTAGGAGACAAAGAGACGATTGAAGAGTTGATGGATGAAATTGGATTTGATAGCAAAATCGAAATCATTGACCCGAAGTCATACAAGGAAAGAAAAAGAAAAAGAATTTTTGCCGAAAAATATTGGCAGTTGCGTCAAAGAAAAGGAGTTACCATGTTTGACGCAGATAAAATAATGAGGGAGCGAAACTATTTTGCGGCTATGATGCTCAACGAGGGAGACGCAGATGCTTTTATCTCAGGATATGCACGTAAATATTCTACGGTATTAAAACCTTTGATAGAGATTATTCCTAAAGTAGAAGGTGTTGACAAAATTTCTTCTACCAATGTAATGCTTACCAAAAGAGGACCCATTTTTCTCTCCGACACGGCAATTACCCCAAACCCTTCCGGAAAAGATTTAGCGCTTATCGCTGAAATGACAGCTACCGTGGTAAAAATGTTTGGGATGACTCCTGCCCTGGCCATGTTGTCTTATTCTAACTTTGGATCGGCAAACAATCACACCTCAAGAAAAGTAAAAGAAGCCATTGCAATCCTTCACGAATGCTGCCCAGAACTAATAATAGATGGAGAGATTCAAGCGGATTTCGCCTTGAACCCTGAGATGTTAAAGGAAAAATTTCCTTTCTCTAAATTGGTAGGAAAAAATGTAAATGGACTTATTTTTCCAAATTTGGACTCAGCTAACATCAACTATAAATTATTAAAGGAACTGAATGGGATAGATTCTATAGGGCCTGTGATAATGGGGTTAACGAAACCTGCCCACATCCTACAGCTTGGAGCAAGCGTAGATGAAATAGTAAATATGACAGCACTAGCAGTAGTAGACGCACAAAACAAGGAAAAACTAGATAAATAAGATAGAATGACAGTAGACAAATCAAATCCATGGCACAAGGTTTCGATAGGAAAAGAAACTCCTTCCGTGGTAAACGGGATTATTGAAATTCCAAAAAATACAAGAGCAAAATACGAACTAGATAAAGAGTCTGGAATGTTACTTATGGATAGAGTAATATTTTCTTCGATGCATTATCCTGCTAATTACGGGTTTATCCCACAAACTTATTGTGACGACAAAGATCCATTGGATATCATGATCTTGAGCCAAATTGATGTAGTACCAATGTGTATTGTATCGGCAAAGGTGATTGGTGTTATGCGAATGATTGATGGTGGAGAAATGGACGACAAAATTATTGCGGTAGCCGAACATGATATGAGTGTAAACCATATGAATGACATCACCGATTTACCAGCTCATTGGATCAAAGAATTACGTAACTTCTTTGAAGATTACAAAAAACTAGAAAACAAAAAAGTGGAAGTAGAAGAATTTCAAGATGCTGCCACAGCCAGAAAAATCATTAACAAAAGTATGGAAGACTATGCAACATACGTTGCCAATAACTAACCTCTTTTATAATTCACTATTACGAAGCATCCAAACTAAGTTTGGGTGCTTTTTTATTTTACATTATAAGTTTTTCCTTCTTCTGCTAATTCCACATTTTCAAATTCAGTACGGGCTTCATTCAAGAATGTAGTTGTATCTTCTTCGTTGTATCTTGCCGAAAAATGACCAATCAATAAGCTTGTTACCTTTGCTTTATTGGCAATTAATCCCGCTTGCACTGCGGTAGAATGATAAGTTTTCTTAGCCAGGGCATTTTCTTTTTCTAAAAAAGTTGCTTCGTGGTACAACAAAGTACTGTTCTCAATCAACGGGACAATTTTATCAGAATAAGCTGTATCGGAACAAAACGCATAGCTCCTTTCTTTTTCTGGAGGAAAAGTAAAGGTGTCATTAGGAATAATTTCTCCTGAAGGTGTTTCAAAATCATCCCCTCTTTTTATCCCATCAATTTTGTAATGAGGTACCTCATAAAACTTCAATTTCTCGGGTTTGGCTTTTCTGGGTCTTGGTTTTTCTTGAATCAAAAAGCCATTTGTTAAAATTTTATGTTTCAATGGGATTGTGTGTATTTCCAGGTTTTTATCTTCATAAATTTTCTGAGAATCTTTACCTAACAATTCATGAAACACAAGATTGTATCGGAGCTGAGTGTATGAGGCTCTTAATTGAACGTGTATTATTTCATTCAACTCTTTGGGTCCATACACGTGAAGATCTGCCACCCTACCCAATAAGTGCATGGAAGATATGAGACCTATCAAACCAAAATAATGATCTCCATGTAAGTGAGAAATAAAGATGTGGCTAATTTTCAGAAAACTTACCTTGGCTTTTCGTACTTGAACTTGAGTACCTTCTCCGCAATCAATCAAAAAATACTTATTTGAATACTGAACCAACTGGGAAGTAGGTCTTTTTTTGAGGGTGGGAAGAGCGCTTCCGCTCCCCAATATCGTTACTTCAAATTTATTCATTATTACAATTCTATTCTCTTTTGCTGTTCTTCCTTCTTTAATAAAACCAAACTACGAAAAATACACATAACTCCATGGTTACTTAGTTATTCTGGCAACTTCCTTGTATCTAAAACAATCCAAATCATGATCATTTACCATTCCTACTGCCTGCATAAATGCGTAACAAATGGTAGAACCAACGAATTTAAAGCCTCTTTTTTTTAACTCTTTGCTCATCATATCAGACTCGGGTGAATTGACAATAGATTCTTTCTTACTTTGGAAATTGCTTTCCCTTCCATCCTGAGCTACAAAGCTCCAAAGAAAATTTGAAAAACTTCCCTCCTCCTCGGTTAATTTGAGATAGGCTTGTGCATTGGTAACAGCAGCGCGAATCTTTAATTTGTTTCTCACAATTCCTTCATCCTCCAGAAGTTCCTGAATCTTTGTCTCTTGATAGTGAGCCATGATTTCTGGAGTTAATCCATCAAAAGCACGGTAGTACCCTTCTTTTTTTCTAAGGATTGTAATCCAACTCAAGCCAGCCTGTGCTCCTTCTAAAATCAGTTGTGCAAATAATTCTTTGTCATCATAAACAGGAACTCCCCACTGTTCGTCATGATACCTGACATAAAGCGGATCCTCTCCACACCAAGAGCATCGCTTCATCTTGTTATTGGTTTATTTTTTCTAACACGCTTGGAGGAATTAACTTACTCAACATCTGTTCCTGCCCTTCTTGCAACTCAAAATAAGACCAAGTTTGTTGATTATCAGAAGACATCGCTATTATTTCTTTTTCAGAATCGATAATAATTTGATTCTTTTCTAGATCTATCAATACCTCTTCAGGGCTGTAGGTTTTGTACAACTCAGTTTTAAACATCTCAATGTTCGCCATTAATGTCTGCGACAAAGTCATTGTCAGTACTCCCTCATACATCACTTTGCAATATTGATCGCCATTATCCTCTACAATAGTTGAAAAAGAAGTGGGCGTAGTTTCTTCTACTCTCATCTCCATTCCAGATTCGTACAAAGACCTAAACATGTCTACCATGGTTTGTTTGGGTACAATCTCAAACAATCGCGGATTTGTCATGGAAAGCATATTTTCCCAATCGCGAGTATTCATGTAACCAAAATAGGTGTCCAAATCTTGATCAAATTTGCTTAGTAATTCTGAATTTTCTACTTGTGTGGTTGGCGAAGAACACCCCAAAAAAATCATCGAAAAGGTCAGTAAAAGGACCCAGTATTTTGCAGTTAACTTCATCTTATTTTCGTTTTGAGGCAAGCAATGTATTTTTCAAAAGTGAAGCTATAGTCATGGGGCCAACACCTCCAGGAACTGGAGTAATAAATGAACATTTCTCAGAAACTTCGTCAAACTTCACATCACCTTTTAGGCAATATCCTGATTTTTTGGACTTGTCGGCAATTCGTGTAATTCCCACATCAATTACTACAGCATTTTCTTTTACCATATCGGCCGTCACAAACTCTGGCTTACCAAGAGCAACAATTAAAATATCAGCCATAAGTGTAAGCTCTTTTAGGTTTACCGTTCTACTATGGGTAAGAGTTACGGTACTATTTCCCGGATAAGAATTTCTTCCCATCATTATACTAATAGGCGCACCCACAATGTTGCTTCTACCCACCACTACACAATGTTTTCCTGAGGTTTCGATGTTATATCTTTCAAGCAATTGTAAGATTCCAAAAGGTGTTGCAGGTAAAAATGCAGGTAAATTTAATGCGGTTCGACCTATATTTTCTGGGTGAAATCCATCCACATCTTTCTTTGGATCTATTGCTTGAGTTACCTTTTTCTCACTGATATGATCAGGCAGGGGTAACTGCACAATAAAACCATCTATTTCAGGATTTTGGTTCAATTTGTCAATTTTATGGAGCAACTCCGCCTCAGAAATTGTATCAGGAAGTCTTACTAGCGTGCTTTCAAATCCTACACGTTCGCACGCTACCACTTTGGCATTTACATAGGTTCTACTAGCTCCGTTATTCCCAACGAGGACTGCAGCTAAATGAGGAATCTTTTTTCCTTTAGATTTTAAATAATTCACCTCTTCTTTGATTTCGTCTTGAATCTCAAGTGAAGTTTTTTTACCGTCAATTAGTATCATTTTGTTAGTCTTTTATGGTCATTGAATGTTTTGGCTGCTAGTCAAAAACGAAAAACTAACGACCGAACTTTCCTGACTCTATCACATTCTTCCCTTTTGTAATTGCTTCATTTGTTTCATCATACCCATCATCCCCTTTTTGTTATTCATCATTTGCATCATCTTACTGGTATCTTTAAACTGTTTAATCAATTTATTCACTTCCTGGATACTTTGTCCACTTCCCTTTGCGAGCCTTTGTTTCCTGGTTCCGTTCAATACTGTTGGGTTTTCTCGCTCGTGCGGAGTCATAGACAAGATGATTGCCTCAATTCCTTTGAATGCATTCTCATCAATGTCCGCGTCTTTTATTTGCTTTCCTACACCGGGAATCATTCCCATCAAATCTTTTACGTTCCCCATTTTCTTAATTTGCTGGAGTTGACCTAAAAAATCATTGAAATCAAATTTGTTTTTCGAGATTTTGGCTTGAAGCTTCTTTGCTTCCTCTTCATCAAATTGTTGTTGCACTTTCTCCACCAAAGACACAACGTCTCCCATTCCTAAGATCCGGTCTGCCATTCTGCTTGGATGAAACACATCCAAGGCTTCCATTTTTTCTCCAGTTCCTATAAACTTGATTGGCTTATTTACTACTGACTTAATTGAAATCGCTGCCCCACCTCTGGTGTCACCATCTAGTTTTGTTAGGATTACCCCTGTAAAATCTAGTCTTTCGTTAAAGGTTTTGGCAGTATTCACAGCATCTTGACCGGTCATTGAGTCCACTACAAATAAAATCTCTTGAGGATTTATTGCTCTTTTTATTTCGGCAATTTCTCCCATCATTTTTTCATCCACTGCCAATCTTCCAGCAGTATCCACAATTACCGTATTAAGTCCGTTAGACTTCGCATGAGCAATTGCAGCCTCGGCAATTTTTACCGGATTTTTCTCTTCTTTGTTTGAGTATACTTCTATTCCCAATTGGTCTCCCAATACATGAAGTTGATCTATCGCTGCTGGACGGTAAACGTCACACGCTACCAAGAGTACTTTCTTCTTTTTCTTCTCGGTTAAGAACTTGGCCAACTTACCTGAATGAGTAGTTTTACCAGATCCTTGAAGACCTGCCATCAAAATTATTGAAGGATTGCCAGTGACATCTAATTCTACATTTTCGCTCCCCATTAATTTGGTTAGCTCTTCATTGGTAATTTTTATCATCAATTGACCTGGTGAAATAGCGGTCAATACATTTTGCCCAAGGGCCTTTTCTTTTATCGTAGTCGTAAACTCTTTAGCAGTTTTGTAGTTCACATCGGCATCTACCAATGCTCTACGAATCTCTTTTACCGTTTCGGCCACATTAATTTCAGTAATTTGCCCCTGCCCTTTTAATACTTTAAAGGCTCTCTCTAACTTATCAGATAAATTATCAAACATACTTTTTATTTTTTTCTCAATTTACTTTCAATTGCTATTAGAACTTTGTTTCTCTCGCTCTTTTACAAATATAATTACATTTTTGAAGGAACTTCAATTCCTAACAAGCTCATCGTGAAATGAACCGTATCAGCGACTTTCTCGGTTAATAAAAGTCGTAAATTCTGTTTGTCCTTATTTTCCTCTTTAAAAATAGAAACGGACTGGTAGAATGAATTGTACAATTTTACTAACTCGTACGTGTAATTTGCCACCAAAGCTGGACTGTAGGTTTTGCCTGCCTCCTTAATCATTTCAGGCAACTCTAACAAATGTTTCACAATATCAATTTCACTTTTCTCTGCCTCCGTATCTTGATTAAATTTAGCCAACACACCTCTCTCTTTGTGAATGATTGATTGCGTTCTTGCATAGGTGTATTGAATAAATGGTCCGGTATTTCCATTCAAATCAATGGATTCTTCTGGATTGAACATCATTGATTTCTTTGGATCAACTTTCAATAAATAGTACTTTAATCCTCCTAGTCCTATTTGTTGAAACAATTGACTGCGTTGTTGATCGTTCAAGTTTTCAATTTGTCCTCTTTCTTCGGTAATTTCCTTGGCATCGTTGATTACCTCAGCCATCAAATCATCAGCATCTACGACTGTTCCCTCTCTCGATTTCATTTTACCTGTTGGCAAATTTACCATTCCGTAAGATAAGTGAAAACATTCTTCGGCAAACGGATAACCTAATTTCTTGAGTATGGTAAATAATACCTTAAAGTGGTGTTCCTGTTCGTTTCCCACCGTGTAAATCATCCCAACTGTCGCAGGAAAGTCATTAAATCTTTTGACAGCAGTTCCCACATCTTGTGTCATATAAACCGAAGTACCATCCCCTCTTAACAATAACTTATCGTCCATTTTTTCCTCGGATAAATCACACCAAACAGATCCGTCCTCTTTTTGGTACAGCAACCCGTTGGACAACCCACTTTCTACAATATCCTTCCCCAGAATATACGTGTCACTTTCGTAATACAATGAATCAAAATCTACTCCCATTGTGTTGTAAGTGACATCAAATCCTGCATAAACCCATGAGTTCATCATTTCCCACAACTGAACAACTTCCTCGTCTCCCTCCTCCCATTTTTTCAGCATTTCTTGAGCTTGAATAAGAATTGGAGCTTGTTTTTCTGCTTGCTCTTTTTCCATTCCTTGGGTCACCAATTCTTTAATTTCTTCCTTATATCTTTTGTCAAAAGCTACATAATATTTTCCAACCAACTTATCTCCTTTCAATCCGGTAGATTCAGGAGTTTCTCCCTCCCCGAATAATTGCCAAGCCAACATTGATTTACAGATATGAATTCCTCTATCGTTTATTATTTGAGTTTTTACCACATCGTGTCCGTTGGCTGCTAAAATATTAGCAACAGAATAACCTAAAAATATATTCCTAAGATGCCCTAAATGAAGTGGTTTATTGGTGTTGGGTGAGGAATACTCCACAATGTATGTTTTGTTGGATTTTTCTCTCACTCCATAATTGGGTGTGTTGAGTATTTTGTGGAACTCGCTTAGCCAATAGGAAGTACTTATTTCTAGATTCAAAAAACCTTTTACCACATTAAATCCTTCAACGAAGCTTAGCTCATTCGTCAAAAACTCCCCTATTAATTTAGCTGTTTCTTCTGGGCTCTTTCTAGAAATTCTTACTAATGGAAAAACTACCAGGGTAATATCTCCTTCAAAGTCTGATTTTGTCTTTTGAAGTTGAATTAAATTTCCCGAAACATCGGGATAGAGTTCCTTCAGTTTATTTCCTATTATTACCTGCATGACAATGGATTGTAATTAGAATCACAAAGATACGATTTGTAAACTACTTTGAGCAAAATAGAACGCAAGGATTTACATCAAAAAAAAATCTCCTTTGCAACTTTTGCAACGGAGATTTTTCTATTTCAATCAATGAAAGTTTATCTAAATAAAGATACTGGGAAGTTTTGAGTAACCTCTTTTCCTCCGTAAAACCCTTGAAGAACCACGAAATATGTTCCTTCAGATAGTTTTG
>CBFHVI010000041.1:0-12896 GCA_965658995.1 Flavobacteriales bacterium | reverse complement strand
AAACGAGAATCTATCTGATGAAAGTAGATTCCTGCCAACGCAGGAATGACAAAAAAAAAGATCGCAAGGCAAGAAGGACTATCAATTTACAACTCTCCATAAAAGGTTTAAAATTTATACGATCTATCCTTTCCCTTTCAAAATCCACCTCAAAATAACTTTTGGAACCAAAGCGAATGAACGGAATGAAAGTTGAAGTGTACAAATCAGTACTAATCAATTAAAACCGTATAATCATGGAAATTAAAAAAAGTAAAGGCGCAGATTTAGAAAAAAAGAAACACGGCATATTTCTCTTTAGCTTAGTAATTGCCACCGGATTTATGCTCATGGCATTTGAGTGGGCCAGCTATGAAGTTGCTTACACATTGAAAAAAGGAGAAGTGGGAGAGTTAATTGAAGACGAAGTGGTGGTGCAGGATATTATCATCGTTAGACCGGAACCCAAACCGCAGCCGAAAACTAGAAATCCAATCATTGATAAATATGAAAAAAAACCAATTGAGGAGGAAGATTCTACAGAGGTAATTGTGCTAGATACAACGAGCAACATAGATGTTACGGACATTATCGATACTGTATCTTTTTCTCAATCTGATCCAGGACCTGTTATCGAGCCAATTCACGATTGGGTAGAAAATGAACCCACCTATCAAGGTGGACTAGAAGCCATGTATAACGAGCTCAACCAGCACCTAAAACCAAACAGAATTGGGATAAGCGGCAAGGTTTTTATTGAATTTGTGGTAGAAAAAGATGGTAGCCTGAGTAATGTAATTGTAAAACGAGGCGTACACGAAATCCTTGACAATAATGCTCTACAAGCGGTAAAAAAACTAAACAAATGGGAGCCTGGAATTCAAAATCATCACCCTGTGCGGGTCCGAATGATCCTTCCTATCAACTTCAAAGTGAGGTAATAAGTCTAAGAATAGAAGTGAGTAAATCACTTCTATTTTTTTGTTTTTTAACAACTAATTGTCGTCCAAAAAGAAATCATTCGTTACATTCGTAGCCTAATCACATTTTAAAAAATCAACTATGATGAAAAAATTACTTATTACTGCTTTTGCAGCAACTTTATTTACTGCGTCTTTTGGGCAAAGTGTTAATGATTTAGAATTTAGACTTTTAAATCCAGCTCCGTCTACTAACCAAGGAGGAATATTTGTAACAGCTACTTACACAATTAAAAATAATGGACCTCTTACCTTGATGGCTGGTGATACTATTTTTGGAGCCTTTGTTATTCCTCAACCATCGGGAAACATTCTTGTTGATGATTTTTCTTTTATTTTAGGAGCAAATCTTGCAGTAGGTGATAGTTTAAACAACTCTATTAACCAAGATGCAGGAATCATTTATCCAACAACAGCAGTTAGCGTTAACGTTTGTGGGTTTGCCTATGCTCAAGAGAGTTCATATATCGATACCGGAGCAAACTTCAGTAACAATGTTTCTTGTTATACTTGGAATGTTTCTCAAGCCTCAGTTGACGAGATTACCTTAAAGGAAAACACTAAAGTTTTTGTAGCAAACGGAATGTTGAACTTAGCTTCTACTTCTACTGAAAACATCACTTTTACGGTAATGTCAATCAACGGACAAGTAGTAAGCCAAGGTAACTTCGTAAGCAACAAACAAGTTGACTTGAATGGAATGGCTAAAGGGATTTACGCTGTAGTTCTATCAAACGGAACTGAAAAAGTGACGAAAAAAGTTGCTATTCAGTAAGCCTTAACTTTTTTAAAGTTTTAAAAAAACCTTCCCGAAATTTCGGGAAGGTTTTTTTTGTAGGATATTTTTCGCTACATTGAAGGAAATAACCAAGCAATTTTAGTGAATCAAATCCTTTTTATTTTCTGTTTTTTCCTCTGTCATTCCTTTGAAGAAAGGAATCTATATCGCGAGAATCTTTCTGATTAAAGTAGATTCCTGCCTAAGCAGGAATGACGAAGTGAAATTGAAAATTCTACCAGAATTCATCCTGAGGTAAATCGAAAAGCAGGAATGACAAAAAAAATGAGAAAACAAAAAGCCCTTTTCAATGTACATTGAAAAGGGCTTTACACTTTGTACGATATCTCTTACAAACTTCCCGTCATATTCATTGGCACTACCCATTGGTCGTATTCTTCAGCGGTTACGTATCCCAAACGAATAGCCTCTTCTTTGAGAGTAGTTCCATTTGCGTGAGCCGTATTGGCAATTTCAGCTGCTTTGTAATAGCCAATCTTAGTATTTAACGCAGTAACTAGCATCAATGAATTATTTAATAATTCCTCAATTCGTGCATAGTTGGGTTCAATCCCTTGTGCGCAGTTTTCATCAAACGATACACAAGCATCACCAATCAATCTTGCAGATTCTAAAAAGTTAGAGGCCATCATCGGTTTGAATACATTCAATTCGTAATGTCCTTGTAATCCACCAACAGAAATCGCTACATCATTCCCCATTACCTGAGCACATACCATGGTAAGAGCTTCGGCTTGAGTTGGGTTCACTTTCCCTGGCATAATGGATGATCCTGGTTCATTCGCTGGAATGATTAACTCCCCAATTCCTGATCTTGGTCCAGAAGCCATCAATCGAATATCGTTTCCTATTTTGTTCAATGAAACAGCCAATTGTTTGAGCGCTCCGTGTGATTCTACAATCGCATCATGAGCAGCCAAAGCTTCAAATTTATTCTCAGCGGTTACAAAAGGTAATTCTGTAAATTCTGCAATGTACTTCGCCACCAACACATCATACCCTTTTGGTGTGTTGAGTCCAGTACCCACGGCTGTTCCCCCTAATGCCAACTCACTCAGGTGAGCCAAGGTGTTTCTCAATGCTTTTAGTCCGTGATCTAATTGCGAAACGTACCCAGAAAATTCTTGTCCGATTGTTAATGGAGTTGCATCCATCAAATGAGTTCTTCCAATTTTTACTACATTTCTAAATTCCTCTGATTTGGCTTTCAATGTATTTCTTAGCTGTTCTACCCCCGGAATAGTCGTTTCGATGACCATTTTGTAGCAAGCAATGTGCATCCCAGTAGGAAATGTATCGTTACTCGACTGAGATTTGTTTACATCATCATTAGGTGACAACACTTTTTCTCCTTCTCCTATTTTTCTTCCCGCCAGCTCCTGAGCTCTATTCGCAACCACTTCATTTACATTCATGTTGCTTTGTGTACCTGATCCGGTTTGCCATATTACTAATGGAAATTGATCCCAGTGTTTTCCTTCCAAAATTTCATCACACACTTGTGCGATTAATTCTTTTTTCTCTTCGGATAATACTCCCAATTCACAGTTGGTAAAGGCTGCTGCTTTTTTCAAGTAGGCAAATCCTTCGATTACTTCTCTTGGCATTGAGGCAGAAGCACCAATTTTAAAGTTATTTCTAGAACGTTCAGTCTGAGCTCCCCAGTACTTTTCTGCGGGTACTTTTACTTCTCCTATCGTATCCTTTTCAATTCTGTATTCCATGGGTTTAAAATTATAGTTCGTTAATTAATTCAGCGGGGCGAGCTACAACAGCCTTGTTCCCTTTTATCACGATAGGTCTTTCTATCAGTTTTGGGTTTTCAAGCATAACCTCAATCCATTCATGGTCATTCAACTTTAGATTTTTGAATTGTTCTTTATAAATCGACTCACTTTTTCTCAAAACATCTGTCGGCTTTAAGTTCAGTTTGGCTAGTACTTTTTCAAATTCTTGTTTTGTAGGAACTCTATCCAGGTATTTGACAATGGTAATATCATCGTCTTTTTCTTCAAGCAAAGCCAGAGCCTGTCTGCTTTTAGAACATCGGGGATTGTGATAAATCGTGTAACTCATAGGTCACAAAAATACATAAATTGCCTATCGATAGGAAAGGAAATTGTCAAAAATTATAGGGCGGTAAACAACAAGTCTATCACTTCTTCTTGACCTGCCAAGTTTTGTGAGGAATTGGTTGTATTTTTGACTTTCTTTCGTTTAGTGTCCGTTACTAGAGATAGACTGGCGACACTTTTACTTAACACCTTCATTTCGTTCGGTTCTAAGCGCACTGCCTCGGTGTAGTTATCGAATTGTGGCTTAGCAATTTCTTCCTCTTTAAGCGCTTGAAGCTCGGGTACAGAATCATAGAAAAATACCTCTTCTACAATTTCATCTTCTGTCACTTCATCTCGCTGTTCTGTTTCCACTGCTGTTAGCGGTACAACATTCTTACTTTTAGGCTGAATGGATTCTTCATTTGGCAATTTCTCATTGGATAGCTCAACGGGTTGTGGCATTTCAGCAGGCTTTACCGTTGTTTTACTATTTAGGGCAAGTTCATTTTGCCTCGTTCCAATTTGATATAATCCTACATTGATTACGAACAAGAGTACAACTCCCATAACTGCCATTTGAAACCCAGGTTTTTTGACCATAGGAACGCCCGTAGGAAATAAGAATGCACCAATTTTATCCCAGAAAGAAGTCTTTACGGAGCTGGCTTCCATTTGCTTCATTAGGATGGTTTTTACTTCGTCTTGTGGTTCAATATGAGTTTCCTCTTTGGCCCATTTCTTTACCGAAAGTAAAGTATTCCTTAGTTCTTCGTATTCTTTCCCAGAAGCTATTTCATTCCTCACAAAAGTTCGTTCCTCCTTACTCAACGAATCATAAGATTTTGAAAGTAATAGGTCTTCTATATCCCATATTTCTTGTTCGGCTTTCTTTTTCATAATTCAGTAGTTAGTGAAAATAAAACGAGTATCATTTTGGCTAATTGCGGAGCAAACTCTTTGAGTGATACCGTTAGTTTTTTTAAGGTATAAAACAGTCTAGATTTTACTGTCCCTTCTGATATATTGAGCGTTTCAGCAATTTCTTTGATTGATAATTCTTGGAAATATCTCATGACAAAGGCTGATTTTTGTTTTTCGTCCAGTAAATCCAATTCTGCTTTTAGTTTTTCTCCAAACTGTGAGTCTTGTAACCTCTCTATTGCGGTAATACTGGTGTCTTTAATTTGTACTCCTTCTTCCATGTCATAACTCGTATTATGTCTAATTGATTGCTTTCTGTATTCATTTTTACACATATTATTCGCCACGGAAAACAACCAAGTTTTAAAATTTCTATGTACATCAAAAAGAGCGGGCTTTTCAATGATTTTAGCAAATAAATCCTGCATAAAATCTTGTGCTTTCTCTTTGTCCTGCCAGAGCATTTTGTAAAAATAATTTACCATCATCCCGCTGTAACGGTCGTATAGTTCCGAAAAAGCCCGCGAATCCTTTTCCAAGATTCCTTGCATCAACTCATTATCGGTATACGACTGGTAATTGGACATTCAGTGATTACTTTGTCAGAATTTGTTCTACTTCCTTTTCTTTGCCAGCTAACACAGCCAACTGACGAATTACTTGCTTCGTTTGTACTTCCTGCTGGTTGTTCGACTCTTTTTCATACACCGAGAGTAGTTGGATTAGAGGCAATATATAATTAAGATGCAAAAGATTGTCGGTTTCCACAACTTTAGGTTTTTGAAGCTCGTGTTTCAAAAATTTCTTTTCCCAGTTAGTTCGCAACACGGCAAGATTATCAAAGTTTTTGTTCGAAAACTTCAAAGCGAGTCCTGTTGGATATAGTTTTGATTGATGTTCTTTTAACACCAAATGCGACACGGTGAGAGAATAATAAATCGATTTGTTCTCGTTGGATGGTGCCAACTTTTTAATTACCTCAATCGGACTAGAATACTTTGAAGAAAAGCGAATTCCTAATTCTTTTGATTTCCTGGTTCTGTAGGGCTCATTCTGTAATAAATCGTAATTCAATACCTGTACGTCTCGCCTAAAGTTTTGCAGAGTTTGTAAAATCCAAATTGGATAAGTGTCCCTTTCTCCGTAGGTAATCAAAATTCCATTGGGCTCAACAGAAACAAGAGTGTTGTATGCATATTCCCTCAAAGCCGGGGTAAGACTGGTCGATTTTAACTTTCGACAGAATTTTTCTTTCTCGATAGTGTTGTGAGATACCTCGTAATATTTAGCTAGTTCATAAAACAACTCGGTGTTGGTAGAATCCAACTTGTAAGCAAAGAGCAAAGAAGAATAATTCTTATTGGCTGCATCACTTTTTAGGTAGGTGCTGTAATGGAAATCAAAGGAACTTTGGCTGCTTTTTTTGTCCAATTCTTGGTTGGTTGTTCTTCTTTTTTTTGTGCCCGCATCGTATTCTATTGAATACTTGGAAAGGGTGCTTCTTTTCTCTTTAGAAGTAGCGATTGCTTGGGAATAGGAGCTAAACATCGAAGAAACAAAAACTAGAAGGGTTACAATCAATCTCATAATAAGTAAAAATAAGGTTTCTTATTGGTTCTTGGTACACCTCAACCTCTTTTTGGTTCAAAAAAGGCATAAAAAAATCCTTCAGAGCGATAACTCTGAAGGATAATTCTTCTGTTTTTTATTTCATTATTACTCTTCTACTAAAATACCAGAAGCGATAAAAATTGGTTCAAATTTTGGCGAAACTACTGCGTCATGTCTTTTTTGAAGTTCTGCTTTTTTCTCCTCAGAAACTCCTTCTCCTTCCATTTCATCCATGATATAGTGTTTCAAATCTTCAATAGATGTTGTGTCCATTTTTGCTTCCCCCGTAAAAAATGCACCAGTCCCAATTTCTGTATCGGTAGGAATAGTAAAGTGATCTTTAAACATCACTCTCATCTCTGTAGAGTCTGGTAAATTTACCAAAACAAAGCACCCTGCCTTGGCACAAATGCTTGCAAGTTTTGCCTTGATTGTGTAATTACCAGTTACTCCATCTGCAAAAGCAGTGGCAAAACTATCGATGTGTATTGCTGACTCAAACTCAACAGCTTCTTCCCCAAAATGGGTGTATCCATCCACGGTTTGAATTGGCTTTGCCTCTTCCGCAGTTTCTGTTACAACTTCCTCTGTGTTATTTTCTTGATTACCGCAAGATGCTAGAAAAGCTCCAGCAAATAAAAGTGTAATTAATTTATTCATGTTTGTGTTGTTCTTTACTAGTTTAAATTATGACAAATATACTAAGTTTCTTTTACAATCCACCCAAAGTAATTCCCACAGAAAAAGGAGTGAGATTTACAAGTCCATCTGTATGCAAAATTTGATCTCTGTTCATTGGAGAAAGAGCATAGTTTGCGTACACTCCTATTCCTTTATAAGCAATCCTTACCCCCAATGATAACTTGATAGGATCCACGTTGTAATTCCCTTTGATTGTGGTTTCAATTTCTGCATCTGGTTGAGCGAATTCTGCCTTTACCTTGCTTCCAATATTATAACTAACTGTTCCACCCAGAGCAACTTTAAAGTCCTGGTTGTTCGTTTGAAATTTTAACATGAGAGGAACTTGAACATAATTGGTTTTGAACTTGTAGGAACTAAAAGCAGTAACAGTGTCTGAAATAAACTCCCCGTTTTTTGGAGAAATTTGCATGTTTTCTTCAAATACAAATCTATTGAACTCGAATCCAAACCCGGTGAGTAATCCAAAATTTTTGTGAAAATCGATCAGTATATTTCCGTTAATCACATAATTACGGGATTGAACTAAATCCAAATCCAAGCTGGCATCGGAAGTTGGGGTGTACTGGTTCATGGGTATCTCTATTTCATTGGTTTCTCGGGTCAAACCAGAAACCCCTATTCCAAAAGTAGGTTCAAAATTCACGTCTGGGTATGATTGTTTATCTGTATAAATCCACTCATCTTCCTTGTTGTTGTGAGTGGTATCTTTCGTAACTGAGTGTTTCTTTTTATCCTTCACAATTACCTTCACGTTTCCAAAATCTATTTCTGTTGATTTAGCTTTGGTGGTGTCCACAGAATTGGTCAGTGTATCTGATTGAGAGAATGTATTTGCGGAAATAATTGTAAAAAAGATTAATGTTAGAAAGAGTTTCATGGAATTATATTTAAACTCAAAGTTACCACAAAAACGAGTATTCTGAATGGTTTAATTCGTTAATTTTTAATTAATACTTAGTCACCTAACTAAGAATAAAACAATTTCTTGTGTTTTGAATAGTGCTGAGAAAAAAGACGAATTATTTGTTAAGAAAGCGAGTAAACAAAAAAAATCTTCTACTTTTAACCAAAGAAAAATCGACAGCAACATGAAAAAATTAATTATAGCATTCAGTTCATTGCCTTTGTTTACAACTAGTATTTCACAAACTATTACCTCAGCCAATATTGTAAATATGGGAGATACAGTATTCAATGCAATTGACGTTTCGCCTTCGGTAAATATTGGAACCGCAGGAACTGGAAATGCTTGGAATTTTGGAACCTTGTTGGTCAACGGAAGGGATACAATCGTATTTTCAAATCCAAACACTATTTCTTGTGCCTCAACTAGCTTTAGTAGTGCCAGCTATAAATTTGCACAGGACACAAATTTTGGTTTTTTGCAGAAATCTTCTTCTTCCTTACAACTTTTAGGGCTATCGAACGGAATCATTTGCGTTGTTTCGCAAAACCCTGAGACTGTAATTGAGTTTCCAAGCACGTACGGCAGTACTTTTACCGATGTAGCAATGACCCAAACTATGGTTTCTGGTGCTGATGCAGGTTTTCCAGCTGCAGATTCTATTCGAGTGAATAGCACAACCAACATTATCTCAAATTTTGATGCAAGCGGAACACTTACTACACCAATGGGAATTTTTTCTTGTATTCGTCAAAATTTAGAGCGAAGAACTACTTCTTTGGTTTATGCAAAAATTTCTGGATTTTGGAACCCTTCACCTATTCTTACTCAAAATGACACTTCTTATAGTCACCAGTATTGGTCAGACGCGACAAACGCAAAATACCCATTAATTTCCTATGACATTGATGCAGGCGGAAGTCTAACAGGGCAGATAGTTTGGATGACTCGATATGCAAGTAATCCAACGAGTGGAATCGCTGAAAAAGAAATTCTTTCGGTTTCAGTTTTTCCTAATCCTGCTTTGGATTTCATCACTATAGAAAGCAAGGATCCTGTTACCAAGGCAACTATTTTTGATGTTTCAGGAAAAATGATTCTATCCAA
This sequence comes from Flavobacteriales bacterium, assembly GCA_965658995.1. Lineage (GTDB taxonomy): Bacteria > Bacteroidota > Bacteroidia > Flavobacteriales_D > CAJJDF01 > CAJJDF01. The sequence continues at coordinate 3,833 of CBFHVI010000041.1, read as the reverse complement.
AGAAAACCCAAAAGGAAACAGAATGAAAATTCAAGAGTTACCGAAAGGGGTGTATTTCTTGCGAGTAGAAACCAAGTCGGTTGTTGGGAACGCAAAATTTATCAAAGAATAAATTACTGAAAAACCTCGTGACTTTCACGGGTTTTTTTTATCCAAACTAAAGTTAGGAAATCACCCCCGAGCCTAATAATTCTTCATTGATATACCAAGCGGCAAACTGTCCAGAAGTAATTCCCCTTTGTGGATTCTGGAACCGAATAAACAAATCTGTTTCGGTTTGAAAAAGAGTCGCTTGCTCCAATTCTTGTCTATACCTAATTCTCACTTCGCATTGAAGTTCTTCATTAGGTTTTAAGGCTAAATCTTTTCTTATCCAATGGATTTCTGATTGATTTACTTTCAATGCTTTTCGGTAAAGACCCGGATGATGATCGCCTTGACCCACGTATACAATGTTTTCTGCTACGTCTGTACCAATAACAAAAAGTGGTAACGGTGTACCGCCAACTCCTAAACCTTTTCGTTGGCCTACTGTAAAGTAATGAGCACCTTGATGTTCTCCTTTGTCTTTTCCATAATTATGGCTGTATTGAAAAGGAGCTGCCAATTCCTTTATACTAGTTTTTTCAGCATAATTTTTATACTCAGAAAAGTCTTCAGGTAGCTCAATAATTCTTCCCTTTTTTGGTTGCAACTGCTGTTGCAAAAAATCAGGTAATTTTATTTTACCCACAAAACATAATCCCTGTGAGTCTTTTTTATTGGCAGTAATAAGGTTTTGAGCCCGAGCAATGTCTCTTACCTCACTTTTTTGTAATTCTCCAACAGGAAATAACGCTTTGGATAATTGAAATTGATTCAGTTGACATAAAAAATAGCTTTGGTCTTTGTTTTTATCTTTCCCCGCTAAGAGTTTATGAATTTCTTCGCCTTCTATTACTTCAGAACTTTTTCGGCAATAGTGTCCAGTAGCTACGTAGTCTGCACCCAATTTGAGAGCCGCTTCCAAAAAGACATCAAACTTAATTTCTCTGTTGCATAGTACATCAGGATTCGGAGTCCTTCCTGCTTGATATTCGGCAAACATGTAATCCACTATCCGCTCTTTGTATTCGGCACTTAAATCCAAGGTTTGGAAAGGAATGTTAAGTTGCTCAGCAATTGCCAAGGCATCGTTGCTATCATCAATCCAAGGACACTCGTTATTGATTATAACAGTCTCATCGTGCCAATTTTTCATAAATAGCCCAATTACATTGTATCCTTGCTCAATTAATAAATGCGCTGCAACACTGGAATCTACTCCTCCAGATAATCCCACTACGACTGTTTTTGACATGACTTTTTGCTTTGAACGACAAAGTTAAGTAATTCTTTTGTTAGAATTACTTGTTTTGGCTACTACTAGCTGCCCTTTTTGGAAAAGACTCACGGTGCATTATTTTGGTAAAACTGACGTTTTCTCTTTCCACAAGAAATCGAATTACTTCATATTTTCATTCAATTTGGCAATACCATCGTTCCCAAGAATAATTGGTAAATCCTCTACTCTATTTTCGGTTGGTCCATTTTCTAATTTGAGTACACCTCTTGGACACACTGCGCTACAAACCCCACAACCCACACAAGAAGAACGCACAATGCTTTGTCCTTTTTGAGCATAAGCTCTAACATCTATTCCCATTTCGCAATAGGTAGAGCAGTTTCCGCAAGAAATGCATTGGCCTCCATTGGTGGTAATTCTAAAACGAGATTTAAACCTCTGCACGAGTCCCAAATAGGCGGCTAACGGGCAGCCAAATCTACACCAACTTCTGTTTCCTAATAAAGGATAAAACCCTGTTCCAACTACTCCAGAAAACACTGAACCAATTAAAAATCCATAGGTTTTACGGACGTTGAAAGAATTAAACCCAAGTACTTGACTTTGCTCTGAAAAGTAAGTGTAGAGGACCAAGCCAGTCATAACCACTGCAAATACGAGTACGCTGTGGATTAGCCATCTTTCTATTTTCCAAGCTTTTAGAGTTTTATTCGAGAGCTGACGGTAAGGATCTCCCAAAGTTTCGGCAAGGCCTCCACATCCGCACACCCACGAACAATACCATCTTTTTCCGAAAAAATACACAAAAACAGGGACACCAATTGCAAACAACGCAATTCCCCACACCAGCATAAATAAGCCTAAACCACCGCTATTTAGCAACTTTTCCAAATTCCATTCGAAAAAGAAATCATAATCCAAAGGCCACATATTTGCAAAATTAAATTCAGGCTGATTTAATTTTACAAGTATTTCGGGAATCAAAAAAGCAAACCCCAATTGAAAAAACATCACCGAGATTGTACGAAAAATTTGATATTTATTATGTCGATATTTGATAAGCATACGGACACCCATTACGAGCATTGCCAACGTATACATTAATCCATACAAAAACCATTGAGATGCCTCGCCACCACTTAACGCTTTTTTCAATGGTTCTACCATCACAATCCAAGTAGTAATGTAATAGGGAAACCAATAGAGTATGATGTAAAACGTAATTAAAAATGAACCAACAATGAATCCAATCCATCCTCTGTTGGTGGCGCTGTTTTTATAAATTCCATTATTTTTTATTCCTGGATATTTTTTCAAATCGGGTAGCACATGCACCAAAACACCCAGAGAGGCAAGAATCAAAGAAAAGAAAAAGAACCTCCATGGGTAGGAAGAGACTAATCCGCTAGTGGCATTTTTTGTCAACGGAAACAAGTACTCGCCAAACTTACTGGGCTCAAATCCATTACTTGCCAAAATAGAATTATTAATGTCCTTTTGTTTTTCTATGAGTAAAGTTGAGAGTTCTTTGTTGTCCTTAATTTCGCGACCAAATAACCAGTTCAAATTGTTTGCTATCATTTTATTTTTGGCCGAATCGAATGGGGTTGGTTCTGGAAAAGCTAAGTCAATTACCTCTTGGCTAAACCGAAGGTTACCGTCAAAGTTGGCATGGTACACCAAGTTCGAAATATCTTGTTCGGTAATACCTTTATCCGCCAAGACTTGTGCATTTGACTCATTGAGCATTTTCTTTAGCTCCGATACAAAAACAAACTGGTTGCCGAATTCCTTTCCGTTTAATGTTTTGTATGTGTCCGTTGAGAGGATTAATTCACTTCTGTTGGGGAAACTCCGGATCACAGAATCTTGAGAGATACTATATTTCCCCATAGAAAGAGAGAGAACAAAAAATAGAAATGCGGCAACGAAAACAATTAGTCCTAACTTCTTCATGGAATAAAATTTTAAAATTGAATTTACCGAAAATGACTGTAAATTCTGACTTTTTATCGAATCAAATAAAAAAACATGCAGATTTATTCGGATTATTTATCTTTAACCCACTATCTAACACTAAATGAACTACCATGAAGAGGATTCTATTTTTTATATTCTGTCTCAGTTTTTATCAGTCTAACGCCCAAACATCTTGCGATACAGTTACAAATCGCATACTCATGATTGGCGATAGTTGGTCAAACTTTCCTGTGGGATTTGGTTCTTTTTTAAAAAACCTCGACCGCTTTGGCTACACAAACATAGGAATGTTCAGCAATACGACAGACCTATCTATTAACGGAGCTGTTACAGCAGATTTTTTATCTCCAGCCGGAAAAGCAGCCGTGCAATCGGCCATCATCTCCAATCCGACAATAGAAGTTGTGAATTTGAGTATTGGAGGAAATGACATGCTCGATACATGGAACAATTCGATGGATTCACTCACCACTGATTCATTATTGGATGCCACCATGGGTCGAGTAGATAGTATCATTGATTACTTACT
>CBFHVI010000040.1:0-14692 GCA_965658995.1 Flavobacteriales bacterium | reverse complement strand
CACAAGCACAATACGATGCAGGGGTAAAATCCGCACTTGCTATCAATTATATGGTAGGAGGAATGCCAGGTCAGGCGGTGAATAACGAAGAAATTGATGCGATATTAAAATATGTGGACGAATGGACTGCGCCTGTAGCGGTAACTGCCACTGCTGATGTACCTGTAGGTCCTGCCACTGAATCCAATAACACTTGGTTGATGTGGTTGATAATAGGAGGTATTCTTTCTATGTTGATCGTTGCTTTGTGGGGAGTAAGAAAGCAATTGTACTATGCAGTAAGAGAGAGAAATGAAGGCGAAGAGATTGATGAAGAGGAAGAGTCGGTAGCGAAAGAAGTGAAAGGTTGGATGGGTAAAAACTTGAAGCTAGTGAGTGTTCTAGGTTTTGTTTTGACCTGTACTCTTGCTTATTACGGAGCGGAAGAATTGTATAAAGTAGGGTTGGTTCCCGAAAATTACAACCCAGAACAACCAATTGAGTTTAATCACTCTATCCATGCCGGAACAAATGAAATAGACTGTCAATATTGTCACAATTCTGCTTCAAAGAGTAAATCTGCAGGAATACCAACAGTGAATGTATGTATGAACTGTCACAAAGGAATTCAAGAAGGAACCGATGAGAAAGGAACGAGAGAAATTGCTAAAATTCATGCAGCAGCAGGATACGATGTAGACAAAAGAGAATACACAGGAAAGACTGAACCAGTGAAATGGGTGAAAGTGCATAATATGCCTGATCATGTATATTTTAATCATGCTCAGCACGTAACTGTTGGAAAAATAGAATGTGAAAACTGCCACGGAGATGTTAAAACCTATAAAACCGGGAAGGTTTCAGGTACTGAAACGATCAACAATCTTCAATTGGAGGGTAAAAAAATAATCAAGTTATCTAAACCATTGCTCACAATGGGATGGTGTATCGAGTGTCACAATACTGCCGAAGTTTCTACGGCAGATAGCAAATATTACGATGACATTCACGAAAGATTGAAGTCTGACAAAGAATTATACAAAAGTGTAATGGAAGATGGAAAAGTGAAAGTGAAAGAGCTTGGAGGATGGGAATGTTCAAAATGTCATTATTAAAAAAACAAATTAGTTTAGTTGATTTATGAGTAAAGTCAAAACATATTGGAAAGGGATAGAAGAAAAAGAACAAACTGCTTCTTTTATCGAACAAAGTAAAAGTGAATTTCCTCAAGAGCTTCCGGTTCAAGAGTTTTTAGCTGACGAAAATTTAGCAGAAAGTTCTACAAATCGAAGAGATTTCTTGAAGTTTATGGGTTTCAGTGTTGCAGCAGCAACTCTGGCGGCTTGTGAATCACCAGTAGTAAAATCAATTCCTTATGTAAATAAGCCTGAAGATATAACTCCTGGGGTTGCCAACTGGTATTCTTCCACCTATTGGGATGGAAATGATTACGCAAGTATCTTGGTAAAAACTAGAGAAGGTCGACCAATCTTCATCAAAGGAAACAAAAGTTTTGGTATCAACAAAGGAGCAACTACTCCTAGAATTATTGGTTCGGTTCTTTCTTTGTACAATGGTGCTAGGCTTCAAATGCCAATGGCAGCTGGAAAAAAAGCGACTTGGAGTACAGTGGACAACTCGATTAAAAATCAACTAGAAGAAATTAAGGCAAAAGGAGGAAAGGTAAGAGTAATGACAAACACAACGCTTAGTCCTTCAACCGATGCTATTCTCAATGAGTTTGTTGCATCTATGGAAGGAGCAGACGCTAAAGTGGTGACGTATGATCCAATTTCATATTCAGGAATTACAAAGGCTAACGAGCTTAGCTTTGGAAATGCTGTTGTGCCAACTTATAACTTTGACAAAGCGAAAGTAATCGTTAGTATCTCAGCTGATTTCTTAACCAATTGGCTATTGTCAACTGATTATTTACCGGATTATTTATCAAACAGAAATCCAGATAACGACTGGATGTCGAGACACTTTCAATTCGAATCTGTGATGTCCTCTACTGGTTCAAATGCAGATGTAAGAATTCCAATCAAACCTTCGGAGGAGGGATTGGTAGCTGCAGCTTTGTACAAGCACATTACAGGATCCAATGTAGCAGGAGTAACTGTGCCACAAGAGATTTTGGATAGAACAAAAGTAGCGGCACAAGAATTAAAAGCGAATAAAGGGAACGCGCTCGTTGTTGGTGGAAGTAACTGTTCAGGAACACAAATGGTTATCAATGCTGTAAATGATGCCTTGGCGAGTTATGGATCTACCATCGATTTGTCTAACCCAACCTCTTTGGCTAAAGGAAATGATGCAGAAGTAGAACAGTTAGTAAAAGAAGTAGAGGGTGGTTCGATTGATGCACTATTTGTGTATGGAGTAAACCCAGTTTATTCACTGCCAAACGGGACTAAGTTTGCAGAAGGTCTGAAGAAATTATCACTTTCGGTGTCTTTTTCTCAATTCGCAGATGAAACGGCATCAAATTGCCAATTCGTATGCCCAGACAATCATTACTTAGAATCATGGAACGATTTCGCACCAACTGCCTCACATTATGCGGTAGCTCAGCCTGCGATACGACCTTTATATGATACAGCTCAGGCTCAAGAGTCTTTCTTGGTGTTTGCGGGAAAAGCAAACAGAGCCGGAAAGGAATCAAGAGTCATGTACGATTACATAAAATCTAGATTTACTGGAGACTGGAATTTATTAGTTCACAATGGATCAATGGATGTGGCATCAGCGCCTATCGAAACTGCAGCATTTGCTGGAGATTTATCCGTGGCTGGATTGCACATTGCAAAAAGAGCGAAAGCAACAGGAGATTTTGAAGTAATAATGTATCAAAAAAATGGGATTGGAGACGGACAACAAGCGGCAAACCCATGGTTACAAGAATTACCAGACCCAATTACAAAAGTTACGTGGGATAACTACATGACTATGTCTCGTGCTGATGCAGAGAAATTGGGATGTAATATTTTATTAGGAGAAAAAAGCCCTGCTACTGTAGTCAAAATTGAAGTAAACGGTGCAGCTCTAGAATTACCAGTTTTTGTCCTACCAGGTCAAAAGTCTGGAACTGTAGGGATTGCTCTTGGATATGGAAGGGGTGCAAATCAAGAAAATATTGGTGACTCAGCGTATCAAACACAAGAATACGGAACGCACATTATAAAAGACGGAAAGAAGCAGTTGATTGGAGGGAATGCGTTTAGTTTGACTCAGTTTGTAGAAGGTGAATTGATGTTCTCGGCATCGGCAAAATTGACGAAGTTGGATCAAGAATATCCATTGGCTTGTACTCAAACTCACCATACATTCATGGGAAGAACCTCTATCGTAAGAGAAACTTCTTTTGGAGTATACAAAGCAGGAGACAAAGACGAATTTAATCCAGCACACCAATTATCTACACACGAAAAAGGGAGAACGGTAAAGAAAGATATTTCTGAGTTCGATTTATGGGATTCTCACCCAGTAGAAAACGTAGGTCACAGATGGGGAATGTCAATTGATTTGAGTTCATGTATCGGGTGTGGATCTTGTATCGTAGCTTGTCACACTGAGAACAACGTACCAGTTGTAGGGAAAGACGAAATCAGAAGAGGAAGAGACATGCACTGGTTGAGACTAGATAGATACTTCTCTTCAGCAGAGGATGAGGTAAGAGCAGATGCGTTAGCCAACAATACCAAAGAATTTAGCTATGCTAAGCTAGAAATACCGGAAGAAAACCCATCAGTAGTGCACATTCCAATGATGTGCCAGCACTGTAATCACGCTCCATGTGAAACAGTGTGTCCGGTGGCTGCAACTACTCACAGTAACGAAGGATTGAACCAAATGACTTACAACAGATGTATTGGAACAAGATATTGTGCAAACAACTGTCCTTACAAAGTAAGACGATTTAACTGGTTTAACTACCCAACAAACTCTAGATTCCAGCATTTCAACCCATCACAGTTTGATATGGGAAGAATGGTATTGAATCCAGATGTAACAGTTCGTTCGAGAGGGGTAATGGAAAAATGTAGTATGTGTGTACAGCAAATACAATCAGGAAAGCTAGAAGCTAAGAAAGAAGGAAGAACTGTAGTTGATGGAGAAATACAAACGGCTTGTTCGTCTTCGTGTCCTACAGATGCTATTACATTTGGAGATTTGAATGACAAAAAATCTCACGAGAATAAAGGTTCTGTCGTAAGACAAAAATCTGAAGGAACCAGAGCTTACCACATCTTGGAAGAAATTGGTACACAACCAAATATTTACTACCAAGTAAAGGTGAGAAACACAAACGAAGCATAATTAAATAGTCAGCAAAGAATTAAAAAATCTTACGAATGCATAAAGAATCAGCAATAAGGGAACCGTTAATTTTAGGAGACAAAACCTTCAAACAGATTACAGATGATGTTTGTCGTCCTATCGAAAACCAAGCACCAAGAGGATGGTACATTCTTATCACCATTGCCACAGTTATCGCTCTTTACGGAGTAGGTTGTATCTTGTACCTAATAGGCGAAGGTATTGGAACTTGGGGATTGAATAATGCCGTAGATTGGGCATGGGATATCACCAACTTTGTATGGTGGGTTGGAATAGGCCACGCAGGAACATTGATTTCGGCTGTACTCTTGCTATTCCGTCAAAAATGGAGAATGGCAGTAAACCGTTCTGCTGAGGCAATGACTATTTTTGCCGTAATCATGGCAGCCATTTTTCCTGGTATTCACATGGGAAGAATTTGGGTGTCTTACTGGGTATTACCTCTGCCAAACCAGTTTGGTTCGTTGTGGGTAAACTTTAACTCACCACTTCTTTGGGATGTATTTGCGATTTCTACTTACTTTTCGGTATCACTCGTGTTTTGGTACATTGGTTTGATTCCTGATTTTGCTACTATCAGAGACAGAATGACCAAACCATTGACAAAAAAAATCTATGGAATTTTGAGTTTTGGATGGTCTGGAAGAGCAAAGCACTGGAATAGATTTGAAATTGTATCTTTAGTACTTGCAGGGATTGCAACACCGTTGGTATTCTCTGTACACTCTATAGTATCGTTTGACTTTGCTACCTCGGTAATTCCAGGATGGCATACCACCATTTTTCCACCTTATTTCGTAGCAGGAGCGGTATTCTCAGGATTTGCGATGGTACAGACGTTGATGCTTATTGTACGAAAAGTAATGCGTCTTGAGGCATACATACACACCAAACACATCGAATACATGAATATTGTAATCATGGTAACAGGTTCTATTGTGGGTGTAGCTTACCTTACTGAGTTGTTTATGGCTTGGTACTCTGGTGTAGAATACGAATCTTATGCATTCTTGAACAGAGCAACAGGACCAATGGCATGGGCTTACTGGGTGATGATGACGTGTAACGTTATTTCTCCACAATTGATGTGGGTGAAGAAATGGAGAAGAAACCTTACGTTTACTTTCATTCTTTCGATCATCGTAAATATTGGAATGTGGTTCGAGCGATTTGTAATTATTGTTACTTCTCTGTATAGAGGACACATGCCAGCTTCTTGGGCATATTTTTATCCAACTTGGGTAGATGTAGGTGTGTTTGTTGGAACAATCGGAATCTTTTCAGTTCTATATTTATTGTATGCAAGATATTTCCCAGTACTCGCAATTAGTGAAGTAAAAACAATTTTGAAGTCTTCTGGAGAAAACTACAAAGAAGGATTTGGAGCAGGAGAAGGTTATTACGGACCAGATGGTTCGCATGGTCATGCTCATCACGAAACTCATGAAGAGGTGGTTGAAAACACTCAACATGAAGAATCAACAGTGGAACTTTCGGAAGAGGTATTGGCACAAAATAAATCTACCTTGTTAGATAGAATTGGAACAGCTGACGCTTCAGAAGCAGATGATTTGAAGCAAATCAGTGGAGTAGGACCAGTGCTAGAAAAGACCTTGAATTCGATTGGAATTTATAAGTTTGAGCAAGTGAGTAAAATGACTAGCGAAGAATACAACTTGTTAGATTCTTTAACAAAATCATTCCCAGGGAGAGCAGAAAGAGACAATTGGGCTGCTCAGGCAACAGAATTAATGACTAAATAACTATAGAACATGGCAGATAAAATTATATATGCAATGTACGATGACGATGATGCACTATTAGATGGAGCTAGAATGCTCGTTTCAAAAGGAATTCATGTAAACGAAGTATTTTCACCAATGCCTATTCACGGGATTGATGATGTAATTGGTGTGCGTCACACTCGATTAGGAATCGCTTCTTTTCTTTACGGACTAACTGGACTTATGTTGGCTACGTTGGGAATGAAATATTTTATGATTGATGATTGGATGATGAATATTGGAGGAAAACCGAGTTTTTCCTACTTAGAAAACTTACCAGCATTTATTCCCATTACTTTTGAGTTCACAGTGTTGTGTGCTGCGCACGGTATGGCAATTACTTATTTGTTGAGAAACAAAACTCTGCCAGGTATGCCAGCGTCAAACCCTGACCCAAGAACTACAGATGATATGTTTGTAATGGAGATAAGAACTTCTGAGAATACGAAGTACAGTGCTGACGAATTACAAGCTTTGGTTAAATCAACTTCTATTGTTGAGTTAGACGAAAAGACTGTATAAATAAATTGTCTAATAGCTTTAAAAATATGATGACTATCAAAACATTACATAAAATCACAGCAGGCCTCGCTATCGCTTCAATGCTTACTGCTTGTGTAAAAGACGAAAACTCCGCTGGTTACGAATACATGCCTGATATGTATCGATCTCCAGCACAAGAAACCTACGTGGATTATGGTGAAGTAAGAACTTGGAAATCCAATGATTCTATCAAAAATACTCCATCTGCCAAAGTTCCACCGCTGGGAACAATCCCATTTAAAGGAACAGAAGTGAGTGCAGCTTACGAACTTCCTTACAAAAGACTGCCTTCAGGTGCCATGGTTACGACCCACGGATTGTCAAGCCTTGAGTACAGCGATGCAGATTACGAAGCGTCCATTGCGGATGTGAATCCACTACCCTTAACAAAATGTAATTCAGAAAAGGGAAAAGAATTGTATGATAGATTTTGTGATCACTGTCACGGTGAGAAAGGTGCAGGAGACGGGAAAGTATCTAACCATGATGCGATAAACCCTCCAGCAAATGCATTCGAAAGACCTGATGGACAAATGTTTTACTCAATTACCTATGGAAAAGGGGTAATGGGAGCTCACGCATCACAATTGAACCAAAAAGAAAGATGGCAAGTAATCAACTATATCAATGCTATGAAAGGAGCAGAAGTAATAGAAGGACCTTGCGGAGAAGCATCTCAATCAATTCCTGTAGTTACTGATACAGTAGTTGCTATCGCACAAACGGCACAACATAATTAACCATAAATTGTAGAAAATTAGAACTATGAATTTTCAATTTACAAGTAAAATAAAAAGAAACTTATTCATCCTTATTGCCGCAGGTTTGGCGATGTTTGTGGTCGGTTTTCTTGGAGAAAAGAATCATTTATACACTGAAATTCACTCAACTCATGAAGGAAAAGAGGGATTGTTAGTCGAATATTACAAAGAGTTACCTTTTACAAAAGACGATTTTGTTGCCAATGTGAAAGCTGCAGCAACAGAAGCGAACATTTCAGTAGATTTTGCTGATTTAACTGAAGGACATGGTGAAGAAGCTCATACTGCTCACCACGATGAGTTTGAATTTAAAATGTTATTGACTCCTTATGCGTTGGAGTCAGGAGGAGACCACGGTAACTCAGAAGGACACGAGGAGTCTCATGGAAAGAACCACGAAGGTTCTCACTCTGTTGAATCTGCTCATGGAGCTCATGGTGGAGTTCACCATACTCCGATGGAAACGTTAGAACACATTCTTCATGAAGAAGGTTCTTTCGCAGATAAAGGACACGCAAGAACGTGGTCCAACTTATTGGTAAATGGATTCTTTTTCTTCGGAATTGGATTGGGCGCTCTATTTTTTATTGCATTGCAATATGCGACAGAATCTGGATGGGGTGTAGTTTACAAAAGAATACTAGAAGCGATAATAGGTTGGTTGCCAATTGGAGCTATCTTCTTACTGATAGTATTTGTAGGTGCCTCTATGCACTGGAATCACATCTACCACTGGATGGATCCTGAGGTTCACAACCCAGAAAGCTCACATTTCGATATCATTATTGCGAACAAAAAACCTTTCTTGTCGCAGTGGTTCTTTTGGTTGATGAACGCAGTGTATTTTGCAGTATTCTTATTATTTGCTCGTGGATTCAGAAAAAGATCTTTACAAGAGGATTTAGAAGGAGGAACTAAAATTCACATGAAAAACTTTGCAAAGGGAGCCTTGTTCCTCGTATTGTTTGGTTACCTATCTTCTGCCATGTCGTGGCAATGGGTAATGAGTATTGATACTCACTGGTTTAGTACATTGTATGGATGGTACGTGTTCTCTGGTATTTGGTTATCGGCTACTATCTTCATCCTGTTGTTGACCTTTTGGTTGAAAGGATTAGGATACCTAGATTTTATCAATGAATCACACATTCACGATATGGGAAAATGGATGTTTGCCATCAGTTTCTTGTGGACTTACCTGTTCTTCTCACAATTTATGTTGATTTGGTATGCAAACATTCCAGAAGAAGTAACGTATTACTTAGATAGATTTGGTGATTACAAATGGATTCTTTGGACAACAGTTGCGGTAAACTTTGTGATACCAATTATACTACTGATGTCGCGAGAAGCAAAACGAAGTAAAAACACTATCATCATCATCGGAAGTATCTTATTTATCTTCCACTGGGTAGATGTATTTATTTTAGTAATGCCTGGATCAGTTTTTGATCACTGGACAATCGGTTTCTTAGAAGTAGGAATGTTCGTAACGTTTTTAGGACTGTTTATTTTCACAGTATTGAGAACTCTGTCGAAAGCACCAATGTTGGTAAAAAATCACCCTTATTTGGACGAAAACTTGCACCACCATACTTAATAGAATAATTTTACAAAAGAGATAGTTTAAAGAAGATTAAATAAAAATAGGAAATGAAATTTTTAATTGTTTTAGTAATAGTATTAGTCATCGTTGCATTAGCTCAATTGATGAAAGTTTACGAACTCTCATCAAAACTGAGAAACAAAGATGAGGCAAATGTAACTTTGGGTGAAACAAAGTTCAATGCAGGAATGTTATTGGTGTTTTACCTCACTTTGATGATTTCTTCTACTTGGATGTTTTTTCACTATGGTCCAAGACCGGGATTAGGAGTTTCTGCCTCAGAGCACGGAAATGACATTGATTTCTTGTATGATGCCAACTGGATTATCCTACTTACGGTGTTTTACCTAACACAGACCTTATTGTTCGTTTTTGCAATCAAATACCAAAAGAAAAAAGGAAGAAAAGCAGTCTTTTTTGCTCACTCTACAAAACTGGAGTTGGTATGGACAATCATACCTGCAGTTACATTAGCCGGTATTATCATTGGTGGATTGTTGGTTTGGAATAAGATAACTACGCCAGTTGAGAATGCCGAAGTTATAGAAATTTACGCGCAACAATTTGGATGGAATGCCAGATATGCGGGCGAAGACAATACTTTAGGTAACTCTGATTTTAAAGTAATCGAAACTAATAACCCTTTAGGGGTAGTAACCTCTGCTTTGATTGATACCAAAGAGAATTTTTGGAAAGAAGAAATTGAAAAAATAGAAAAGCAAATAAGGGAAGAAGGAGAGTTGACTCCTGACGACAAGCTTGAGGAAATGTTGGAGAAAGTGGAAAGACTGAAAAGACAAATAATCAGATTGGAACCACTAAGAAGAGTTCAAACTCCAGAAACTGACTTAGCGGCAAACGATGATGTAATTGTGAAAGAACTTTACTTAGTGAAGGGAAAAGATTATGAGTTCAAATTTAGATCAAGAGACGTAATCCATTCAGCCTTGTTTCCTCATTTTAGAGCTCAAATGAACTGTGTTCCCGGGATGGAAACGAGGTTTACATTTAAGCCAACTATCAGTACTGCGGAGATGAGAAAAATGCCTGAAGTAATAGCTCAGTACGAAAAGACAAATGAAAAAAGAGTTGCACAAGGAAAAGAAGAAGTAGAGTTTAACTATGTTCTTTTATGTAACAAAATTTGTGGTTCTTCTCACTATAACATGCAAATGAACATTGTGGTAGTAGATACACAAGAAGAATTTGATACTTGGTATGCAGAACAAAAGAAATCGAAGACTTTTCCAATTCTAGTTGGTTTAGAAGAACCTGCAAAAGAAGAAGAGAATACCGAAGAAAGAGTTGTGGAAACGATTATGGATTCAACGGCTGTAGCACAAGTACAATAAGTTAATAAGAAGATTTATACTATAATAGATTTATAAAAAAGAAATGGGAGCACATACACACGAAGAAGGTCACCACCACCACGAAAGTTTTATCACGAAGTATATTTTTAGTCAAGATCATAAGATGATTTCTAAGCAGTTTCTAATTACTGCTATGGTAATGGGAATTGTTGCGGTAATCTTATCGGTACTATTTAGGTTGCAAATAGCTTGGCCCAACGAACAATTCGAAGCAATGAAGTTCTTTTTGGGAGATAGTTATTTGAGTGAAGATGGGTTACTAAAACCAGACAGATATTTAGCCATTGTAACTATTCATGGTACTATTATGGTATTTTTTGTATTAACAGGAGGATTAAGTGGAACGTTCAGTAACTTACTTATTCCCCTACAGATAGGAGCAAGAGATATGGCATCAGGATTGCTAAACATGTTGTCGTTCTGGTTGTTTTTCCTTTCTAGTGTTATCATGATATATTCGTTGATGGTAGAAAGTGGTCCTGCCTCTGCTGGATGGACGGTGTATCCTCCGTTAAGTATTTTGGAGAAGGCGATACCAGGTTCTGGTACAGGAATGACTTTGTGGTTGTTATCCATGACATTATTCATTGCATCTTCCTTATTAGGAGCGTTGAACTATATTGTTACGATTCTAAACTTAAGAACCATAGGAATGAAAATGACAAGGTTGCCACTTACGATTTGGGCATTCTTTGTAACCGCTATCTTGGGAGTTCTTTCTTTCCCAGTATTGGTGTCAGCAGTATTGTTACTATTGATGGATAAGTCTTTTGGAACGAGTTTCTACTTGTCAGATATTTTTATCGGTGGAGAAGCATTAGATGCATCAGGAGGTTCTCCAATCTTGTACCAACATTTATTTTGGTTCTTAGGTCACCCAGAAGTATACATCGTATTGCTTCCTGCACTAGGAATAACCTCAGAAATTGTTTCAACCAACGCAAGAAAACCGATTTTTGGTTACAGAGCGATGATTGGTTCGATCTTGGCCATTGGTTTCCTATCCTTTATCGTTTGGGGACACCACATGTTCATTACTGGAATGAACCCATTTATTGGAGGAATCTTTGTATTTACAACATTGTTGATTGCAATTCCTTCTGCGGTAAAAGCTTTTAACTACATTACAACTTTGTGGAAAGGAAACATCCACTACACGCCAGCGATGTTATTCTCAATAGGATTGGTATCTACGTTTATTACGGGAGGACTCACAGGAATTATCCTTGCGGATGCTACTCTTGATATTCCAGTTCATGATACATATTTCGTGGTGGCACACTTCCATATTGTAATGGGATTGTCGGCAATTTTTGGAATGTTTGCAGGGGTGTATCACTGGTTCCCAAAAATGTACGGAAGATTAATGAACAAGAAACTAGGTTATGCTCACTTTTGGTTGACTTTGGTTTCAGGTTATGGTGTTTTCTTCCCAATGCACTTCGTAGGATTAGCAGGAGCACCAAGAAGATATTACTCCAATACAGAATTTGCTTTCTTGGATCACATGCAAGATTTGAACGAAGTAATAACTATTTTTGCAATTATCGGGGGAATAGCCCAGTTGATATTCTTCTACAATTTTTTCCACAGCATGTACCACGGAAGAGTAACTACTCAAAACCCATGGAGATCCAACACACTAGAATGGACAACTCCTGTGAAACCAATTCACGGTAACTGGCCAGGAGCTTTGCCTGTAGTTCACAGATGGCCTTACGATTACAGTAATCCAGATCACGAAGAAGATTTTGTACCACAAGATGTTCCGCTAAAAGAAGGAGAACATTCTCATTAAGAGGTAGTAATTAATGAAGAGCTTTCAGTATGAAAGCTCTTTTTTTGTATATTGAGGTATGACTATTCGATTCTATTCTCCTCCTAATGAGGTTACTAACTCTGATTACTACCCCTTTGGGATGATGATGCAGAATAGGCATGAAAGCCAAGTTTCTCCTAGTGAGGATTATGCATTCGGATAACAAGGAAGTGAAAAAGATAAGGAGATTTACTAAGAGTCTAATACCACTCACTTCAGTTAATTGGATACAAGAATTGGTAGTTGATTAGCTCTAGACCCTGAAAAAAAGTAATTTCCGTGGCGATTACCCGCTCCGCAGCATCTGAAAAGCCTTAAGACGGGGGCTCCGCTGGATTTGCAATCCTACGGAACAACGCTAACGTAACAGAGCCAACAACAAAAGCTAACGTAAAAGCATGATGAAAAGTGCAGAGCCTATCCCGAAATAATCCGGAATAGCAAAACTAGCACAGTATAAAATGGTTGTGAAATACCATCTTCTCCTTGTCTTAGGTAGAATCCACAAATGCGAGGAGCGTTTGTTTAGCAATAGAATAACGAGTGCCGGCAAGCAGAAAATCATACAAACTAGGGAGACCCAAAAGTAGAGGGTGAGATGAAATTAGAAGTATGGTTACCTCTTGAATTTCAATACCTCAGACCTTCCTTTCTTAAAAATTTTGTTGCCAGCCGACTTTCCTTTTCTCAGTGCTTTTTGTTCTTCTTCGGGCAATGCAATAACCTCTTTGCATTCATCCGAACAACAAGTATTCATTTTTTCGGAACAAGAGCTACATTGGATAAATAGCAAGTGACAGCCTTGATTTAAACAATTTACGTGTACATCACATGGCTCACCACATTGGTGACAATGTGAAATCACATCGTCAGAAATTCGTTCAGCTCTTCGTTCATCAAACACAAAATTTTTCCCAAGAAACTTGTTCTCAAGTCCTTCCTCGTTCACTTGTCTGAAATAGTTGATGATTCCACCTTCCATCTGGAACACCTTTTTAAAACCTTTATGCTTGTAATATGCCGAAGCTTTTTCGCAACGAATTCCACCGGTGCAATACATCACTAGGTTTTTATCTTCTTTGTGGTCTTTGAGTTGATCTTCTATCAAGTCCAATGAATCTCTAAAAGTATCTACATCGGGTGTTACGGCATTTTTAAAATGTCCTATTTCACTTTCATAATGATTTCTCATATCCACCAAAACAGTATTGGGGTCTTCAATAAGTTCATTAAATTGCTGTGCTTTCACATGTGTTCCAATGTCTGTCACATCAAAAGTGTCGTCATTCAATCCATCGGCTACAATCTTATCCCTTACTTTTACTTTCAGTTTCAAAAAAGACTTGTTGTAATGCTCTATCGCAATGTTTAGCCTTACGTTTTCTAGGAATGAGATTTCATCCAGTTTTGTTTTAAATACATTGAAATTTTCGGCAGGAACAGAAAGTTGGGCATTTATTCCTTCGTTTGCCACATAAATTCTTCCCAGAACTTCTTGTTGATCCCAAAGGAGGAACAAATAATTTCGAAATATTTCTGGGTTACCAATTTTGTGGTACTTGTAGAAAGAGATAGTCAGGCGGTCTTTTCCGGCTTGTTCAATAAGTGCCTCTCTTTCTTTTGAGCTTAATGTATTGTACAGTTGCATTCTATACGAGTTTTTAAGGGTTAAAAGAATAATATGGAACAAAGGTATGAAATTATATCCACCGCTCGGATTTCGAGCTTATATTTCATTTATGACTTATGTCAGTTTACTTCTTTTTATGAGGTATTGAAGCAGAACAGGATACACTCCTTCCTCAATATTAGTTAGGACATAGTCAATTTGGTATTGTCCACATTTCAGTTTGAGAGTAGATTGATAGGAAGAGAGCTTGGCTTTGTACTCATCTCTTATTTGACTTGGATTCAGGCGCACTTCTTCGCCATTTTCCATATCTACAAATACGGTTGGCCTATTTTCATAGTTCAGTTCCAGCTCCTTGGCTTTATCCATCACATGAAATAATACGACTTCGTGTTTTTTGTGTCGCAAATGTTGAAGAGCAGAAAAAGCTTCTTCATTATTCATTAATTCACCATCTAGCATATCGGTAAAAATAAAAACCAAGGAACGCTTATGGATTTTTTCGGCAAAATGGTGAATAGCTTCCACAATTTTGGTGGGTTCTCCTTCAAGTTGGTGCTCTTTGTTTAGCATTTTTTCTAGCTCCGAATAGATGTAACGCTGGTGTGCTTGGTTCGTTTTAGCTGGTGTTTCGAGTTTAAATTCATTAGAAAACAGAGACAAGCCAACTGCATCTCTTTGTTTTTTTAATAATTCGATTAAGCTAGCAATAGCCATTGCCGAAAATTCCAATTTATTGAGTTTGGAATCGTCTTTAGGAAAATGCATGGAAGAGGAAACATCCACCATGAACTGACATCGTAGATTAGTTTCCTCTTCGTATCGTTTCACAAATAATTTATCTGTGCGGGCATAA
>CBFHVI010000039.1:0-17236 GCA_965658995.1 Flavobacteriales bacterium | reverse complement strand
CCTGTCGAGGTCACAAAAAGAAGCCCAACCCCTCTGGTGTTGGGCTTCTCCATTATTAATGTTTGATGTAGAACAAAACGAAAAAGGTAATTTACCCAAATTATTTTTTCCTATATTTGTTTAAGTGAAAGTGTTAAAAACAGTCATATCAGTTTTATTTCTCTCAACATATTTGTTGGGCTTTGGGCATGCTTTAACTCCCCACTGTCAAACAAGTTGTGATAATCATGTTGCTATTGATAATACGCACGCACATGAACATCATGAACACAGTTCTGATGAGGCAAACGAGCATGATCATGATCACGTAAGCCACGGAGATCATTTTGACGAAAATTGGGTTGACCTATTAGTTTGTTTATTAAGTGATGTTGAGCATCATGGTTCTGGTTGCCATGCACCGCACTTTATTCAAACCGATAATTTAAATATTCAAAAAGCTTGGTCTAAAGTAAAAGATGATAATCAAAAAGAGGTAGTAAACGAAAGTCAGTTACCGATTTCTTTTGAGTTGATTCTTGTTAAGACTTCAATTAAATCAAATGCACCTCCGCATGTTGATTACAGTTTTCTTCATTTTGAAGATTCGCCTTTAAGAGGCCCTCCCTTTTATTCTTGTTAAGCCAATTTGGCATTTATGTAGCTCATAGGATAGCTGCGCTTTGATTGTTTATTCAAGCAATCAATTTCTTTTTATTCAAGAATAAAATAAGATAATGATAAATCGTATTATAAAATTTTCCATTGGCAATAAGCTAATTATTGGCTTGCTTACCTTAGCTATAGCAGTCGGTGGAATTTGGAGCATTTCAAGAGTGCCCTTAGATGCCGTACCCGACATCACAAATAATCAGGTACAAGTAATCACCCAGTCACCCAATTTGGGAACAGAAGACATTGAACAATTCGTAACCTATCCGGTAGAGTTATCAATGGCTAATCTGCCAGGTGTAACAGAGATCAGGTCAGTCTCTAGATTTGGGCTATCAGTAGTGACCATAGTATTTGAGGATGAAATGGGCACTTATTTGCCTAGACAATTGGTTTCTGAAAAGCTAATTGAAGTTCAGCAAGAAATACCAGCGGGTTTTGGTGTTCCAGAGATGGGACCTATATCAACCGGACTTGGAGAAATTTATCAATACACCTTAGAGGTAGATGATGAATTTAGAGATGTATATTCTTCTTCAGACTTAAGGACAATGCAAGACTGGATTGTCAGAAGACAAATGGCAATGGTGCCTGGAGTCGTTGAAGTAAATGCATTTGGTGGAGACGTTAAACAATATGAAGTCGCAGTTGATCCCGATCAATTGCGTTCAATGGATATTTCCATCTCTGAAGTATTTGTAGCGCTTGAAAATAACAATCAAAATTCAGGAGGAGCTTATATTGAAAAAGACCATTACGCCAATTTTATTAGAGGTGAAGGTTTAGCGCGTAGCATAAGTGATATAGAAAATATTGTCATCAAAAATGTGAACGGAATACCTATCACCATTAAAGATGTTGGTACTGTACAGTTTGGAAAAGCAGTAAAATATGGTGCGCTAACAATGGATGGAAAAGGCGAAGCCGTTGGAGGTATGATTCTAATGTTGAAAGGAGCGAACTCGAATGATGTAATTGAATCGGTAAAAACAAGAGTAGTTGATATTCAAAAATCACTTCCACAAGGTGTTAAAATTGTTCCATTTCTTGATAGAAGTACATTGATCGCAAAAACTACAGGCACGGTAACTCAGAATTTATTAGAAGGTGCATTGATTGTAATCTTTGTCTTGGTTTTCTTATTAGGCAATTGGAGAGGCGGCTTAATTGTAGCTTCTACCATTCCACTTTCCTTACTGTTTGCCTTTATCATGATGTACTTTTTTGGAGTATGGGCAAACTTGATGAGTTTAGGAGCAATTGATTTTGGTATTATCATAGATGGTGCAGTAATTATTGTTGAAGCCACTGTATTTGTGCTGCATGGTAAATTATTGACTAAGCAAAAAATGAATCAAGAAGATAGGGATAAAGTGGCCTACGAATCTTCAAGTAAAATGATGAATTCAGCCTTCTTTGGTCAGTTGATAATATTAATTGTATTTATTCCAATTCTTGCATTGCAGGGTGTTGAAGGTAAAATGTTTCAACCTATGGCGCTTACATTTATGTTTGCCATGGTTGGGGTAATGATATTGTGCTTGACTTATGTACCAATGATGTCGGCCCTATTCTTGAAGGCAGGTAAAAAAGAGAGAAAATCATGGGGAGACAGACTTGTTTCTTGGCTTGAAAAGATTTATGGCAAAGCCCTGAGTCGCACATTAAAAGTTGGGAAATGGGTTGTACTTGGGAGTGTAATATTACTGAGTCTTGCCACCTATACATTTACACGAATGGGAGGTGAATTTATTCCTCAATTAGATGAAGGGGATATTGCTTTTCATGCTATTCTAAAACCAGGCAGTTCTTTAACAGAGACGATAGAAACGACCACTAGAATTGAAAAAATCGTCAAAGATCAGTTTCCTGAAGTTGATCATATAATTAGTAGAATTGGGGTGGCAGATGTGCCAACTGACCCCATGCCAATGGATATTGCTGATGTTTTTGTAATTCTCAAACCTGAAGATCAATGGACAACTGTGAACAGCAAAGATCAATTGATTTCTGAAATGAAAGAAGCAGTTGAGCAAGTCCCAGGTGTCAACTTTGAGTTCACGCAACCAATAGAAATGCGATTCAACGAATTAATAACTGGGGTTAGAGAAGATGTCGCAATCAAACTATTTGGAGATGATCTCGATATTCTATCTGAAAAAGCAGAAGAAATTGGCAGATTGATTGGTTCAATTGATGGTATTGGGGATATGAAAGTTGAAGCCACGAGCGGCTTGCCACAGATAACGGTAGTGTATAATCGTTATGAAGTTGCAAAACATGGTTTACAAATTTCTGACTTAAACAATTTGATTCAATCTGCTTTTGCCGGAGGGACTGCAGGAGTAGTTTTTGAAGGTGAAAAGCGATTTGATTTGGTTGTGAGACTTGATGAAGAACACAGAAAAAGTATTGATAATCTAAAGAATTTGTATGTCACTACGGCTACTGGAGCTCAAATTCCAATGTCAGAGGTGGCAGATA
Organism: Flavobacteriales bacterium; assembly: GCA_965658995.1. Lineage (GTDB taxonomy): Bacteria > Bacteroidota > Bacteroidia > Flavobacteriales_D > CAJJDF01 > CAJJDF01. The sequence continues at coordinate 14,101 of CBFHVI010000039.1, read as the reverse complement.
TAAGTTATCAAACTGGTCCTATGCAAATCAGTAGAGATAATACGAATCGAAGAACCTATGTTGGTATCAATGTTCGGGGTAGAGATGTTCAATCTTTAGTGGAAGAAATACAAGAGAAACTAGATGCCGAGCTGGAGTTACCTCCAGGATACTATATTCGCTATGGTGGTGCATTTGAAAACCTTGAACGGGCGAGTAATCGATTAAAAATTGTGGTTCCAGTGGCCTTAGCGCTAATCTTACTGTTGATTTTTATGGCACTTAAATCTTTGAAACAAACCTTGATGATTTTCATGGCCATTCCGTTGGCAGCAATAGGAGGTATTTTCTTCTTGTGGCTAAGAGATATGCCGTTTAGTATATCTGCTGGTGTTGGATTCATAGTGCTCTTTGGAGTAGCAGTTTTAAATGGATTAGTTCTAATTGGAGGTTGGAATGAATTAAAAGAAGAAGGTGTTACCGATTTAAATGAGAGAATCAAACAAGGTGCTAAGCGACGAATCAGGCCAATTCTTTTAACTGCACTGACTGATATACTTGGATTCTTGCCAATGGCGGTTTCTTCTTCTGCAGGTGCAGAGGTTCAACAACCTTTGGCCACAGTAGTAATTGGTGGGATGTTAACGGCAACATTCCTAACATTATTTGTTTTACCAATCCTTTATAAATGGACCGAGAAAAATGAGAATAAAATGAAGATAAAAGGAAGTACTATAATGGCAAGCGGCCTTGTATTGTTTGGTTTACTCTTGGTTCCAAACTTTGGGCAAGCACAAACCAGAGTAGAATCTGTTGATCAGGCAATCAGTCTTGGATTGGCAAATAATGCGAGTGTAGCTATTGCCAAGTCGAGAATTGAATTGAGCCAACAAAATAAAAAGGGAGCATTTAATCCAGGTAAAACTAGCCTAGATATGCAATATGGCCAATACAATAGTTTTGAAAAAGACTTCGGTTTTAATGTGAATCAAAGCTTCGAATTTCCAACGGTTTATGTTTCACAATGGAATTTAGCAAAGGAAAAAATAGAAGGTTCTGAGTTGCAATTGAAGGTTGTTCAAAATCAATTGCGTTGGTATATCCGCCAATCTTGGAATAACCTCACCTATTTGCTGGCGAAAGAAAAGGTGCTGACATATAATGATTCATTAATGGATTTGTTTGTTCGCGCGGCTACGATTAGATATGAAGTAGAGGAAACCTCTCTTTTAGAAAAAGTAACGGCGGAAACGAAAAAGTCTGAAATCTTAAATAGGCTGCAATTAATTAAGGCAGAGATTTATTCGCAGCAGAGAGAGTTGCAGATTTTGTTAAATGACTCCACGCAACTTGAGTTTATAGCTGATGAATTTATTGAGATGGATATTTCAATGGATCAAGACACTTCATTATTAAACAATAACCCTCTCAAGGCTTTTACGAATCAGCAAATAAACATTGCTAAAGCTGAAATCAAAGTCAATCAATCTAAAATGTTACCCGATATTTCTATTGGATATTTTAATCAATCGCTAATTGGTAGTCCTACTTCCAGTGGTAATATTGGTGGAATTGGAGATCGGTTTTCCGGTGTACAAGTAGGTGTGACAATTCCTATATTCTTTGGGTCATATAAATCAGCAATTAAGACAGCAAAAATTCAAGAAGAAATTGCCCAAGTAGATGCTGACTATTACTACACCAACTTGAGTAACCAATTTGAGTTGCAACTGCAACAAGTCATTTCATCATTAAAAAGTCTGAGTTTCTACAAAACAGTCGGCCTATCACAAGCAGATTTAATGATTGGTAATGCTCAAAAAAGTTATGAATCTGGATCAATTGGTTACTTGGAGTATTTCCAGAGCCTTGAATATGGCATCCAAATTAAGTTGGACCATTTAAATGCATTAAATAATTACAATCAGGCAGTAGTGAAATTACAGTACTTGCTTGGTGAATAATACTAAAAAAAAGATATGAAAACATTAACTAAACCAATGGTTCTATTGATTACAGTAGCACTATTTACTTTTGCTTGTGGTGGTTCTAGTGAAGGCCACAGCGAAGATGACGGTCATGATCATGGGCACGAAGATGAACACGGAGACGAACATGGTGATGAACACGGTGAAGAAATTCACTTCTCAATGCAACAATTTACTTCTCTTAATATGAAGGTCGACACTTTAGCTTTGAGAAATATGAACTCATTTGTTACGGCAAATGGTGAACTTGAAGTACCGCCCCAGAATGAGGCAGAAGTTACTGCAGTAATAGGAGCAAATGTCAAATCTATTAAAGTAATTGAAGGCGAAAAAGTAAGAAAAGGTCAAGTCTTAGCTTACTTAACTCATCCAGATTTGATTCAATTACAAACAGATTACATTACCAACTGGAGTGAACTTGAATACTTGCAAACTGAGTATGATAGACAAGAAAAACTGTATGCGGAAAAAGTTGGATCAGGCAAAGAGTTTCAGAAAATTGAATCTGAGCTAAAAGTTAAAAAAGGCAAAGTAGCTGGATTAAAAGCGCAATTGAATATTCTAGGGATCAGTATTGAACGTCTAGAAAAAAACGAAATATCACAGACCGTAGCTGTGCGAAGCCCAATTGATGGTTTCGTGAGATTAGTTGAAATTAAACTTGGGCAGTATGTGAATCCTGAAACTTCCATGTTTGAAATCGTCAATTCTGATCATGTCCATGCTGATTTAATGGTGTTTGAAAAGGACGCCTATAAAATCAAGGTGGGTCAAAAAGTCACCTTCAATGTGCAGTCTGCACCTGGCCAAGAATTGGTTGCTGAAATTTATTCAGTAGGTCAGAACTTTGAACAAGACCCTAAAGCAATTCATGTTCATGCTGAAATAGAAAACAAAGATGGAGTGCTCATTCCAGGAATGTATGTAAAAGGTAAAATCTATACGGAGAATGTTCTGAGTTATGCAATTCCTGAAGAAGGACTGGTTCGTGAAGGAGACAAGTACTTCATTTTCTCGGCAAAAAAAGAAACGGATCATGATGAAGAACAATGGGCTTTTGAACCGATAGAAGTTGTGCCCGGAATAACTGAAGATGGCTGGGTTGAAATAAAACTACTGACACCTTTAGAGCCAGGAACAAAAATAGCCTGGAACAATGCGTATAATTTAATTGCCGAAATGAAAAAAGGCGAAGCAGAACATAGTCACTAATTAAACATCTATATATGAAAACGAAGTACCTAAGAATTGCTTTAGTAGCAACATTGTTAATTGGATCAATCTCATTCACCTCATGTGGTGGTAATGAAGAAGAAACCAACACAGAAGAGAATCATGATGACCACGATCACAGCGAAGAAGGTGATCATGAAGGTCACGAACATGATGGGGAAGATCATGACGGACATGATCATTAATTATTTCAATCGGTTGGGAGCACTTTTACTCCCAACCGACTATTAAAAGAAAAGATGACATTATTTCAAGTATTCTTACCAGTCTTTATGCTTGTTTACTTTTTTCAAGTTTTCGTTATTAGAAGTTACGTTCAATGGAAAAAAACAGGTCAAAACCCTTTTGTATTTAGCCGTTCAGGAAACGCACACGATTACATTGGTTTTGTGTTTAAAATCATGACTGCAATTAGTTTGATCGTGATCGTGTTGTTTACATTTTTTGAAAACTTCTACTTAGAATATTTAGGAACCTTGACTTATCTGCACTTCATTGAATTAAAATGGATAGGTGCAAGTATATTGGTCTTTTCATTGATCTGGACAATCATTGCCCAATACCAAATGGCTAATTCATGGCGAATTGGAATCGATTATGAAGAGAAAACCACCTTAGTAGATAAAGGGATCTTCAAATTATCTAGAAATCCAGTGTTTCTTGGCGTATTACTTATCTATTTAGGGATATTTTTGATTGCCCCAAATGCCTTATCACTCGCCTTGTTGGTCCTTTGTTATGTTGTCCTGCAGATTCAGGCGAGACTAGAAGAAGAATACCTTGAGAACATCCATGGTGAAACATATCTTGATTACAAGAAAAAAGTAAGGAGATGGATCTAATTTTAACGATATGAATAAAGAAGAAAGACACTTACATAGTTACAATGAAGATGACCAAATTGTCTGTTGTAGTCTAGAAGATAAAATTAATCAAGATGCCAAACAAGATAAGGAAAATGAGCCTGTAGGGTCGTTTCAAAAATTACGTCCGTATCTCTTATCAATCATAACTTTTGTACTCTTAACTGTAGCAATCAGCCTAGAGCATTTTATTCAACCTTTGTGGTTCTCTGAAAATGTCAAACTCGCATTCTATCTTTTAGCATATTTACCATTAGCCCTGCCTGTCTTTAAAGATGCTGGTAAAGCAATTCTAAAGAAAGATATTTTTTCAGAATTCACTTTGATGATAATTGCAACCTTAGGTGCTTTTTATATTGGTGAATATCCAGAAGCGGTAGCAGTAATGTTGTTTTACGCAGTCGGTGAATTATTTCAATCCGCAGCTGTCAGAAAAGCAAAAGGGAATATAAAGTCATTGTTAGATTTACGTCCATCTTCAGCTACGGTAATAAGAAATGATAAAGCAATTGAAGTTGATCCTTTAAGTGTCCACATTAACGAAGTAATTCAAATAAAATCAGGTGAAAAAGTACCACTTGATGGTGTGTTAATGAATGAAACGGCTTCACTAAATACTGCTGCATTGACTGGAGAAAGTGCTCCAGCAACAATCTTAAAAAATGAGAAAGTTCTGGCAGGGATGATTAATACGGGTGCGGTTATTGAAGTGCATGTAACAAAAGAATTTGCTGATAGTTCTATTTCTAAAATTCTTGAAATGGTTGAAAATGCTAATTCGCAGAAAGCACCAACAGAACTTTTTATCCAAAAATTTGCTAGAATCTACACCCCAATTGTGGTTGGATTAGCCTTGATTATTACCCTTGCTCCTTATCTGATAGTTCAAGATTATGTCTTCCAAGATTGGCTGTACAGAGCATTAATTTTCTTGGTAATATCTTGCCCGTGTGCTTTAGTAATATCTATTCCACTCGGATATTTTGGAGGTATTGGAGCTGCTTCACGAAATGGAATCTTGTTCAAAGGATCAAATTATTTAGATGTGTTTACAAAAGTGAATACGGTGGTAATGGATAAAACAGGAACGCTAACAAAAGGGTCTTTCATTGTCAATGAAATTAACTCTGTGTTGTTGCCAAAAGATGAATTCCTAAATATTGTTGCAGCTGTAGAGTCAAATTCAACTCATCCAATTGCCAAGGCAATTGTACAATCAGCATCTAAAGAGTACCAAGCGTTGAAAATTGAAAACGCCAATGAAATTGCTGGTCATGGTATTCAGGCAACACATAACAAACATGAGGTTCTAGTAGGTAATGCTAAATTGCTCCAAAAATATGAGATTGATTTTCCAACAGAAATTAATGAAATCATAGAAAGTATTGTTGTTGTTGCGTATGATAAAAAGTATGCCGGATATATTACAGTTTCAGATGAGATTAAGGAAGATGCTGAACAAACAATCAAAGATTTAATCGAAAGAGATATTGAACCAATAATGCTTTCTGGAGACAAGCAATCAATTGTATCAAAAGTGGCCGGAGTTTTGAAGATTACAAAAGCATTTGGGAATCTACTTCCTGCTGATAAGGTAGATAAAGTTAAAGAACTTAAAAGCGATCCGACACGTGTAATTGCCTTTGTAGGGGATGGCATAAATGATGCGCCAGTTTTGGCTATCAGTGATGTTGGGGTCGCAATGGGTGGCTTAGGTAGTGATGCAGCAATTGAAACTGCGGATGTTGTTATACAAACCGATCATCCTTCAAAAATATGTACAGCAATTGACATCAGTAAGGCCACTAAAAAAATTGTAGTTCAAAATATCATTCTTGCCTTTGGGGTAAAGCTGATTGTCTTAGTTTTAGGAGCTGGTGGATTAGCAACTATGTGGGAAGCCGTTTTTGCAGATGTAGGCGTAGCTTTATTGGCTATTTTAAACGCTATTAGAATACAGAAAATGAAGTTTTAATTTTGAATACTATTTCAAACATATTAATCCTAGGAGGATATGGAAGAGCAGGTAAAAATGTTGCTCGTTTATTAGCTGAGCATTCTGAGCATCACATCATAGTTGCGGGCAGAGATTCAGTCAAAGCAAAAGACTGTGCCAATGAATTGAATTTGTCGTTTGGAATCAATCGAGTTGAATCCAAAGAGGTGGATGCTGCAGAAAGAATTGAACTAAATGAAAGTCTAGATGAAGTAGATTTGGTGATAGTTTGTTTGCCTTTGAATACAGAGTTAACTGAAAACCTTATTTATTCTGTACTCAGCAGTAGGTGTAAAACATATCTTGACATTAGCCCTAGTGAAGAGAAACAAAAAACGTTTGAATTAAATCAACAACTTATAGCTGAAAGCAATAAGACTTTTGTGTTGGATGCTGGATGTGAACCCGGAATGCCATCTGTTTTAATTAGGTTTCTGAAAACCATTAATTCAGAGATAAAGAAAGTAAATATTAATATCGTTTACAGGGATAGAAACATGCCTGAGGCTAGTATTCAAGACTTACTTTCACATCATGAAAAAGGAAAGGTCCTAGTAGATGGTGTGTGGCATCAAACTAAAAATTCGATCAAGAAAATCAACTTCTCAAAGGGCTTTGGTAAACTAAGAACCATACCCGTTTGGATACCAGAATTAGAAAACATTCACCTTACAGCAGAAATTACTGATTTAGAATATCGACATGCGGGGATTAACGGGGTATCTAATTTAGTTTCCTTGATGTGGAAGAGCATTTTAAGATTCATTTTGCCTATTAGGTTTGGAGTAAAGCTGTTCAAATGGGCGATTAAGAAATTTACTAAAAAACCTTTAGGCGGTTTAGTTGATGTAGAAGGATTTTACGGAGATGAAAAAGTAGTAATTCAAGCATATCATGAAGATATTTATATGGCCACCGCAATTCCTGCTGCAGTATCAAGCCTTATGCTCTTAGAACATGAAAATAACACTGCTGGCATATTCTTTATGAATGCGGTAGTTGATATTTCTGAATTCGTGTCAAGATGCAATAAGATGGGATTTAATATAAACCTTGTTTGAATCGACCGCTCTTTTTTCCATAACAAACAGCCTAAATAGACAGAAAATAATAATCAAATGTAGTTTATCATTGATTTAAAAATCAACGCAATATCATCCACTAAAAAGTTTGAACTTTCACCTGGTGGGGTCACTTTTCTAAAGGGTAATTAACTGTTTAACGGTTTTTTACCTTTTTTTATTCCCCATATATCCCCCACATTATGATATTTTCCTTCATTACTCGGAAACTATTTTGGGTGCAGGTTTGTTCCAATTTGATAAAGGTCACGATCACGTTCATACTCTTTCAAATGTATTTCGTTGAGAATAAATGAAGATTCGTTTAAATTACAACTTACTTTTCTGTAGATGAGAGAAGTATTTCTACATTTGTTAGTGAACACTAACTAAATTTAAAATGAAACTGTCTAAACTTTCAAAAACCTTTATAATATCAGCCATAGGTTTAATTATTGTGGGATGCGGTAGTCAAAACAACGATCGGCTCATTGAAGATGGCAGTACCAAAGAAATCTCTACGCATCATGAATTAGCATTAAATAATGGGGAAAAATGGGATGTAGACAGTTCAATGATGCTGACCCTTCGTAAAATGGAAATAATCGTCAACAATTTTTCTGGTTCAGAATTAGATGATTATGTGCAGCACAGTAATGAAACGAGTCTGCTCATAAATGAATTAACATCTAACTGTACAATGACGGGCCAGGCACATGATGAACTACATAAATGGCTTCTCCCTTTCATAGATCTTAATGATGATTTAGTTGAGAGTGATAATATTTCAAATTCTGAATCAATGGTGGAGGAGCAGAAGAAAGAAATACAAATTTTTAATCTTTATTTCAAATGAATATAGTAGAGCTACATACCACAGATAATAAGATATCAGCAGTAAAAATTGATTCTCAAGGAGAAGCTGCTATTACAGCAATAAAAATTCTTAAGGACGAAACTCTTGCTGAACATATCACAAAAGTTCCAGCCGTTTTAGTCTGCATTACTGGTGAGACAATTTATGAAACTGAAAAAGGTGTAAAAGAGTCCCTTAAAATGGGTAGTTACGTTAATATTCCTGAAAATGTAACTCACTGGTTAAAAGCCACTAAAGAATCTCATCTTTTACTGATTAAATAAAAAAATTTAATTAAAAAGTTAGTACACACTAACAATAAATAGAAAGTTATGAAAACAAAAGGTAAATATATTCTGGCTACAATTCTGGTCCTTTTCGGATTACTAACCCTGTTCTTAACAAGTTCAATATTCTTTGATTGTTGCGGAATTCGTGAAAAAGAAGGTAACTACGTATTATCCATTGTTTGGGTCAATTTCATTGCAAGTCTACTATATCTAGCTTCGGCATATGGAATACTTCAAAGAAAAAATTGGTATGTGAAGTTATTGTTTCTAGCAGTTGGGGTCCTAGTGATTGGTCAAATTTTCTTCTTCGCACATGTGATAAACGGAGGTCTCTATGAAACCAAAACCGTAGGGGCAATGATTTTTAGAATTGCCTTCACCGTCCTCCTCGCCTTTCTGGCTTATTCAATGAAATCTAACGAATCAAAAGCTACGAAATGAAACTATCACATTTAAACGTATTTATTGTAATTATATGGGCTACGACTAGCACAACAGCCTTGGCACAAACTTGGTCATTAAATCAATGCTTAGACAGTGCCTTGGTCAATAATACAAAACTTGAATTAGTCAACAATTCGGTTAAACTGACAGAACTAAAAAATCAAGAAGTAAAATCCAATCTTATACCTAAAGTGAATGTAAATGGTGAGTACAAATACTTTATAGAACTACCTTATCAACTAATGCCTCTAAGTATTTTTGGAGGGCCAGAAGGTCAATTTCAGGAAGCTCAATTTGGTGTACCCCACAATATTAATGCTAACCTGAGTATCCAAGCACCACTCTTTTCTTCAGAATTGTATGGAGCAATTAAGAAAACAGAATTAGGCAAACAACTAGTCGAATTGCAGGTATTAAAGACTGAAGATGAAGTGTTTTATGAGGTTAGTTCTTTATACAGAAATGCCCAACTCATTCAAAACCAAATCTTCTTTCTGGACAGTTTGATTTCTAACACCAAGGGCATACAAAAAAACATGATTCTACTCAATGAAGAGCAGTTAACAACCAAAACAGATTCAAAAAAAATTGAGCTGCAAATTTCTTTGCTCATTTCCCAAAAATTAAATCTTGAAATGAAACTTAAACAAGTATTGAATGGACTAAAAATAATGATGGGATTGAACACCGATTCAGAGTTGTTAATTGATCCGATAATTTCTCTGATTCCATTTCAGGTATATGAGCAGAATGGAAATACTGATTATGATTTACTTCAAGTGCAAGAAAATATCCTTAATGTGGAAATGACCACTTTAAACAGATCTCGTTTTCTACCAGACGTAGGTATTGTTGGATCTTATGGGGTTCAAGGTTATGGTTATGATCAAAGCCCCAATGAATTTTTAAATTTTTATCCTATTGGATTCGTGGGTTTACGTCTATCATACCCCATTTTTAATGGAACTACCACAAATAAAAAAATAGATCAAAAAAAGATAGAATTAGAAAATATAGAGCTCAAGAAAAAATCCACTTTAGATGCAAATAATTTGGCAATTGAAAACGCCCTTGTTGTATTGAAAAACGCATTTGCATTGTTCGAAATAAGCAAAAGTCAAGTTGAGCTATCACAATTAATTTTAACAGAAGAAACATATAGATACGAAGAAGGTTTATCCTCTATCAATGATGTTCTACAATCTCAAAATGAATTAATAAAATCCAAACAAAATTATTTGCAAAGTTTAGCCGAATGTTTATCAGCTGATTTAATACTAAGAAAACTAACCAACAATTTTAATAAGGAATAAGTCATGAAAAGAATAATTGGAATTTTAACATTAATTGCTTTGGTTGCAATCATTGTTGTGCAGTTAAAAATGAATAAAACTGTCGCAGAAAATAGAGTATACGTTTACGACAAAGAAGCACCTATTCCTGTTTTTGCAGAGGTAATTTCAAATCAAGAGAATTCACGAAAGATGTCTTATTCGGGGAATTTTGAAGCATTAAATGAAGTTAAAATTAGCGCTGAATCTCCTGGGGTGATTGAAGAGATTTACATTTCTGAAGGGGATGAAGTAAGAAAGGGACAAATACTTCTAAAAATCAATGATGATATTTTAGTTCAACAAGTTGATGTTCTAAACACTAAGATCAAAGGTCTTGAAGATGACAAAACGAGGTATACCAATTTACTGGAAAAAGATGCTGTCCCAGGAATAAAATTAGAGAAGACCTTGCTTGCAATAGAAACATTGAATATGGAAAAAAAGGTACTGCTGGAACAGTTAAGTAACACCACAATAAAAGCTCCTTTTGATGGATTTGTTTCAATGAAATTTTGTGAAAAAGGAGGTTTTGCTGCTCCAGGCATACCTCTTTTTGAAATTGTGAATCAAGATCAAATGAAATTTGTGATTCAAGTACCAGAAAAAGAAGTTGATTTATTCAATGGTAACGTTGCGTATAAATTACACGCGGACATTGATTCTGAAGAAATTCTAACCGCACAGTTATTGCAGATTAGTAGAAAAGGTAATCTTGGAAATAGTTATAAGATTGAATTTCTGATCAACTCAACCGAATTAGATATCAAATCTAAGATGTTTGGGAGACTCGAATTTAATATTGAGGCAAATTCCAGCAAGTCAGTAGAGATTCCAAGTAAAGCCATAATAGGCTCAGAATCGCACCCAGAAATTTATTTGATAGAGAACGGGAAAGTAGTTCGTACAAAAATCAGTATTACTTCAAGAAATGGTGAATATCTCATCATAAATAAAGGTGTCAGTATTGGAGATACAATTGTTACAGGAGGCTTTATTAATCTATTTGATAATGCAAATGTGGTTGTTTCAAATTAATCAAAAGAATAGGAAATCATGAATATAACGGAAATCTCCATAAAAAGACCCTCACTGATAATTGTGCTTTTTAGCGTATTTATTCTGCTTGGTTACATTGGGTTTAATAATTTGAGTTATGAGTTGATGCCAGACTTCAATCAGCCTGTTGTTGTGATAAAAACTGTTTATCCTGGAGCCGAGCCACAAGAGGTTGAAACTTCGGTCTCAAGAAAAATTGAAGATGCCTTATCTAACCTTGAAGGAATTGATTATCTCGTTACAAAGTCACTCCCCAATGCTTCGGTGGTCATTGTCAATCTTGATTATGGTACTGATTTGGATAAGACTATGCAGGATGCACAACGGTATATTGATAATATACGGAAAAACTTGCCAGAAAATATTCTAAGTCCTGAAATGAGTAAAGTGTCTCCTAATGACCTTCCTATCATGTCCGTCAGTGCAACAAGTGATCTTCCTGCCACTGAATTTTATCAAAAAATGGTAGATGAATTTTTACCCCAGATTCAACAAATCAAAGGGGTTGCTGAACTTACTATTCTTGGGGGAGAGAAAAGAGAAATTCAGGTAAAGGTTGATCCTGCAAAACTTGAGTATTATCAAATTTCAATGTTGCAGGTAATAGAGGCAATCAATCGCTCTGGTCTTGATATCCCTTCTGGTAAGATCACGAATGATCATTCATCAAACTCAGTGAAATTAACTGCTAAGTACACTTCTATTCAGGATATAGAAAACATCCAAGTAGCTATGCCCATGCCAGGTGCACCTGTATATGTGAAAGATGTTGCTGCAGTGATTGATGGTATTCAGGATATAAGTTCGGTAAGCAGATACAATGGAAAAAATGGAATCGGAATATTGTTAAAAAAACAAGGTGATGCAAATGCCGTTGATGTATCAACACTTGTCAAGGAGAAATTAGAATGGATTGAAGATCAGAATAAAGAGGATAATGTACAGTTTGTGATTGCAGATGATAGCACAGACAATACAATAGCTGCTGTAAATTCAGTTGTAATGGATTTAATAATGGCGGTTCTTCTAGTATCCTTGGTTATGTTGTTATTCCTAAGAAGTTTTAGAAACGCACTAATCGTGTTAGTTGCAATACCAACTTCACTGGTTACGGCATTTGCAGTAATGTGGATGCTTGGCTACACTTTAAATCTGATGACTTTACTCGCAATGTCTTTGATCATTGGGATTTTAGTAGATGATGCTACCGTTGTTCTTGAAAATATTCAGAGACATCTCGATATGGGTAAAGGGAAGAAAGAAGCTGCCATGGATGGACGTATGGAAATTGGATTCTCAGCACTTTCAATCACACTTGTTGATATTGTAGTGTTTCTTCCTATATTATTCATTCAGGTATTTGTGGCTGATATGTTGCAGCAATTTTCAGTGGTAGTGATAACTTCTACACTTACAAGTTTATTAGTAGGTTTCACGCTTACACCATGGATGGCTTCGAGAATTGGAAAATCCGAGGATTTGAAGCCGTCCAATTTTTTCAATAAATTCTTGCTTTGGTTTGAGAAACAGCTAGACAGGTTTACAGATTGGTACGGAAATCAGTTAAAATGGGTATTAAACCACAAGTTAATCTTTACCGGAATTATTCTATTGCTCTTTGCATTGACTGGATTAATGCTTAAACAAAATATTATTGGTAAAGAATTGATTGCGACAGGAGATCAGGGAAAGTTCAGGTTAGCCTTAGAGTTCGATAAAACTACTCCACTTAAACAAAACAATGTTATATCCTGGGAGGTTGAACAATTTTTATTGAATCAACCAGACATAGAAAGTGTTTTCAGTAATGTAGGGGGACCGAGCAGTGGAATTGGAAGCCTTGGTATTGGTGCAGAAAATATAACTGAATTTACGATTCAGCTTAAACCAAAGGAGGAACGCAATTTCCAACCAACAGAAGAATATATGTTGGATCTAAGAAATGCTTTACAGGGGAAGTTTACTGGTGTTAATATATCTATGTCGGCTTTAGGGTTAATTCCTAGATCTGCCCCAGTTGAATTGACACTGAGTGGACCAGATATTGCTATTGTCATGCAGACGGCTGAAGACCTAAAAGATGCTGTAGAGAAAATTCCCGGTGCTGATAATGTTCAATTATCAGTTGAAGAGGGGGCTCCAGAATACAGAATTGTACCGGAATATGATCGTATGCAACGACTTGGCTTAACAGCTTCTTATGTTGGTATTAGTATTCGCAGTGCGATTACTGGGAATGATGACGCATTGCTTACTGACAATGGTACAGAATATCCGATTAACATTTTACTTGATGATTTTGATAGAAACGAATATGACGATTTAAACAACATGATCATTGTTAATCCAAAAGGAATTCCATTGAAAGTGTCTCAATTTGCCGAAGTAACAAAAGAAAATTCTCCATCATTATTGGAAAGAAAAGATAGACAAGCAGCTGTAACATTAACATCTGATGCACTAGGACGCCCTTCAGGCACCGTAGCAGATGATGTGATTAAATATTTGGACGAAAATCCACTCCCGAATGATGTTCAGATGACTTGGGGCAGTGATATTAAAAGGCAAAACGACAGTTTTGGTGCATTGGGTTCTGTACTACTCATGTCATTCATCTTGATCTATTTGGTAATGGTTGCATTATATGACAGTTTTATCTATCCATTTGTAGTGCTCTTTTCTATCCCTGTAGCCGTGATTGGAGCTTTCTTAGCTTTAAATTTATCTATGAGTAATTTGAGTTTGTTTGCCTTATTAGGGATGATTATGCTTATGGGACTTGTTGTGAAAAATGCAATCTTAATTGTGGACTTTACAAATCAACTCAAAGCACAAGGAATGCATTATAAAGACGCTTTAATTGAAGCTGGTAAAGGACGAATGAGATCTATTCTCATGACGAGTATATCTATGATAGTAGGGATGCTCCCTATTGCTATGGCTCAAGGTACTGCCAGCGAATGGAAAAACGGTTTAGCATGGGTAATAATTGGAGGTGTTA
>CBFHVI010000038.1:0-17374 GCA_965658995.1 Flavobacteriales bacterium | reverse complement strand
CTCCTCCAAAAATAAAGATAATCAACAATACCAAGAAAGTAGTTACCGAAGTATTTACAGTTCTACTCAAGGTTGAGTTCAGTGCTTCATTTATAACTTCTGCTGGCTCTCCTTTTCTTCTTTCTGTCAAGAATTCTCTAATTCTATCAAATACTACCACGGTATCGTTTATTGAGTAACCTACTACCGTTAAGATTGCTGCTATGAATGCCTCGTTTATTTCCATCGCAAATGGGACTCGTCCCCAGCCAATCGAGAATAAAGACAACACAATAAGCACATCGTGGAACATCGCCAAGAGAGCTCCAAGCCCAAATTGCCATTTTCTGAATCGGAATACGATGTACAAGAAGATGATAATTAAAGAAAGTACAACAGCATTGATTGAAGATGTTTTAAATCCAGCTGAAATATTGGCATCTACTTGTCTTGATTCAATAATTTCGTAAGAACTAATATCTTTCAATCCTTCATTCAGTTTTGTTTCCACTTTCGCAGAACCTTCTGAAGATTTATCTCCCAACATGTATTGTGTTGTGATGAGTGCCTTGTATCTGTTGTCAATCATTTTCACTTCTGGCATATCACCAAAAGAAGTAGCTAAGCTTTCTCTTACGTCTTGGAAATTCACTTCGTTTTCAAACATCACTTTGTACGTTCTACCTCCGGTAAACTCCACTCCGTAATCCAACGATCTCGATACCAATGAGAAAATTCCTCCTGCTATAATTAATCCTGAGATAACATAAAAGACTTTTCTTTTCTTGATGAAAGGAACGTTCATGTTCAAGAACAAGTTTTTAGTAATAGAAGTCGAGAATGAAATATCTTTCTTTCTATCGATCATGTAACTAAAAATCAATCTAGAAATAATTAATGCCGAGAATAGTGAGGTAAAGATACCGATGATAAGCGTAATGGCGAATCCTTGAATTGCCCCGTGACCGAAGTATCCCAAAACAATTGCGGTAAGCAAGGTTGTAATGTTTGCATCCAAAATTGCTGACAAGGCTTTTGAATATCCTTCTTCAATAGCTTGTCTTTTTCCTCTTCCATTTCTCAACTCTTCTCTTATTCTTTCGAATACAAGGACGTTTGCATCTACAGACATACCTATTGTTAACACAATACCAGCAATTCCAGGCAAGGTAAGTGCTGCACCCAAAGAAGCTAACGTTCCGAATATAAAAAAGATGTTTGTAATCAACGCTAAATCAGCAACGGCTCCTGCTTTTGAATAGTAAAAAATCATGTAAACCAACACTAACAGTAAAGCTCCAGCAAACGACCAAAGTCCAGCTTTCACGTTTTCTGCACCTAGTGTAGGTCCTACCACAGATTCATCTACAATTTTTGCTGGTGCAGGAAGCGCACCTGCTTTCAAAATATTCGATAAATCTTTCGCTTCTTTTATTCCATCTGCTCCATTGAAAGATCCTCCAGTAATTTGTGTTCTTCCTCCTTCAATTTTTCCTGAAGCTACAGGAGAAGAAAATACCTTGTTATCCAGCGTAATGGCAATTCCTGTTCCGTCTTTCGCACTTTGTTCAGTTAAGTCTGCCCATGCAATCGCCCCAGCATTTTTAAACTGCAAAGAAACCATTGGTTTTCTTGTCATTGGATCAAAGTCTTGTCTTGCCGACTCCACTTCTTCTCCGTCCAACTCAGGAATTCCACTTTTCGTCTTCTTTATAAGATATAGATTCAAAAGAGGCGTTCCGTCCTCAGTAGATCCTGAAGCTTTGGACTCCCACATAAATGCCAAATCTCTTGAAATAGAAGATACTGCATTCTGCACAGCATTCATTTTCATAAAAGCATTCACTTCTGCCGTATCCGTAATTTTTGAATATCCCAATACTGCGCTTTCTATCCACTGGCTCTCTTGATTCGCGTATGGGTACAATCTTGCCGACAACGGACTTGTTTTTCTGAACACGTCTTGTTGTTCGTCAGCTGTTAAGTTTGCAAATGGATCATTTACTGCCGTATCAGCAGTTGCCATTTCAGCAGAATCGGTAGATTCTACTTCCGAAGAATCACCTTCTACCGCTATTTCGGCAGGTGAATTAGTATCTTTTGTAGCATTCTCAACAGAATCGAGGTATCCAGGATACATAGTTCTACTGATGATGTCATTTAACTTCTCGTACACTGCATTTCCTACTTCCGTGTTTTTGTATGTGTGCCAAAACTCTAATCTTGCTGTACTTTGTAATAAATTTCTCGCTCTTTCTTTGTCTTTTACACCAGGCAATTCGATAGTAATTGTTCCTTTGCTTTGGTTTTTTTGGATAGAAGGTTGAGAAAGTCCTAACCCTGATACTCTCGATGAGATAACCGTTTCAGTTTTGTCCAAAGCTCCTTTCGCTTTTTCTCTCAACATCGCAATCACCTCTTCATTCGAAATCTCAGTCAGTTTGTTTCCATTCTCGTCTTTGAATTTAAAAATCTCTGCCAACGATTCTTCCGGATTGATTTCATTGAATTTTTCTTCGAATAAGTCAACAAATTCTTTCTCATTTTCTGCTGTCGTGAACACTTCGTAAGCCGCTTTGTAAGGATTTGCGAAAGAGATTCTTGAAGCATATCTTCCGGCTAGATTCGACACCATATCAGGAATAGAAACCTGAAGCGTAACACTCATTCCCCCTTCGAGGTCAAGTCCTTTTGCTAGCTCGTTGTCTTTACAATATTTGTAAGTGTGTCCAAAAATTGGATATACTGACTCATTGGTTTTGTTTATCAAGTAATTCTCCAACACCGCTTTTTGAAAAACATCTCTCTCGGCTTGTGTAGAAACAAGATACTCGGCATTTCCAACCGTTGCTCTTACCGAAGAATCGCTTCCAACATACTGCGAAGCCTCTGATTTCGCAAACTCTTGAGCTCCTTTCTCTACGCTACTTGTCACCCACGTAAAGGACAATTGGTAAAGACAAGCTAGTGTTAGTAATATGGTAAACACCCATATGATATTTCTATTTTGCATAGTTTATTTGTTTAATTTACTTACTTTTTTAGGGGTGCAAATATAAAAGAACCTTGGTTATAAAACAATTTTACTCCTATTTATTTTACTGAATGAGAATGTTCTATTCAGCGATTTCTCCTCGGTGTGGAATTAATGCATCTCGCACAATTCTCATGTGGGATTCTTGTACGGTGATAAACGCAAGTGAATGGAGCTCTGTCTGCTCTTCTACTCCAATGTTTACGGAAGGAATCCCTTCTTTTTGCACAAATTCTTTGAGATGAATCTCATGATGAAGAGCTATTTGATGGCCATCCTCGCCTCTAAAGTCCCAAATCAATTTAATGTTTCTTTCCTTCTTATTCATGGTGACGAATTTACTTAAAAAAATTCCCTTTGGGCTATTTTCATCCGAAACAAAACAAAGAAAAACTGTTCTCGGGAGGGAAAGAGTTTTGTCTTTCCCCCCAGCTTTAGATACCTTTGTAACATGGAAAAAGCGATTCAAACTTTACGAGAAGGGGGTCTCATCCTCTATCCCACCGATACCCTTTGGGCAATAGGCTGTGATGCAACAGATAAGGAAGCAGTAGCCAACATTTATGTCTTGACACAACGAACCCAGGAAAAAGGAATGATCGTATTGTTGGAAAGTGATTCCAAACTCAATAGATACGTCAAACAAATTCCGGACATTGCTTGGGATATTGTGGAGTTGGCAGAAAAACCCACGACCATCGTTTATCCCGAAGGCTACAATGTTGCCGACAATGTACTCGCGCCAGATAAGTCATTAGCCGCGCGAATCGTAAAGGAAGGCTTTTGCCATCAGTTGATTAAAAAATTTGGAAAACCAATCGTTTCTGCCTCTGCAACTATTGCTAACGACAAAGCGCCTCTCAGGCTGGAGGATATTGACAAGAGAATTTTGGACGGTGTAGATTATATTGTAAATTTGCCGTCCGACACAAAATT
This sequence comes from Flavobacteriales bacterium, assembly GCA_965658995.1. Taxonomy (GTDB): domain Bacteria; phylum Bacteroidota; class Bacteroidia; order Flavobacteriales_D; family CAJJDF01; genus CAJJDF01. The sequence goes on along the minus strand of CBFHVI010000038.1, from coordinate 13,425 downwards.
AACACCGAAAGCTTCGACCATTATGAGATTAGAAATGGATGGAACTTTTACCTTGATAAGAAAGTAACTTTCACTTTTTCAGTAATGACAGAAACACAACTTGCCCACCACTTAACCCACCCAATTTTTGAGGTAATTAGAGAGACCGTTCTAAACGAACGTGTGTATGTAATTGGCGGCTTTGTGCGCGACTTATTGTTAGGAAGACCGTGTAAAGACATAGACATTGTGATTGAGGGAAGCGGCATAGAATTGGCCGAAAAAATTGCCGAAAAAGTAAAGGCGACAAAAGTTTCTGTGTTTAAGAATTTTGGAACCGCCATGATTAAGCTCAATGATGGATACGAAATAGAGTTTGTGGGAGCAAGAAAAGAATCTTATGTCAGAGGATCACGAAAACCTATTGTGGAAGATGGAACAATTGAGGACGACCAAAAACGAAGAGATTTTAAAATCAATGCGCTTGCCATTAGCCTCAACAAGGCCAGTTTCGGTGAACTGATCGACCCTTTTAATGGAGTACAAGACCTCAAAGACAGACTATTACGAACTCCTCTTGCTCCGGGAGTTACCTACTCTGACGATCCTTTGAGAATGATGCGTGCCATTCGCTTTGCGACTCAATTGAATTTTTCTATTCATCACGCGAGCCTAGCAGCAATCAAAGAAAACAAAGAGAGAATTTCCATCGTTTCACAAGAAAGAATCACAACCGAATTGAACAAAATCATTCTCGCAGAAAAGCCCTCCATTGGATTTAAATTATTATTCAATACAGGATTACTCGAGATTATATTTCCTGAAATGGTGGCTTTACACGGAGTAGAATTTGTAGACAACAAAGGCCACAAAGACAATTTTTATCATACGCTGGAAGTACTCGATAATATTGCCTCCAATACCGACAATCTGTGGTTGCGATGGGCAGCTATCTTACACGACATAGCCAAGCCTCCTACCAAGCGATTTGACAAAAAAGTGGGATGGACATTTCACAGTCATGAGGTAGTGGGTTCTCACATGGTAAAAGGAATTTTCAAACGGCTTAAACTGCCTTTGGATTCCTCCATGTCGTATGTTCGTAAATTGGTATTTCTTCATTTGCGGCCCATTGCTCTTACAAATCCCAACACAAAAGACTCTGCTTACCGTAGAATGCTCATGGAAGCGGGGGACGATATTGATGACCTATTGACGTTGTGCAGAGCAGATATCACCTCCAAAAACGAGCACAAAGTTCAGCGCTATCTGCAAAAGTTTGACAAAGTAGAAAAGCGAATTGCAGAAATAGAAGAAAATGATCGAATACGAGATTGGCAGCCACCAATTTCTGGCGACATCATTATGAAAACTTTTGGGTTAACGCCCTGCTTCGAAGTAGGACAAATCAAAAACGACATCAAAGAAGCTATCCTAGAAGGCACAATTAAAAACGACTTTGAAGAAGCTTTTGCCTACATGGTGGAAGTGGGCGAAAAATTGGGGCTTAAAGTTGTGGCGAGAAACGAAAAGTAATTTCTTAATAACTTAACTGGTTTTAAATTGAATAAAACTAACTGGTAGATGCCAATTTCGGTGGATGGTTTATCAAAAGGGAAGAAAAAACCAATGAACATCAAGTGGGAGTTAAACGAGCCTTTGCTTTACCATTTGTGGAAAGAGGCGGCAAAATTGAGAGTCGGATAAATTCTCTCCCTCTCTTCTTCTGAAAATTCACTAACTTCGTGTTTTAATTCACAAATCTCTCTTTACTTACGAATGAAATTAGACCAACAAAGCGGAAAAGACCTAGAGTTTGGTGTTGTGTGCGAACTACTTTCCAGCTATTGTAAATCCAAAAAAGCGAGAGAGAACGCTCTAAAATTAGGTTCTTTTTCTTCACCCGAATTGCTCAATCAAGAATTTGATCTGCTCGAGGAAATTCAAGAAATTTACCTTGACGAGCGGTTGATCTTTCCTCACCCCAACGCAGAAGATATTGACACTGCACTGAATATTCTGCGTATAGAAAATGGAGTCCTTATCCTCAACGAATTGCTAAAAGTGTACTCTCTGTGCCAAGGAACCAAACTTCTTATTGATTTTGCGAGGAATCAGCAAGATGAATATCCACTGGTATTTGCCGCCTGCGAACACATAACTGGAATAAAAGATGTGCTTGCTATCATTACCGAAATATTAGATACCAAGAAACTAGATATTAAGGATGATGCTACTTCCCTCCTGCTTACCATCAGGAAAAAACAAAAGGCAAATCGCTCCGAAATAAATAAAAATTTTGAAAAAGCATTGCGCAGGTGTCGGCAAGAAGAATTACTTGGTGAAACTGAAGAGTCTTTTCTTGACAACCGAAGACTACTCACTGTGCTTTCTCAATACAAAAAAAGAGTGCCAGGAAGAATTTGTGGCGTGAGTGCAAAGGGAAACTACACGTACATCGAACCGCAAGAAAGTTTTGAGCTCAACAAAGAGCAAGAAAGACTGAGAATTGAGGAAAGCAATGAAATTTTTGCTATTCTAGAAAAGGTTACTTTTCGCCTTAGAGCTGAAAAGAAACAACTGAAAGCCTTCCAAAACCTCCTGGTAAAATTTGATTTGTTGAATGCCAAAGTATTGTTTGGACAATCCTACAATGGATCCAGACCGGCATTGAACAAAGAGAGAAAAATGCACTGGAAAAATGCCAAACATCCTTTGCTATTCCTAAAAAATGAAGCGGTAAACAAGGAGACCATCGGTCAAGAAATAGAAATGAACGAATCGAGTCGATTCTTGGTGATTTCGGGACCCAACGCAGGAGGAAAATCTATCACCTTAAAAACGGTGGGAATCTTGCAGTTGATGTTTCAATCTGGCTTGTTTTTGTCAATGGAAAAAGATAGTTCCTGCTGCTGGTTTGAGCAAGTACTCTCCGACATAGGCGACAACCAATCCATAGAAAATCAATTGAGTACTTACAGTTACAGACTCAACAGAATGAATTATTTTCTCGCAAATTCCAATTCTAACACGCTTTTGCTGCTAGACGAGTTTGGGAGCGGGACAGATCCCGAGCTGGGAGGAGCCTTAGCCGAGGTATTTTATATGGAATTATACGAAAAAAATTGTTTTGCGGTTATTACAACTCATTACACCAATATCAAAATACTTACCTCAACTTTAGAGTCAGCGACTAATGCCTGTATGCTTTTTGATACAAAAAAACTAGCTCCTCTGTTTACCCTCTCTATTGGGCAGCCGGGATCCTCTTTTACTTTTGAAGTGGCCCAACACAATGGCATTTCGAATGAACTCATCGAGATGGCCAAAACCAAAGTTTCGAAACAAAAACTCCAGGTGGATGCTCTTTCCGTTTCTTTGCAGAAAGAAAAATCGAAGTTCAAAAAAATAAATACAGAACAATATCGCTCTCAGCACAAAGCGATGAAAAGTATGAGAGAGTACGATGAAAAACTAGAAAAACTCCAAGCCAAATCGGAAAGAATTAGTCAATTCATTGAGCAACAAAATAAGTTTGTGACGATTGGAAAAAAATTCTATGAAATTTTAGGCAAATTCAAGCACCACAAAACAGAAAAAGCTACCATGGAGGCGTTAAAAAAATTAGCCTCTATTGAACGAATAAAACTAAAAGAAAAGAAAAAACCTGTTGTGCTAGACAAATCTTTATCCGCCATAGAGTTGCCAAAATCTTTACCAGCCAAGGAAATGACGAAAGCATCGCCTGAAGAAGACAAACAACTAGAGGCGAAAAAACTAAAAGAATTGCTCGTAATTGGAAATAAAATAAAATTAAAAAACCAAAAAACTTTGGGTACGTTGCTCGAAATTGAAGGAAAGAAACTGACCGTTCAGCTTGGTAATTTCATCATAAAAACTTCAGTTAGCGAAGTTGAAATTTGAAGAAGAATATTAGAGGGGTATTACCTCATTCTCCGCGCATCTTCATCTACCCGATTGTCTTGCCCCCCCACTCTCATATTAAGGAGATACTTCCAATCTCGGTTGGTAATTTCGCCTGGCATATCTGAGTGAATCAGCTCAAAATCTTGAGTAACTGCCGAAGTATGATAAAAAACGAACAGCACATTCGATCTGTTTTGTGTTTGATAATAATGCCAAATCACATAAGGATAAGTTCCTTGTTCGTTCAATTTTTCTACCTTATCATTGGGTTTGCCATATTTTATATACACTCTTCCCATATCGGTCATGTATCCCGGTTTTACCGAGTTACCAAACAATTCTTCTACCTCCGCTACCTTTTTACGGTATTTTTCCCATTCGGCTATAGCATTTACTCCATACCTTGTTTGCCAAAAATTAACAAAATACTGCTCTTTCAACTCATCGCTTAAGGTAGATTTTCCTCCCGTGAGCACCTTGTACTCAAGTGTGTTGGCAATAGGAACCAGTGCTTCCAAAAAATAGTCCAACGAATCTTGTGGAAGATCATAGGTTAAAGAGATAGGTTTAGCTGTATCTGGTTTTTGTTCCACCACCAGGGTGTTTACTCGCTGAAAAAAGACTTTCTCACTTGTGACAATTTGATTTTTTTCATCTCGTATTTCTACCACCAAATTATAGTTACCCGAAGGTAACTTTTTTATATCAAATGCATGAAAAATTGGCGTGGTCTCCTTCAATTCCTTGACACTTCTCTTGATGTAATTGGGCAATAATTTGTTTCCATAAAATGTTTCTATGAATTCTTTTACTAGAACTTTTCTGGAACTCTGTTTGTTGTAAACTTCAAAATAAAAGGCCAACTTGAACACTTCCGTGGGAACATAGTTGGAAATGAGTGGGTACAAATCATACCCCGATTTTGAGAATTCATTTCGTTCGGTGGTTTTTTTAAAATAATCCACCAGTTCTAAATCAGAGAGAGTTGTTTGTGAATCAAAAGCTCTGATAGCAAGGAATTTATTGAGTTCTACAGGTACTTTTAGCGGACTATTCAGATCTACGATTTGAATTTCTAGTTCGTACACTCCGGGCTCCACAAAAAATCGTTGTTGATCCTTAAAATCAATTGCAACACTATCCACCAATTCAGGACCTAACACGTTGTATTTTTTAAAATCAACAATCGAATCATTTCGTTTTAAAATTTGTGTTACCAAAACTCTTGCTTGCAACACAGAGGATTCTTTCGATTTATATTTTAAGGAAGAAGACACAAAAGACAAATAATTCTCGATGTAAATGCCTTTGCCAGGTATTTGAAATTGTTTGTAATTAAATATAGCCTGAAGTTCTGCCTTTACTGAAAAACTCATGAACAAGATAAAGACACTCGCCCACACTATTTTTTTATGTTTGATTAACGACATACACTATTTTTTCTATCACTTGGTTCAATACGCTATCAGGACACGAGGCTCCACAAGTAATAATTACCTTAATTTTTTCCTTGTTAAATTTACTGATAAAATCAGTAGTTTTTTCCTTCTTGGTATGAATATCAAAGTGGTTTATACAATTCTTACCCACAATCTTCTCCGCATTTTGCACAAAAAAAGTAGAGAACTTCTTTTCCAACAACTCTACAAGATGCATGGTGTTTGAGCTATTGTAGCCCCCAACCACAACCGCAATATCTCCCTCTTCTTTCAACAATTCCAGAGTAGCTTTTTGGTTGTCATTTGTCGCGTAGCAAAGGGTGTCTCTCGTATCGGCAAAATGATTAATAAGCTCTTCTTCTCCAAAAACACTCGTCATTTTATCTTTGAAATATTGAGAGATCTCGTGAGTTTCGTTAGCAAGCATCGTTGTTTGGTTCACCACTCCTACTTTCTCTAGATCGGTGTAGGGATCAAAACCGAGAGAATACTTTCCTTCAAAAAACGAATGAAAATCTTCTCGAGGCAATTGCTTATCTATAAATTGCGCCAACAATTTAGCCTCCTTTATATCTTTGACAATCACAGACTTTCCATTTTGACTACTGTGAGAAAAAGTAGCTCGTGTTTCTTCATGTGTAGCCTTTCCGTGAATGATAATGGTGTAGTCTTTTTCCCCTAATTTTTCTGAACGATTCCAGACTTTCTCCACAAAAGGACATGTGGTGTCGTAATCCTTAGAAACAATTCCTTTTTCTTTTAGAATTTCTTCAATCTTGAGAGTGGTCCCAAATGCAGGAATCAACACAATATCCTCGGAGGAAATAGTATCCCAAGGAACAAGTTGATTTCCTTTTGTATCCATAATAAATTTTATACCTCGATCCAATAAGTCTTCATTCACCGTAGGATTATGTATCATTTGACTGAGCAAATAAATCCTCTTTTCGGGAAAATCATTCAATACCTTGTATACTTTTTCTACTGCATTTTCTACTCCGTAGCAAAAACCAAAATGCCGAGCTAGGACAAATTCTACTCCATCAAACTCAAGTTTTGAAGGAGAAAAGTCCTTTTTCATGCGATCTTCCGATTTTCTTTTTTCTTTAATCTCCCCAATAATGGAAGCTTTGTACTTTTCGGGAATTTCAAATTTTTTCAAGGGATATTTTTTTTTATGGTAAAACAGGAATTCTTACGTACTTTTAAAGAAACACTGTTAAAATCTAGTATGAAATTACAAAAAATTGGACTAATATTCTTTATTATTTTTTGTGTTATCACTCTCCTCATTATCGGAAAAGGGATAATGCTACCGCTTATTCTGGCAACATTTCTTTGGTTCATTATTAAAGAAATTCGAGAATTTATGGATAAATCTTCTTGGGTTAAAAACAAAGTGCCCAGAGGTGTAAAAACAGGGATTGCCTCTATTTTCATCTTGTTTGTAATTGGTTTAATTTCTAATTTAATAATATCCAATGTTCAAGATCTTTACAACGAAGCTCCCAACTATCAAGAGAATCTCGAAAAAGTGGCGAACCAACTAGAATCAAGTTTTGGACTCAATATAGGAGAAAACCTCAATAATTTCATCGGCGACATTGATCTTACCTCGATTGGCAAAAGCCTTTTGGATTCGTTTTCAGAGCTATTCTCAAGTACTTTCATGATATTGTTGTACCTCATTTTCATTTTATTGGAAGAAACCAGTTTTGTAAAAAAACTTAAAGCTGTGTACGAAAAACCCAATGAATTCGAAGAAGTAAACGAATTGCTTATCGAAATAGACCAATCCTTAAGCAAATACATCTCTATTAAAACTCTGCTGAGTCTTATCACGGCTGTCTGTAGTTTTGCCGTTCTCAAATTAATTGGAATCGATTTTGCTTTCTTTTGGGCAGCGTGCATCTTTATTCTCAATTTTATTCCTTCCATTGGTTCGCTTATCGCAACATTATTTCCTGCACTAATGGCTTTAGTACAATATGGTGGAAGCGATTACACTCCCTTTATTTTGGTCTTAGTATTCGTGGGAATTATTCAATTATTGGTCGGCAACTTTTTGGAACCAAAGATGATGGGAAATTCCTTAAACATAAGCTCATTGGTTGTTATTCTCTCCTTGAGTGTGTGGGGAGCAATCTGGGGAATTATAGGGATGATTCTTTCGGTACCTATTACGGTTATGATGATTTTAATTTTCTCAAAAATAAAGGGAACCAGAGACGTAGCTATTCTCCTTTCCGAAAAAGGCATAATAAAATCTACTGAAACAAAATGAAAAGATCACTATTTGCATTAAGCACTTTGTTACTACTACTTGTAGGCTTCTTTTTAATTGCCGAAACAAACCATTTCTCAAAAAAATTCCAACGCTACAAAATAGCCTATGCCAGCGAGCTAAATTTTCAATCGAGTCTTCTTGATGTAAAAGACTATCTCAACTCCAATGAATGGCTAACAACACAGCAATCGAGCACCGACAAATGGAAAAAAGCAGTGAGAGCAAAGCATAAAGCAACCTTTTACGGTTCGCTGCTTGCTGGGTGGATGACCATTTATTTCTTCACTTTTTTTATTCTTTTCCGATTAAATAAATACACGGCTTTACACTTTGGATTTGTTCTGCTCAATGTTTCGTCCCTGTGTCTCGTTACCGGAATTCTACTTCCATTTATTGAGTTAGGCGCATTTCTCAACGACCTTACCTTGGATATTGGGTACGGTTTATCCAAAACCTTTGAGGGCAAAGTTTACTTTTTTTATCAAAGCAAATCCGTGATTCAACTTATTCAATCGCTCTTTGCTTATGGAAACTGGATAGTTGGAAGCTGTATCTTGTTGTTTAGTGTAGTTTTCCCATTTGCCAAACTTGCTTTGTTTTATTCCTCCTTATTTTCAAAAAAAATATCGGAACAACAAGGATTATTAAAAATAGCTAACTATTTGGGGAAATATAGCATGGCTGATATATTTGTTGCTGCTTGCTTCTTGGCATTTTTATCGTTCAACAACCTCAACATTGGAATCCAAACCGAAAGCACAACACTAATCGGCTTATATTTCTTCTTGGGATATTGTTTACTTTCTATCGGTACATACTTTATTTTAAAAAGAACAAAACTTGATAATCTAGACTAACAATTTACTTTATCTAATTCCGTATCTTTACCTCATGAAACTAGATATTTTAGCCTTCGCGGCACATCCAGATGATATAGAATTGGCGTGCAGTGGCACACTCATTAAGCACATCAAATCAGGGAGTAAAGTAGGAATTATTGACCTAACGGAAGGTGAATTGGGTTCGCGTGGAAGCCGAGAGATTAGGTGCCAAGAAGCCGAGGCTGCCTCAAAAATAATTGGCAATAGCGTAAGAGAAAATCTGAATTTAGGAGATGGTTTTTTCGAACAATCCAAAGATTCCTTGATACGTGTAATAGAAGTGATAAGAAAATATCAGCCTGAGATAGTTTTATGTAACGCTATTAGCGACAGACATCCCGATCATGGCCGAGGAAGTGAACTAGTAAAAAGAGCTGCATTCTTATCGGGATTGGCTAAAATACCAACAGAAATTAAGGGAAAACCACAGGAAAAATGGAGACCCAAGCAAGTTTTTCATTACATCCAAGACGAGTACATCCAACCAGATTTTGTGATAGATATCACCGAGGAAATGCCCGCCAAAATGGATTCTATTTTAGCTTATTCTTCTCAGTTTTATAATCCCGAAAGCAATGAGCCGCAAACCCCCATTTCGAGCAAAGAATTCATGGACTTCCTAGAAGGCAGAGCAAGACAATTTGGACGAATTATTGGAACCAAATTTGGAGAGGGATTCACAAGTTCCAATGCACTGAAAGTACAGTCGCTTTCCGATATTCTGTAAAAAAATGGGAGTAGAAATAGAACTAAAATTTTTAGTAAAAAACGATTCTTGGAGAAACAATATCCAAGCAAAACAGAGTATTTCTCAAGGATATTTGAGCGTCCACCCAGAACGAACAGTTCGTGTAAGAATTTCCAATACTCAAGCTTTTTTGACCATCAAAAGCAAATCTATTGGAAGTGTGAGAGAAGAATATGAGTATGAAATTCCGCTCTCTGATGGCAAAGAATTACTCGCCTTGTGCGAAAAACCTATTTTATCCAAAACTCGATTTATTATCGAGCACCATAACCACAAATGGGAGATTGACGAGTTTGAACTAGAAAATAAAGGCTTAATTGTGGCTGAGGTAGAACTGCAAGACAAGAATGAACACATAGAGTTTCCAGGCTGGGTAGGCAAAGAAGTTACGCAGGAGAATAAATACTTTAATTCTCAACTCAGTAAGAATCCATTTTCTAATTGGCACTAGAATTTTAGTACTTCTGCAAGTACTTCATTATTCCATAACATTCGGTAATGCCCTATTCGTTCAAACGGGATGAGTGTAGAATTTGGAACATTCTTGCTCAGTGTTTCTGACTTTTCGAATGGAATAATTTTGTCATACCTATCATGAATCAATAGCAATTCATTGAATTTTAAATTTTTAAGTCTAGACTCCACAGTCATTTCGACTAGCTTTGTACCTGTTGTTTTTTCTATTCGCTTTGCTATTAAATCGAACACGCGATTATTGAATCCGAGCAATTTCTGAAAGTCTTGAAACACCTGAATCATATCGTTGTTAGCGGACAAAAACACAAGTTTATCTGCTTTGTAATTAGTTTCGGAAAGGGCAAAGGTTGCCACGGAAGAGCCAAGAGAGTGCGCCACTACATGAAATTCTTGTGTGGGCGACACATGATTCAACACCAATTTAAACGCATCTTTACATTCATATAGATGCGTGTGAGTTTCTTTGTTGTGGGCATGGCTTGGAAGTGTAAACGCAATAATGCGATACTTCCCAAGATGAGGTAAAAATTGGGTAAAACACCCAGGATTGCTTTCCCATCCATGTACCAAAAACAATAATTTCCCCTCAGGATTTCCTAGTTCGTAACACGAAATATTTTCGCCTTCACGCTCCACCCAAAATGAGTTGGCTTGGTTAAAAAACTCTTGTTCTTTTTTTCGGATATTCTTTTTTCTGACTTTAGAAAAAACCAAAACAGCTTGTTTTCCAGCAAAATTGGGAGCAAGAAAGGACAAGAAATTAAGGTAATGCCTTATGACAATAAGGTAGTATTTCATGATAGTTATTAAAACAGAGAGGCTTGTCCATCGTCACCAATACTGGTTGGAGGTGGTGGAGTTTCGTCTTCCTCCTCCTCGTTTTTATTGGTATCCGTATTGTTGGTTCCAACTTTGTCGTAACTCTCTTCCTTTTTTGTTGCTTCCTCCTCCTTTTTTGGTTCAGGTTCAAAAGGGATAGGATCTAGTACATCAATAGATTTTACTTTGTAATTGGTCAGTTTATTCCCCAAGGCTTTCAATCCCTTGATGGCAATAAACTCCTCGAGCAACACCTCTTCATCGTCTCTTTTATTGGCCCTTCCGTCAAATTGAAGCCTTACAACGGGTTTCCAATCAGTAGAGGCAATTTCTAAATGCGATTTTGGATGTTCTGAAATAAAAAATACTGGTTTATCAGAATCCTCAAGTAAAAATCTCTTGACGTAATAGTTTTCCTTTTCACCATCCCAATAGATAACAGACATTGGTTTGTCCACCACCCATTTTTCGATATGAATCATGTCTTCGGCAAAATGAATATTTAAATCAAACGGATACAGTCTGTATTCTCCCGCTTGTGTAATCATTAGAATTCGATCGTCTCCTTTGAACTCCCCTAGAAACTCCCCTCTTTCTTCCACATTGAGTTTTCTTACAATATCGTCATACCACAATTTTCGGGCTGATAAAGTTGAGTCTCCTTGCTCTTTCTGAACTACTTTGCTAATTAAATGTTTGGTGGCCCTGTTACCATTACTTCCTCTTCCTTTCACCAATAGCTCTCCAAAATCTATTTCAAATTTCAGTTTCTTGATATTAGGTCTTGGTCGGAGTGCCACTTGCACTACTTCGGCCTCTCCATTTGGATTTGCCGTAAAATAGTGCACTTTAGAACCTTTTGTTCCCTTTGTTAAGTCGTACTCTTTGTCTCGAGTAATACTGGTTACATTAAATCTTTTCATGTAAGAGGGACCGGTCGTCCCATCCTGATAAATCATGTGGTAAATAGTTCGCTTGTCCCCTTTTTTCCAAACTGCCACATGCAAGATATCTTTTCCAAAGAAGTGCTTATCGGCCACTTTGCTCACCATCATCACTCCATCTCTTCGGAATACTATAATGTCATCAATATCAGAACAATCCTCAACAAATTCATCTTTCTTGAGGGTGGTTCCAACAAATCCTTCGGCTCTATTTACGTAAAGCTTTTTGTTGGAAATAATCACTTTTGCCTTATCCACTTGGTCAAATGTTCTGATCTCTGTTCTTCTCTCCTTCCCAGCTCCGTATTTCTTTTTTAGGTTTTTGAAATACTCAATCGCATACTCAATGAGATTTGCTAATTTTTCTTTTACTTCGGCAATTTGCTCTTCCAAAGAAGCGATATAGGTATCTGCCTTGTCGCCATCGTGCTTGGTAATTCTTCTCATTTTTATTTCAAGAAGCCGAACTACATCCTCGTCTGTCACTTCTCTTACCAAATGCTTAATGTGAGGCTTCAGCAACTTATGAGTCACCTCAATGGCTTCCTCATAGGTTTTTCCATCAAATTCGATGTAAATCTTATTCTCGATAAATATTTTCTCCAAGGAAGAATGATGCCATTGCTCTTGCAGCTCACTTAGCTTTATTTCCAATTCCATTTTCAACAACCTCACGGTGTCGTCCGTGTTGTTTTTGAGCATCTCGTTTACCGTAATAAACTTGGGTTCATTGTCTTCAATAATACATGCATTAGGCGAAATAGAAATTTCACAATCGGTAAATGCGTACAGAGCGTCAATAGTTTTATCCGGAGAAATCCCCGAAGGTAAATGAATAACAATTTCTACCTCAGCCGCAGTATTATCTTCTACTTTCTTAATTTTAATTTTCCCTTTGTCATTCGCCTTGATGATTGAATCTATCAGATTACTGGTGTTAGTTCCGTACGGTATTTCGTGGATAACGAGAGTCTTAGCATCTTCTTTTCTAATTTTGGCTCTTACTCTGATTTTTCCTCCTCGCATTCCCTCGTTGTAATCCGAAAAATCTCCCATTCCTCCGTTTAGGAAATCTGGCAAGATATTCGTTTTCTTTCCTTGAAGCACACGGATAGAAGCATCGATCAATTCTACAAAATTATGCGGAAGTATTTTGGTAGATAATCCTACAGCAATTCCTTCTGCACCTTGAGCCAAGAGCAACGGAAATTTTACTGGCAAATTTACAGGTTCGTTGTTTCTTCCGTCATACGATTTTATCCACTTGGTAGTTTTAGGATTAAACACAACTTCCAATCCAAATTTAGACAATCGAGCCTCAATGTATCGAGCTGCGGCTGCTCGGTCTCCTGTGAGGGTATTCCCCCAGTTTCCTTGCATATCAATGAGCAGTTCTTTTTGCCCCAATTGCACCAAAGCATCCCCAATAGAAGCATCCCCGTGAGGGTGATATTTCATCGTGTTTCCAATGATGTTTGCTACTTTGTTGTATCGTCCATCATCCATTTCTTTCATAGAATGAAGGATTCTTCGCTGAACTGGTTTCAGCCCATCCTCCAATGAAGGAACGGCTCTTTCCAAAATGACGTAGGAAGCATAATCCAAAAACCACTCTTTGTACATTCCACTCACAGAAATGATATTGTTATTCTGTCCTGAATTACCTCCCTCTTCTTGGTTATTTTCTTCTGGATGTATGTCTTCTATCTCTTCTGCCATTTATTTAATTGAAAATGAATAATTTTTACTTGATGTTGGTCGCAACAATTATACCCTATAAAAATAAGAATTTCGACCAACTTTATAGACTTAAGCCGCAGTATGTTTTAAACAAATTAATTCACAAAATAAGAGATAAATAAACACCTAGTAGCTCCCTCATTTTATTAAAAATAGCTTCACTCACTTAGATACAAATACTTAA
>CBFHVI010000037.1:9479-17568 GCA_965658995.1 Flavobacteriales bacterium | reverse complement strand
CTACAATTTTATATTTGGCGGACTTCATTCAATGCTCTGAACTTTCAATCTATCACTGAAACCCTTATTACTTAAACATTTTGTTATGGGCTTTTACTTTACAATATTATATACAACAACCCTTTTTTTTCTTATAACGATTTTGTTTTTTTTTGGTATTTTACGAACAAAAAGTGAGACTATATAGGGCTTAGGGAAGTTTTGTTTGCAAAAGTTATTTAGCGTTAATATCTAATTTTTGGAATATCAAAATATATAAAAAATGCGGTTTGAGCAATCAAACCGCATTTATTTTTAAGGAATAAATAAATTAGATATTCTTTACTAATTTAAGTTCAACATCATCAAAATTGATAATTAACCTGTCATCAATTAATGAGTATGGATAAGATTTTTCTCCCAACTTAATTTTATTTGATTCCAAATTGAAATTTTGTTTGTCAATTTCTTTTCCACTATAATCCAAAGTATGAATAAATCCATCTTTAATGTCTAGTTTTTCAACTTTATTTTCAATAACATAAGCCACTAAAAAAATTGTAGATTCAGGGTTTGTATAATTGATGTCTTCAATTAACCAACTACCACTTATGTCTGCCTTTTCTGTTTTACAAGAAAATGTTACAATAGAAAATAAAAGGATATAAATTAGCTTTTTCATAACTATTCGGTTTGATGATAAATTTCTACAATAGCCGAGTACACAAATTGAATTTCTTCCATTGTGGGTTCAGCTCCGTTTAAAGTTTGAATATCATTGTTATAGCCTTCATTTAGGTTAGGGTCAGTATTATCACCATCTGGTGCCATTGCTGTGCCTTTAAAGATATATTTCTTTCCGTGACAATCAACAGCTGTGATGTTATAGCTATTTAGACCGCCCCAACCAACATCAATGGTTCCCGTCAAATGCCATTCACAACCATGTTGATCTTTTATTTTTTTGTCAATATTAAATTCCTTAGCCGACATCAAGAATGGGACTAAAATCATTGAACAAATTATTAGTAACTGTTTCATTTTTTAAGATTTTAAATAATTAACACAATTATCTTTTTTAAAGGAGAGATAATTTCTAGTCAATATGACTTTCAAATTAATGAAAAACTCCTTTATGAACTTTAAAACGACCTATTGTTTTCCTTTTTATTTTCTCATCCAAGTAAGGAAAGCACTCGGATATGATTAATACTAAACCGTTTTTGATAGCTGTTTTAATTGCCCATAACGGTTTATGTATGTGTAGTAAGGGATTTTGAAATACTACATTCTCAGTTTAGCACTTAGCCGAATATAAAATTTCATTTGTATTTTTCTCTACAACTTAAAATTTCATATTTTGCAGACTTAATTTAATGCTCTGCACTTTCAATTTACCACTGAAACCCTTATTACTTATACATTTTGTTATGGGCTTTTTTAATTCTGAATAGTAGCTTTAATCATTGGGAAGTTTGAGTAGCTTTCTTCCACTCGATATCCTTTTCCTCTTCTGCCTTTTACATAAATCATATTATTCTTTTTGTTATATAAATTCACACGATATTTTGAATTGTATAAATGCATTATGTTAAAAACTGTATCGGAAATTAAATCATAATTAGGAACAATTTCTATACCAATAAATACTTTTTTATTAACATATATATTTAAAGTATCAAGATTAATACTACTCCAACCTTTTTTTGAATCATCAAAAAATAACTGTTTGCTAATTAAAGATTTACAAGGAATGTTTGAAGAGTCGATAACTGAAAATATTTGAAGCATGAATAAGGTAGAAGAAGAATCGCAAGATTCATCTATAAAAATAGAAACTTCCTTTAATTTTGATAATTGCAAATCTTTAATAACAATTCCATCAATCATTCCAATTAAGCCATAAGCACTTCCTCCCCTAAGAGTTTTTCTTTTGTTAAAACCAATTGTTAGATGCTGATATTCACTTTTTATTTCAACTTCATTTAACTTAATGACTGATTCAGATAAAATCAAAGTATCGGAAATTTCCGATACTTTGATTGTTTTGTTTTCAAAACCTATGCAACTAATTAATATAGTGTCCATCATGGATAGTTCTAAAGATACTTTTCCATTAAAATCTGAATAACTTCCAATTGTACTACCTTTTATAAATACACTTGCATAGGGAATAGAAGTCAAAGAATTGTCAGTGATTATAAATTCCTTAATGCTTTGTGAAAATACATTGCAAGTAAGTAAACATATAGTTATTAATTGTATAGTTTTCATAAAATAATATTTAAATTAACAAGGGTCTGTACCTACGTAATAACTACTTCCATACCAAGGATTTCTATAAACATTTTGTCTTCCTAAAGTACATGGATTTTTTTCAATTCTGCCCAAGAAAAATCGGGCTAGCCATCCGTTTGGTCTTTCAGCATTCATCTCGCTATTGAAGTCTTCAATATTATCAGTGATGAAAGAACTGAAATTTATCTCCTTATTTGCACAAAACTCTTCAGAAACTCCTATTGAAATAATTTTCCCATCTTCAGATGTAATATGTTCAATAGTAACATTTAAAACAGTTCCGTCTTCAAGCTCCATTGACTCGGTAATAATTTCAGTATTTGAAATTGATGCGTTTGGAGAAGCTTGATGTTCAGCTGGAATATCAAAATAAAATAAACCAGTACTTTCAGCAAAATCGCTTTTTGTTTCTGTTTTATTTATAGGGTTAAGTGGTGTTTCATTTTGTTTATTACACGAAAATGAAAGTAGTAGTGCAAAAACTACTATATAGTTTAAAGTTTTCATAATTAATTGGTTTTAAAATTAATTGTAGTTCTAATTGAGGAGTGAACTAACTCAATAGATTTGACTCTCAAATTATTGATTAACTCCTTTATGAGCTTTAAAACGAACTTTTGTTTTCCTTTTTATTTTCTCATCCAAGTACGGAAAGAACTTGGATATGATTAATACTAAACCGTTTTTGATAGCGGTTTTAATTGCCCATAACTTGTTGTTATCCGGAAGTTACCCATTAATTCCGTTAACACACTATTTGTCAATAATTTTCATGTAAGAGGTAGGTTTTGTTGCTCGAAATGCAAGGTGCTGATTATCGCACCAAATTGGAGGTAAACGTTACGTCCGAGAATTTGTTAGAATGAATAGCCTAATTATCCTATTCCTTGCCTTATAATTTCAAATAGTCATTTGTATAATCTAGAACAGTGTAGGGTTCGTTATTTTATATACTGACTTAATTCAGGCAACTTATTTTTATTAACAGCAATACAGATTAAATTCTTCAAAATTAACAATCAGCTGATTAAGGAAAGAGGCGCAAAACTTTCTTATGAATTTTATTTCTTATAGTAGCTAACAATCTGAACAAGAACAGGAACAACTAATATTGATAACTTTGGCAAACTTCTTGAAATCAAACAATACAATGGCTGTTTACGTGAGATTCTTCAAGTTATTTTATTTTGTAATCATAGAACGTGATATGACTTTATTGAAAACAATGAGATAATTGATTTAGCGTATCACATTGTGTAAAAAAAGTATTTTTCTTCTTTTCAAGAACTATTTATTAGCGCCTTAAAACTTTAATTTATCAAGTTTAGAATTAAAGATTACTTGATTGAAGGAGCAAAGGGCGTTAAATTTTCCACAAGTAGTATCAGAAAAATAGTAGCCCACATCCCTAAAAAAGAAAATATTAAGATAGTGGTTGTCCCACGTTCTTTGTGCCATAGTTTTGCTACTAATGTGCTCGAAAACGAGACGAATATTCGAGTCATTCAGGAATAGTTGAGTCACAATAGTATTAACACTCAACAACTTTATTCTTGTGTTTCTACCACCCTATTTCATCAGGTAAAAAGTCCGTTAGATTTTTTATATTGCGTAAATTCGAACTTTAACAATTGATCTCATGGAAAAACCGAGCTACAAACAAAAACTGCACCTCATACAAGCAGTATTTTTAGACATTGATGGAGTCATCACTGACGGAAAAGTAATTATGCACCCCTCGGGCGAATTTATAAGAAATATGAGCACACGCGATGGGTATGCAATAAAAAAAGCGGCTAACTCTGATGTGTTGGTCTTTGTTATTTCGGGAGGTAGCTCCGAGAGCATGAGAAAACGACTAGAGTTTTTGGATGTAAAGGAAATTCATCTATCTGTAAAGAACAAAATGGAGGTGCTCAACTCACTACTCAAAAAGTATTCATTGACCAAAGAACAAGCCTTGTACATGGGAGACGATATCCCTGATTATGAGGTTATGCAAGAAGTGGGTATTTCTGCCTGTCCCAAAGATGCGTGTAATGAAATTTTGGGAATTGCCGATTATGTGTCTCACAAAAAGGGAGGAAATGGAGCGGTAAGAGATGTTCTCGAACAGCTGTTGAAAATAAAATCCAAATGGATGAACGAATTCACCACCCAATCTAACTAATCATGAACTATATCATCGATACTTCTCGTAAAGATCAACATTACTTGTCCATCACATTGGAAGTAACTACTCCAAAAGGAGAAACATATCTTCAACTTCCTGCTTGGCGTCCAGGGAGGTATGAGTTAGGTAATTTTGCCAAAAATATTCAACATTTTGAGGTGTTGAATGAGAAAGGAGAGAAGGTAAGTTACCAAAAGACCTCAAAGGATTGTTGGAAGGTAGATACTCAGCAAGCAGACCTCATTCGAGTAACATACTCCTACTATTCCATTGATTTTAATGCCGGTTCTACTTATTTGGGGGAACATGTATTGTATGTAAATCCTGTAAATTGTTTCCTCTATGTTCCAGAAGAAATCGATATGACTTGCACGGTGGAGATTCCGGTTGGAAAACATGAAAAAATTGCTTGTGGAGTTCCGTTTGAGTCAGGAAAAATAACCACACGCAATTTTCATGAACTTGCAGACACTCCGTTTTTGGTAAGCAGTCAGTTACAATCTCAACACTACGAAAGTCATGGAGTAGCAGTAACTATTTGGTTTTATGGCGAATGTAAGCCAGAATGGACGAAAGTGATAAAGGATTTTAAACAATTCACCGATTATCAAATCCAACAATTCGGAGGATTTCCTTCCAATCAGTATCATTTCATCAATATTATTCATCCTAATAAGGCATATCACGGTGTGGAACATACTTCTTCCACAGTGATTGTATTAGGCCCGAGTTATGAAGTTATGAATGAACGGTATATGGATTTATTGGGGGTAAGTTCTCATGAATTGTATCACGCATGGAACATAAAATCAATTCGGCCTGCTGAAATGAATCCGTATGATTACACCCAAGAGAATTACTCAAAATTGGGGTATGTAGCAGAAGGAGTAACGACTTACATGGGAGATCTCATGCTCTTCGAGTCGGGAGTTTTCAATAAAAAGGACTACGAAAATGAACTGAATCAATACTTACGAAGACATTATACTAACGGAGGAAGATTAAATAAGTCTGTAGCAGACTCATCCTTCGATACTTGGCTTGACGGATACTCACTGGGTGCTCCAGACAGAAAAAGTTCTATTTATATTGAGGGAGCGCTTATTTCTTTTATGATTGATACCAACATAAGACAGGCAACCGACAACCAATATACTTTGCATGATGTCATGACCGAATTGTATGAACAGTACGGAAAAACATCCACAGGATACACCGAAAGTGATTATCGCTCCATCATTGAGCGATTGAGTGGTGTGTCATTCGAGAATTTTTTTGAAGATTACATCTGGGGAACCAAAGATTTTACAGGAGAATTATCCAAATGTTTTGCTCATCGAGGATTCCAATTTACCAAAAGTCCCTCTGAGCTCGCTACCGAGAGATTTGGAATACTACTAAAACCAGAAGAGATGAACAAAGCGGTGGTGATGCACATTGCTCCGAATTCCGCTGCGTGGGAGGCAGGGTTGGCAAGGGAAGATACTATTCTTTCCGTTAATGGATTGTTATTAGACAATAACCTAAACCAATGGTTGGGTTATTTCGAAAATTCCGAAATTGAACTAGAGGTTGCCAAGGGAAACCACCTGAGAAAAGTGAAACTATCCACGCCAAATCAGAATCAATTTTGGACATATACCGTGAAAGGATGAAGAGTAAACAAGCTATAGAGGAAGTTCTTCTTACCTATCCTGGATGGAAACTAATGGAAAAAGGAATGGAGAAAACATTTGTGTTTGAGTCGTTTGACAAAGCTATCCAACGGATGCAGGAGTTGGTTCCCGAAATAAATAGAGTCAATCATCACCCCGATTGGGAGAATAGTTACAACAAAGTGAGAGTAAGACTTTTTACGCATGACGAGGGTGCGGTTACAGAGAAAGACATCAATCTTCTAGTTCTCATCGAACAGCATTGGAGTAAAAGTTAAATAACCTTAAACAAGAATAGGGCAAAGAAGTTTAGACTTGATTTTTTGGTACTTTCGGGGCAAGTTAACTATCTTACTAGTATGAATGCTAAAAACCTCTTACTGTTCTTTGTGTTGAGTTGTGTATTACTTGCTTGCAAAACTGATCAAGGAACTGATAATGAAAGTATTAAACAGAAAGAACAGGAGTTTTTGTCGGAGCTTACCACCCGATTTACAAAACTATTTGCTAAGAATTCTCTCGAAGATTCTCTAGGGATCATTCCAAGAATTAGAGAAATTCATAGTCAATTTCCTTTTCCTTGGATGAGCCAAGAAAAAGTGCTTAATGAACAAGCCCACTTTTTACTCACCCAATTAACCAATGCGTTGTGTTATGGATTGGATTCCTCTTTCTATGAGATTGCCAGAATGCAAGAAATAGAGAGTCAGCTTATTTTGGATACGGCCAATCTAGACCTATTGGCCGAAGGAAATTATTTATTTACAAAAAACTACTTGGTCTTTGCCTCTCAACTCAAATACGGCTTACTAAACCATACAAGCAAGGATTCTGTTTATTACGAATGGAAAATAAAGATGCTCACTCCAGCAGATTTAACTAAAATGAAGAATGGATTGTATCACAACGAGTTGTCTCAAACCATCGAAAACCTCGAACCTCAATTTGTTCAATACAAACAACTCAGGCATTCTTGGACAAACTACTTGGAAGGTAAAAATTTTGGGGCAGACAAAATCAAAGTTTCTTCTATGAAAGAAGATTCATCCTTGGCGTACCAAAATGCCCGTGAAGCTTTGGTGTTGTATAATTACTTAGATTCCTCTCAAGCAAAGAACGATTCCCTGTTTATGAAGGCATTAACCTGTTTTCAGGCCGATAACAACCTAACTACAGACGGAAGAATTGGAAGTGCCTCAGCCTATGCACTTTCTCAAAGTAATAGAGATAGAAAAATAGCTGTATTGGCTTCGTTAGAAAAATACAAATGGGAAGAGTTAACGGAAGATTCACTTTTGTACGTAAATATTCCTTCCTATGAACTAAAATTTATTGAACACAACAAAGTAGAAAAAACATTGAGAGCAGTGGTGGGAAAAACAATCAATCAAACTCCCACATTTTCGGCAAAAATGGACTACCTTATTTTAAATCCATTTTGGCATATTCCCCGGAGTATCTCAAGCAAAGAGATTCTGCCCAAACTAAAAAGAGATTCGAATTTAGTGAGCAAAAAGGGCTACACCATTTACGACAATAAGCGAAATAAAATTGACGCTAATAGCATTGATTGGAGCAAAGTAAGCGAAAGTTCCTTCAATTACAGAATTTCTCAAACCAGAAGTGGAGGCACTGCGCTAGGAAGAGTAAAATTTATTTTTACCAACGAGCATAGTATTTATATTCACGATACGCCCTCAAAGAGTTTGTTTAAAAATGATGTTAGGGCATACAGCCACGGTTGTGTGAGGATAGAAAACCCACTTGAACTTGCCACCTACCTTATCTCAAGAAAAGACTCCAATTATACACAAGATTCTGTAGAGAATTTTGTTCAAACTGGACAACAAAAAAGAATCGATTTGAATTACCCGCTCACCGTGTCACTGAGGTATTTCTGTTGTGAGGGAACTCCTGAAGGAGACATGCGATTCTACAGAGATATTTATAAAAAGGAAACTAAGTTGAGGTCTTACCTCAGCAA
>CBFHVI010000037.1:0-9380 GCA_965658995.1 Flavobacteriales bacterium | reverse complement strand
TCGCTTTTAAATAGCCGGAATCTCGGCTATATTTTTGGTTTGGATGGTAAATATAAAAACAAGAACCTTCGGAAATGGTAGTCACGATTTCTTTGTAATTTTTGTGAGGCAGGGCAGGGCAGCCATAACTTCTTCCGAGGATATTTCCATTGCTTTTCAAGAACTCTTCCGTGGCGTAATCAGCTGAGTGAACCACTACACCTCTATCAAAAACATTGTTATTCGTAGATTCTTTTCCGTGCAACTTCATGGAATAATCATATTTTCCATCATAAATTTTTCCTGTTATAAAAA
Organism: Flavobacteriales bacterium; assembly: GCA_965658995.1. Taxonomy (GTDB): domain Bacteria; phylum Bacteroidota; class Bacteroidia; order Flavobacteriales_D; family CAJJDF01; genus CAJJDF01. The sequence continues at coordinate 9,086 of CBFHVI010000037.1, read as the reverse complement.
ATCCAACACTACTCATTCTAGATTCGGATTTATTAGAGAATTTGTTGGCATACAAGCCTCCCGAATTTTTTCCGTGTGCAATAATGCTTTGGTACAGAATTTTTTTTGCTTTCAGGTCAATCACAAAAAAACGTTCTTCGTTGCTTGGTAAAGAAAAGTCAATCAAGGTGAGGTGGTTTTCATCACTCAATTCTTGCTTGTTTTTCATGGAATAGAATCCTTTTACTCCTTGTTTAAACATTGTAAAGTTTAAGGAAGGCTCTTGAAGGCAATCGTACAAAGATTCAACGTAAGAATCAAATGCCATTACTTTTTTTTCTACCGGGATAGGATCAGCGTTGCGGTGAGCTATATTCTCAATTTTTCGCATACCTCCTTTGTTTATTGCCGTGTTGCTCGAAAAAAGAAAAAAGACAAATAAAAGATAAATGTATTTCATGATTGGGTGAAAATGTTTTATCATGTTTCAAAAATCCAAATTTAGGAAATGATTGTGAAAGGGAGTTATTATTTAAGAATCATTTAACTTAGTTTTTAATGAATTTGTGAGTACTCGTGCTTTTTCCGTTTCTGGTAGATGCTTTTACCACATACAGTCCCGCAGGGAAACTGCTTACGTCAATTGATGAAGAGTCTTCTTGAGTCAATATTAATTTGCCATGAATAGTTAAAACTTGATAAATCATAGGTTCTTCGTTGGAAGTTTTTATATGTACCACATTCGTAGCAGGATTTGGAAAAATGGTCGTCTTGCCAATTGAGGTATTTTCAGTCACTCCTACAATTCTAGTGTCATAATATTGTATTGTGTTTATCGTGGTAAATCCAAGTACTTCAAGTCCTTCAGCTCTCATTACTGGGAGGCCAAAATTTGGATCGTACCAGGTGTATTCCACTATCTTACGAGGAAGACCTAAAGGAGTTCCAAAAAACACAACAGAATCTATTTGATCCAGAGTTGTTTTTACTTTCAATACGTTGCTATGTGTTTGATATGGAGTGATTAAAGTCCCATATCCTTCCACTTTCCAATTTCTGAAGTAAGTTACATTGTATTGAATATTTTGACCGATGCTAAACAAATCTAATCCCCAAGATCCGTAGCTCTTCCCAGAATCGAGATAAGTAAATGGAAAAGTAAGAAGAGTGTCGGATTCAGAATATTCTGCTACTACCGGAACCGTTAAAGAGTTAGTGTCTTTCACTTTCAGTCCCTTTACATTTCCTACAAGAGTATTGGTAGATTTTTTTGCCAAGGTCATGACGTCATACAGAGTAAAAACAAAAGCATCCAGCGAGTCAATATCTACCACACCTATATTGGTGAGTGTATTCCATTTTGATAAACAAGTGAAACCACCGCCAGCCAAAATACATTGTGCGATAAATGTAGCTTGATAACCAGAGGAAGAAGGAGACATTGTATACCGAGTTCCACTAAAATCCATTCCTAGAGTAGAGTAATCCCAAGTAATATTAGCTCCAGTTGTGTCAAAATTTTGAGTAAGAAGACCTGTTGAAACTGTTGTCATAGGAAGTGTGTAATTCCCACTGGCATAGTTAGTAGAGGTGAAGGTAGATTGGCTGTAACTGCAAAGGAAACCAACCGAAAGTAGTAAGGTATAAATGTTTTTCATTACTCCAAGATTTTTGTTAATCCTTAAAAGTAACAAATTTTGTTTAATCAGGGGAGAAGATTATTAATCCTGATTTGCTGATTGTTTTTTGCTTTTTGAATAAAAAAATGCTATTCCGGAAATTCCGGAAATTAGCAATACAATGGAGATTATTTCTGCTTGTGTCAATCCATTTCCGTATTCTACATTTACCCTGATTCGCTCAATCAAAAGTCTTTCTGCTCCGGTAAAGAAGACATACAAGCTAAATAGAATTCCCGAAAACTTGATTGATTTCCTAACAGCCCATATGACACCAAATAGAATAAAACTCATGACCGTTTCGTAAAAAGGTGTAGGGTACACGGTGTTTTCTAATCGGTGATTGTAATCCGAGAAAATGCTCGTTGTCATTTCTACTCCTTCATTGTTGATGTTATTTGGGTAATCATAAGCCCACATCCAATCGGGCAAAAATGCCATCCAATTTGGTTTTGGGTTTAGGTTGTCAATTCCCCAGTCACCATCTCCAGCCAATTGGCAGCCAACTCTTCCCAATCCATAAGCAAGCAGGACAGTTGGGCCAAGTGCATCCAAAAATTGTAAGATAGGGAGTTTGTTTTTTCTGAAGTAATAAATGTTTCCAAGAACAGCAATAATTACTCCTCCGTACACAGTAAGTCCGCCATTTAAATCTCCAATGTTTCCCGATGCCATAAATGCCGACCATAGTTTTCCGGGTTGCTCCAGAAAAGCAAATAATAAGGCTCCACCGATTCCACCCACGATTCCTATTAAGGTTACATTTCCCATATGTTCGTGAGGTCTTATTTCCACTATTCGTTCCTCAGGTGTATCAAGTTTTTCTTTGTTTGCTTCATAATATTTCCAGAAGGCCATTCCAATTCCGCCCACAATCCCAGCAAAAATATTTCCTTGGCTTGATAACAAGAAACCCACAAAATCATTGAACAATCCGTCTTGGGTGAAAAGAGGAATGAGTTTCATTCCAATGATAAATCCTAATATTCCATTGATAAGTACGTCCATTGGTTGTGCTCCCTTTCCTACAACAATGGTTTTTTTTGTGGTTTTTATCCAACCCAACGCTTCTCTTCGTTTGAGTTCTCGAGATCCAAACCAATTTGCCGCAACAAATCCAATTCCGATCCATAATCCCAGCATAGGAATCATCTTTAAGAATTCAATGTCTAGACCTAAGGCACCTTTAAAAAAATGATAGAGAGTTGGATACATATTAATTTGTTAGTTGTTTTAGTTCAGTTAATTGTCTTTTTTCAATGAATTCGATTTTCATTAATCCATCTCTATCCACTTCAGTCATTTTTACCGGAACCACATGATTCACAATTAGGGGATTAAATGGAGCTTTTACTTTTACATAGTTGGAAGTAAATCCATTCATTATGCCATGCTCCTGATCTGCTTCAAATAGCACTTCTTCGGTGTGTTGCTCGTTCTGAATATAAAAAGCTTTTTTCTTTTTTTCAGACAATATTCTCAGTCGTTTACTTCTTTCTTTTCTTACCGACATGGGAACAACGTCTTTCATTTTGATCGCAGTGGTATTTGCTCTTTCAGAGTAAGTAAACACATGAAGATAGGACACGGGCAGTTCTAGCAAAAACGAGTAAGTTTCTTCGAAAATCTCCTCTGTTTCTCCCGGGAAACCAACGATCACATCCACACCAATACTGCAATTTGGCATGAGCTCTTTTATTTTTTCGATCCGCGAACGGTACAACGCTTTGTCGTATTTTCTTCTCATGGCCTTCAATAGAACATCCGACCCACTTTGCATAGGAATGTGAAAGTGTGGAACAAATTTGTCAGATTTATTTACAAACTCTATAATTTCTGTCGAAAGCAGATTGGGTTCAATGGATGAAATTCTGAATCTATCAATTCCTTCAACTTTGTCCAGTTGTTGGATGAGCTCAAAAAAGTTTTCCTCTCCACCTTGACCAAAGTCTCCTATGTTTACTCCAGTTAACACCACTTCTTTTACTTTCGTTTGAGCTATTTTTTTTGCCTCCACCACTGTTTTTGAGATACTCGCATTTCTACTTTTTCCTCGGGCAAGGGGAATTGTGCAAAACGTGCAGAAATAATCGCATCCATCTTGAATTTTCATAAAAGTTCTGGTTCGATCGCCCATAGAAAATCCCGGAACAAACTCTTTCGTTTCTTTGATAGAGTTATTCTCCACGTGGGCTACTTTCTTTTTTTCTGTAGACCCAAGATAGTCGGTTAAATTAAATTTTTCTTGAGCTCCCAAGACTAAATCAACTCCCGGTATTGCGGCAATTTCGTCTGGTTTTAGTTGCGCATAGCAACCAATAATCACCACAAATGCCTTTGGGTTATAGCTTAGAGCTTTTTTTACCAATTGCTTACATTTTTTATCCGCATTCTCCGTCACCGAGCAAGTATTAATTACATACATGTCTGGCGACTCATGAAAATCAACTTTAGCAAATCCAGCATCAACTAGTTGCCTGGCAATTGTTGAGGTTTCAGAGAAGTTAAGTTTGCATCCGAGTGTGTAAAACGCGACTTTTTGGTATTGATTCATGGTGAAAGTAAAACGTGCACAAAGATAGCAAATTGTGGAGAAGTAGTTCTCAACTTTTTACATTGAATTTGTCACACCTGTTAATCGGTGAGTTCGTTCCAAAAAAAAAGCCACCAAAGTTTATTGGTGGCTTTACTTTGAATGAGAAAGTTTATCGTTTATTCAGCACGGTAATATGACCAAACTTTTCGTATTCTTCTCCAGTTTGCTTGGTAATTCCTACAACCCTCCAAATAAAAGCATCTTCGTCAACGGCCTGTCCTTTGTAGGTTCCATCCCATCCCTCAGTTTTACTCGTGGTTGAAAACATCATTTGTCCCCATCTGTTGAATACCATAAATTGGTACTCTTCGTCCGTCAATCCTTCTACAATCGGAAGAAATATTTCATTCACATCATCATCATTTGGAGTGAATGTATTGGGCGCATACAAAAGCACTTCGTATTTTATGAAGAAAGGTTTGCAAATACTGTCTCTACATCCGTATTGGTTTTCTACCTTGAGGCAGTTTAGGAATTGCTTTCCTCCGTTGGCCGGGAACTCGAAATAAGTATCTCTAGTTGTGGCTCTCATAAAGTCACTTATTATCCATTCGTAATCGAGCGGAGCTCCATAATCTGTGGTGTTTGTAAATGTAACTTTGGTATTGAATACATCTGTTTCGGGTCCTGGGTCAAAAGTAAAGTTAGCGGAAGGTTGAGGATGCAAATTTATATTGAATTCTTCCTCGTAGGTGCAACCATTATTGTCTGTAACTGTAGCCACGTATCTAGAAGAAGTAGAAGGGCTTTCAGAAATTGAAAGACCCGTAGATCCATTGCTCCAGCTAACGGAGTAAGGCGGAGTTCCTCCCATCGGAACCGCATTGATTGTAGCAAATTTATTTAAACAAATAAAAGTATCAGGAATGGGAGAAAGAACCAATGGCAAAGGCTGACCAATCACCGCGACACTTCTGGCAATGCAGCCATCGGCTGTTTCAATAGCTACTTGGTAAGGACTAGCAGCCGCACACAAGTTGGTAAATACATTACTTGTTTGCCAAGTAGAACCATTGTCAATACTATATCTTACAGCTGCAGCATCTACCAGGGTGATAGAACCATCACAGGCATTGAAACATTGTTCGTCTGATACATTTACTGCGTCAATCACTTCGGCAGTGGGCTCAGTAATGACGAAAGGATTAATGGTAAAGCATCCGTTTTCGTCTGTTACTTTTACGGTATGTGGACCAGCGCAAAGGTTGTTTCTTTTTTTGGTTACCGAAAACACATTATCAAATTCTACCAAGTAGTTTCCAGAGGGGGAAGTTCCTCCCGTAGGCACAGCCTCTACTTCTCCGTTGCATACCGAAAAGCAAGTGGCGTTCTTAATTATAAGATTAGGTAAAATATTGGGCGGATTGGTCAGGTTGTAGGTGACGGTGTCCGAACAGCCACCCGAGTCGTACACAATGCAAGTGTATGTTCCCGGAGCAAGTCCCGTAAAAGTATTGCTGGTAGAGGTTGTCGCTCCATTATCAATAGAGTAGGTGTAGGGAGCTTGGCCTCCGTAGGCATTAATTGTAATGGATCCATCATTCACACCAATACAACTAGGATCTACTTGGGTAATCGTTTGGTTTAGGATTACGTATATATCGTTAATTAATGTATCAATTAGCAGGGTACATCCGTTTTCAGAAATTAATTCCACTTCATAAAGTCCAGGCCCTGGAATATAAAACCTTTGGTTGGTATCGCCAGGAAGAAGTGCAGTTGGCGTTCCTCCATACCACTGATATGACAGGTAGCCAGAGTCAGCCTCCAAATAAATTCCTTTGCAATCTTGGGTTTTTTCAATGTCTGGTAAAAAGCAGTTTCCATCAATGTAAGCTCTCCCAGCGTGAGCACCATATCCGCAGTCTGCTACGGTAAATACTACCGTAATTTCTTGTCCGATGTAGGTAGATAAATCAACGGTAATTCTTGCCCAAGGCTTGTATTTCCAGTTAGAAGTTCCTACTCTTGAAAATGAAGTGGTTTGCGAAATTACATCATAGTTTCCACAAGAAGGAATAGGGAGGTTGTTGGTATCAAGGAATTCTACTGTGAAAAAAGGTACTTCGTTTGCTGGGTGACCCGATGGGTCATTAAAAACTACTGCAAAATCGTAAGTAAAGTAGGGCTTATTTGCAGTAATATTTGCTTTGTGAATCATTCTACTCACCTCAAAACCTCCACCTTCATCACCCAATTGTAAAGAATAAGTCCCTCCTCTAGGGTTTAATTTTGTAATCGCAGGAGCATTCATGTCAACACCTCCTGTTACAATCGTATGCTGAGCATTTACCCCAGTACCAGTGGTTCCTGCGGTTAAGTTTTGAATCGCATAATTTGAATGTGTTGTTCCAGGAAAATTTACATCAGCCACATAAGGTAACCAGTGTTGCCATGTACCTATTTCAAAATCAACATTGTTACAGTTCCCTGATTCAGAAGTGTGAGAATGAGTGTGGGAGTTGAGCTGTTGATGTTGGATTTTCCACGAATTGAAATTACTCATCAGCGAAGCACTATTTTTAAGCGAATTGAAATGGTCATCGTAAGCAGCTAGTAAATCATGGGAGGTAATTATTCCATTGACGAGTTTTGAATAATTACTCATAAAAAAGCCTCTCATTTCACTTTTTATAAACTGCCGGAACAGTTGCTGATTTTGGATTGAGGTGGAATGAATAGTCGTTGAGTCTATAAGCTTTTGAGTAAAGTTATAAGAAACATCAAAGCTATGTAAAGTGTCTTCCATCAACACCTCTCTCGAAATTGTTTGAGAAAAACTAGCATAAGTTGTGGAAAGTATAAATATCAAGGTGACAGTTGGTCGGAGAATTGCTTTCATAATTTATTCGTTGTTTGGTTGTAAAACGATAAAATTCTAACAGGGTTGTTTCTAGTCTCTAAAAATAATAAAAAATTGGTACAAAAGACGAGAGGAGGTTTATTAGTAATTCTTTTTTAGAGAGTTCGCCTAGATATGTGAAAAATTAACAATAATTTGAAAATCAGTTTTGAACAAATTGACGGAATTATTCGTACTTTTAATATTCACAACCGAAAAACATGAGATTTTTCTTACTATTTCTTCTTTTTGTCTCCGCTTTTTCAGCGTTTTCCACTCACAACAGAGGAGGAGAAATAACCTATGTGCATCTTTCGGGAAACACCTATCGATTTACCATTACTACCTGTACAAAATCTAGTGCAGTTGCCGACAGACCAGAGTTAGAGATTCGGTGGGGAGATGGTACACCCAAAGATACAGTCCAGAGATCCTCTGTGGTGTCAATGGCGCCTGCCGATGCTCAAAAGAATTATTACGTAATTGATCATACATTTGCAGGTGCCGGAACCTTTCGAGTTACCATGGAAGATCCCAACCGAAATGCAGGAATCGTGAACATAGGTGGAGCTACCAATTCGGATCAGTTTCCTTTTTGTATCGCCACCGAAATAGTTATTTCTCCCTTTTTAGGACCTAATAATTCGGTCATCTTCAATGACTGCCCCTGTCCAGAATTGGCATGTGTGAACAAACGATATTGCTACAATCCTCAAGCCACTGATCCTGATGGAGATAGTTTGTCCTACAGTTTGGTTCCTTGTCTGGGATTAAATTGTTTGTCGATGAGTACTCCTGCGGTGTATCAATACCCCAGTAGTTTCGGTGGTACAATTTCTATTGATCCCGTAACAGGAACTATGTGCTGGGTAAATCCTAACCGACTCGGTGAGTATAATGTTGCGGTGCTTGTAACCGAATGGCGGAATGGAGTAAGATTGGGAAGTGTATTGAGAGATATTCAACTTACTGTTACCGTGTGTAATAATGACCCGCCAGTCATTACATCTATTTCGGATACGTGCGTAGTAGCCGGAAGTTCTATTTCTATTCCTGTGTTGGCCACGGACCCCAATTCGGTTGATATTATTACTCTAACTGCTACAGGAGCTCCATTGACAGGAGTGAGTAATCCAGGAAATTTCCTTTCTGTTTCGGGGAGCTCTCCCGTTGCTTCCAATTTTTCTTGGACCACAGACTGCTCTAATATCCGAAAATCTCCTTTTTCGCTCTACTTTGTGGCAACAGACAACGGAGTTCAAGTAAATTTATCAGACTATAAACAAGTAAATATTACCGTAAAGGCGCCTCCGCCATCAGGAGTAACAGCCGCGCCCATCAGTGGGAATGTGAGTGTTACCTGGGACCCATCCTCGTGTTCCAATGCGGTGGGTTATAGAGTTTATAGAAAAAAAGGAGTAAGTCCTCCGCCCTCGAGCTGTTGTGGACAAGCCTCTGCCACCGAACTTGGCTACACGTTTATTGGTCAAACCACTTCGCTCAATGACACCAGTTTTATTGATGTTGCTAATTTGGCGGTAGGGGAAGAATATTGTTATGTGGTTACCATTGTGTATCCGTTAGAGTATGAAAGTTGCCTCTCAGATCAAGCCTGTATGACACTCCAAAAAGACGTCCCAATTATTACTCACGTCACCGTGAATTCTACAGATGCTTCGTTGGGAATTGATTCAATAGTGTGGGCCAAAGCCTCAGACATTGATACCGTAAGCAATTACCCGCCTCCTTATTTATACAAAATTTTTCACTCTTCGGGTTTGACAGGAGCGAGTAGTCTTATTTATTCTTCCCCTATATACCTAACATTGTCTTCCAGTGATACAATGTATGTTCATTCAAGTGTAAATACAGAATCTACGCCCAATAACTACTTGGTAAGTATGTACCACATTGTAGCAGGTGATACGCTCTTGGTGGGAGAATCTAATTCTGCTTCCTCGGTGTTTTTAACTACTGTTCCAAATGACAA
>CBFHVI010000036.1:0-19696 GCA_965658995.1 Flavobacteriales bacterium | reverse complement strand
CCAGAATCCTATTCTCAATTGCGAGTAGGCAAAGAAGGAGTGAGCTATATCAATGTACTGAAAGACCTGGTAATATCGAGAAATGGCAAAAATCACCTAATCGAGAAGGTAGAGTATTATCAAATAGATATGGTAAAGAACAGACTAAGAGTGTTGGTGAAATATGGAAATGACTTAAAGTTGTTACATTTGCAGTAACTATGAAAGTAAGCGGCTTCACCTTTATAAAAAATGCAACTAAGTTGTACATTCCTCTCAGAGAAAGTATTTTATCTGTCCTACCCCTCGTGGATGAGTTTGTCATAGCAATTGGTGATAACGACCCTGATGATACAACTCAAGAAATTATTGAAGAGATTGACTCCCTCAAAATAAAAATGATTCATACGGTATGGGATACTAAAACCTACAGCAAAAATACCGAGTTTGCGCGGCAAACAGACATTGCAAAAGAAGCATGCACAGGAGATTGGCTTATTTATATCCAAGCGGATGAGGCAATTCATGAATCGGATCATTTGGTGATTAAGAAAGCCATGCAGAAATACAAAAATGATACAGAAATAGAAGGACTTTTATTTAATTATCGACATTTCTGGGGTGATTACAAACACTTTCATACCTCCCATAATTGGTATCCCAAGGAGATTCGTATTATAAAGAATTCCAAAAATATTCATTCTTGGAGAGACGCTCAATCGTTTAGGAAATTTGAAACTTTCGATTACTCGCCTTCGGATTACAACTCCGAACGAGGACAAAAGCTCAAAGTAAAACTAATAGGTGCATTTATCTATCATTACGGATACGTTCGGCCTCCGCACATGATGAGCTACAAATCGCAGGTAATGCACAGCAGTTATCATGGCAAGAAAAAGGCTGCAGAAATTGTAGCAAAACAACCCAAGGAATTTGACTACGGTCCTTTGCATAGGTTGGCAAAGTTTGAAGGAACTCACCCGGCCGTTATGTCGGATTGGATAGCAAAATTTGATTGGCAACACAATCTTCAGTATTCAGGAAAGAGAAACCCGAACAGACCCATGCACAAGCATGAAAAGCTCAAGTACAGAGTTGTTACCTGGATTGAACAACATCTACTTAACAAAAGAATGATTGGGGGTTTTAGAAACTACATTCTAAAGAAATAATGTTTGATACGTTTAGCCTTTCTGAGATATGAAAGGGGATTTTATCATGGGCTCTGGACCAGCTAATAACTTTGCAATTCGTTGGGTTCTGGGAAATCTTTCCAAAATTATTTTTAGTAAAACCGTGATAGGAATCGACATAATCATTCCTGGAACTCCCCATAAATAGCCCCAGAACATTAACATCACTAAAATGGCTATTACATTAATGGAGAATGTTTTTCCCATAAAAATTGGTTCCAAAATAGCTCCAAATAAGATTTCGGTTCCACCAACTACGGAGAAAAATAAGAAAAGGGTGGTGGGCGATTCTATCTCTACAAAGGCAAAAAGAGTAATAACAATAACGGCAATGACTGAGCCAATCATTTGTACAAAATTAATCGCAAAGGCAAAGACTCCCCAAAAGATAGGGAAGCTTACGTCAAATAAATAACAAGCCAACGAAAAACCGATTCCGGTGAATAAACTCATAAGGAACTTCACAATGAGAAATTTGTAAATGTCTTTTTCTATTATTATGAATGTTTTGATTGAGGCAAATTCTTGCCTGAACAAGATATCTTTCATGATTACTTGAAGATTTACTGAACCCGCGAGTAACAGTACCACAAAGAAAAGCGTCATTAATATCATGGTGATAGTACGGTTTGCAAAGCCTAAGATTTTTCCTGCATTAAACGAAGACTTGTTGTTTTGAAAATAATCCAACAATACATTGCTTGAGTGTTCTTTGGTCATTCCAAAAAAATCTTCCACAGTTAAAATGGCAGTGGTGATTTTTTCGTTGGCTTTGTTCAAAAATACTTCGTCTGTTTGCATAATTTCCTTACTAGAAATCTGAATTAACAAAGAACCAACAAAGATGATTCCTACGAGCAAAGAAACTGCAACCAATAAACTTCCCACTTTAGGCATTCCTCTTTTTTCTATCCACCTCATAAAAGGAAGAAAAAGGAGAGCAATAAACATTGATCCAAATAAGGGAATAAAAATGAAAGATAAAATCTTCAACAGGTAAAAAATTACAGGTACGGCAATTACCAGAAGTAAGATGTTGGTCGTTCTAATATCTCTCATTTAGCTTTAGTTAAAAAAATATAAACGCAAATATATAGATATATTTTATACGACTGTCACAAATTTTATCAATGGTCTTTTATCCCTATGAGTGCTTACAAATTACTAAAATAATTTCCGAACGTGTCTTTAATCTGATACCCTTCATCTACTCTAGACTTAGAGAGTTTGTTGTATTCCACAAGTCCCCAAAGAATAAGCTCTTTCCAAAAGTATCTATCTTTTTTAGGAATGTATGGCACGTAGGTGTCCAGTAATTCATCGAGAGGTTTTACTTCATCTAAGGTGGTTCTGTATAATTTTTCGGAGGCTTCATCCATTAATTCAAATCCCGATTCGGCAAAGAACCATTCTAAGGTATCGTGATAAGGTGTTTTTTCGTCTTGTTTTTCGAGCTTTTGAATAGCCGGGAAAGAAGAGTTAAATACAGTTTTTACTGCATCGCCAATTAAAGATAACGCCACATTTCCGGCTCCCTCTTGTTCTCCTTCATACACAAGCTCTACTTTTCCTGTAATGCTAGGAATTACTCCCATAAAATCCGACAAACGTACTGTAGTTTTCTTTTCTCCAATGAGTAAACATCTTCTTTCGGCTGTACTTAGTAAGTTTTCGAAGGCCGTAATACTCATCCTTGCGCTAATTCCGCTTTTTGCGTCAATGTACTCACTTTCTCTCGCCTCAAAGCTTATTTGTTCTAGCAAGTCTTTCGCAATTTCTGGAACGTAGATGGCAGAGCCTTGAGTTTTATCTGAGTTAGCTTCTTGGTGAGTAATTTTTTTTGCCGTAGCAATATCTTCGGGATAATGAGTTAAGATTTGCGAACCAATTCTATCTTTCAGGGGAGTTACAATACTTCCTCTGTTGGTATAATCTTCGGGGTTGGCAGTGAATATAAACTGCATATCTAGCGGAAGTCTTACTTTAAATCCACGGATTTGTACATCTCCTTCTTGTAAAATATTGAATAATGAAACCTGAATTCTGGCTTGAAGGTCAGGGATTTCATTGATTACAAAGATGCATCTATTGGCTCTTGGAATCATTCCATAATGAACCACTCTATCATCAGCATAACTCAGTTTCAGATTGGCTGCTTTTATCGGATCTATGTCACCAATTAAATCAGCAACCGTTACATCAGGTGTTGCCAATTTCTCAAAGAATCTTTCGTTTCTGTGCATCCATGAAATTGGTGTATTATCTCCTTTTTCTTCAATTAATTCTTGGGCAAATCGAGAAATTGGATTCAAGGGATCATCATTAATGTCTGAACCCGCTACAACAGGAATGTATTCATCCAATAGTTCGGTCATTTTTCTTGCCAATCTTGTTTTGGCTTGTCCTCTTAGCCCGAGTAAGTTAACATTGTGACGAGACAAAATTGCTCGTTGCAATTCAGGTATTACCGTTTTTTCAAAACCATGAACACCTTCAAACGTAGTTTCATGATTTCTCATCTTTTCTATCAGATTTGCCCTCAATTCATCCTTAATGGAGGTTGATTTGTATCCCGATTTCTTTAGTTCTCCTAATGTGTTTATTTTATTCATTCTTTTTATAAATGTGGTTAGTCATTTTTTTTTCTAAGTCACCCTTCGATAGTCTCCTTTTAGTCAAACTCTTGGTTCAGTTTTTTTTATCAAAATGATTGTCCGAACTCTTAGTTTCACAACTTGTTGTGAAGTATCGAAGTGTGATTTCGTTTATTCTTATCTAATCCTCTTCTTTCTATTAGTTTCATAATCTTCAAAGATCATTTCTCCCAAACCTCTTAATCCAGTGTAAAATGCTTTTCCTTGATTTGCTTCTGTAAAATTCTTAACGAACTGCTGTAAATAAGGATCTTGTGCTATCATAAAAGTGGTGATAGGAATTTTTAGTTTTCTTGCTTGTCTTGCTTGAGTGTAACATTTCCCCACAATGTAGGGATCTAGGCCGTTGCTGTTCATGTAATATTGACCATCAGGTTCGATCACACAACTTGGCTTTCCGTCCGTAATCATAAATATCTGTTTATTGGTATTACGTTTTCGTCTCAAAATATCCATCGCTAATTGCAATCCCGCAACAGTATTGGTATGGTAGGGTCCAACTTTCAAGTAAGGCAAATCGGCAATTTTTATAGCCCAAGCATCGTTTCCAAAGACCAAAATATCTAGCGAGTCTTTGGGGTAACGAGTAGTGATTAACTCCGAAAGTGCCATAGCAACTTTCTTTGCAGGAGTAATTCTGTCTTCTCCGTACAAGATCATGCTGTGACTAATGTCAATCATCAGAACGGTACTCATTTGTGCTTTAAACTGGGTTTCTTCAACTACTAAATCTCTTTCTGTGAGGTGAAATTCTCCCATTCCATTATTTACTTGAGCGTTTTTTAGACTTTCAGTCAAGGAAATTTTTTCGAAACCATCTCCAAATTTGAATTCTCTCAATTCTCCTGTATGTTCATCACCAATTCCTCTGTATTTGGATTTGTGATTTCCGGAGGCACTCTTTTTGATATTCCCAAAGATTTGCTCCAACGCCTTTTGACGAATTAGTTGCTCGGTTTTGGCAGTAATAACTGGGGAGCCTTTGCCATCGTCATTCAATTCCTCGCGTATGTATCCTTTGTTTTTCAGGTCTTCTATAAAGTCTTCGATGGTGTAATCTGGAGTGGTTAATTCATATTCCTTGTCCAGCTCTCGTAGCCATGAAATGGCTTCATCGAAATCTCCAGAGGTATGAACAATAAGTTCTTTGAAAACCTCAAACAATCTATCAAAAGGGGATAAATCGGGGGCTTCATATTTAGTAAAATAAAATCCTGTTCGTGTAGTTTTGCTCATAGATAAAGATAGTAGCTTATTGCTGCCTCTAAATTAAAACAAAAAAAAGTGGGTTGTGGAGGAATTAAATGTAGATTTTTATTTACAACTCAATCATATATTTTCCTTTAATAATCTCATAGGTTTTTTGGCGATATTCATTTTTTAAGGAATGGAAAGAGTAGGTTAAATATCCAAAAATAAATATAGGGATTAAAAGAATAAAATCATTTAATTCTTGAGTAAGAACCATTACTGCTAAAATTAAAAAGGCATTTATAATAACTATCAAACCAATTATTGAAGGTGAAATTTTCATTTCAACTTCAGTAATATTTTTTTTAAGAACGTTTCCTCTAAAAATATGTTGGTCCATATTTTTTCTATTGTAAATAGAATAACTTATTATTTTGAATTTATCTGAGAATACTTTTCCTGCGAAAATTTATGAAGTTTCTTTGAATACCAATTTCAATTTAAAAGAATTTGAATTCAATGTTTTCTCAGTAATTCGAGATATAACCTCTGTTTGAGATAATTTAGATTCAATTTTTACTTTATTTTAAGGAATTAAGTTCATATTGATGTATTGAAAGCTAAAAAAATATAGAGTAATATTTATAATGAAAAACGTTCTTCCTTAATTCTCCTCTCAGAAGTAGATTTGCTAGTGTTTCATAATTTCAATGAATAAGGATTAAGAAATAAATTCAGAATGACGCTACTTTTAATAGTTTTCCTTTTTCAACAGTCATTCTGAATTCATGTCAGTATCTCACAAAGAATATTACCACAACCAATTAAACGAGTCACTATAACTTGTAACTAGTCAACAAGCTACTTGTTTACCCAATAGCCTCATTTATCCTCTCATTTATTTCCTCAATACTTCCAATTCCATCCACACCAATGTGTTTTCCTTGGTTACTGTAAAAATCTTTGAGTGGAGCTGTCTCGTTATCGTAAACCGCCATTCTATTTCTAATGATCGATTCATCTTGGTCGTCTTTTCTACCTGAATCTTTTCCCCTTAATAGTAGTCTTTTAACTAGTTCATCTTCATCTACCTCCAAAGACACCATTTTCGAAATTTCCCATCCTTTTTTAGCGAGTAACTCGTCAAGCGCAGTTGCTTGTTCGGTAGTTCTCGGAAAACCATCAAATATGAATCCTTTCGTGTCATGAGATTCACTTAGCTTAGCATCAATCATGTCAATCACCAATTGATCTGGTACTAAGTTTCCCGCTTCCATATATTCTTTGGCTTTTTTTCCTAGCTCGGTATCATTTTTCATATGAAAACGGAACATGTCGCCTGTGGAAAGGTGTGTTAAGTTAAATTTTTCTTGAATTAATTCTGACTGTGTTCCTTTTCCTGCACCAGGAGGACCAAATAATATAATGTTCAACATGGTTTTTTAATTATGTATAATTCGTCTAAATTTCTGCCAATTTCATTGTAATCCAATCCAAATCCTACTAAGAATTCATTTCCAACTTCAAAACCTATATAGTCTATTGGATAATTTTTGGTGTATGCTTTTGGTTTAAAAAGAAGGGTGGCAACTTTAATGCTTTTGGGATTATTGGAAGCGAGGTCGTTTACAATATTTTCGAGTGTAATTCCAGTATCCACAATATCCTCCACTATAATTACCTCGGAATTTTCTATATTTTTATCTAGTCCAAGAACTTTCTTTACGTTTCCGGTTGTTTCCGTGCCTTTGTAGGAGGATACTCGCAAAAATGCTACTTCGCATTCAATTTCTAGTTGCTTTAGTAAATCCGAAAAAAATAAAACGGACCCGTTGAGGATTCCGACTAATAAAGGTTTTTTTTGAGAATAATCCCTGTTTATTTCTTGCGCAATTCTCGTTATTTGTGCATTGATTGCTGCTTTGTCGATAAACGGAATAAAGGTTTTATCGTGAAGGGTAATTTCTTTCTTCATTTCCAAAGTTAAAACTTTCTGAATAAACTCACTTATTTGACTAAGAGTTTTATTTCTATTTTCGATAGTTATCGTGAATTATTCTGACAATAATCAGGTTAAAACACCCATTCTCAATTCCTGATTCCCTATATTTGTATCCAACAAAAATCAAATAAATTGGAACATACATTTTTAAGTAATTTTGGATACTTTCTGGTATTTTTTTCATTCGTAACAGCCCTTTTTTCAACGGTTTCTTATTTTATTTCGCACCGCAACTCCTCGGATTTAGCAGTCTCGGAGCAATGGAAAAAAACGGGGAGAATTTCATTTAGGTTACATTCAATTGGTCTGCTAGGCTCAGTTGCTTTGTTGTATGTGCTGATTTATGGTCATTTTTATGAGTTTCATTATGTTTGGAAGTATTCCAATGATTCTATGCCAATGGAATACTTGATTTCATGTTTTTGGGGAGGTCAGGAAGGAAGTTTTCTGTTGTGGATGTTTTGGAATGTAGTAATAGGTAACGTACTTATCAAAAAAGCGAAAGAATGGGAGTCGTCAGTAATGACAATATTTGTGTTGTCTCAAGTCTTCTTAAACTCGATGTTGCTCGGTATTTTTATTTTCGATTTTAAGATTGGAAATAATGTCTTTTTATTAACCAAAAACCTTCCAGAAAACATGGGCTTGCCATGGACCGAAATGACCGATTATGTGTCTAAATTACCTATGTTTAAGGATGGTCAGGGATTAAACCCTCTTTTGCAAAATTATTGGATGGTGATTCATCCGCCAACCTTGTTTTTTGGTTTTGCTGTTACCGTGGTTCCTTTTGCCTATGCGATTGCTGCTCGCATGAGAGGAAAGTTAACTGAGTGGGTAAAACCAACTATTACTTGGACATTTTTAGGAATAGGAGTCCTGGGTGTTGGTATATTAATGGGAGGAATGTGGGCATACGAATCCTTAAGTTTTGGTGGGTTTTGGGCATGGGATCCCGTTGAAAATGTTTCGTACATCCCTTGGTTGACTCTGGTGGGTGCAGGACATTTAATGCTAGCGAACCAAAGGAAAGGTACCTCGTTATTCTTTACTTATCTCCTTACTTTTTTGTCTTTTATTCTAGTGTTGTATTCTACATTCTTGACCAAAAGTGGGGTGTTGGGTGACAGCTCAGTTCATTCTTTCACTGACAACGGAATGCTGGGTCAACTCCTTTTCTATATCCTGTTTTTTGTGTGGTTATCGGTTTTTATGTTACTAAAAAGCAACCAACACAGATTGATGTATACGGTCATTTCTATTTTTCTTTTTGTGATGACTCTCACTGCTGATAGTTCAACTCTTGTGGCGGGAATCCCAGCCGTGGGAATTGTATTCATGTTGGGAATCATTGCTACCTTGATTTTTGTTGTGATTGCATCTATTAAGAATTTTCCTAAAACAAACACTGAAGATAAATTATGGAGTAGAGAGTTTTGGATGTTTATGGGAAGTCTTGTGTTGTTTATCGCTTGTATCCAAATCTTTGTGGATAATTCTTTTCCGGTCTGGAATAGGTTGTTTGGAACCGATATTGCTGGGAAAGAAAATGTGTTACAACACTACAATATCAGACAAGGTGCTTTTGCTATTTTTGTATCGCTTTTTGTCGGATTTGGTCAGTACTTACGATACAAAGGAATGCCTGCAAAGGTGTTTTTCAAACAAATTTCTTTGTCGCTAATTGTTTCGGGGTTACTCACCGCGGTTTGTTTGTCTGTATATACATTCTCCGGGATTGATTTTGCCTCAGCCGAAACGCTTGTATACAGTTCCTTGTTATTCACTTCGATTTATGCCGTGATTGGAAACCTGGATTACTTTGTTCGATTCCTGAAAGGAAAACTGAACTTTGCCGGAGCATCCATAGCACACATGGGGTTTGGCTTAATATTGTTTGGAGCACTCATTTCTAATTCGCAAAGCAAAAAACTTTCGCACAATAAGGGAGGAAAATTTGATTTGGCCTCACTGAGCGAAACGTTCAAGAATAATGAGGATGTTCAAATCACAATGGGCGATACGAATTACATGCATGAGTATTTTGTGTCCTACAGGAGTAGGAGCCAAGAAGGAATCAATATTTATTACGAGGTAGATTATTTTAAACCTGAGCCTGTTTCTTACAAAAAAGGAGAAGTGGTTGAGTATTTTGGGGAGTATTATCAGGCCAAAGAAGACCACACCGTAACAGACGATTTTTTTGCCGCAAACGCTAAGCACTGGCAATTAGTTGCTCCGGATTCTTTGGCCAAGTCATGGAAAAGTCACTTTCCTGGTAAAAAGGAATTTACGCTAACGCCATTTGTTCAATTGAACGAAAGATTTGGAAATGTAGCCGAACCTTCTACCAAACATTTTATTGGCCATGATGTATTCTCACACATTAAATATCCAGATCCAGCTATTTTTGAAGGGAAAAATGATGGATACATGCCCTATGAAAACTACATTGCAGAAGTAGGAGATACAATTGTTACAACTCACGGAATGGTCATAGTGGAAGACAATCAGCAGTTTCCTTATGAAAATAATACTCAAGCTGGAGTGGTAAATTTAAGGTTTGTTGATTATCAACAAAAAATGGAGCCCAAACAGCAAGCGCTGGTTTACTTGATTCAACAAGATTCCTCGCTAAAGCCTCCTTTACCGGTGACAGAGGAAGATTATGGAATGAAAGTGTCGTTGAAGGGAATATCTATTCCTACGTATTCGGAAGACTCAACTGTGATTTCACCCCGAAAAATATCCTTAGATATCACTGGAAAAGAATTTATAATTATGCAAGCCAAGACTTTCCCAATGATTAATCTCCTTTGGTTAGGGGTTGTTCTTATGTTGGTTGGATCTATCATGGCTGTTATTTATAGGATAAAAAGAGAAAAATGATACAATTTATCACTCTTATTGGTTCAGGAAATGTGGCTCATAACTTGGGTTTAGCTTTTCGTGAGGCTGGTTTGGAAGTGTTGGAAGTGGTAAGTAAGAATATCGCTAACGCGGAGATTTTGGCCCAAAAGTTGAACGCAAAACCCAACAACGATTTATCCAAAATAAATCAAGAAAGCGACTTATATGTAGTGGCCTCTTCGGACAATTCTATTGCTAAAATTGCCTCCCAATTAAATGTAAGGGACAAGCTCCTGGTTCATACTTCTGGAAGTATTGACATCGAGGAGTTGAATATTGCCTCCATTCGTGTTGGAAGTTTTTATCCTCTTCAAACTTTTACCAAGTCTCATCGAACCGATTTTCAAAAGATTCCAATTTGTATTGAGGCAAACGACCCTCAAGCAACCAGGGAACTAGAACAACTTGGTAAAAAGATTTCGAACAGGATTATTCATATGTCTTCCATACAAAGACAAAAACTTCATTTGGCTGCAGTTTTTGTTTCTAATTTTGCAAATTATATGCAAGTAATTGGTCAGGATTTGTGTGAAGAGCAAGGAATAGAATTTAATTTGTTGAAGCCCTTAATTAAAGAAGTTTTTGATAAAAATCAACTCAAATCTGCAAGAGAAAACCAGACTGGTCCTGCTATGAGAAAAGATAGTTTCGTTATGGAGAAGCATTTGCAGTTATTAAAGAATGACCCGAGTCTTCAGGAATTATACAACAATATTTCAGCCCTCATTCAAGGAGATTTTTCTTAATCCTCCCTCATGTCGGTCCTTTGTTCTATAAATTAATATAGTGTAGTAGGTGTTCTACTCTTTTAATACTCGAAAAAATTACTTTTAGGCTGTTTTTTGTAATCTTGGAAGAAAATTAAGAAGAGTCATAACCAAGGAAAACCGAGGGAAATACCTTCCTTTTTCTTTTTGAAATAGAAACTAATATTCTTGATATTTATATGTTTTATTGCTCGAAGAAGTGCAGGATACAATTGTTTCGATACTTTTTTAAAATTTTGTATTCTGTAATAGTTATTGCAAACGGATTATATTTGTTTGTTTCAAATTTAAGAATTATCTACTCTGAGGCTTCCCCAATATTTCTAAAATCTTAAATCTTTAATCACGGTTAAATTTTAAACAGTAATTGGCAAAAACGGGGTTAAATTAATTTATTTTATTACATATGTTATAATCTAATCCATACGAAACCAAAAAATCATCTGTAATGAAATTCCTTTTATTTTTCCCTGTTTGCTTGGGGGGAAAGATGTCCTTAAGCGCAAATTTTAACAAATATTTAATATAAAAATATTTGGATGAGTTAAATAATTTGATTAAAAACTTGTTTTTTGTTTAATTATTAATAATTTTATTGAAACAAAAAACTAAAAACAATGGAAAATTTAACAATGACCTATGGTATGGTCTCAAAACTTAACCCAACTGATTATGTTGGTTTTACCTTCTTTGTTGGTTGCATGGCAATGATGGCTGCAGCCGCTTTTTTCTTTTTATCGCTTAATCAGTTTGATAAAAAATGGAGAACGTCAGTCCTAGTTTCAGGACTCATCACCTTCATTGCGGCAGTTCATTATTTCTACATGAGAGATTATTGGGCTGCACATGCAGAGTCACCTACGTTTTTCAGATATGTAGATTGGATACTCACAGTTCCTTTGATGTGCGTAGAGTTCTTCTTAATCCTGAAAGTTGCTGGTGCAAAGCCTGCTTTATTATGGAAGATGATAGTATTTTCTGTAATTATGCTAGTGACTGGTTATTTTGGAGAGGCTGTATACCAAGATCAAGCAGCATTCTGGGGATTCATCTCAGGAGCAGCTTATTTCTACATAGTGTATGAAATTTGGTTGGGAAGTGCAAAAAAACTGGCTGAAGCAGCAGGTGGAGATGTTTTAAAAGCACATAAGATTTTATGTTGGTTCGTATTAGTAGGTTGGGCAATATACCCAATAGGATACATGATGGGAACAACTGGATGGTATAGTAGTTTTATGCCAGAAGGTAATATAGATGTTGCTTATAACATTGCTGATGCGATTAATAAGATTGGTTTTGGATTAGTGATTTATTCACTAGCAGTGAAGAAATCGGCTAGCAACGCCTAATAATTTAATATAAACTAAAAAAGCGCGATTCGAAAGAATCGCGCTTTTTTTATATTCTATTATTACCTTATTATTTTCTTTTTGAATAAAAGTGATTCATAGTAATAACATGTGGAAGACTCAGGCATGAAAGAATAATAAAAAATATAGCCCATTGGTTGGTTTTTAAACTAAAAAAAGCAAGTATAAATGAAAAGGCAGCCAACGAAGTGAAGGGAAGAGAGAGTAAAAAAAGTTTTGTAGAACTATACCCTAATCCTTGTTTTAAATGTTTCCATCCATTTTTACTATGTTGAAAAGTAAAGTAAATACCAAAACTTACCAATAAAGGTAAAAATGAGGAGACAACTAAGTAAAACAAACTTAATATGATGCCTTTTGATTTATATCGAAATCCAAGAAAAACACCTGAAATCACAATTACAACTTTTAATATATCTAAGGTATTTGTTTGATTTAATTCTGTAATCAGTTCACTCGAATATCCGGGTATTTGAGATAAAATACTAATTAATTCATCGATATGAAAAAATAGAATGAGCAAAAGCACAATTAATCCCCATATAAATGAACTGAAATTATTAGTAATGTTCCATTCTTTAAAATCTGCTTGACCAAAGTGAAAGGCTGAGTAGACTATAAATCCAAATAGTGCGAGGTTAGGAAACATATACCATATTATTCCGTAAAGTATAGCTTTAAAAATATATTGTCCCGAGAATTTAATTATACTTGAAGACGACATTTCTTTTAACTTTATTAAGTGATCTAGTGCACCATGAGAAAGACCGATTGTAAAAAAACCTAAAAGCAAAATACCTATGACCAGACTACTTGCTTCAAGCCAATACATTAAAAGCGAAAAAAATGTAAATAAAAGAGGAAGAATTACAATTGGACTTTGTTTTATTTGAAATACAAAATCATTGATTGCCATTTTAATAAAGATTATTTTGGGCAATTTAGAAAACAGTAGGATGTCTTCGAACCAAGAAGTTCTTTCCTGAAGGAAATTTAGAATACGGATTGTTGGAACTTTGGTAAATAAAGTCGTAAAAATAAACTTTCCTTTCCCAGGTTTTTCAACTAAAATTTTCAATAATAGTCGGTCGTAAAAAGCAAATCTAGAAAAAGATTTTTGTTTAAACCTAAAATGGGGAAATGAAAGAGATATAGTCTTTGCCTCCTTGGCCATTTCATGAAATGCAAAACCAGTAGTGCATTTCACCTTATTGTTTCGTGCACCCATATTTTTCCAATTTTTACTCAAGGTGTGCGATTTGATTTGAGCAGAAGACATTGGGATTACACCAGATTCAATTTCATTAATTGTATAGTTTTGGCTGATGGATTTCAAATATTCTTTAAGCAGTTCATTAGCTTTTTTCAAGGTTACTTTTTCTGTTCCAAATCGAGTTAGTTCTATAAGCGCATTACAAGAGTCGAATGGCAAAACATAAACAAATTGTGTAAAATCTCCTTGAGGAACATTAAAGTCCATCATAACCATTTTTTCAGAATCAAAACTCTGTTCGCTAGTTGTTATTTTCCAACCATAAAATGACTGATAAATGTGACTCTCATTTTTTTTAGGTGAATAATATTCTGGTGGTCTACTATCAAAAACAAATTTCCCTATCAGTTTTTCATGTTTTGTGTCTAATCTAAATGTATCATCTTTCATACACTCAGCAGAAATTAAATGAGAATTGATGTATTGAACGTTATGTTTTTTTAATTTTAGCCTCGTCTCTTCATACAAATCAATTCCTTTTACATGCCAATATTTAAGAGGTTGAATATTTGTCTCACTTATTCCTCCAATTTCAATATTATTCCAACTATGACTGACTAAATTTGTTAAATTGAGTTTCTCTAATTCTTTTTGAGTTGACCAAAAACAAAATGTTCGATCATTTTTTATTTTTTTCTCTGGTTCAATTATTCCTATTTTTTTTCCGTCTAGAATTCCTTTTTCAATTAATTGAAGTAATAGTAAACAGTTGGCCGCGCCAAAACCGATAAATACAAAATCGAAATAATTGGATTTAGAATAAGTCATAATTTGGTTCAAAGAGCTTTTTGTTTTTAGAAGGGAAAAGACATAAAATGCAAGGCAGAAATTAATTAGATTTTCTCTGTAATATAAAAGGATGTCACGGTTTAATTCTCATAACTGAAATAGGTGAGGCACATAATTTTGACTGGATGTAAAAAGTAGTATTGATTTCATTGTTTATTAGACAATACCTTTTTTGTATCTGCCTTCCGAAAATACAACAATTTAATTTAGTAAATAAAAGAGAATTTTTAACTTATTCCGTTAACAAAATTTAAAAACACAGATTTGTGTTTTTCCAGGTCCATATTTCCAGAAAGTGCAACTCTCGCAATGTAATCTTTATCTCCTTCTTTGGTGGTTCCTTGGGTAGAGGTCGCAGGAATAGTCCAATAACATCCTTTCAACTGTCCGTAACTCACACAATATTTGCTCTCTGTTGGAATTTCGCTTATCATTTTATTGATCAGTACCAGATTGAGTTTACGCTTGTATTCTTCTCTTTCTTCGGGAGTGTTCCCCTTTGTGGGTAAGTCTAGAGAAAATACAGAAGGAGTGAATCCTTCTTTGGCCAACTCTTCCGAAACGAAATTGATTTTGGCATCTGGCAGTGTCTTTTGAATAAAGGTCACAAAATCTCTAGTGTTTTCGTAGGCCGCTGCAATTCTTTTATTCATCGAGGGCATTTGTGCCGCTAGTATTTCGTATTGAAGTGCAGTTGCTTCGTTGTCACAAATAGCTAAATGGAGATGAATTTTGTTCATTATTTCTTCCGAAAGATCATTACCTGCACAATATCCTGCTGTGCACTTACCACCGCTCGGAAATTTCGATCCACTGGCATAAGAAATAGCTTTTATTTCGGAGAGGATTTCTCCTTTACCAAGAAAATGAACATTAGGACAAAATGTTTGATCTAAAATAAATACTGGTTGAATAGCTATACTTCCAGAAGGTGTTTTTCTTTCCTTGCTCAAGGTTTTTTTAAGATCTAGTAGCTCGGGTACTTCTACTCTCGGGTTAGTAGGAATTTCTGCGATGATAAATGGAATGGCATCTTCTTGGGCGATTTGGTTCAAGACACTTTCAATACTTTGCACCATGTCATTATCACGATCTACAGCTAAATCAACAATGTCTACTTGCTCCAGACATGCTGCGACTCTTCTTGCTTGATCGTTTGTACCGCCATAGCAATTGGTAGGAACAACAAACTTGATTTTTTTCTCCGGGTAGTGTGCTTGAGCGTAATCGATCATTCCCATCATGATGGCATATTGCATCGATAAGCCGCTCGAGGCAACTGCAGGCCGTATGTTGGTTCCTGTAATTTCTTTGATTGATTGTTCTACCTCGCTCTTTTGTTTTTTCCAATCGTCATTATTATGTTTATCCTGATTGATGTTCAATACACTTTTCAGAACTCTCAGTGAATTTATGGGAGTCATGGATATAGTTTCTCTTCTTCTTACATGTTGGATATCTGAAACATAGTGAGAATTATTCGAAGAGATTTTCAATAGGCTTCCCATACCGGGGTACAGGATGAGTTGAAAATCAATTCCCGTAAAATCAGGAAGGACTTCTTGACTTTTGGTTATAAATATCACACTGCCATCAAACTTTGGTAATTCTTCCCATCCCGATACTTTTTTATACTTAAATTGATATCCATAAATGGATTTGGTCAATTCAACATCAAATCCATTCGGCAATTTTTCTGTGTAGGCAATCAGGGTATTTTTTTTCTCTAATAAGTTTTTGCGAAGAACAGCCAAGACAGGAATGGATTCGGACGAAAACGAGATCACATTGGAGGCTTTTACTTGATTCATCTTGGCAAGAGTCCACTCAAGAATACAGGACAAAGGATGACCTAAACGGATGTAGTCGTAAGCAGTAGGTAATTCACTAAGTTGGGCAGTAGTTGCTAATTCAGATTGAAACAATTCCTCAAATTGGGTTAAAAATTCGGTTTTTGCCAAACTTTCGTTATAAATATCCAATCTGTGAGTAGTTAGGTTTAGCCAATCCTCTGGTAAATTGCTTACCACTTCTTTCACATAGTTTGTTATCTTGGTTGCTTGCATAATTTTCGCCTTATTTGAGTGGTGAAATTACAATTTTTCGGACGGAATAGAAAGGACATAATCCGATTTCTCATGTCTCGTTTAGGAGGTTAATCGGGTTTTATATTTTAAAAGATTTCTTTCGCATCATTAAAAATAATCAAACGTCCTTCTTCTTCAAAAAAGAGTTAGTTGAGGGTTGGCATATTCACTACTCATCTATTGGCCACTTGATGGAGAAAATTGTTGTCTTTGTAACCTTGCCATAAATCAGTATATACGGCAATTGCGGAAAGGCGGGGTGTAATAAACTTTTTGTTAGTCAGTTAGTTTTTCGGTTTGGTTGCAAAGTTAGCAATTCTGTAAAGTTTAGCATCACAAACGGTTCCACATAGTTTTCTAAAAATTGAATTTTCTAACCTTACAAATTCTATCTTTGTGGGGTAGGAAACGAATATGTTTATGGAAAATAAAAAAAGTTACATAATAGGAGGAGGAGTAAGTGGATTGGTGGCAGCCCAAGTTTTAGAAAATCATGGGTTTGAGCCTACGATTATTGAATCGACTGATAGAGTAGGAGGAAGAGTAAAAACGGATAGATTGAATGGGTATCAACTCGATCATGGTTTTCAAGTGCTTTTGACTTCTTATCCCATGGCACAGAAGTACCTAAATCTTGAATTATTGGATTTACAGAGATTTCTTCCTGGAGCCACTATATTTCGGAAAGGGAAGGAACGAGTGATTGGCGATCCTTTGCGCGAATTTTCCTTGTTGCTTCCTACGATGTTTTCAGGTATTGGAAGCTTATCCGATAAAATAAAAATTCTAAAATTAACTACTTTGTTGAAGAAGAAAAGTGTTCAAGAAATTTTTGACGAAAAGGAAACATCGACTTTGGAGTATTTGAGGAATTTCGGTTTTTCAGAGTCAATTATAACAGATTTTTTCGCACCATTTTTTAGCGGAATATTTTTAGAAACTTCTTTGGCTACTTCCAGCAGAATGTTCGAATTCGTGTATAAAATGTTTGGCGAGGGTGATGCCGCAATCCCAAAGGCGGGAATGGAAGCGATTCCTGCTCAATTGAAGCAAAATTTAAAACAGACAACATACAAGTTCAATACGCGAGTGAAAGAGGTGAAGAACGGTAAAATCATTCTAGAGAACGGAGAAATAATCTTGAGCAATTCCACTATTGTTGCCACCGATCCATCGGGGCTAATTAGTAATTTGTCTTCGCAATCTGTTTCGTGGAAATCCTGCGTAACTCTTTATTTTGAGGCGGATACAAAACGAATAAAAAAACCATTGATTGGATTAGTTTCTGAAAAGGAAGCATTAATAAATAACATTTTCTATCATACTTCTGTAAAAACTGAATCCAAAGGAGACAAAGAACTGTTGTCTGTTACGGTAATCAATCACAAGGGAAAGTCTGGAGAGGAATTAATCAAGCAAGTTGAAAATGAACTGGAATCTTACTGCGGAATTAGCCAAGTTCGCCATTTGGCGAAGTATGACATACCATTAGCATTGCCTAATCTCACGAATATTCACTACGAAATGATGCCGTCAGAAACTCAATTGACCTCGAGTATTTTCTTGTCGGGAGACACACAACTAAATGGTTCATTGAACGCTGCGATGTTGGCAGGAGAAAGAGCCGCTATGGCAGTTGTAGAGGCGTTAGAGGGTTAACGCGTTAAATGCACATGTCTTGAATCGTTACGAATTGAGAGAGTGGTAGGAGCGTTTTCTTTTATTAAAAATCTGAATCGGTAATAACTAAAACGTATTCGTGACTTGCAGAAGTTCTTTGGTCATCAACTATAGAAGTCCAATTAGATAATACTTTATAATCTTTTGTCAAAGTGTCTCTTGCGGCATTTGTAATTATCATGTCATTTCCAAACATTGAAGTTGGTTCAAAATAGTTAGTTTCTTTACCTCGCTTACTCCAAGTTGCGACATTTTTTCTTTCGTTCGGATTAATTGTTTTGTCAATGTCGTTTGAGGCAATAATATTTGTGCCTTCAACAGATATAACACTCGAAGATTGGTTGTCGACATAATAGTCAACAAAAGTTTCCTTTTCGCAAGAGCTAAAGAAAAATAGGGCGAAGATTAGAATAGATACTTGTTTCATATTTTCTCAAATTTTGTTCACGTTATTGTAACGGTTTGTATATGACTTGTGGCGGTTTCGAAGCACTTTCCTTTCCACCGACACCAAAGGTAGCTAGGAAGTGAAAACCTTGCTGGCTGCCGTTCACCCGTCATAAGTTTGATCGTTTTCTGTAAGTGTTTTAGCTTTTGACAAAATACAATTAAAAAAAGTGTATATCTCCTAATCAAACTTAGTATTAGTATTTGTCTTTTTTCTTGCTTCATCAAAAAAGGACTGATTAAAATTAAGCAATTTATCAGATTTTTCAATATCATTTCCCGTTTTTACATCTACTCCATATTTTTTACAAGACCAAAGAGCAACTCCAAGAATTGCTATTAATATTGAGAATTTTAAAATTTTCGTTTTCTTATTTTTTGTTTTTATGTTCATTTAAGGTGAACGAGTAAGTTAATTGTTATAAAACACTTGTTACAAACTCCTAAAACAAAACTATTGTTTTCCTTTTTATTTTTCATCCAAGTAAGGAAAGCACTCGAATATGATTCATACTGAACCGTTTTTGATAGCTGTTTTAATAGCCCATAACGTTTAGTATAAGAAACGTAGGGCAGTAGAAAGCACTTTCGTTTCGGTTTATTACTTAGTTAAATATAAACATTTTGTATTTATTTTTTAAATGCCAAATTTTATAATTAGCGGACTTTACAAATAAAATTAGGAGTTTGAATTATCTCCAAGCGCCCTATGTTTTTTATACCTTGTTATGGGCTTTTATTTCAAAAAAAACAGTTGAATAGCAAAATAGAAATTCAACTGTTTAAATAGTAATTCGATAGATTTATTTTTTTCTATTTTTCAAATTATTAACTAGGGCTAAGATTAATGCACCAATGAAAGTAATTACTAATAATAACTGATAATTATTAAATAGAAATTCATTAAATATAAAATCATTATCATTTGCTAATTCTCGAAACAATTTAATCGAACCAACAATTATAAAAAGTGTAATGAATATTTTAAAAAAATATTTTAAGTCTTTCATAATTGATTAATTTGCAGACATAAAAGATGCAGAAACAGCACCTACAATTATGCCCCACCAGCCTCCGCTAACGACACTTACAGCAGCTCCACCCTCTTTCATTTTACCACTTTTTCCAGCTTTAAGATAGTTTAATTCATCCTCAAACTCTAAATTTATAATTGAAATAAATTTCTCTTTATTAATTATCGATTCGTTTACAAACGCATTAAATATATTTTTAATTCTATAATTATGAGAGAATTGGTTTGTATTAATTTTACTTGCTTGAATTTCATTTGAATCAATTATCGGTTCCATTCCTTTTTTACAAGACCAAAGTGCAACTCCAAGAATTGCCACTA
>CBFHVI010000035.1:0-20116 GCA_965658995.1 Flavobacteriales bacterium | reverse complement strand
AATTTTGGGCATTCGATTGTGACTCACCAACGGCTGTTCTCCAACTTATCGGGCAACCAAATGTATACCAACAAAGATCTGGTGTATGCCATGGCTATTAAGAGGATAATTGAGTCCTAATCGAGGTTGGGCTTCTATACATTCCGATAAATTGGAATACTAAGCCAGCAGATTGTAATTCAAAACTAAACTCCGAAATCGATAGATGGAGCATCAGCCGTTGCCGACCTTTAAAAAACGGACGATTTTTGGAGAATACCAATATTCAACTTCCACTTCCTTCATGGAAGGTTAGGATAGGAACTTCTGGGCCACCAGCGCATATACCAAAGGCAGTTTATCTCCGAGGTGTTTAAAACGGTATTTTCCTTTTTCTACTTCTTGCAAATTCTGAAAACAATTGTATGGCGAATAATCGTATTCACGGAACTCTATGGTTTTTAATCCTTTGTTTTTCAGTGAATTGAAAATCTCACTTAAGCCATGATTCCAAGTAACACAAGTTTCTTTGATGTTGGCAGTTTTATCAGTATAGGTTCCCTCCTCTTCCTCGATAATTGGATCAGAATTGAAATAGCGGTAAGCCACTTTTTCTACCTCATCGTCAAACATCCACATGGCGGGGTGAAACTCTGCGAAAACGAACGTTCCCTTTGGTTTGAGAAAATGAGAAATCACCCCTGCCCATTTATCCGAATCGGGCAACCAGCCTACGGTGCCATAGCTCGAAAAAACTAGGTCGTATTGTTCGTTATGTACATCGGGTAAACCATACACATCCGAACAAATAAAACGGGTATCAGTTCCCATCTCTTTGGCCAAATTTTGGGCTTTTTCAATGGCTAACTCCGAAAAATCTACTCCGGTTACTTCCGCTCCCAGTTTGCTCAGCGAAATACTGTCTTGCCCAAAGTGGCATTGCAAATGAAGGATTTTTTTTCCTTTTATTTCTTTCAGAAACTCTAATTCAATTTCATTCAATGAATTTCCTGTGCTCTTGAAATTTTCGTTGTCATAAAACTCCGAATCGTAATGTACTTCGGTACGTTTGTTCCAAGATTGTTTGTTGATTTTTAGGTAGTCCATGGTTTTAATGAGGAGTTTATAGTTATTAGTTTTTACTCGTGTTAATTAGTTGCTTCCCCGAATTCTCGGGGCAAAAGTTACAGATTTTACAATTCTTCTAAAAACCAAACCTTAAGTTCGACCAAAGAAAGAGAATCGTCGGTTGGTTGAGTTAAGAGTGATTGTATTCGTCAAAAACCACACTCCATTATCCTCTTCCCGAATGATTGGAAGGGAAATTCTTTTTGGTTTCACTTTTGAATCAATTTCTTGCTCTGTTATGTTTAGATTCTCGTATCATAGATTCCTGCATTAGCAGGAATGTCAACAAAATGAATTTTTGAAGTATTTCAACCTTTTTTTAAAATATATCTCTAAAATCTCTCATAACTCCTAACTCACTAATTCACTCTCCAAAAATAGGGCGAAAAAAGCACTGCTACGGTAAACAATTCTAATCGACCAAAAAGCATCAAGAACGAAAGCACCCATTTACCAGCATCGGGCAAGTGAGCAAAACTTTGCGAGGGATCTACAGACGAAATTCCTGGACCTACATTTCCTATAGAAGTAGCTACAGAACTAATTGCTGTAAGTAAATCTACTCCTGGCATAGCAGCCATAATAATACTTCCTATGACAAACATAAAGAGGTACAAAAACAAAAAAGCAAGGAGGTTGTAAATTACTTTGTTGTTGATCGATTTACCATTCAAATGTACAGGCACAATTGCATTCGGATGGATTCTTCGTTTGAATTCGAGAAACCCATTTTTTATCAAAATCACAATTCGAACAATCTTCATTCCTCCACTTGTACTTCCGGCAGAAGCACCAGAAAACAACAGAAGAAAGAAAATAAATGTGGCGAAAACACCCCATTCGGTGAAAATTCCACTGGCAAATCCCGTGGTAGTTATGATACTTACCACCTGAAAAGCAACGTACCGAAAAGATTGCCACAGGGTAAATCCATTGTTCATGTTCTCTACATCCAACAATACGGCTGGTGTAAGCAATGCGATAAAACCAATGACAGCCATAAGGTACCACTTGAATTCATCATTTTGCCAAATACGTTTTACTTTTCCCTTAAATCCAAAGTAAATAAGCGTAAAATTGGTTCCTGCCAAAAACATAAACAAGACGATAACTGTCTCGATAAGAGGAGAATTGAAATGAGCAATACTTGCCTGCTTGGTAGAAAACCCACCTGTGGAAGTCGTAGTGAGGGAGTGATTTATTGCATCAAAAAATCCCATCCCACAAAACATTAAAACAACTGTTTCTGCCAGAGTCAAAAAGAGATAGATTACCCATAATCTTTTGGCAGTTTCTTTGATTCTTGGGTGAATTTTGTCTTTTGTGGGTCCCGGAGCCTCATTTACAAATAGTTCCATTCCCCCAATTCCTAAAAGAGGTAAAATAGCAATTGTCAGTACAATAATTCCCATTCCCCCAATCCATTGGGTCATACTTCTCCAAAACAGGATACTTTCGGGCATTTCTTCTATGTTATCCAAAATGGAGGCACCCGTTGTTGAAAACCCTGACATAGTTTCGAAAAATGCATTGGAATAATTGGGAATCGACTCTGACAATACGTAGGGCAATGTGCCAAAAAGAGTCATGGCAACCCAACTAAACGAGACAATTATAAACCCCTCTCTTCTTTTTATCTCAGCTTCTTTAAAAGACCTTAGAAAATACCGAGAGGAAAAACCAATGGCAAAAGTTAATCCACTTGCCATCAGAAAAGAAAGTTGGGCACCGTCCTCGTAAAAATAGGAAAATCCCAAGGGAAGAGCCATCAGAAACCCATTGATGAGCAATAAGGAACCAATGACGTATCCTATTACTCCAAAATTTATCAGTTTTGTTGTTCCCCGCATGTGTTATTGGAAATATCGTTCAATTTGGTGAATCGATTGAGTCAGGCAAAACACAACCGCCTTGTCACCTTCTTTAAGCTGAAAATCTCCAAACGGAATCAAACTTTCATCTCCTCGTATCACTCCAGAAATATTGGCTGTTTTCGGAAACTTCAGGTTTTTAATTCTCTTTTGCGTGACTTTGGAGTTTGGTTTTACTGTAAATTCAATGATCTCCGCATCTACCCCATGAAGATTTGCAATGGCATCTACATGACCTTTTCTTATGTGTTTAAAAATATTGCTTGCCGCAATTACTTTTTTGTTGATTAGCGTATCTACTCCAATATTTTGAGACAAATGGATATAATCGATATTCTCTACTCGAGCAATTGTTTTTCTTACCCCATGATTCTTGGCCACAAGCGAAGAAATAATGTTAGTTTCGGAATTTTGTGTGACCGAAATTAACGCATCCATGTCTCCAAGGCCTTCAACTTTCATGGTTTCTACATCTCTCCCATCAATATTTAACACCAATGTATTGTTTAGATTATTTGCCAGCATGTCGCATTTCTTTTCATCTCCTTCTATCACAATCACTTTGTAATTGTCTTGAAAAATACGAGCCGCTAGTTCTCCTAATCTATTTCCACCCAAAATCATGATGTTTCTGATTTCAAAACACTTTTGGTCGCAAAATTCGGTAATTCTATCTATGGATTCGGGCGTTGAAATAAAGTAAACAATATCATGCTCGCAGATTATAGTATCCTTATTCACAATAATTGTACTTTCATTTCGATGAATTGCAATAGGTTTGAATGACAAATTGGGGTTCAAGTATGAACTCTCACCCACTGTTTGATCTTTTAATTTTGACTTATCCCCGATGGCAATTCCAAACACAGTGAGCTTTCCTCCTTCAAATTCGATATTGTCGGTAAAAGCCGATTTCTTTACCAATCGTTCAATTTCTTCGGCTGCCAAAATATCTGGAGAGATTAAAGTATCGATACCCAAATCTCTGAACATTTCTTGACGGTCCTCAAGCAGATTTTCCAGAGTACTTACACGAGCAATGGTCTTCTTGGCTCCGTATTTTTTTGCCATTATCGAAACGAGTAGATTTGTTTCCTCGGAAGACGTTACGGCTATCAACAAATCGCATTGATTTACTTTGGCTTCACTCAACACATCAAATGATTTGGCGTCTCCCAAAATGGGAAAAATATCTATGTGAGATTGCACATAATCCAACCTAGATTCGTCCTCGTCTATCACGTAAATATCTTGCAATTCGCTCGAAAGCATCTTTGCCAGATGGTATCCTACATCCCCCGCTCCAGTAATAATTATCTTCATAAAATGGTTAAAATTCTGAAATGAACAAGCAAAGTTAGCTTTTTTAATGCGAAAATTAAATTATCTTACTAGCTAAACTAAAATATGGAATAAACCGTGTATCTTTGAAACTCGATTCATTTACTCAAAAAACCTACTAAACAAAAATGCCCACTCCCTCTTTCGAAAGTAGAAAAATTGTCATTCTTACGATTGTTCTCTCTATCGGAATTATATTTTCTTTGCGGCTACTTTTTGTTCAGGTGCTTAGTCCAAAATGGAACGAAGAATCAAAAAAAATATCGGAAACGAAAAGAATTGTAGAACCCGAAAGAGGGTTGATATTTGATCGAAACGGCAAATTATTAGCAGCAAACAAAACGATTTTTGAGTTGCACATTACTCCATCCAAAATCCAAGAATTCGACACAACTGAACTCTGCAATTTGGTTTTTCTTACCAAAGATTCACTAAAAAAAAAGCTGAAGGAATTACGAAAATACAGAAGGCTCCAGCAAGTATTAGTCAAAACAATTCCGGAGCAAAATGTGGCTAAATTCACCTCGTTGATGTACAAGTATCCTGGGTTTGCCATGGTCGAAAAATCTATCCGAACCTATCCTGGACATGCGGCTGCTCACCTATTGGGATATGTGCGTGAGGTAGATGGTGAGATTGTAAAAAAGAAACCCTATTACCGCGGAGGTGACAGAATTGGAATTTCTGGATTAGAAAAATATTTTGAAGACGAGCTAAGAGGAAGACGAGGCAAAAATCAATTCTTGAGAGATGCCTATGGAAATTTAAAGCAATTGACCGACTCGGATACAGCAAAATCTGGAAACAACCTCGTGAGTTCGATTGACCTTGCCTTGCAACACTACGGAGAACGATTGATGCAGAACAAGATTGGATGTATTGTAGCGATTGAACCTTCTACGGGTGAAATTCTAAGTATGATTTCGGCACCTTCTTTTGACCCCAATTTGCTAAGCGGTGACACAATGAGTCGTAATTGGAATCGATTGTACAGGAATGATTCATTAAAACCTCTCTTCAACAGGGCGCTTCTTTCGAGATACTCACCTGGTTCTATTTTCAAAATGGTACAAGGATTGTCTTCATGGGAACTCGGAATTATTGACAAAAACACAAAAATATATTGTGACAAAAATATAGTCGGGTGCCATAACCACAGCCCAGTTAGCGGTCTTACGGATGCTATAAAAGTCTCGTGCAACCCATATTTTTACGAAACTTTCAAAAGGATGAGCACCATGAATGAGGGGAAAGACATTCACGAAAAATCTCGTAAAGGACTTGCTACCTGGAATGAGTATGTAACATCTTTTGGTTTGGGGATGAATCTCCACATCGATTTTCCTGGTTATTCAATTGGGAATATTCCATTGCCCGCTACCTATGACAAAATCTATAACAATAAAATGAGGTGGAATTTCAGGACCTGTAATTCGCTTGCAATCGGACAAGGAGAAATGCTCGTCACTCCCTATCAGATAGCCAATTTAGCATGTATAATTGCAAACAGAGGCTATTTTTACTATCCTCATTTTATCAAAAGCATCAAAGGTAACTCAATTGATTCGATTTATAGTTTTAAGCAATACACCAAGGTAAGTTCAGACAAATTTGAACTGATCGTAGATGCGATGCAGCAAGTGGTTGAGGGTGCTGGTGGAACGGCAGGCAGAGCCCGAATTGAAGGAATTGAATTGTGCGGAAAAACGGGTACAGTGGAAAACTCGAGAGGAAAAGATCATTCAGTATTTATTGCTTTTGCACCTAAATACAACCCAAAAATTGCCATTGCTGTGTATATCGAAAATGCGGGGTTTGGAGGTACTTGGGCCGCACCAGTTGCGAGCCTAATGGTAGAAAAATACTTGACAGACACGATTAGCAATTACGCCAAAGAAAAAAGAATTCTTGATGCAAATTTAATTCCCTAGAATGACTCAGATTTTTAAAAATATCGACAAACAACTTCTTGGGCTGTATTTTCTTCTCGTTGTGTTGGGAGTATTTACCATTTACTCCACCACTTATGACGAGAATTTTCCCTCTATTTTTTCCTTGAGTAAATCTTACGGAAAACAAATTATGTGGATTGGAATTAGTTGTTGTGTTGGAGTTCTCCTTTTATTACTCGACCGAGAATTTATTCAAAAATCAGTTCCAATTTTCTATGGATTCACCACCCTGTTGTTGGTGTTAGTCTTGCTTATTGGAACAGAAAGAAATGGAGCAAAAGCTTGGTTTGGGGTAGGAAGTTTTGGAATTCAACCAGCCGAGTTTGCCAAAATTTCGGTGAGTTTGATGGTTGCTTTATTTATCGCAAAAACCAATACCGTACTGCTCAAATTGCAAACAAAAATTTGGCTCTCTATCATCATCTTCATTCCTATTCTTCTTATTTTAAAACAACCAGACTTGGGAACTGTCCTTGTATTTTTAGGGTTTATTCTCGTGCTTTACAGAGAAGGAATTATTGGAAACATACTCCTGTATGGACTCTTACTCGTGGTTGTCTCGGTTGTCTCGCTGCTCTTAAAAGACACCATTAATATATTCTTTGGGTTCCCAATTCATGCTCATTACACACTAATATTTACGCTTATTCTCATCGCAATTTTAGTGACTTTGGGCGTAAATGTAACCACCTACCAGCGTTACCGAAAGAGCAAGTACATTCGTGTCATTTTAGTAACATTAGCTGCTATTGTATTGGTACCCATTATGAAATATGGGTTCGAAAAAATCCCTAAAAATCATTACCAACGAGTAAGAGTAGAAATAATTCTTGGGCTGAAGGAAGATCCTCGAGGAGTAGGTTACAACTCTCATCAGGCATTGTCGGCTATTGGTTCGGGAAAATTCTTAGGAAAAGGATACAAAAACGCTACTTTGGCCAATGATACCTACAGCCAAGTTCCAGAACAAAGCACCGACTTTATATTTTGCACCGTAGCAGAAGAATGGGGATTTCTTGGTGGATTTATCTTGTTTTCGATATATATGGTCTTGATTCTTAAGATTTTTTCAATTGCCGAAAGACAAAGATCTACTTTCAATAGAGTCTTTGCCTATTCTATTGCCAGTATTTTTTTCATTCACTTTGCCATTAATATTGGAATGGTTTTGGGGCTTGCTCCAATCATAGGAATACCTCTTCCATTTTTTAGCTATGGCGGTTCCTCTTTGCTGTCGTTCAGCATTATGATTTTCCTCTTATTGAAATTTGATTCCGACAGATTAGAATCTTTTAGATAAGTTCAGTTTTTTTG
Source organism: Flavobacteriales bacterium (assembly GCA_965658995.1). Lineage (GTDB taxonomy): Bacteria > Bacteroidota > Bacteroidia > Flavobacteriales_D > CAJJDF01 > CAJJDF01. The sequence continues at coordinate 12,531 of CBFHVI010000035.1, read as the reverse complement.
GTAAATTAGTGGGAAGTTTCACCCAACCCCAAAAGAATGGTTTACGTTCTAAATAAAACAGTTATTATGAAAAAAATTACACTACTCATTACCCTAGTTATTTCTTCGGCTCTTGCCTTTTCACAATCGTTTGAAATTCCTAAAAATTATGAATTCAAAACAGAAGCTGATTACGACAAGTACGAATCAGATATTCTTGCTTGTGTTGATTGGTTAATGACTTCCCCAATTCATAAAAGAGTGAGAAAAAGAGACAAGGCTGTTACTTTTTTAGCCGCCTACTCGCGCGACAACGACAGAGTTAATCCTTATTTAGACAAAGAAGAATTTCCTTTTTTACTCAATGGCGAGCTGGGAGTAATTTACATTGCCTCCTGGACCAAGAGTTGTTTGACTCAAAACTATGTAAACAACAAAGAAGAATTTACATTAAGAGCTACCAACCAAGTAATTGAATACTACTTAGCCAATCAATTAAAAATAAAAAAGGGAAAAGGAATCCAACTCTTTGTGGATCAAAAAAACCAAGGAAATTTAGCCTCTTTTGTGAACAGTAAGTTATAGGACAATTTCGATTAAACAATATCAAAAGAGTGGCACAATTTTGTGCCACTTTTTTTGTTAATTAAAATGGGGATAAAAAAGAGTGAGAGTTGCTCATATTCTTCCATTGTATTTTATTTTTGAAGTCTATTATGAAGTTACTATTTTATTTATCTGTTGCGGCAATTTCTAGTTTTTTGCTGAGTACTAATTCGGAATCTGTATCTACTGAGACCCAAAAAAACGAAATAAAACCTCCCTTTCTGGAGAAAAATCATGCTTGGGCAGACTCCGTGTTCGATACACTGACGGAAGACCAGAGAATCGCACAACTATTTATGGTTGCGGCATACTCCAACAAGGGGAATGACCATGAAGCGTATATTTCAAACCTTGTAGCCAATTACCACATTGGTGGCTTAATTTTTATGCAAGGAACTCCCGAAAAAGAAATAGAACTAACAAATCTCTATCAATCAAAAGCAAAGACACCATTGATGATTGCCATTGATGGAGAATGGGGACTTCCGATGAGATTAAAAAACACCTTTAAATTCCCAAAACAAATGACCTTGGGGGCAATTCAGCACGATTCTCTGATCTATAACATGGGAAAAGAAATGGCAAATCACTGTAAACGAGTGGGGATTCATGTGAACTTTGCACCAGTAATTGATGTAAACAACAACAGAAAAAATCCGGTAATAAACTATCGTTCGTTTGGCGAACAAAGAGAAAACGTAACAAAAAAAGGAATTGCGTACATGAAGGGAATGCAAGAAAATGGAGTTCTTGCTTGTGCAAAACATTTCCCGGGCCATGGCGATACCGACAAAGATTCTCACAAGGCCTTACCTGTAATTACTCACAACTACAAAAGGCTGGATTCGATAGAATTTTATCCTTTCAAACGATTGATTAAGGAAGGAATCGGAAGCATGATGGTTGCCCACCTTTTTATTCCTGCGCTAGATAGCACTCCAAATACCGCCACTACCCTATCCAAGGCGGTTGTGACAGATTTGCTCCAAACCAAAATGGGTTTTGAGGGGCTTATTTTTACTGACGCCTTGAATATGAAAGGAGTAAGTTCGTTTTATAAACCAGGAGAAGTAGATGTAAAAGCGCTCATCGCAGGAAACGATGTATTACTTTTTTCTGAAGATGTTCCCACAGCCATTAAAGAGGTTAAAAAAGCCATTGCAACTGGTGAAATATCCAAAGAAAGAGTGTGGAAAAGTGTAAAAAAAATATTGTACGCAAAACAATGGATGAATATCCAACAAGACACTATTTTACTGGATAAATTATCCAATGACTTGAACCCGATTTCTTCGAAACTTACCAATAACTTGTTATTCGAAAACGCTCTTACTCTGGTCAAAAATGAGGGAAATTTAATACCTCTAAAGCGGCTTGACACATCAAAAATTGCCTCGGTGGTAATTGGAGACAAACTCAATAATGATTTTCAAGTAGGATTAAACCGATACACCAAAGTAAGTCATTTTGGTATTTCAAAAAAAGCCTCACAGGAACAGCTAAATTCTCTACTTGCCAAGCTCAAAAAGTTTGACAAAGTACTTGTAAGTGTCCATGGCACTAAAATGAATGGAAGCTACGGAATTTATCAAAATGATTTGAAAATAATAAATGCCCTAGCTGAACAACATCAAATAGTATTGAATTATCCAACCAATGCTTATGCACTTGCCAGGCTTGGCAGTGCAGAAAATATAGAAGCTATCATTGTGTCTTACGAAGACAATGAATTCACGCAAGACTTGGTTGGGCAACTAATATTTGGTGGAATTGGTGCCAAAGGAAAATTACCAGTTACAGGTTCGGCTACATTTCCTGTTTCTACTGGAATTGAAACCCAACCAATTAGATTCAAGTATACATTACCGGAAGAACTTGGAATTCCCAGCAAAAAACTGGCTGGAATTGGTTGGATTGCCAGAGAGGCAATAAAAGACAGTGCTTTTCCAGGCTGTCAGATACTTGTGGCCAAAGAACAAAAAATTATTTACAAAGAAAACTTTGGGAATTTCACTTACAACAGTTCATCGGAGAAAGTAACGGATAATACTTTGTACGACCTTGCTTCTATTACAAAAGTAGCTGCCACGACAGCCCTCCTCATGAAAATGGTGGAAAGCAAACAAATTGACTTAGACAAAACATTGGGTGATTACCTGCCAGACTACGTGAAAGGGACCGATTACGAAAACATCGTCCTGAAAGAAATGTTAACACATCAGGCGAGATTCAAACCATGGATACCATTTTACACAGCCACTCTGGATGAAAAAGGTGAACTCAACAAACGATTCTACTCAACTAAGCGAACCGAATTTTATTCTTCTGAGGTGGCGAAAGATATTTTTATCTTCAAAAATTACAACAAAGCAATTTTGACCAGAATTGTTGGAACCGAATTACTTCCTAAAAAAAATTATAAATACAGTGATTTGGGATATTACTTTTTAAAAGAAATTATAGAACAAAAATTGAACAAAAGTTTAGATGTATTGGCAGATAGTCTCTACTACAAACCCTTGGGACTACAATACACCACATACAACCCTTTGAGAAAATTCAACAAAGTACAGATTGCACCAACCGAATCAGATTCAATCTTCCGGAAACAAGTAATTCAAGGATATGTGCATGATCAAGCCGCTGCAATGTTGGGTGGAGTTGGTGGTCATGCTGGATTATTCTCTAATGCCACAGAACTTGCTACAATCATGCAATTGTTTCTCAACGAGGGAAAATTTGGTGGGAACACCTATTTTGGAGATACAACTATAAAAGAATTCACCTCTGCTCCTTACCTGAATACGGCAACAAAAAATAGAAGAGGTATTGGATTTGACAAACCAACTTCAGACTTAAAAAACGGTCCTACTTGCAATGCCGTATCAATGAAAAGTTACGGTCATTCAGGATTTACAGGAACCCGGGCCTGGGTTGATCCAGAACACGACTTGGTGTACATCTTTTTATCCAATAGAGTTTACCCAGATGCTGACAATTGGAAATTAGTAAAAAATGACATCAGAACACGCATCGAAAAAGTAATTTATAATTCATTTTTACAAAAATAACTTTCAATGAAAATACAACAGATTATTCAGCAGTCGATTGATATAAAAAGTCAACTCAATGAAAATTCGGAATTGATTCAAGCTATAGATGAGATTACTAAATCCATTGTATCGTGCTACCAACAAGACGGAAAAGTTTTGTTTTGTGGCAACGGAGGAAGCGCAGCCGATGCCCAACACTTGGCTGCTGAATTATCTGGAAAATTTTACTTTGACAGAGAGCCTTTAAACTCCGAAGCACTTCATGTAAACACCTCCTACATAACCGCTGTAGGTAATGACTATACGTTTCAGGAAATCTATGCACGAATTGTAAAGGCAAAAGGAAGAAAAGGAGACGTGTTGATAGCTATTTCTACCTCAGGAAACTCTGAAAACGTCCTTAAAGCAATGGTACAAGCAAAAGAACAAGGAATGATAATCGTAGGATTTTCAGGGAAAACAGGTGGGAAAATGAAAGCATTGTGCGATCACCTTATTTGTATTCCTTCTGAGGACACTCCACGAATTCAAGAATGTCATATTCTTGTTGGACACATTGTATGTCAGTTAGTTGAAGAACAATTATTTCCAAAAAATGATTGAGGAAGCAATTATATTGGCAGGAGGAAAAGGAACAAGGTTGCACTCACTTGTTTCGGAAGAGCCAAAATCTATGGCTCCCATAAATGGCATTCCCTTTTTGTCTTATCAATTGGATTTTCTGGCCAAACACAAATTCAAGACAATTTACTTGGCGGTAGGACATCTCTCAGGCAAAATTATTAATTTTTATGGCAATTCTTACCAAGGAATGCAACTAGTATATAGTGCCGAACACGAACCATTGGGAACGGGAGGGGCAATTTCAAAAGCACTAAAACTTACCACAAAAAACAATATATTGGTTCTTAATGGAGATACTCTTTTTTACACCAATTTGGAGAGGCTTTTTCAATGTCATACTTTAACTGAATCAGTAGTTACAATGGCTCTAAGGACTATGTCAAACTGTAATAGATATGGACTAGTTCAAACGAATAAGGAACATCAAGTATATGCCTTTGAAGAAAAAAAACAACAAAATCAGGGGCAAATAAATGGAGGAGTTTATTTGATAAACAAAGAGAAGTTTTCTCAGCTAAATTTAGGTAACAACTATTCTTTTGAAAAGGATTTTTTAGAAACATTTTTTTCATCTCTAAAAATTAGCGGTATTTCGAGCAATGGCTACTTTCTGGATATTGGTATCCCATCCGATTATCATCAAGCACAAATAGATTTCAAACGTTTTGACTCGTGGTCCATTGATAACACTTGGACTCTCTTTTTGGACCGAGACGGTGTAATCAACAAGCAAATAAAAAATGGATATGTCACTTCCGTGGAAGATTTTAAGTTTTTGGACGGTGTTTTGGAGTGTTTTTCACATTTAAGTAATTCATTTGGACGCATCATTGTAGTGACAAATCAACAATGTATTGGAAAGGGCATAATCACCTCAAAGGAACTGAATGCTATTCATACTTATATGAGACATAAAATTGAACTACACGGAGGAAGAATTGATCAAATTTACTTCGCTCCCGATCTCGATAGCAATGACAATTTGTTGAGAAAACCAAATACTGAAATGGCGGAATTAGCGTCCAAGGAATTTCCAGAGATTATATTTGAGAAATCAATTATGGTGGGTGATTCGTACACAGATATTGAATTTGGAAAAAAAATGAACATGAAAACTGTTCTGATTTCGACAGAAATTTCACCCTATTCTGACAAGTGTTTTGAGAGTTTAGAAAATTTTTCAAAAAGTCTTTCCTAAAACTTTGGTAAATTAATCTGGACTACTATCTTTGCACTTCTCAAAGAAACAAACGAAGTTTTGGAGAGAAAAAGTTCTTACAATGATTGGTTTACTTGATCTATGAAAGAACTTATACCAACCGATTTTTAATTAGTTTTATTCTAATTCACCTCGGGCGCGTAGCTCAGCTGGATAGAGCACCTCCCTTCTAAGGAGGCGGTCAAAGGTTCGAATCCTTTCGCGCTCACAAACAAGCAGAAGTCCTTTCATAGTTATGAAGGGACTTTTTGTTTTGAACGAATCAAGCTCGCTTGAATGAGTATATCAAATAAAAAGTCTAAGCCTTGAAGAGGAAGGACTTCTATTTGCAAAACGTACAAGATAGGATCATGAAGTAATCCTGTTGAAAAATAATTAATGCGACAGAACCAGAACCAATGACAGAAGTATAGAAAACGGAAATTAATTAGGGATAAGTTAAGGTGTGAGTATCTCATAATAATCTCTAAACCTTGATAATTGAAAGTCCAATTCAACTGTCCTACTTACCTTTATCTCTATAATTACCTCATGATCATCCTGTTTAATGATACGCTGCGAACTATGAAACTTCCTATTCATTACGTACGATTTTGCCCAAGCTGTAAATCTGATTTGAATGACTTGGGGAGGATTAGCATCAGTTATTATGCCAAGAGCGTCTTTATATCGGTTGTGCAAATCTGTAAGTTCAACAAGATCTCGGTAATTAAAATAAACAATCAATTCTTCGTCATTAACGATTTCATCAGGAACTGTATTTACAAAGCCATCGACAATTTGATCTAATGGGTAAGTGCCGAAATCAGACTTGAATTTTTGATTGTCATCCATTTCACAGGCAATTAGATAATATCGACCTTCAAAATAACGGATTTGAAGTGGAGCAACATATTTCCAAACAGGTTTAGCTTCGTTGTTGACCCTCTTATATGTGAACATGATAGCTTCCTCACGCTCAATGTGACCGATAATTTGATCGGACAATACCAATAAGCGTTCGTGATTTTCGATGATGGGATGGACCATGACAAAATGTGCTTTACTCTTATAATAAGAATCATCTAATTGATACTCCTCACGCAATAGATCTTTGAGCAGTTGAACGGAATCTAAGTTTTCATAAATGCCCATTAATGACATCAAAAAACCCATTTCGTGTTTTTGTGTCTCATTTAAAAAAGGAATAAAATCTGCATTTTTTAAACGATAAACATGCTCTCCATTTTCTATTGTATGGATAATTTCACAATCATTGTCTCGACGCATCGCGTGAAGCGTTTTTTCAAATGTACTTTTACCATATCCATCTAATGCAGCCTTACTGGAAGTATGACTAGGCAATTGCCCATTAACATAGTTCATAAGCTGGACTAAGGTACGTTTGTCAAATTTTTTAAGACAATCCAAAATCAAATATTGTCTTAGGGCTTCAGGTCTTTTATCTAGCATGCAACAAATATATGAAAACAACTCCGTAATTTTTTTACGGTGTTGTATTCGAAATTTGCAGTCAAAAAAGAAAATGAGAAATTGGATTCGAGAATTAAACCGACAAAAACGCACAGAAAACGACAACTCCTTTTTATGTGCACAAAACAAAACGATTATTGACATGCAGATCTTTACAGGCCTAGATGTCCAAAAAACGCTGCTTATTGCATCAATATCTGTACTAAAGCAACGAAAAGGGGCACTACTTAATGATCTCTATAAGTTATTTGAAGAACAATACGACCCACGTTATATTGATCTCCTCCTCGACGAATTAAAAGTGGATAATTGGATAAAAAGTTATTTAGAGCATCAGGAAGAATATTTGCAACTTCTGCAACCAGTTCAACTTGCTCTTAAAAAATCGAGTCGTCAACTTTTGCCTAAAAAAGACAATAATCCTAGACTCCGCAAAATGCGCGTCCTCTGTATGATTGCACATGAATTTAAAAAAGGTAATAAAACGCTGACTGATTGGGAAAATGGAGCAGCTCGTATTTTGGAAGATGGAAGACTGAATATTACTAAATATCTTAATAAGCAAGGTCTTTCTACTCTTGAAAAGGAAGTAGGTTTATTTGTCGTTTGCCATTACATCAATGGGCGAAACCCAATAGACAGTGGTGAGTTAGCCTATTTATTTAGTTTGGATGCGATTAGCAGGTTTTATTTCACTAATCACTTTGAAAGCAACTGTCAGCAAAATCAACTAACAAGCATCATGACTCGAGAATTTAGCATGCCGAGTGGATATGGATATCTTCCAGCAAGACCTTTTCTTGAGACTTGCTTGCCGGGCTTATTGACTTCCGAAGAAACGATTCAAAACGAAGTGCTTTTGCCCATGCCTGTCAAAGATTTTAAACCAAAACAACTCTTTTATAATCAAGATAATCTCAGGCAAATACAACAACTCGAAAATATTTTAGAACCAATAAATCAAAGCAATTATCAAAAATTAATTGCCCAAACTGAAAACTTCTGTGGCATAACGGTGTTACTTTCAGGCGCACCTGGTGTTGGAAAAACTGAATTGGCGCGCCAACTAGCACTTAAAACCAAACGCGAGCTTTATATATTTCAGCCCAGTCAACAAAGAAGTAAATGGTTTGGTGACACAGAAAAAAATATACAACGCGTATTCGAAGATTATCGAAAGGCGTGTGATCAGTCTGAAATTACACCTATTTTATTTTTCAACGAGGCAGATAGTGTAATTCACAAGCGTTCAGATAATGGCTCATTTACCTCTCAAACTGAAAATGCTGTTCTAACTATCCTTCTTCAAGAACTTGAGCAATTTGATGGTGTTTTGATCTGTACTACAAACAGACCAGACGCCTTTGATGATGCCTTTGACCGTCGTTTTCTACTAAAGATTCACATAGATGAACCCGAGCAACAAACTCGAGCTACATTGCTCAGTCATTATTTCGTGCAACTCTCCGAAAGAGAAATTGACTATTTAAGCACCTACCCTTTCACAGCAGCTGAACTTGATAATTTCAAAAGACAACAGCTCATTTATTCACTTGCCCAGCAACAAAGTAAAAATATTGCTCAAGATCTTGAAAGTTTTTTATCTCAACTAAATAAAAATAAACGTCAAAACAAAATAGGATTCTATGGAAACTAACAAAACCCAATATTCACTGAACAACCTCGCGCAAGAAACACAAATAACATCTCAACTTAATTCTCTGGGGCTATTTAGATTGAAAGAGCTACAATCAACTATTTTATACGCAGTGGAAATATACCACAACCAGTTGAGACGTTACGAGAAACTTCAAGTAGATTTGGTACACCCATATCGCAACGAAAACTTCCTAATCGGAATTGAGATTCGTATTGCCCAAACCAACTTTCAGTTTAGAGCAACATTTATTTACACGCAAACCGAAAAGCAGCTTTTTGGGCAAGTTACTTACTATAGCAACCATTCCGAAAAACCACAACAATTGAAAATCGAAGCTAACAATCATACCCATAACCCAAATCAACTACTAGAGGCAATGCATAATTGCTTTTTAGAAGAATTGAAAAGTAATTTGTAGATTTATTAACCCTAATTAAAATTATATGTCAAAATCATTCTCACGAACTGCTGTAGACCTTTTTTGCAAATGTCCACGCTGTTTCTATTTACAACACAAAAAAGGACTCAAACGTCCACCAGGCTATCCTTTTACACTAAACGCAGCGGTCGACAAACTTGCCAAGGAAGAATTTGATACCTATCGCAAATCCCAGTCAAGTCATCCGATCATGCCAAGCAATCAAATGATGCCATTGCAGCATCCAGATATTGATATTTGGCGCTCAAATAGAAAAGGAATCCGTTTCCACTACAACGGCTATGACTTTTATGGCGCTGTGGATGATGTCTGGGTGAAGCACGGCCAACCAGAATCCTGGCATGTTGTTGACTACAAAGCAACCGCCAAAAAAGATCCTGTCACTGAATTAGACCCAAACGCAGAACACCATAAATCCTACATGCGCCAAATCAGTTTCTATACTTGGCTTTTCGAACAAAATGGGTACCCCATCTCCAAAACCACCTATTTTTACTACACCACCGGCGACAACACCCTCGGCAAATTCAATAATACTCTCCATTTCCGCACCCATCTAGTCACCTATGTTTGCCAAACAGATTGGGTTCAACCCACTATTGATGCTCTCATTGCCTGCTTCGAACAAGAACAGCTGCCTCCGCCCAGCGAAACCTGCCACTACTGCGCCTATGTCCACGCCCATGAAAAATTGATTTAGAAATTACAAAAAAATAATAAGAAAAGATGAAAAAGAAAGAATTATATGAAGCATTGTATACAGATCTTGATAATGGTAAGGAAAATGAATTATCTCTTGAAAAAGATGATATGAGAAATAAAACTCTCAAAACCCTTCTCGGAGTGAAAGAAGCACAGCTTAGTGACCGAATAAAGGAATACAATAAGATACAAAAAGCTAGAGAAGAGCTTGGAAATGAAGATGCAAATACAACTGGAACTGGTGAGTTTAATGATATTGTCGAATACTGGAAAGCGATACACCATTTATATGTTTGTTATTTAAAAAAATTGAAAGACAGTTTAGGCGATAATAAAACTATAAACAAAATCCTCATTTACGAGGCCCCACCTATGCCTAGTGATAAAAATAATGGTAAAATAAATTACATTTTAGCCAAGTCGTGTGGAGATTGTAAACCACTTAAAGATGGCGAACCATGTGATGATTGTAAAATTGATTGTGATTTACTTACAAATGAGCCCAAAGGTGACTACTATACAACGATAGATGAACTTACAAATGACAACTATAAAATTCAAGACATTCTGGTAAATCAGGGTATATTATTTATTGACCTTTGCCCCCTGCCACTTCCTATGACCACTAAAATCCGTAAGTCTGTCTGGGGTGAGTATTTCGTTGATGAGGAAAAACCTCTAACTGTAGTTCTACTGGAATTGGCGTTGAGGTTCACCTTAGAGAAAGGGATTAAAATAAGTGAAAACCCAATCATAGCTATGGGCACACCTACAGCTACATCGCAGTCAATTTATCTTTATTTTGAACAAATGAAATCAAGCGGCTGTTTAACAAAAACGTTCACCTCAATCGATGGAAATCTGAATATTGATTTTTCAAAATTACTCGAAATAAATGAAAAATATGATAAAGAAAATCAAATTTTACCCTTGTACAAATCCAATATTATTGCTGGAAGCAATACACCCAACGCAGAACTTCTTAAACGAATTTTTTGAAAATCCAGTTAAAATTTAATCTATTATGAACGAAATAATTTGCCCTAATTGTAAAAAAGCTTTCAAAGTTGATGAAGCAGGATATGCCGATATTTTGAAACAAATTCGTGACCACCAATTTGAAGAAGAAATAGCTTCAAGGCTTGCACTTGCTGAAAAAGAGAAAGATAACGCCATAAAATTAGCAGAAGCGAATATTAAAAACGCTTTACAAGAAAAATTGGCAGAAAAAGACAGGCAACTAACCGAATTAAAAGCCAAGAGCGATAGAGAATTGACTCAGAAACTCGCTCAAAAAGAATTAGAGATTGTAGAGATGAAGTCTCAAATTCAAAATGCGGAGACAGAGAAAAAACTGGCATTAAAAGAAGCTGTTCAAGAAATTGAAAAAGAGCGAGAGCAACTAAAAAACGACCTAAAAACGAAAGAACTTGAAAAACAAAATATAGAAAATTCGCTTAAACAACAATACACCAACGAGTTGCAAAATAAGGATGCCATCATAAAATACAAGGATGATGAGATTGCTCGTGTAAAGGATATGAAGCAAAAACTATCCACTAAAATGCTTGGGGAAACACTTGAACAACATTGTGAGATGGAGTTCAATAAACTTCGACCAACAGCATTTCAAAATGCTTATTTTGAAAAGGATAATGATGCTAGTGGTGGTACAAAAGGAGACTACATTTACAGAGAGACAGACGGACAGGGCAATGAAATCATTTCAATTATGTTTGAAATGAAAAATGAGAATGACGGCACAGCGACCAAAAAGAAAAACGAAGATTTTTTTGCTAAACTCGATAAAGACAGAAAGGACAAAAATTGCGAGTATGCTGTATTAGTGTCATTATTGGAATCTGAAAACGATTTTTATAATAATGGAATAGTTGATGTTTCGTACAGGTATGATAAAATGTATGTCATTCGTCCTCAGTTTTTCATTCCCATCATTACACTTCTGAGAAACGCTGCAATGAACTCATTAAAATACAAGCAAGAACTTAATCTTATGAGGAATCAGAATATTGACATAACCAATTTTGAAGAAAAGATAAATACGTTCAAAGAAGGGTTTGCCAGAAATTATGAATTAGCAAGTAGAAAATTTAAAACAGCTATAGACGAAATAGATAAAACAATAACACATCTGCAAAAAACAAAGGATGCGTTATTATCTTCGGACAACAATTTACGACTCGCCAATCAAAAAGCTGAAGACTTAACGATAAAGAGATTAACTCACGGAAACCCAACAATGAAATCTAAATTTGATGAATTAAATAATGGAAAATAAGAGGGGTTAAATGTGCGTCTTCAAATTAAATTGGACTTTTCCTTAGTTGGAGTTTCGTGCTGATTCAAAACTACTGGTTCTGTTTAGAATTCGGATTCTTGGATAGAAAGAAGAATGGGAAAAGTAAATTCAATCTTGTGCATTGGCAAGATTATATGTAGATATAACTTAGATAGATGAAACCATTTTTTGAAGCGCAACAAAATCCTCCAAAAAGTTTGAACTCTGTCTTGTTGAGGTCACTACCTAAAAGCCCCAGTTTTACTGAGGCTTTTGTTGTTTAAAGGCAGTCTCTAACTTGGTTTTAGCTATTTTTCTTGAATAACATGAGAGTAAATCAAATTTACAACATTTATCTATTCCATCCAAAATACACCATATTTTGACAGTGAACAAAAGAAGTTTAAGCACAAAGAAAATAAAGATACGAAAGGTCAAATACTTGAATAATATCATAGAACAAGACCACCGAAGAAT
>CBFHVI010000034.1:0-20793 GCA_965658995.1 Flavobacteriales bacterium | reverse complement strand
TTAACTGGTCACTAAAAGGATTTGGATATAAACTAAGTTGAGCAATTCCATTGTTTTCTTTCTGACTAGTTGAGTTATCCTTGAAAAACTCAAAATTATCGATATGAATGGTGTCCACAGTTGATGTAGCGGGGTTTAAAAGAAGGACGAAACTAGTTAACTCAATAGTTGGTGAAATGGAAGTTAAATCCATTTCGAAAGTTGCCCAATTTGTTGAGGAGGGAACGGTAAAGGTTGTGTCTTTAACGTTATTGCCTGCATTATCTTGCATTACCATCATAAAATCGCAAGTGGCATTTGGATTGTAAAGATCGATTCGGGCCTTATTGAAAGCGGTAGAATAGAAACTATGATTAAATGAACCCCCAAATGCTCCGTCATTGGTTGGTGGAGTAAATTTGATGAACTTTCCGCAAATGGTAGAAGTGTTTATTCCTGATTGGGATGGATTAGTTTCTGACTGCAAATGAGTTCCATTTGCAAAAGTAAAGGCAACATTTCTCTGACATTCATAGTCTTCCCCAATGGAAGTATCTATAGCTACTGAAGAACAAGGGTCCAACATGTCAGGTCCCATGATGTCATCGAATAGATACGTGTCAGAATTGTAACTGTTTGGGTCAAACAGTATGACCATTCTACTTACGCTTGTGTCAGCTACAGTTGGATCGGGCCTATTAGCTAAATTAAAAGTGAGTGTTTCCCAACTATTGGCTACCGTGGTTACAGCAGTGTACTCGCTATGACGTCCAGTTGGAAAATTTGTCGGTTGTGCGGTGGTCTTGTTCTCCAGAGTAATTTGAATAGTTTTGCCAACCACCGGGCTGTAAACTTTCATGGTCATTTTTTTTGTGCCAGTTCTGTAATCGGAAACGCTTCCTATTTTATTGGTACCTGAGGGTTCTACTAAAATTACATCATATTGCGAACCTGAGCTACGAGCGTATTGAGCGCAAAGTGTGCTCGTATTTACACCGGTCGTTGCTGGATTTGAAAAGGTTTGATTAAAAATAGATCCATTAAAAAACGGGTAAGTAACTTTTCCTTGAACATCAAAATCATCCCATGAACTCTGGCATAATCCGTTGTTTGGGAAATATGTAAGGCTTGTTAAAATAAGAAATAATAAACTTTTTTTCATAAAAATGCGTTTTAAATATATTAAAAATGAGAACTTTTTTAGCCTCCCTTATTGTTAATTTTACAATTAGTAGGAACGAATATAATAAATTAAATTTTCAGAAACAACTTTACTCCACGATGATAGATTTTTGGAGGTTCCCTACGTTTAGGATAAAACATCCGGGTTCCACCATCCAATTGTTTTTATTATTTACAAAAGCTAATTCAGAAATTGGAATTGAAAAGTAAATAGTTTCTGTCGTATTTGCTTTGATTAGTTTTTTATTGAAACCTCTCAGTCTTTTTACACTGGGTGTAATGGAAGCCACCGTATCGATGACATAAACTTGAATAACTTCCTTCCCATTTATTTCGGAGTTGTTGGTAATATCTACTGAAAATGATAGGGTATCATCTTGATTGAAAGTAGAGTTAGAAAGTACTAAATTGGCATACGAAAAATTGGAATAACTAAGTCCAAATCCAAATTCCCACTGCGGGTTGAATCCTGTCTTACCAAAATCCTTATCAAATACCTCGGTATATTTGTGATCATAAGTTAGTAAAGACCCAGTATGTCTGGGGTAGGTAAATGGTAGTTTTCCAGATGGGTTAGTTTTTCCAAAAAGAATTTGCGCTAAAGCTTCGCCTCCAAAATCACCAGACAAGTACGTATGCAATACAGCATTGGAATGAACTTCAACAGATTGTAGAATTCGTGGTCTATTTAGACTCATAACCAGAATAATGGGCTTATTGATCTTGCTTAGTTCTTTTACCAATTCAATTTGTGCATTAGGTAAATTTAAATCCTCTATATTTCCTGGAATTTCAGTACCTGGTGATTCTCCAACACAAAGCACTATTACCTCTGAAAGCTTTGCTTTGGCAATAGTTTCTTTCATATTTGATATTTCATTGAGCGTTGCTCCCTCAGAATAAAGTACCTTTCCTTTGCATTGTTCTTTAATCGCTTGGAAAAATGTTTTTGCTCCTTTGGTGTTGTAGGAAGAATCTAATCCTTGCCATGTATGTGTCCATGCTCCGTTTTGAATGTTAAGAGAATTTGCCGCAGGGCCACATACCAAAATTGATGTATTTTCCTTCAAGGGTAGTATGTTCTCTTCATTTTTTAATAAAGTTATAGATTCCAAAGCGGTGTTCAGAGCAATTTCTTGGTGTTCTTTTGAACCAAATTTTTCATAATATTGAAAGTTTGGAATGGGAGTTTCAAGTAGGCCAAGTTGTTTTTTTACCCAAAGTATTCTTCTACAAGATTCATCAAGCCTACTTTCAGGAATTTCTCCGCTTTTCACCAAATCAATTAATGCGCGGTTAAAAGAATAGTCATTCGGAGTCATACTCATATCTATTCCAGCAAGAATAGAGATTTTGACTGCTTCCCTCATATCTCGGGCCACTTTGTGATTGGTGTATAATTTAATAATATCTTCCCAATCGGTTACAGCGATCCCTTTGAATCCGAGTTCATCTCTCAGTAAATTTTTCAAAATGAGCGGGTTTGCATGAACTGGTAGGCCATTGATTTCGCCAGAGTTAATCATTACGGTAAGTGCATTTTCTTGAATTGCTTTTTCAAAAGTTGGCAAGTAATATTCTCTCAGTTGCCTCTCTGGTATCCAAGCTGGGGTTCTGTCTTTCCCTGAAAGTGGAGTGCTATAACCTAAAAAGTGTTTCATACAAGAAGCAACTTTTTCTGGGTTAGAAGGATCAGTACCTTGATATCCTCGGATGCAAGCTTGGGTCATTTTTTTTGCTAAAAAAACATCTTCTCCATAAGTTTCAAAAAAACGTGACCAAAGTGGTTGTCTACCAATATCCAAAACGGGCGAAAAATTCCAGGGTATTCCAGAGGCTCTACATTCGTAGGCGGTTACTGAGGCTGCTTGTTGAACTAGTTCTGGATTCCAGGTTGCAGCTTGACCAATTTGCTGAGGAAAAAGTGTTGCATCTACCGTGTAATTTACTCCATGAATAGCGTCAATTCCATAAATTATTGGAATTTTATTCCCTTGTGAGATTGCCTTTGTTTGTATTGCAGTAATTATCTCCTGCCAATGAGCTCTTGTATAGGTGTGTCCTCCTACATTGAGAATAGAACCAACAAAATAATGATTGATGGCTGAATCTAATTTTGTACTATCCAGTTGATGAGGTACTTCGAGGTTATACAATTCTCCTTTGGAAATAACATCGATATTAATTTGAGTCATTTGTCCCACTTTTTCTTCAATCGACATGTTTGAAATTAAGGATTCAATGTCCGAGTCAGAGTTGGAAGAGACAGAAGTACTGGTTTGACAAGAATAGAGCAATAGCCATATCCCTAACCCGAGTAAATAGTTGGTTTTTAAAGTAAACATTATTTTGTAATTTTAATTTCATCTATAAATACCTCGCCAAATGAAGTTCCCTCAAAGGTGATTTGTTTGATTTGATCAAGGACAAAATCTTTTTCTTTGAGTTCTAAATTTTTAAGTTGAATCACTATATGTTGCCATTCCTTATCAGCTGATATTTGTTCATTTTTGTTGGAAAACAACTTGGTTTTATGTCCTTTGAAATCTTCGATCATCACTTTAAATTCGCTATTTTCTGACGACTTTAGTTTAAAATGAATGGCGGAGGTTTCATTTACGCCTCTTAAATTGATAGCGTACCATCCGTTCCAATTAACTCCCCACTTGGCCCAATCACAGTTTTTTGAATTGTATTTCCAATGGATTTGTGTATTTCCTAATGAATCTTTCATTTCTTTTAACTCTTGGCAAGGATTGTTCTTGTATCCCCAAACATCTTCCTCAAAATTCCCTTTTCTATACACAGTTTGGTTAAACGCTCCTTTCGGCTTCATTTGCTCAACTAATAAACGAGATGTTGCATACTCTTCTTTTGAGTAATCGATTATTTCTAATTCATCGATGTAAAATGATCCAGAACCTTCAAGCTGAAACTGCATTTGTTTGATGGAAAAGATATCTACTTCTTCCGGATCAATCGGAAAATGCCACAATGGAACGATAATCTCTTTCCAGGTTGTATCAATTTCTAGCCCATTTAGGTATTTACCAGCATCAATAAAATAATAACTTCCACCACCAGAAAAATCCTCAAGGTTGGCTACGATTGGAATCGCTTTTGCAGTTTTGGATTGGGTTCGCACGAAAAATCTGAGGGCCTTTGTAAATCGGTCATTACTCAAATCTACAGGTTGCCAGTTGTTAAAACTATTGCCAAAACCAATCCATTCGCATTCTCCTTTATTCCAATCTAATTTTATACTAGATTTCCCTGAATAGGCAACAGAATTCGTTATTTCAAAATTTCCGCAATCAAATAATGAGTTCCACATGGTACCTATGCCCTCGCTGAAAATGACTTGAGAATAATTTTCTTTTGGTGCAGGTTGCTCGTATTTGTCATAAAGCACCTGTTCTTTCAGTTTTATGCTCTCACAATTGTATACAATTAAAATACACGATATGATAAGAATTTTTCTCAAGGAGTGTAAGGTTTATTGGTTGTAAAAATTAAGTGGTCTATTAATGCTTTGGCATTTCCGTTATCCTTATTTGCCAAATAAAAGACGTTGATCGAAACAAGCTTGGAAGGTTCTGGAAGTCCGTTTCCATTAGTTGAAATTTGATTTCCATTTTCATCAAATTGAATATCAGAATATTTATAACTGACCAAATTCCAACCGCCTTTTTCATACCAATACTCATAAATGAAACGATCTTCGGTAGCTTCATCAAAAACCCCATCACCATTATCATCCTCATCAAACCAAAACTGTAAAAATGTATTTCCAATCCCAATGTTTTCCATTGGTTTGAAGGCCATATTAAAATACAAATTGGAGGCAGAAGCAGGTAAACCAAATGTTCCGGAATTTGGTTTTACCATAACAGATCCAATCGCCCAATCCCAAGGAACTGTTCCGTTAAATCCGTAGTGACAATTTCCTTTGGCAGATTCTCCTGTACCACAATCTATTTGTCCTCTTACTGTTGTTTGGTTAAATTTACTCCAATTAGCTCCTTCTCCGTTCTCGAAACTTGTAATGAGGTATCCATTATCAATTTTTGTGTTTGTGATTGAAACTGTGTCATACAATACAGGAGAGTTTTCTTCTTTTGGAAAAGAGATTTCAATAAAAGCATTTTCTAATCCGAATCCTGGAAAAGTATTAGCTCCGCCATCCCATGCCGTATTGTTTATACTTAAGATTCGGTCGGAACCAGTTATAGTTCTTTTCGCGCCAGTTATTTCTCCTGTAATTGAAATTATCCAAGTGGTGTTTTTTGACAATTCACCACTAAAATACAACTCATTATCTAATGGAAAATTCGCTGTATTTTTATTAATTTTTATGTCATCGATGATTGAAAATGGGCCGAATAAATCGTTTAAATTTGGACCATCAAAATTGTTTTTATCTCCTTTTCTACACGAAGATGCAAACAAGATAACCATAAGAAGTAGGGTTGTTTTTTTCATAGTTTAAAAGAATAAAGAGTAAAGAAATGAAAATTGTGAAATTCCGTAATTAATGGAATTGGTAGTTTTATGATTAACATCGAATAATTGATACTGAGCAGACAGCGTGTTTTTATCACTGAATCTGTATCTAATTCCGGCAGCGTAGGTGTTTTCTGTAAAATCGTAATTAACAATATCAAAATTAATAATAGTATTGAATTGATTTCTTTCATTTACATAGGCTATTCCATTCACTCGCCAAAGTTTAGCACCTACAAGTAAATCAAGTTTTTTGGCAAATTCCCATGAAATTCCTGCGTCAATAAAGGTGCTATTCAGATTCCCTTTTTCATAAGATTCGCCATTACGCGAGGTATTTTCATATCTCATTCCTAAGTCAATTTTTAATTGTTTTTTCCAACCAAAAAAATCATTGAGATGGACATCAGTTCCAGCTTTAAGTAATATGAATTGCTTTTTTACAGTCGTTCCAGTACCTCTAGACTGAGTCATAAATGATGCGTTGATGAAAGTATTTTTAAATTTAATAGAATCACTTTTTACGAAATTGACATAAACTCCTTTCCTATTTGGAGTTGCAATTCCATAGGGTGAGATATTATTGTAACCAGCGAAATAGGGTAGTAGCTGTTCATTTATTTTAAATGAATTTACTGTATTTCCACTAATTACATCGGTATAGCTAATAGGTCGTCCCAAGGCATTGTTTGTGATTTGTTGATAAAGACCGGGAAAACGAGAATAATCTATTCGTTTCGTTTGTGCTCCTGTAGAGAGAAAATCTGCACCTACGTCCTTGTAGCCAAGTTGAATTTTCAGATTTTTATTTTTCAGGTGAGAAACTAAAGCTATGTCATAAAACCAATCTTGAAGAGATTCAGGAGCTCGAGTATCATTGTAGTTGCTGTAACTGGTACCTGATATTCCTGCTTCAGATTTCATTCCTATGTTGGTAGTTTTATTTATGTTTTTAGAGTAAAGCAAATCAAAAGTATGGACGTTATTTTTAAACTGAATACTATCTTGAATAGTTTCGGTAAGATCAAATACATTGACTGAATTTAAACCAATAGTTAAATTATCACTTTGTTTTATTTTAACTTTTCCTCCTCCATAAAGCCGCTCGGGTTCAATAATTCCATCGGTTGGTCGTTGTCTAGTTATGAAACCTTTCACGTCAATCAAATTGATGTAATTGCCAAATTCTATTCCAAAATTCATTTTTGCCCCTTGCATTCGCCAAGTGTTGTCATCATTGTAAAACATGTCATAATGAACAATATCTCTTCGTAAATCGAAAACATCTCCTTCGTTTATTACTCCTTCTTCCAGGGTATTAAAAAGTGTATAGGGAGTCATTTTAAGATCAATATCTCCAATTTCATATCTTACAACATTTCCAGCAACTCCTTTCAGAGATAATTGTCGAACGTCAAAAGAAACACCCCCTCCCCAAAAACCTCCTAGTTCGTTTCTAATCCTAAACATACCTAAAATTTCGGTATTCTTGTTGGGAGTTAGACTAAATCCCAAGTCTAGAAGCGTATGACCATAATTAGCTTTTCGAGTCGTAACAGAATCCAAGGATTCATCTAGATTCAAATTGTTAGATAGAAAATAGCCTCGGGCGGCACCGTTTATTTGAAATTTTTTTTGTTGACCAATGGCAAAATTGGCTAAGAATATAAATAAATAAATGAGAATTTTTCTGTTCATTAGAAAATAATTTTAAGTTCAATGGTAGTTTCATGACCTGTAAATTGATCAAGTTCAAAATTTCTGTCATCCAAGGAGAAATATCGATGCCTTAAATATATTGCAGTATTTTTGGCTAACATATAATCCAACCCAAATCCAAGTCCAATTCCTTCTTGGTTTCGAGGTTTATTTGATTCTATGTTTATCTCAGTGGAATAATTAGCTATTGCTCGTTCCCAACCTAAATATTGAGATATTACAACTTTAGGATGAATTCGGTAGTAGCTTTCTAATTGGTGGGAATAAAACCGTAGATAGGCTTCTTCTGTAAATACCGTTACTGGAGAAAATTTTGTTTGTACCGAATTATAAGAGCCTAAATAAAATAAATGCCAAGGATTTCCAAATAAGTTTAACTTGTATTTGATTTGGGCTTCGATATTATTGAAATATTTATCATTTTCCACCTCCCCTTTGTTGTTCAAATCGTTCAGATTAACAGTTTGAAAAACGTTTCTAAAAAGAACAGAAGTAGTATTGTAAGGGCCAATATTGGATGGGAAGCTAAATCTCCAAAATCGAGACATTGTTAATCCATTAACTGCATGACCATATGAAATGTTATTATTTTCGTTTACAATTTCTTTCGCAACACCATTACCAATCGAGACAACAGCATCTTTTATTTTGAATTCAGTATTAATATTTAAACCTTGTCTGTTATTCGCCATTTGTCCCATGCCTAGCATAGCACTTCCATTCTGCTGAAGAACTCCATTTGCACCAATAACTTGGTCGGTTCCAACAGCGGCAGAAGGTGCCTCATTAACGGAAGTGTTGACAAATTCCGCATTGTTGTTCACCACACTAGGACTAATTCTGTAATAATGAAGTTCTATTGGAATTTTGGTTAATTTCTTTTTAAGATTCAACTTAAGTGATATCATTTCACCTATTTCAAGGTCTTGAAATTCATCCTGATAATGTCCTGCACCAATTTCACCCAAAATAGAAATTCTTTTAAGATCAAAAAGGAATTCACTGGTTAATATATTATTTGATATAACTTGTGTTGCCAAATGATCAGAGTAAGTTCTTCTGTTGAAACTATTGAGACTGATTTTATTTTTATTAAAGGTTTTTGTGATACTTCCAGCTATTACATTATTGGGAATAGTGTTGTCGTAAAATTTTATAAAATTATCGTTAGAACTATCGCTCGAAACATTTGCTATATCTCTAAAAGCAGATCCAGCATTTTGTGTTTTTCCGTACAACATGTTGAGTGTTAAGCCGAAAGGTAATTCGGTTAAATCTAGAATAAATCCCTGTACAGCCTGCTGAGACCATCGTGTATCCTGAGAAATGGCCCCGTTTTTATAATAATCATCATACCTTTTATTAATGTTCTTGAACTGAGGGTCCCATGGATTGCGGTCAAAAATACTATAACGATTGTAACCTGCGAATGATTTCATTGTAAAAGCAGTCATGCTATGCCAATGAATTCCTCCAGCCCTAACTGCCATGTTTCCAAATTTAGTTTTAAAGTTTCCGTAGAGATTAATTCCTAGTTGCAAATTGTGATAGTAATCAAAGTTTCCATTGTTTTGATTCCAGACAACTAAATCTGTTCCAAAAGAGGTTCCTTTTGATGGACTTCCAGTCAAATTTAAAGTTAGTTCTGGAAGTTGTGATGCATCACCAACTATAATTGATCTATTAGGTAAATAAAGTGGTTGATCATTAACAACACTATAAGCATAGGGGTTTGTAAATAATCTATGCTGAGCAAAAAACCGATAATTTCCACTAACACTAAATGATTCAAGTGGGGCTGGTTTCACAATAGTATCCTGTGCAGATAAGTGAAAAGTGAAAAATAGAAATGAATAGAGGTAAAGTGATTTCATATTACCAGAAAATTGTATAAAGTACTATTAACATTATAATTACTGCATACGAAAGAACATTGTACGTTTTGTCAGTTTTGAAAAAACCCTTTTCAATTTCAATTCCTTTAGCATCATCTTTACCTTTATTTTGATTTAATGAAATTCCAATCATTATTAAACAAGTTGATAAAAATGTTATTGACATTTGATGCATGAACGGAAGGTTAGGGAAGAGTGGATTGTTTTCCCAAATTTGAGGACCGAATTTAAGATAAAAAGCAATAGGAATAGAAACTAAAGCACCTATGATTGCGGCTCTGGCAGTAGTTTTTTTCCAAAATAATCCTAGAATAAAAATAGCCAAAATACCTGGGCTTACAAGCCCGGTATACTCCTGAATAAACTGGAAAACTTGATCAATCCCTCCTAAAATTGGAGCTAATACGGCTGCTATAGCCAAGGCTATTACTCCCGTTAATCTCCCTACAGTCACTAATTGTTTTTCTGATGCATCCTTTTTAATAAGAGGTTTGTATAAATCCATAGTAAAAATAGTAGCTGTACTATTTAACATCGAAGCTAAAGAAGAAACAATTGCTGCAGCCAAAGCTGCTAATACTAATCCTTTTAATCCAGTTGGTACAAAGGTAGAAACTAGCCATGGATAAGCTTTGTCATTTTGGTGATTTCCTGAAGCATCTAAAAATTCGCTAGCAATATCTGGATTTTCAGTATACATAACATAAGCTATGATTCCTGGTATTATAACAATAAGTGGAACAATCATTTTTAAAATAGCTGCAAATACAATTCCTTTTTGAGATTCTTTCAAACTTTTTGCAGCGAATGTTCTTTGAATGATATATTGGTTGAAACCCCAATAGTAGATGTTTGCAATCCAAATACCCCCTACTAGGACTGCGATTCCCGGTAAATTATTATATTCTTTATGACCCTTTTCTAATATCATGTCAAATTTCTCCGGAGCTTTTGAGAAAATATATTCCATACCACCCCATAATGAATTGTCTGGCGCAACATGATAAAGTGCAATCCCAGTGGTAATTAATCCTCCTATTATAAGTATTGCAACTTGAATCACATCGGTCCAAGCTACAGAGGATAACCCTCCCCATACCGAGTAAGCAGTAGTAAATAATGCTAAAACTATTATACTAGAAAGAATTAATGAGCCATCTCCAATTCCTATGATGGTATCCATTGCAGTTGCACCTAAAAACATGACGGCTGTTAAATTTACAAATACGAATAAGGCAATCCAAAAAATTGCTATTATTGATTTTACTCTTGCGTTGTATCTTTTTTCTAGAAACTGTGGGATGGTATAAAGTCCTTTCTCGATGAAAATAGGCAAAAAGTATTTTCCTACGATGATGAGAGTTAGAGCGGCCATCCACTCATAAGATGCAATTGCAAGCCCAACCGCAAAACCAGAACCTGACATTCCAATGAATTGCTCAGCAGATATGTTTGCAGCAATTAATGAAGCTCCAACCGCCCACCATGGTAATGACTTACTTGCTAAGAAATAGTCACTGGAGTTTACTTCATTTGTTTTCTTTCTTGAAACAAAAAGTCCTACCGAAAGTATTAATACTGAGTAAATTACTAAAACGAAGATATCCAGAGTTTCTAAATTCATAAAAAAGTTTTATTGGTAATTAGCTCTCTACTTATTGTAGATAGGACACTAAGTTAATAAAATTTTTATACTTCGAAACTAAATCCTTGCTTTTTCAAAGATTCATATCGGTCAATATCAAAAGTATATAATTTAGCGGGACGGTGAGAAACGTTGGACTGAAGTGAGTTTGTTTCTTTCAAAAATTTCTTTTGAAGAATTTTTTTTCTGAAATTTCGTGTATCCAATTTTATATTTAAGATGGCTTCATAAAGTGTTTGGAGTTCGGTTAAAGTAAACTTATGATTTATAAGTTCAAAACCTATTGGTTTTGTTCTAATTGAGTCTTGAAGTCTTTTGAAACATTTATCCAAAATTATGTTGTGGTCGAAGGCAAGTTTGAGTTCTTGTGCATCTTTGATTTTCCACCATTTTGCTTTTGAAGCAAAATAAGAAGGATTTACTTCATATTTGTTAATGTTCACTAATGTGAAATAACCAGTTGTTATAACTCTACCTAATGGGTGCCTATTTATAGCGCCAAAAGTTTCCACTTGCTCAAAAAATAAATCGCTTAATCCTGTAAGTTTTTTTAAAATAAAATTGACTGATTTATCTAAATCTTCTTTTGGATCCAATAAATCTCCCGGAAGTGCCCACTGAAATTTAAATGGCATTTCATTTCTTTCGATTAGCAATATTTTTATGTCATTTCCATCAAACCCAAAAACTACGCAATCAATTGACAAGGCGAAAGTAAAATACTGTAATAATTCTTTGTCCAACTTTTTTTTACAAAGATAAAAAAGTTCCTAAGTTTAAAAAACAAGTATTATTTTTTTATAACGAGTAAATATCAATTCTTGAACTCCTTTTCTTTATTTTCCATCGTTAAAAGGATAGAAAAATAGTAATTGATTGAACTTAAAAGTTATACAACTATAATTTTCTTTACAACGAAGCCGAATATTCTAACAAATCAATAATTTTTGAAGAATAGCCATACTCATTATCATACCACGAAACTAATTTAACAAAGTGATTGTTTAGCGATAATCCAGCTTTTGAATCAAAAACAGAGGTGCAGGTTTCTCCTACAAAGTCTTGAGAAACGACTAAATCGTCCGTATAGCCCAAAATGCCTTTTAGTTGATTTTCAGAGGCATGCTTTATCAATTTACAAATTTCTTCATATGTAGCACTCTTAGAAATGTTAACAGTTAAATCTATTACTGAAACATCCATTGTTGGAACTCTAAAAGCCATTCCTGTTAGCTTTCCATTTAATGAAGGAATTATTTTTCCAACTGCTTCAGCCGCACCAGTTGATGAAGGAATGATGTTATGTAAAGCAGCTCTACCTGCTCTCCAGTCTCTTTCAGATGGTCCATCAACTGTTTTTTGGGTAGCTGTTGTTGCGTGAACGGTAGTCATTAAACCACTAGTAATATTAAAATTTTCGTGAATAACTTTGGCAAGAGGTGCTAGACAATTCGTTGTACAAGATGCATTAGAAAACACATTGTCACTCGGCTTCATCTCATCATTATTCACTCCCATAACATACATTGGAGCATCTGGAGAGGGGGCTGATATTATTACTTTTTTTGCACCACCAGTAAGGTGTGATTTAGCCTTATCTAATGTTTTGAATATTCCTGTACATTCGATTACAAAGTCAGTATTTAATTCATCCCATTTCAATTTTTCCGGATTTTTTTCTGAAGTAACCCTTATTTCTTTACCATTAACGATTAGTTTTCCATTTTCAGCCTCCACTGTACCGTCAAATCGGCCATGGACAGAGTCATATTTTAACATGTATGCTAAATAATCTAAATTCATTAAATCATTAATCGCTACTACCTCAATATTAGCTCTGCTTGAAGCAATTCTAAAAACCAGTCTTCCGATTCTCCCAAATCCATTTATTCCTATTTTTATCATGTCTTATTGTATTTTATACATTAAGGTAGTAAAAAGAATGGAAACTTACATAAACATTGATTTTTTTTTTTTAAAAGTTTGAAATATTTGAATAAAAATTAAACAATAACTGTTAGCTTAATTCACCTTTTTCCATTTCATACTAATTGATTAGTAGAATGAGAATGTAAAAATTATTTCGACACCCAATAGAACTAAATAATTTGAAACGGGAGCTTTAAAGCAAATTCTAATTTTTACTTTGAACAAGATAATAGTCAACTATTTTTTGTAGCTTAGGTTTTTGTAAAAAAAAAATATCTACTGGCCAAATGATCAAAAATCCAACAATTCTCTCATTTTTATTTTTTATATTTTTCATATATAAGAATTCTAATTCTCAAAATATTTTAGATGACTTCGAGTTTGGAACAGGTATTTCAACTTGGGTGGGAGATAATTGTCAGATTGATACAAATTTTATCAATCCTTTTTCTACTGGCATTAATACCTCCAGTAAAGTGCTTAAATACCATGATGTAGGTGGTCAATTTGCTAATGTAAGATTTGACGTAGGTAGAAACTTAGATTTGTCCCACAATCATACTTTTTCGTTTAAAATATTCGTCCCTTCTTCGGGAATTACTGGTACTCAAAACAATCAAGTATCTTTGAAATTACAAAACGGTTCTTTATCTACTCCTTGGTCAACACAAACAGAAATAATAAAAAATATTTTTTTAAATCAATGGCAGACTGTTACATTTAATTTTGCAACAGATCCATTTATTAATATAGATGCTACCTCACCTGCTCCTATTTTAAGAACAGATCTAAATAGGATACTCATTCAAGTGAATGGTGAAAACAACACAGATCAAGTTCTAGCTTACATTGATGATTTTGAGTATTATGATACTAATTCTAGCCCTAATTTTAGTCAATTGGTTTGGTCTGATGAATTTAACGGAAGCGGAGCAATAAGTAGTTTAAAGTGGTTCCATCAAACTCAATTACCTTCCGGAGGAAGTTGGTTCAACGGGGAGATACAACACTACACAAATAGAATAATCAACTCATCAATGAATGGAGGAAATTTAAATTTAATTGCAAAAAGAGAAACTTTTACAGACCAAGGTTATACTAAGCAATATACATCTGCGAGGCTTAATTCTAAATTTGCATTCAAATACGGAAGAGTAGAAGTTAGGGCAAAATTGCCAACTGGATTAGGAACCTGGCCGGCAATTTGGATGTTGGGAAAAAATATTTCCGAATCCGGAGCTTATTGGCAAACACAAGGATTTGGTACAACAAGTTGGCCAGCCTGCGGTGAAATTGATATCATGGAGCACTGGGGAGCAAATCAAAATTTTGTTCAAAGTGCACTGCATACTCCTTCGAGTTTCGGATCAACTGTGAATCATGGTGGACAAACAATTTCAACGGTTTCATCTGATTTTCATGTATATGCATTGGAGTGGACAAGTGAGAAAATGGTGTTTAGTGTAGATAGTGTGGTTCATTATATATATAATCCCAGCATAAAAGATGCCAGCACATGGCCTTTTGATTCAGAACAATATTTATTGTTGAATATCGCCATTGAACCTAGAATTACATCTAGCTTTACCGAAGATACAATGAGTATTGATTATGTCAGAATATACCAAGAACCTCGACTTTCAATTTCGGAAGAAAATGTGAACAACTCACCAGTATTTTTCCCAAATCCAGTTATGGATGAGCTAACTTTAGAAACTAAATCAACTAATTCCTTTAAAGTTGTACTGAATTTATTTTCTAATCAAGGAAAATGGATTAAAACTTTCTCGGCTTCTACTCAACATAATAAATTGAAAATAAACGGATTGAATACACTTCCAAAAGGACTATATTTTCTAAATTATCAGATAGAAGGTAAAAGTTACACCATTAAATTTATAAAGTCTTAACTGATTGTTAGTTTCTTCTGTTAGTATTTAATGGAGTCATCTTAATTCAGTTCACTTTTTCGCTTATTACCTTTGTGATTTTTTTATCGATATTTTCCCTAGAGTAAAAAAAAAGGCCATTCTGAAGAGAATGGCCTTTTTCCTTTAATAGTATTCCACTAGACTCAATTCTTAACTTATACAGGTTAAAACAATGGAAGAGAAAGGTTTATTTATTCTTTAATTAGTTTTTTTCTGACTAATTGGTTATTAATCTTAGCTTCTACAAAATACACACCACTTATCAATTCATCTACATCAATTGAAACTACTTTACCTGATGTTTTTTCTGTTGCTACAACAGCTCCCTTAATGTCATAAATTGATATTCCATCTATGACTGATTCAGCCTTTATAGTAATCAAATCTGACGAAGGATTAGGATAAAAGTTGAAACTCATTTTTTCTGTCTCAGTTATTGAAACCCCACTGCATATTTGAGTCACGGAATCTACCCCCCAAATATTGTCGAAATAACAAATATTGTCTTGTGTTCTTCCTGCCAAGTTAAAATCAGGAAAAATAACTACTTGATCAACCATCTCTGTAGCATAAGGACCTTGACCAATGTAACCTGAAAAATCGAAAGTAATCAGTTCCCACTGATTGGTTAATGTGTTTGGGATCTTAATTTCAGGAAGAGCTGCAGCTGTTGGTGTAACTAACTTAATACCTACATCACTAATAACTGATTTCCAAACCATTATTTTTATAGTACTTGTATTTGTATCTAACATAAAAGAACCAAGACCAGATCCGTGCGAGCTCTCACATCCAGCCCACGGATTTCCAGATTGAAGTGCTGTGAATTGGGCAACTTTGCAAGAAGTATTGATTCCACTTTTATCGGGGTTATTAATTATTAAAAGAGGAGGGTTTGTTGTGTTCTCAAAAACCGTCCAGGTCCATGTAGCTCCATTACCACCAGATTCAAAATCTATTGGCACATTTTGCGCACAAAGAGTGCCAGTAATAGTAAGTAAAGCGATTGTCAATAATTTGTTTGTAAATGTATTTTTCATATTTTTTTTTTCGACTTACAAGTTAATGTAAATTTTACAATAACATATAATTAAGTTTGTTTTTTTTCAGTAGAACCGTAAAATAAGTACAATATAATTCGGTTTATTAATGTTCAACGTATAATTTATAACTTCTTATAGTTTGACTGTTCTCCATCGTTACTTTCGCAATATAAATTCCATTTGGTAGATCGGATACATCAATACTTAGACTCAGTTTATTAAGCTTTGTGGAAACAACTTCGTTTCCTAGCAGATTAAATAAAACCACGGATGCTATTTTTTTGTTTTGTGAACTAAAGTTTACTATGTACTTCGATGGATTTGGATATATATGAATTAATTCATTCTGATCTATATTCTCCAAACTTAAAGTTCCTCCGGGTATAGTTTGTTGTATATCATCTATTAAATATGTAGCCAAAGAATCTGCAGTATTGGGTGTTCCATAACCTAACATAAAGGTTAAGACGTTATAGACGGGAGGATCTCCAGCAAAATTCCATTCATAGGTTGCCCAAGCTCCAGAAACTGTGGTTAACACATTTTTTTCATTGGCAGCTCCTGATCCTGTGCTTTCGACTTTTAATTTTAGTAAAGTTCCAACAGGTGCATCCGTAAATACTTTCATAGAAATTGCACTTTTAGATGATAAGTCCATACTATCTGTCAAAATCAATTTACTTTGAGCCCAAGATTGTCCTCCACTTCTAACGAACTCTCCAACTGTTGCACTGGTGTTAGTTCCTGTCATTTGAGGATTTGAAATTACTCTTGAATACCCTCCAAAGTAGTTTTGGAAATCAGAGGAAACAACACTGGATTCAAAATCTATTGGCAGTGTTGCTGGAGAAGGTAATGGCAAGGGAGGTCCTGATAGTTGCTCTATATCGTCAAATAAAAATGTTGAGGCTGCAGTTCCATTTCCTATAACACCAAAATCAAATAAAAATGCCATTCTATTAAATGTTCCAGTTTGATTATGAAAATTCCAAGTAACCGTTTCCCACGAACCTGATTGTGTGGTAAGTGCGTCTAAAGTTACAATTCCGGAAGCTCCTTCTAATTCCAATTTAAGTCTGGTACCTACAGGAGCGGTGGTATATATTTTCATTGAAATAATCCAATTAGTAGCAAAATTGATAGGTGTTCCAAGAATAATTTTACTACCTGCCCAAATATCTCCTCCGTATCGAACAATTTCTCCTACTTTGGAGCTTGTATTGATACCTGACATCTGAGGATTGTTAATTACCGAACCAACTGCACCTGAAAAATCAATAAAATCTGAACTTACTTCACCAGTCTGAAAAGTTAGTGGTAATGACAATAAGCTAGGAGCTGGAGGCCCAACAACTTGCTCAATATCATCAAAATAAAATGTCGAGCTGGCAGATCCATCACCCAAATTACCAAAATCAAACATAAAAACCACTTCGTTGAATGTGTTCGGAGTTCCTGCAAAAATCCATTCCAGTGTTTCCCAAGTCCCTGAAACAGTTGTTGAGGCATTTACCTCCGCAGAACCGCTTCCTGTAGTACTTTCTAATTTGAGCTTAACTAGGGTGCCAATTGGAGCTGTTGTGTATACTTTCATGGATAATTTAGTTAGTAAAGAAAAGCTAAGATTTGAACTTAGGGCAATTTTGCTTCCTGCCCATATTTGGCCACTGTCTCTGATAATTCGGCCCACAGAATCACTAAGGTTAATTCCAGCTTTACTTGGATTTGCAAGCACCACTGCTGTTCCGCCATCAAAGTTTATAAAATTTGAGGTAGTTACGGAGCTCTCAAAATTAATAGGCAGGCTTTGGCTATATCCCAGAGAGAAAAGAAAAACGCTAAAAAGTAAAAGTGTTGTTTTCATAAGTAAGAAATTTAATTATTGTACAATATACAATAACTATAGAGTTTATTCTAATAAATTTCCTTAACAATTTATAATGAAGAAGCTAAAATTATGATTCAGTTTCTATTAGGTGTAAAAAATATGTTCAAGCCCCATTTTTTAACAATCGTTTGTTTTACAAGCTTTTTTATTATAATATGTTCTATTTATAAAAGCTTTAATTTTTTCGATTTTTATTAAAAATGAAAAATATCATTTGATTTTATTTGACCGCATTTGAACCATTTATTAAATAAAAAAAGTATTTTACTTTACTATTTACTTTATTGAATGATTAAAAATATTGGATTTCAAAATGTCAATTTTATTTTTCATAAATAATTATTTCTTAATTTTACCAACCTATTAAAATCATTGGGAGAATCGGTTAATCGAGTCAAGTAATATTATCCAAATTAGAATGAATTTTTTAAAACAATCTAAATTTTTTTTGATTCTTTTTTTATTCAAAAGTTCACTCAGTATTGGACAAGTTATAAAAAATGAAAGAATTGAGTTAATTCTTACTGAATCAACTCAAAACTTATTAAACAAAAACAGTAACATTCCCGGTTTTATAAGTTTTTCAGTTGATTTTTCACCCCGATTAAACGAAATTGAAATTATCTTAAATTCATTCAGTAAAATTCCTATTACGATTAAAGAGATTAGCAGAGAAGAGGATGATTTAGGATATCTGCATATTAAGTTTCAACAAATTGTTAATTCAATTCCACTTGAATTAAATTATTTAACTGTACATCAAAAAAACGGAAAAATTTTAAGCCTAAGTGGTAATTTAGCTTCTCACAACCCTTTATATTTTAAAACTTCAATAACTGAGGAGACTGCTTTAGATTTTGCTTTGAATTATGTAAATGCAAAAACCTACAAGTGGGATATTCCCGAAGAGGAAAGATTTATCAAGGAAACGACATTAGATAAAAATAGCACCTTCTATCCACAAGGGAAATTGGTTTATTTACAATTGGATAACGAATTAATACTTACTTATAAGTTTAATATTTATGCACACGATCCACTTAGTCGAGCTGATTATTTTGTGAATGCGCAAAATGGAAAAGTAATTTTCGTAAACCAAGAAATACATCATTCGGATGTATTGGGTATTGCTCATACGGGATACAGTGGAGTTCGAACGATTAAAACAGATTCTGTTTCTGATAATAACTATAGATTGAGAGAATCAGGAAGAGGAAATGGGATTGAAACTTATGATTTGAATAGAGGGGTGATTTACGGAAGTGCCGTAGATTTTACAGATAGTAATAACATTTGGGATTCAGTTGTTCACAATGATCAATTTGCTTTAGATGCTCATTGGGGTGCTGAAATGACTTATGATTATTTCTTGAACGTACACTCAAGAAATAGCATTGATGGGTTAGGATTTAAATTAACGAATTACGTTCACTACGGTAGTAATTACGTCAACGCTTTTTGGGATGGTAGTAGGATGACCTATGGAGATGGAAATGGAACTTCAATAACACCACTTACAACAATGGCAATAGCTGGACATGAAATATCTCATGGTCTTACATCAAAAACGGCAAATCTTATTTATGCCTACGAATCGGGAGCATTGAATGAATCTTTTAGTGATATCTTTGGAATAGCTATAGACTTTTGGTCGAGACCGGCTCAAGCAGATTGGGAAATTGGAGATGAAATATTTTCTTCTGGAAGTAATTATTTTAGATCACTTTCTAATCCAAAATTAAAAGGACATCCAGATACTTACTTAGGAGTTAATTACTACTTGGGTCCTATGGACAATGGTGGAGTTCATATTAATAGTGGAGTCCAAAATTTTTGGTTTTATCTCTTAGTAAATGGCGGGTCAGGAATAAATGACAATGGTGATGCATATACCGTGACAGGATTAGGATTAGATACAGCATCAAAAATTGCCTTTAGAAATTTAACTGTTTATTTAGGACGGTATTCTCAATATTCTGATGCAAGATTTTATTCTATACAAGCGGCCACAGATTTATATGGTCCATGTTCAAATGAGGTTATAGCCACAACAAATGCGTGGTATGCTGTTGGAGTAGGAGCTGAATATGTACCTGGTGTAAAATCAGAATTTTCGACTCTTGATTCTATCGGCTGTAAATTACCTCATACCGTTTCTTTCCGGAACCGAAGCAACAATTCAACTAATTATTTTTGGGATTTTGGAGATGGAACAACAAGTACTTCAACCAATCCAATTCATACCTTCACTGCTGGGTCTGGTTCGTATCATATTAGTTTAATTTCTGATGGGGGGACTTGCGGAAAGGATACAATCGTCAAACTTAACAACGTTGTAATTGATACAACGATTACTTGTCCAGTTATTCTGACTAGTAATTCAAATCTTATGTCTACAGAATGCATGGGAATTCTTGCAGACGATGGTGGTAATATTAGTAAATATAGTGCTAATCAAACAAGTACATTTTTAATTGATCTAACCGGAGTTACTAGAATTGAGTTAACTTTTAATTTATTTGATATTGAGCCAGGTTCTTCGGGATCTACTTGTAACTATGATTATTTGGAAATATACGATGGAACGAATGCTTCAGGTGCTTTATTAGGAAGGTATTGTAATAATAATTTACCACCCAATTCAATTGCTGTTAATTCAAGTTATCTTTTCCTAGTTTTTCATTCGGATGGCGGTTTAGAAGAGGAGGGATTTAACATTGAATGGAAAGGTTATCAAGATATTGATACATCTGTTATTTCATGTTATTCCTATTTTTGGGATCAAACTAATAAACATTATTTATCCTCAGGAAGCTACAAAGATACCATATTAAATGAATTTGGCTGCGATTCAGTTGTGATGTTGAACTTAACAATTAATAATTCCACCACAGGAGTAGACTTTCAAACAGCTTGTGACAGTTACACTTGGATAAATGGAGTAACGTACACGAGTTCGAATAATACCGCCACGGATACACTAACGAATGCACAAGGCTGTGATTCAGTTGTGACGTTGAATTTGACAATTAATAATTCCACCACAGGAGTAGACTTTCAAACAGCTTGTGACAGTTAC
>CBFHVI010000033.1:0-21581 GCA_965658995.1 Flavobacteriales bacterium | reverse complement strand
GCTTGTGGATTTTTTACCCAAGCATAAATATCATCGCCTGCTGCTTCCCATTTAGCTTTAGCTCCTTGAAGCAAGGGACCAGTTAAATTTTTGACAGGATGATGACACGAGGCACAGTTCTGTTTGAATAAGGCTTTTCCGTCTAATTGACTAGTCGCACTGAAAGAAATCAGTACCAAGAAAAGCAGGGTGAAATATGAAGGTAATTCTTTGTTTTTCAATTTTTTTAATAAAAATGTGTTCATGTGAAGAATTTCTGGAATATCTAATAATGTGGCAAATGTAACATTGTAGTCATTAGAACGAAACTAATCTGAGAGTTTTTTTAAAGCGTTTTAGCTTATTTATAATTATTCTAAATTAACAGTTTTAACAATTTATTTTTTGTTTAAAACGGTTGAAATTTTAAAATAATCGGAGTCTTTGCTAGGAGCATTCCGGAGCGCTTGTGCTTGAGTTATGTCCTCCTTCACTTCGTCCTCTCTCAACACATTAATCTCTCTACTCATGTGAACGAGTGGCTCTACACCTTCTGTATCCAGCTCATCTATTTTGTCCACAAATGCAATGATTTTGGTCAAATCTTCTCGGATTCCATCCCTTTGTTCATCTTTAAATTGGAGCTTGGTAAGCTTTGCTAGCTTGTCGATAATTTCATTTGTGATTTCCATGTTCGTTTGTTTCTGTAAAAGTAAAAAAGTTGAACGACTCAAGGTTAGTCATCGAGATTTTTTTTCATTTTCCATTCCACTTTCGATGGCTTCAAATGTTTGTTGAATCAACCTAGTCATTTGATTTTCCTCCATGCCTTTGGTTTCTATAGCTGGATGAATCACTACTTTGGATAGGCCTGGGCAGCCGGCACCAAAGGGATGAGATTCAGTGGCAAATAATTTCCAATTTGTAGAAAAAGTAATTGGCTGAATGGGTGCTTCTTGAGACATAGCCAACACGAATGCACCTCTTTTGAAGGGCTTCATTTTAGGCACATTCTCAACAGGAATTAGCCCTTCCGGAAATATGGCAATTGAAAAGCCTTCTTGTATAGCTTCTTTTGTTTGTTCGATGGACTCTCTTGCCTTAAAACTATTGCTGCGATCTACAGGAATATCCATGTTACGAAAAAAAATTCGAACCACTGGCCATTTTAACAACTCTGCTTTTCCTAGGAATAAAAACGTATTGGGAATAACAACAAACATTACCACAATATCTAAATAAGAGGCGTGATTTGCACAAATAACACAGGGCTCGCTAACCAAATTTTCTTTACCGTTTATTTTTACTCTCACCCAAGTAAGAACTAACAATACCTTTGCCCAAAATCGTTTTAATTTGAATGCTTTGTGCACATGTCTTTTGGAACGTAACAAAACAAAAAAGAAAGGATACAGGAGAAAAGCAAGCGCAAAGAAAATCAATAAAAAATAAATTTTATACAAAAACCTCAAGGGTGCAGTTAGATACCAAAAGATAGATTTTTTTTGCATGGTCCGAATTAACAAATAATCTCTATGAATTTACAACAAATACACAAAAAAATGGCCGAAAGCGAACTTCCGACCATCTACAACTTATTGCATTATTTTTATAATTTCCTTCCTTTCACGGAACGAGCACTAGATTGTCTCTTCGTGCTATTCTTTAGTTTGAACATCAAGAAAGCTTGTAATCCACTTGAGTTCACCAAAAACACTTCGCCCCCGTAGGTTACAGTTCCCATTCTTTTTCGTGGATCAAATTTCTCGGACTTCATTCTATACTTTCCATCGGTAGGGCTTGCCTTAAACAGCAGGTTTTTTCCCTCTTCAAAACTCACATACAAAATATCTCCATCTACTTTCTCCACAATTCCTCTTGTTCCTGAAGGAATAATTACTTTGTTCCAATTTTGTTCATCTTTAATGACTAACTCTCCTCCTTCGGTTTTGGTCGAATTATCGCTTTTCCCATTGGTTAACACTAGGTCACCTTTCACATAAAACTGTAACTTTTGAACATCATCATTCGTTAGTTTGTAATCCGTTAAGGCTTTTGTTGTAAAAGGTACTTTTGTAGAGCAAGAAGCTAGGATAGAAAGGGCCAACAGGACGTACATTATCTTTTTCATTTCAGTTGTTTTGGTTAATTTAAAATTAATTATCAATAATCTTGCCAAGGCAGGGAAGTTGCAAATTTATTACAAAATCGCAGGATGACCTACGTATTTTCAACATTTTTATTCTACCAGCAAATTGCATCCTCGCATTTCGGAAGTGTCAAATCTCCCCAGTACTTCAAAACTTCCATCGGGATAAACATAACCCAAGTCTTCGGTTGAAAGAAACGGACAGGAATAGATATTCGCAAGATCAATCACATTGATAAGCCCTCTCTGATTGTTTACCAAGCTCAACGGATCGGAAGTAGAGCGAGTTGTTACCTTCATCCAAGGAGGACAATGGTACAACTCACCTCCCTGAGAATACGCTTGAGATAACAATTCAGTCATGCCATATTCAGAATGAATGTTTGTAGCACCGGAACCCGCTCTTAATTCTCGGTGGAGTTCTGTTTTGGTCATTTCTTTTCTTCTTCCTTTCATCCCACCAGTTTCCATTACAATTCCCGTGGTTATTTTCTGAGGAAACTCCTCAAAAAAATCCAACAACGCATAACTTACACCCAACAATATGTACGACTCCTCAGATTTTTCTAAGTCATGGATTGTTGCGTTTAATTTTTCAAAATCATTGAGATAAAAGCTACTTTGATCTTTCCCTGATTTTTTAATCAGGCTTTGCGCCATATATACTAAAGAAGACTCTCCTTGCTCCAAGTAAGAAGGCAACAAAGCTAAAAAGGTATAGTCTCTTGGGTCACCATAGGTATGACGAAAACCAAGTTCGAATGATTGCTCGTAAAGGGCGAGATCCGCTACCAGATGCTGACTTCTTACTTGTCCGGTAGTGCCGCTACTCTTAAACACAATTTCAGAAATTTGTTTTACGTTTAGTTTGTGTGACTTAAAAAAAGATATGGGCAGATAAGGAATTTGCTCTAGGGAGGTCACCATAGACGAATTTAGCTTTATTAGGTCTACAAATTTTCGATACACTAAATTGTGCTCGTAGTGAAACCAAAATAATTCGAGTGCTTTTTCCTCAAATTGTTCGGAGGAGGTAATATTAAAAAGTGATTCTATGATTGGGTCAAGTATTTTCATTAATTTTAAGGTCATAATTCAAATCCCATGAATACAAAGATAAGTTTATTCGTCCTAATATTGATAGTAATGACAAGTTCTTGCTTAAAACCAGAAACATTTCCGCTTGAACCAATCATTAAGTTTGACTCGTTTAAAGCCTTGACTGATTCGGGTGAAATCGCAATTTCTTTTACAGATGGCGATGGTGACCTGGGACTTCGGGAAGGAGATACAACCGGTGAATTTTCTATAGACAAAGTGTTTCACCACAATTTATTTA
Source organism: Flavobacteriales bacterium (assembly GCA_965658995.1). Lineage (GTDB taxonomy): Bacteria > Bacteroidota > Bacteroidia > Flavobacteriales_D > CAJJDF01 > CAJJDF01. The sequence continues at coordinate 18,114 of CBFHVI010000033.1, read as the reverse complement.
TCGACTATTTTGAGAAAGACGACAACCTGGGCTGGGTAATAGGAAAAGATTTAGCGGGTAACGACATCACTTTTTTATACCGGGTTCCATACTTGACTCCAAATGGAAACAACAAAGCGCTCAAAGGAATTATCAAGGTGATGATTGAACCTTCTTATTACAATCCCCTTTCTGCCAATTCAGATACCATCAAATACCAAATAAGATTAGTTGATCGCTCATTGAACGTAAGCAATACCATCGAATCTCCTATTATTACCCGTTAAACTATGAAAAAAACCACTTTCGTCTTTGCGCTCCTTTTGTTTTGGGTAGTTGGTTCATCGCAAGATACCACTTACATAGATTCTTTGCTTGCTCACAAGTACCAACTAGAAGAAGACAACCCTGTGGTAGCCGCTCTGGACAGCATGATACTATTTTACAACAACCTTGGTTCTGCCCACACCTCCGAAGAATTCAAAACCACCCAGTATGACGACTCAAAAGAGTTTAGTTCAGCCGAGATAAAGCAAAAACTTATGTTGCTTGACGAAAACACTCCGTTTTCATTCCAGGCAAATTCTGTTACGGAAGAATACATAAGAATGTATGAAAAGAGAAAAAGATCTGTGGCTATTTTTCTTGCCAGAAAAGAAACCTACTTTCCAATTTTTGAAGAATTATTATTGAAATACAAGCTTCCTTTGGAACTTAAGTATTTACCTATTGTTGAATCGGCCTTAAAACCTACGGCTGAATCTTGGGCGGGAGCGGCAGGTTTATGGCAATTTATGTACAACACTGGAAAACAATACGGACTAGAGGCCAATTCTTACCTTGACTTGCGAAAAGACCCGTATAAATCCACTGAAGCTGCGTGTAAACATTTAAAAAAGTTGTTTGGAATCTACGGGAATTGGGAGCTAGCCTTAGCTGCCTACAACGCGGGTGGAGGAAATGTAAATAAAGCAATAAGAAAAAGCGGTGGGAAGAAGTCTTACTGGGAAATATATCCTTATTTACCCAAAGAAACTCGTGGATACGTTCCTGCTTTTGTGGCCGTTAATTACATGATGAATTACGCAGCTGATTATGGAATTTCGCCCTTAGAGCCGCTTGCCTCCTACTCGGAAATAGACACCTTGCGGGTTGCAAACAGACTTGATCTTGCGATAGTATCAAGAGCCCTTGATATATCGCCAGAGCTTCTGACTTTTCTGAATCCAACCTATTACCATGGCATAGTGCCAGCCAATTCGGGTGAGTTGTGCATTTATTTACCTAAAGAAAAAGTGGGAGATTTTATTGCCAACAGAACTTCCTTGTGCGAAATAAGTAGAGAACTTCATTTGGCTTATGAAGCGAATGAGGCCACCCAAAATAACCAAGGAAAAAAATCTCAATACCGAGTAAGAAAAGGAGATTATTTAGGGAAAATCGCTTCAAAACATAATTGCACCGTTTCTGAATTAAAAAAATGGAACAACTTGCGAAGCGACAATTTGAGAATAGGTCAATTGCTTACCGTATATGCGCCCATTCCTCCGCCAATACAAAGTGAAGTAAAAGAATTGACAACCAAAGAAGCGGAAGAAAATAGTCAGAAAAAAAATGAAGAAGAAACCACTGAAGAGAAGGAACTTCCTGTGCCACAAAACAAGACAGAAGTACCTTATAATTACCTTGTTTACAAAGTAAAAGAAGGCGACTCGTTAGTCACTATTATCAATCAATTTCCCGGTCTCAGCCTAAAGGAACTGGTGAAACATAATGAAGGATTGGATGCTAATTCGCTCACTGTCGGCAAAGAATTAAAAATAATACAGTACGATTAACGCCAAAAGAAACCGATAAATAAGAAGTTGATAAATTTCTTATCCGAGGTATTATTCTTGTACCACTCCAAAATAAACTTACCCAATGAAACATTTTATTCTCGCTATTTGTTCACTAATTTTCCTGTCCACCTGCGCAGAAGAAGAAGAAACTACTTATTACAAACCACATTCGGTGGGAACTCAAGGAATAATTGAAATTGTTCTGGACGAACAACTGTGGGAGGGCAGATTGGGCGAAATCGTTAAAAATGAAATTGCCCCCATGATTCCTTATTACCCCAACGAAGAATACCTCTTTGATTTGCAGCACTCTACTAAAAAAACATTTGACATGAGTCCTAAAAAACAGCGGTATATCATCCAATTCATTATTAATCCAAACATCAGTATAAAACCTGCCATTGGTTATGCCAAGGATGTTTGGGCATCAAGCCAATCATTGATTCGAATTATTGGAAGAAATCAGCAAGATTTATACGATGTATTTATCGCAAATTCAGAGGAGATAAAGAATCATTTCACTCAGTTAGAAATAAAAAGATTGAGTTTGGACCTAAAAGCGGATCAAAACTATTTTGCCAAACAAGAATTAAAGAAAAAACACAATCTTTCCTTGACTGTACCAAGCGAAATGGAACTGAGTATTAACAATGATAATTTTGCGGCACTTCAGCATCTGCGACTAGTATCAGAAAAACAAAAATCTCCTGGAGATGTACAGCAATTTATTATGGTATATCACTACCCATACACCCACAAGGATCAATTAACTAAACAAGCATTATTGGCAAAAAGAGACAGTGTGATAAAAAAATATTTTAGAGGAGTTACAGACGATTCTTACATGATTACTGCGCCAGATTCTCTTGTTCCAAGTTTCGAAAAAGAAATCTTATTCAAAGGAGTTTACGCTTACGAAATAAGAGGACTCTACAGCATGGTAAATGATTTTAGGGGTGGACCTTTTATAAATATTTCGTTGGTCGATGAAGCAAGAGGGCGAATCGTCACCATAGAAGGACACGTATTTTGTCCTAAATTTGCAAAACGGCCTTATATGATGGAACTTGAGACTATTCTGAACTCACTTTCGTTTGAATAATTCTTTATTTTGATGAAAGGTGTTCCTGCACTGGACAAATAAATGTAGTTTTGTAAAAATAAATACAACATGAAAAAGATTAGAGTTTCCAAAAAATTTTCATTTGAAACAGCGCATGCTCTCGATATGCACGACAGCAAATGCCGAAATATTCATGGTCATTCTTACAAACTTACCATTACTGTTCTGGGTCCGGTAATTACCGATGAGACAAAACCTGATATAGGTATGGTAATCGATTTTACAGATTTGAAAAACATCGTAAATCAGGAGGTTGTAGATAAATTAGACCATGCACTTATCTTAAAATCTGACTCAAGGTTCAAAGGAATAGAAGCTCACAATGACAAAACAATTTATGTAGACTACCACCCTACCTGCGAAAATTTACTTCAAGAAATTGTAGAGGTAGTTTCTGCTAAACTTCCAAAAGACGTTACTCTTGTTTATGCTAAAATGAATGAAACTGCCAATAGCTACTCGGAGTGGTTCTTGGAAGACTAACACTCCTCCTTCATACTCCAGTGGTAAAATTATGGGCAGCCAAAAAATCCACGTTCATACAACGCTCGATGTGGTATGCTGCTTCCTTCTTTATTCTTTTTTGCAATTTTAAAAAGTTTTATGACAAAACTCATATTAATTAGGACTATTGGTCGTGGTTTGAATTTCCCTAAATAGGTATTTTTGTCAAGTATCAAACAATTCTATTAGGAACTGTGACAGAAAAAAAATCTATGAGTACACAACCAACATGCTATCATTGTAGAGAAGTTTGCCAAGTGGAGATACAACACGAGGACAAATCTTTTTGTTGCAACGGATGCAAAATGGTGTTTGAAATATTGAGTGAAAATGGAATGGCTCAATATTATAATTTGGAACAAAAACCAGGAACAAAACCGAGTGATTCGGGGTCGAAGTATCAGTTTTTGGAAAATGTGAAAATCGCTGAGGAGTTTTATGATTTCGAAAAGGTAAGAAACACCTTTTGTGCCAAGTAATTTAGATAGACCCTTACAGACCTTTTGGGATAAAAAGTTTGGCATATGAAAGATCTTCTGTTATCTCCACAAATAGCTCGCTTAGTTTGTCAGGATCCTTTGATTTATTTTGAGAAATCTTCTCGAACTCTTGCCACTTTTTCTTGTTCTTTTCTATAAAATCAGTTTCCTTCATGTGTAGCTACAGTTTCCCCCTCGATTGAGTAATTAAATGTAGGGAAATTACGTGAAAATTGTGCCACTAACAAGACAAATTTCTAGTCAAATCTAATATTTGGTTAGAACTTCCAACAAAAACAACTGAAAATTCAAAGTTTATGAACAAATACTTGTGTAAACTGAGAAGTTATATTTATATTTGCAGTCTTAAAACAGAAAAGGTAACAATATTATACTATGAATTTAGATAAAGAAATTAAAAAAGAAGCGTTTAAAACATACGGAGGTTCTGAGAAAAACACAGGTTCTTCTGCTGCACAAGTTGCTCTTTTTACTGAAAAAATCAAAAACCTTACGGAATATCTTAAAACGAACCGTAAAGATTACAATACGCAAAGATCACTGGTAATCATGGTAGGAAAAAGAAAAAAGCACTTGAGATACATCAGAAACAAAGATATTGTAGCTTACAGAGAATTGATCGCAAAAGTAGGAATAAGAGATACATTCAAATAAGAATGACTCCTAATTCTAAAGCGATACTAGAATAAGGAATTTTAAATAAGGCAACCCCTAACGGTTGCCTTATTTGCTATATAGACTATTTACATTTGGAAAATAAAAATTGACCACAGGGGTCAAAATGTAAGAAGAGACATTTTTTCAACTCTTCTTATTTGTACGAAACGGAAAAAAAAACAAAACAACGTAACAATGAACATTATTACAAAAACGATGAATCTACCAGACGGTAGAGAAATTACTATTCAAACCGGAAAACTTGCGAAGCAATCAGACGGAGCAGTAGAAGTGAGAATAGGAAAAACGGTATTATTAGCGACTGCAGTTTCTGCCAAAGAAGCCAAAGATGGAGTTGATTTTATGCCCTTGACAATTGACTACAGAGAGAAGTATGCTGCAGCAGGAAAATTCCCAGGCGGGTTTTTCAAAAGAGAAGCAAGACCTTCTGAATACGAAATATTGACAATGAGATTGGTGGATAGAGCACTTCGTCCATTGTTTCCAGAAGATTATCACGCAGACACACAAGTGATGATCCAGTTATTGTCTGCTGACGAAAACATGGCAGACTCTTTTGCTTGCTTGGCGGCATCTGCTGCTTTGGCTTGTTCGGATATTCCTTTCGAAACTCCAGTATCGGAGGTAAGAATATCGCGAGTAAATGGTGAGTTTGTGATAAACCCAACCTACGAGCAAAACGAAATTGCTGACATCGATATGGTGATTGCCGGAACCAAAGACAGCATCATGATGGTAGAAGGTGAAATGAAAGAAATTTCGGAAGCCGAAATGATTGACGCTATCAAAACTGCTCATGATATAATCAAAGAGCAATGTGCTATCATGGAAGAATTTACCAAAGAACTTGGGAAAGAAACCAAAAGAGAATACTCGCACGAAACGCATGACGAAGCGGTAGAATTGAGAATCAAAGAGTTTGTAACGGCAAAATGTGAAGACATTGCGAGACAAGGTCATGCCGACAAAGAATTGAGAGGTCAATTGTTTGGTGCAGTAAAACAAGAATACATCGATTCGCTAACCGAAGAAGAGTTAGAAGAACAAAAACCATTCATTGGGGTGTATTTCAAAAAAGCACAAAAAGCAGCTGTAAGAAACGTTATCTTGAACGAAAAGAAACGATTGGATGGAAGGCAAACTACCGAAATAAGACCCATCTGGAGTGAAGTAAATTATTTGCCTTCGTGTCACGGATCGGCAGTATTTACAAGAGGTGAAACTCAATCGCTTACTTCACTTACTTTGGGTGGTAAAAAAGACGAACAAATATTTGACGGAGCAGTAGAAGAAAAGAAACAAAACTTTACGCTTCACTACAACTTCCCTCCTTTTTCTACGGGTGAAGCAAGACCACTAAGAGGAACTTCAAGAAGAGAAGTAGGACATGGAAACTTGGCGCAAAGAGCCTTGAAACAAGTAATCCCAACTGACCCCAACATTAATCCTTACACGATCAGATTAGTATCGGAAATTTTGGAATCGAATGGTTCTTCATCGATGGCATCTGTGTGTGCTGGTTCGCTAGCCTTGATGGATGGGGGTATCAAAATTACTAACCCAGTATCTGGAATCGCCATGGGACTTATCATGGACGAAAACGGAAAATATGCTGTATTGTCTGATATCCTAGGAGATGAAGATCACTTGGGTGACATGGATTTTAAAGTAACCGGAACCGAAAACGGAATTACGGCTTGCCAAATGGATATAAAGGTAAAAGGACTTTCGTACGAAGTGCTAACTGAAGCGCTAGACCAAGCAAAAGCTGGTAGAGCACATATCTTGGGAGAAATGCTCAAAACTATCTCGAGACCAAACGAAGATTACAAAGAACATACACCAAGAATCAAGAGCTTGATTATTCCTGCAGATAAAATTGGAGCAGTAATCGGATCTGGAGGAAAAGTAATCCAAGAACTACAAGCAGAAACCAACTCAGAAATCAGTATTGATGAAAATCCAGATGGGGAAACTGCTACTGTATCAGTATTGACCAATGACGGTGCTGGAATGGCATTGGCATTAGAAAAAATCGATTTGATAGTAAATCCTCCACAGATAGAAGTAGGAATGACTTATACTGGAGCCGTAAAATCTATCAAAGAGTTTGGATGCTTCGTAGAAGTAGTACCAGGACAAGACGGATTGATTCATATCTCTGAATTGGATTGGAACAAAACTGAAAAAGTGGAAGATGTAGTTTCTGTTGGTGATATGGTTACATTTAAAGTAACAGGATTTGATCCAAAAAAGAGAAAGCACAAATTATCACGTAAAATTTTGTTGCCAAAACCTGAAAGAACTGAAAAGAAAGAAGACTAAACTTTCTCTCTTACAAGAAATAATCAAAACCTCATTGGACTATCCAGTGAGGTTTTTTTATACCCAAGATTTTTTGTTTAATTTTTCTTAATATTTATTAAACAAGATTTGGAGTTTGATTTTGTTTTGTTTAATTTTATAACCGAAAAGGTAAACAAAACCATTTATTAACCAAATGTCCCGAACAATAAATAAACTTGTTAAAATCTGTTAACCGGTAAGAAAAGCCGTAACAACTAAGAATCTCACTCGTTATTTAAGAAAGGAATACAGAACATCAATGACTCTTACCTATTTTACTACTTAAAACTTAAGAACATGAGACAGCTAAAAATAACCAAACAAATAACCAATAGAGAAACCCAATCATTGGATAAATACTTATTAGAAATCAGTAAATATGATCTGATAACAGCGGAAGAAGAGGTAGAACTAGCTGCACGAATTAGAGAAGGAGACCAAAATGCCTTGCAACGTTTGACCAAAGCTAATCTGAGATTTGTTATCTCCGTATCGAAACAATACCAGAATCAAGGACTCTCGCTTTCCGACTTAATAAACGAAGGTAATTTGGGACTGATAAAGGCGGCCCAACGATTTGATGAGAAGAGAGGATTTAAGTTTATTTCCTATGCTGTGTGGTGGATTCGACAATCAATCCTTCAAGCAATTGCTGAGCATGCCAGAATTGTACGACTTCCATTGAATAAAATTGGAACCATCAACAAAATAAACAAAACCTTTTCTTCGCTAGAGCAAGAGTTTGAAAGAACTCCTTCGGTAAGTGAAGTAGCCGAAATGCTTGAAGTTTCGGAAAAAGAAGTTAAAAAAGCACAACATATCTCTGGTAGACACGTATCTATGGATGCGCCACTGGGAACGGATAGCGAAAATGACATGTATGAGGTTTTTTCCTCCAAAGATAACGACATATCACAAGAAGATGATTTGCTTGAAGGTTCGTTGAATGACGAAATTGGCCGAATTCTGGATACATTGGCTCCGAGAGAAGCAGATATCATTAGACTTTACTTCGGAATCAATCAGTCTTACCCACTCACTCTAGAAGAAATTGGAGATAAATTCGACCTAACCCGAGAAAGAGTGAGACAACTAAAAGAAAAAGGACTAAGAAAACTAAAACAAAAGTCGAGAAGTAAATTATTAAAAAGCTACTTAGGATAATATGTATTGTATAGAGAATTAAGTAAAAAAAATAAGTAGATTATTTCATTGAGAAATAGATATTCTAGGTCAGCTTTGAGCCACCAACAGTAATTTGTTGGTGGTTTTTTTTGTCGTTAAACCTATTAATTTGCCAACCAAACCGCAGAGAAGAATTATTTTTTTTATTATTTTCAGGCTCAACAAAAACACTAAACCAATGAACGATACAATTTTAGACGACACACATTCCGACAACAACAATTCACTGACACAAACCACCCTCTCCTATTTAAAAGAAACTGCCAAGTGGTGTCAATTTCTCTCCATTATTGGATTTATCTTCCTAGGATTTATTTTGATTGCTGCCGTGAATATGATCATCTTTGGTAGCGAACTCAACTCTACCCTGGCAGCAGCTCAGGGATACAATAGAGGTATTCAATTTCCCACGGGACTCATTGCCTTACTTTATATTATTATCGGAGCGCTCTATTTCTTCCCAATCTACTATTTGTACAATTTTGCGACAAACATGAAAAAAGCGACATTTTCGGGATCCAATAGTGAAATTGAAGAAGCTTTTAAAAATTTAAAAAGTCACTATAAATTCGTGGGAATAGTCACAATCGTAATTTTATCCATCTACTTGTTCATCTTTTTATTTGGGTTAGCATTAAGTATTTAACTCGATGTGCTCAGTAATAATAAAACAAGCGATTCATTTGAGTCGCTTTTTTTTGTTCCAATCTGCCAAAAATCATAGAAAGAAAATTTAATTCATCCATAAAAAACTCAAATAATTAGTACTTTTGTATTCAAATAATAACTAAAACCATACAAACATTTCTTACATCAAAATGGCGCAATACTCGACAATCATCTACACCAAAACGGACGAAGCTCCTGCACTAGCAACACACTCGTTTTTACCTATTGCTCAAGCATTTGTAAAAAATTCGGGCATCCAAATGGAAACCAAAGATATTTCTTTGGCGGCCAGAATCTTAGCTTTGTTTCCCGAAAGATTGTCAGCAGAGCAACAAGTAGAAGATGCGCTTGCTACTTTGGGCAAAATGGTAACCCGGCCAGAGGCAAATATCATCAAATTGCCAAACATCAGTGCTTCGGTGCCACAATTGAAGGCTGCCATCAAAGAATTACAAAATGCAGGATTTGACATTCCTGATTTTCCTGAAGAAATAAAAACAGAGGAAGACAAAGCCAACCTTGCTAAATACAACAAAGTAAAAGGAAGTGCAGTAAACCCAGTACTGAGAGAGGGAAATTCTGTCCGAAGAGCGCCAAAAGCTGTAAAAGAATATGCCCGAAATAACCCTCATTCGATGGGTGCCTGGAGCAAAGACTCCAAAAGTCACGTGGCAAGCATGTCCAGTGGAGATTTTTATGGAAGTGAAAAATCTAAGACTTTTGACAAAGAAGATGCACTGACAATTCAGTTTACCTCAGAAAATGGAGAACAATCAACCTTGAAATCAGCTTTTGCAATTCAACAAGACGAAATTGTGGATGCTGCTCTACTGAGCAAAAATGCCTTGATTTCTTTTCTTGAGAAAGAAATAAAAGACGCCAAGGAGCAAGGAGTATTATTCTCTGTTCACTTGAAAGCTACCATGATGAAAGTATCGGATCCCATTATTTTTGGGCACGTGGTTCGTACCTTTTTACAACCTGTATTTGCCAAGCATCAAGCTACTTTTGACGAAATAGGCGTAAACGTAAACAATGGATACGGAAATCTATTGAGTAACCTAGACAAAGTGTCGGCAGAAAAAAGAGTTGAAATAGAAACCGATTTGAAAGCAGCTTTTGATCAAGGGCCAAGCCTTGCGATGGTGAATTCAGACAAGGGAATTACCAACCTACACGTCCCAAGTGATGTAATCATCGATGCTTCGATGCCAGCCATGATTCGTACTTCGGGACAAATGTGGAATGCCCAAGGAAATTCGCAAGACACCAAAGCCGTGATTCCAGACAGATCGTATGCTGGAGTGTACCAAGCCACCATCGATTTTTGTAAACAACATGGAGCTTTAGATCCCGTAACCATGGGTTCTGTATCCAATGTGGGTTTGATGGCACAAAAAGCGGAAGAATATGGCTCACACGACAAAACTTTTGAAATATCGGCAAACGGAACTGTAACTGTGGCAAATCAAGGAGGCGAAACCGTATTTGAATTTGCGGTAAAAGAAGGCGATATTTTTAGAATGTGCCAGGTAAAAGATGAACCAATCAAAGATTGGGTAAAACTAGCAGTAAATAGAGCCAAAGCCACCGGAACACCTGCTGTATTTTGGTTGGACGAACAAAGAGCTCACGATTCTCAGTTGATCCAAAAAGTTACTGCCTACCTGAAAAATCACGACACCGATGGATTGGATATTCGAATTATGAATCCGGTGGATGCGACCAACTTCTCTTTAGAAAGAATTGTGAAAGGGCTCGATACCGTGTCGGTAACAGGAAATGTATTAAGAGATTACCTCACCGATTTGTTTCCAATATTGGAAGTAGGAACTTCTGCCAAAATGCTATCGATAGTGCCATTGATGAATGGCGGTGGATTGTTTGAAACCGGGGCCGGAGGTTCTGCCCCTAAACACGTGCAGCAATTCATGGAAGAAAACCACCTGAGATGGGATTCTTTGGGAGAGTTTTTGGCGTTTGCGGTATCACTCAATCATCTGGGAGAAACCACCAACAACCCCAAAGCTATTGTGCTGGGCGACACACTAGACGATGCCACTTCCAAACTTTTGGCAAACAGAAAATCACCATCCAGAAAAGTAAATGAATTGGATAACCGAGGATCACATTTTTATTTAGCACTCTACTGGGCGCAAGAATTGGCAAACCAAAACGACAATCCAGAACTGAAAGCGGAGTTTACTCCAGTTGCAGAGAAATTGGCGGTAAACGAAACGGCCATCGTAACAGAATTGAATGCAGTACAAGGAGTAGCTATAGACACCAAAGGATATTATTATCCAAGTGATGAAATTGTATCAAACGCTATGAGACCGAGCGAAATTTTTAATAAGATTTTGGCAGGGATTTAAGAATTAACCTATTTTATGCTCAAGTCCATTTTGCGAAAACGAAATGGACTTTTTTATTTAAAACAACTTGTCATTCCTGCGAAGGCAGGAATCTTATTCATCAGCTAAGTCACCCTTCGAGACATTTTGTTCCAAGAAGAACGAAACAAAATATCTCGAAGCCCAACTTTTGAAAAGCAATCTACCTCAAAAACTCAATATTACGCTTGAGTCCATCAAACTTGGTGCGATTTACTGCCGAATTTTTAAATAAATCTCGGAACACTTCTTCGGTCAAGTCTTCCCAATCTTGTTTGTTCAATCCCAGTAAATGAGGCTTTGCATTCAACAGAGGTTCGTTGTGTGGCGCAGAAAAACGATTCCAAGGGCACACATCTTGACAAATATCACATCCAAACATCCAATCTTCCATTTTGCCCTGAAATTCTTTGGGGATAATTTCATCTTTCAGCTCAATGGTCAAGTACGAAATACACTTGGAGCCATCTACCACGTAGGGTTGGGGAATGGCTTCGGTGGGGCATTCGTCTATGCAGGCGGTGCAGGTGCCACAATAATCTTTTACGGGGCCATCAGGCTCTAGTTCCAAATCGATAATTAGCTCTGCCAAAAAGAAAAACGAACCGGCTTGTTTGTTGATCAAGTTTCCATTTTTTCCTATCCAACCCAATCCGCTTTTTTTTGCCCAAGCTCTATCCAGCACAGGTGCAGAATCTACAAACACTCGACCGTCTACTTCGCCTATTTCAGCCTGGATGAATTTCATGAGTTCTTTGAGTTTCCATTTTATTACAAAATGATAATCTTCTCCGAAGGCATATTTCGATAATTTGTAAGAGTCAGGTGTTTGGCTTTCTTTGGGAAAATAATTGAGCGCCAGCGACACCACCGACTTGGCACCATCCACTAGCAACCGAGGGTCGAGCCGTTTGTCAAAATGATTTTCCATGTAGCGCATGTTGCCGTGCATGTTGGCTTCGAGCCATTTCTCGAGCCTGGGAGCTTCTTCTTCTAGAAACTCGGCTTGCGATACGCCACAAAACATAAAGCCCAACTCGTGCGCTTTTTGTTTGATGAGAGCGGTATGTTTCTGTGTAGCATTGATGAAGTAAAGTTAAGGAAATGTTCTGAGCAGAAAACTTACCAAGAGGAATAAAATCCCATTCCTTTTGAAATCGCAGAAACTTTTATTATGTTATCTTTACAAAATCACAGCTATAACTCTATGCTGTAAAACGAGTTTACCAATAGAAAGTATAGCTAACCAAAAACACACACCACTTAATGGGCAAATCGCAAGAAACTTACAACAAGAAAGAAAAAGAGAAAAAGCGTTTGAAAAAACGACAAGAAAAAGAAGCCAAAAAACTGGCTAGAAAAGAGGAGGAAAAAAGCTCTGGATTGGATAACATGATGGCGTATGTAGATGAATTTGGAAACATCACCGACACTCCGCCAGATCCGAGTAAAAAGAAAGTTGAAATAGATGCCGAAGACATCGTGATAGGCGTGCCGGCTCGCGAGGAAATGCCAGAACCAGACCCAATAAGACAAGGAGTGGTTGAGTTTTTTAACGATGAAAAGGGATTTGGATTCATTAAAGAAAATGATACCAATGAAAAGTATTTTGTGCACGTTAGCAGTACTACTGAAGAGATTTTTGAGAACGACAAAGTAGAGTTTGAATTGGAAATGGGAATGAAAGGAATGAATGCCGTGAGAGTGAAGAAAAAATAATTCCTAGATCCATAGAAGAATACAAACCAGTAAAGTGATTTATTGGTTTTTTTTATGAGAAATTTTAATCCAACGGACTTCTTATTGTCATCAAACTCTCGTTGGCTATATGGGTATAAATAAGAGTTGTCTTTATATTATGGTGACCCAACAATTTTTGAATGTGAGAAATACCCACGCCATTTTCGAGCAAATGAGTAGCAAAGCTATGCCTCAAAGTATGCAGAGTAGCCGATTTATTAATTTTTGCTTTGGCCATACTTCCTTTAATACTTTTCTTGCACTACCAGCCGAATACTTCCCTCCATTTTGTCCTTCAAATAGATAATCTTTTGGTTCATATTCTGTAAAATACTTTCTCAAAACTTTGAGAACATTATGAGAAAGAATGGTTAATCTATCCTTTTTTCCTTTACCTTGTCATACGCACACGGTCATTCTTTCCGAATTAATATCTGTAATTTTTAACTCCAACAATTCACTATTCTCAATCCACTCCCGTACAACAAACTTAACAGAGCCTTATGTTTTAAATTCTGCGTATGTTCTAAAATTAATTTTATTTCCCCTACCGTAAGAACATCAGGGAGCTGACTTTCTCTTTGCGAAACCACTAGTTTGCTAAAGTCCCTGTCTTGACCAAAAACCTCTTTGTAAAACAATTTCAAGCTCCCCACAACTTGCCTTTGAGTAGAAGCAGCTATTTTTTTTGTGTGTACTAAATGAAAGAGATAATTAAACCACTCTTTATCTGAAATGGATGTAAAATTTTTGTTATCAAAAAATACTTGAGCAAGTCTTAAATGTGAGACATAATTATCTATAGTTTGTTTACTTTATCGTTTCAATAAGAGTATTTTCTCAAAGCGATCTAATGGTTCGATTTTCATAAAGGTGACGTTTACATCCAATAAGGTGTGCTTATCAACACCTAACGAATTTACTTAAAAATAAATGAAACATAGTTTAACCTATGTAAACGAATTGATTACAAACTATTTTTCGTAACTTCCGCATAACAACAAGTTAGCAACCATAAAAAACAAGAAAATGGCAGATATTAATGAAAACCTTGAAGGGGCATTTGGAGACTCGTTAAAAAATAAATTTGATGAATACTCTGATTTTGATACAGATTTAGAAATTGATGCAATGCTTGAAGCAAAAAAACTTAAAGAATATGTTGTGACTGAAAATATGGAAAAGTTAAGTCACCGCACTCTTTCGGTTCATAGCCAAACTGGAAAAGACTATAGATTTCAAGCGACTCTAGTCAGATTTATTCGTTCAAATGGTGAAACTTGTAAAGCTGAATTTTCAGTCCCAATGGACTTTAATGGACCAATAAGACTTTGGGCAGAAGACTTAAGAGGAAAAAAGGTGTGGTCAACAATGGAAAAAATTGAAGAATGGGAATGTAAGCCTGACCTACTCTTTGACTTTTTAGGAAAATACACTCATAGATTTACTGAAGAAGAAATGAGTGGTGATCTACCGTTTTAGTAAAATAAATACGGATGCCAACACTGTATATGAAATCATAGCACCCTGCGGGATGCTTCGCTTCATATACTAACCGTTGTACCCCATTTGAAAAAACCGACTGCACAAAGCAAAGAGTGCTATCGCACACATTGCTTTTTATCCGACCCATATTGAAATGCTAACTATAGTCTGTTGCAGTTGCTGCATACTAAAAGTAGCTTTGCATACTTTAATTAGCAATGATTTCAAAGAAAGAAATATTAATAAAGTTTGGCGAAAGAGTCCGAGAAATCCGAAAGGAGAAAGGACTTTCACAAGAAGAGCTGTCTTTTAATGCTGACTTGCACCGAACTTATATTGGTATGATTGAAAGAGCAGAGAAAAATATAACTCTCGTAAATATTGAAAAAATTGCTAATGCATTGGAAGTAGAAATAAAAGAACTCTTATAATGGCTGTAATTCAAGATTTACTAAAGGATAAAGATGATTTAATAGATTATGATAAAATACTAAATGAAAACCCTTGGATATTTAAGAGAAATCAAAAGTGCATTCTTAGTCCAGATAGTGACGGTTTACTGTGCGGTTTGTTCATGTCTTATTACCTTGATTGGGAAATAATAGGTTTTTATGATGGTAAAGTTTGTCTATTAAGGGATAAAGAGTCTGCCTACAATGATGACACATGTTTCTTAGATATAGAAATTTATAGAAAAGGTGTAAAAAGTATGGGGCATCATATGCTTTCAGTATATAAAAATGAAAAACCAGCAGATTGGGATGACAAATTTAAAGAATGTATACAACCGAACTTATTAAGAAACTATGATAAAAATACATTCCGATTAAAATATCCATTAGCAACAATTCATTTATTGATAGGTCTGTTAGAAAAAAAACTAAACATTAAAGTTGAGGATTCAGCAATTTTTCCTCTCTTATTTACTGACGGAACCTTCAATGTCATGTTCTCCTATCCAGAAAACGTTATGAATTGGTGGAAATATTTAAGAGTACAGGATAATTCCAGTCTATTAAATCATGTATTTTTAGGCGAAAATTATACTACTTATAAATTAATGTTGGAGATGGATAATTTTTTCCGAGAGAGAGATGCAATATCTGCCCCTAGGGAAAGAGGGGATAGATTAAAGATTTCTAATAAAGATAGTAGTCCATACAATATAAATGACATTGGAAATGGTCTAAGTGAAATTAATGAAAATGCTAAAAATCGATGTCTAATGTTTTTGAAACTGCTAGAAAAACATACAAAATGGTCACTTGACGAGAAAAAATGGAATTTCACCAATTTGCGAGTTTTAAAGTTTACTAAAAGTGATTTTCAAGCTAACAATTGGACAATAAAAAAAGATAATTGGAATAAATTAATGGATTTAAATCCTTTATCTTGGGCAATGACATCGGGGCAAAATATAGAATTTACAAAGGAAGAACCAGATAAATTAATTTAAAATAATTTAACTTGACTCGTCTCTAATTTGATTCGTTCTTTCGCAAGAGAAATATATTCTTCAGAAACATCAAATCCAATAAAGTTTCTTTTTAAATTTTTTGCTGTAACTGCAGTAGTTCCAGACCCCATAAATGGGTCTAGTACAATTCCATTTGGCGGGCAGAACACTTGAATAAAGTCTGCTGGGATTTTATCTGGAAAAACAGCTGGATGCTGTCTTTTTAAAGGATTTTTATCTCCCGCCATTAAATAATCCCACACAGTACCAGGACATTTCTTTTTGTTTATAGGTCTAGTAATTGTTTTAGTCGTTTCACCATTTGTTTTTCGATTTCCACTCCCTGTCATAACTTTTCCACCATGTTTTGAAGGGATTTTAATTGGCTCTTTATCAAAATATTGAGGTCTTTTTCCTTTTAAAAACACAGGCATATACTCATGGTCAACTCGAAATCTTTTAGTCCACCAAGCTCCTTCTGTGCCATGCTTCCTGTATATTAAAGTTTCAAATAATTTAAATCCTGCATTATCACACCAATCAATGATTGTTTTAAAACTAGTGAGAGACTTACCAAAGTCTTTAGTTTGGTCTTGTATTACCATAACTGCAATTCCACCTTCTTTTAGCACTCTATACACTTCTTTCCCTGTTTTACTCAAGTCGAATTCATATCCATTATAATTTCTTAAATTATCATAAGGCGGTGAGGTAATGACCATATCAATAGAACTATCTGGTATGCTTTTCATTCCATTAATACAATCGTCTAAATAAATATCATTTAATTTATACTTTCCTAATATCATAATCTATTAAATACGCTAATTATAGTATGCAAATATACATACGATTTTTGAAACACACAAATCTGAATGAAGAAAATCCCAAACTTTGTTAAAGCACATTGCTGTCCTCATTCCTGCGGGCAGCAAAAAGCTTTCACCCCAACGCTCGAAAGAATGAAAACGGGGTACAACAATGTATAAGCGATAATGCTCCCTATCGGTCGCAATACGCTTATACTAACCGTTCCGACCAATAACCCTTCGGGGCGAGAATTTCCATAGGCTACCCGCCCATTCCCAATCCTCTTTATTAGTCGGAACGGTCCTTGTTCAAATACATAAGTGCTACCTGATACTACATCTTGGAAGTTCTCGAACTACCCAAAAAACAAAGGTCCGAACATACTGTATAGCAAATTATGTATTTGATGGCTTTTGTTATATATTAGTGTAAAACTATCGTGTTACATCAAATACATAACTCGCAATACACAAGGACCGTTAGGTGCATTAAAAGAAACTGAATGAAAATAAGTCAAATCATAGATAAAATAAACGAACACCATTTGTTCGTCCCTGCTTTTCAAAGGGAATATGTTTGGAAAAAGAAAGACGCCAAAAATTTAGTTGATTCACTTATCAACGACTATCCTACAGGAACAATGTTGACTTGGGAAACCACTAATCCGCCTGAACTGAAAGGCGAATATGTTTATGAAGTTTCAAAAGGTGCAGTTAAACTAATTCTTGACGGTCAACAAAGAATTACGACACTTTACATGTTAATGACAGGAGAAATCCCGCCCTACTACACAGAAAAAGAAATTCTTAATGACATACGTGGCTTGTATGTTAATGTAGAGAGCAGAAGTCTTGAATATTATCGCAAAACTGTAATGGAACAAGACCCAACTTGGGTAGATATAACAGAAATTTTCAAAGGAAATGTTAGGACAAGAGACATAATAGATGCCCTTGAAGAAAAAAATGAAGGAGAAAGATTACCAAGAGAAAAAGAGAATAAAATTGACGACAATATCGAATCAATCAAAAGAATTCGTGAACGTGAATTCTTGGAACAGGTAATTCCAGCAAAAGCTTCAATTAAGGAAGCAATAGACATTTTTTACATTGTCAATTCGAGCGGAGTGAATCTGACTGATGCAGAATTAGCTCTTGCTCAAATTTCAGGATATTGGCCTAAAGCGAGAGAAGAATTCAAAACCAAACTTGATGATTTAAAATCAAAGGGTTGGGTCTTTAGCCTTGACTTTATTGTTTATGCGTTGTTAGCGACTATTCACAGACAAGGTTCCAAAATGGAAAAGCTTCATACTGCCGACAATAAAGGGAAAATAAAAGAAGCGTGGAAGAAACTTGATGGTGGCGTTCTTGACTACACTTTTAATTTGATGCAAAGCCAAGCT
>CBFHVI010000032.1:0-22750 GCA_965658995.1 Flavobacteriales bacterium | reverse complement strand
GTTTCTAGTTGAAAAAAGTTTGTAAATGATTCCAATTGAATTTCTAAGAAATCCGGGTAATCAAATTTATTGTGATTCGAAGAGAAGTTTACTCTTATTGGGTCGAACTTTATATTAGCCATGTAAAATTGTTGATTTAAATCCTTTTATTCTAAATCTTGCTGATCAAACTCTTAGCTTAATCACTGGTTATAAGATGCTTAAAACCAGTTTACCATTTATTGTTACTCTCTATAAAAAAATGGTTCTTATAGAAACAACAAAAGGTTTAGATGCATAAAGCACCTAAACCATTAGTGTTTTGAAGTAACTTATTACTTAACTTCAACTTCTGCTCCAGCTTCTTCAAGAGAAGTTTTAAGACCTTCAGCTTCGTCTTTAGAAATTCCTTCTTTAATAGTATTTGGTGCACCATCAACGATATCTTTCGCTTCTTTCAATCCTAAACCAGTTAATTCTTTAACTAATTTTACTACTGCTAACTTAGAACCTCCAGCCGCTTTCAAGATTACATCGAATTCAGTTTTTTCTTCTGCTGCATCAGCTCCACCTGCTGCTGGTCCTGCAACTACTGCTGCTGCCGCTGCTGGCTCAATGTTGTACTCATCTTTCAAGATTGTTGCCAATTCTTGAACGTCTTTTACAGTTAAGTTTACTAATTCTTCTGCTAATTTTGCTAAATCTGCCATTTTTTATTTTTTTATTGTGTGTTATTCTATTTATTTAATCATTCTTGAGAGAAGCATCCGTTATAACTAACAGAACTCAAGAAACTTTCTTTTATCGTTCTCCTAAAGTTTTTACTAAACCTGCAATAGTACTTCCTCCCGAATTAAGGGCAGAAATAACGTTCTTAGCAGGTGATTGAAGAAGTGTAATGATTTCTCCAATAAGTTCCTCTTTAGATTTAAGAGATACTAAGGTATCGATTTGATCATCTCCTACAAAGATTGCTTCTTCTACAAAAGCACCTTTTAAAATAGGTCTATCACTTTTCTTTCTAAACTCTTTAATGATTTTTGCAGGCTCATTTCCTTTTTCACTTATCATCAAAGAAGTTTGACCCTTCAATAAATCATAAAATGGAGACATGTCCTTTCCTTCAATGTTTTCAAGAGCCTTTTTTACCAAAGTATTTTTAACTACTTCTAAAGAAACTTCTCCTTTAAAACATCTTCTTCTCAATTTACTTGTTTCATCAGCACTTAATTCTGATGTATCAGCCAAATAAAAGATACTTGCATTACTTATCTTATCAGTTAAGTATGCTATTTGTTTGCTTTTTTCGTCTTTATTCATTGCTGTTTTTTTAAATAGAACTTACGTCCACATTAATACTCGGACTCATTGTAGATGACATGAAAATGCTCTTTACATACTGCCCTTTTGCAGATGCTGGCTTTAACTTTACAATTGTATCTATCAATTCTTTTGCATTTCCAAAGATATTATCTCCAGAAAAAGATGCTTTTCCTATTAGAGTATGAATAATTCCAAACTTATCTACTTTGAAATCAATTTTTCCTCCTTTTGAATCCTTTACAGCTTTAGCAACATCCATAGTTACTGTTCCTGTTTTTGGATTTGGCATTAAATTTCTTGGTCCTAGTATTCTTCCTAAGGCACCAATTTTACCCATTACGTTCGGAGTAGAAATGATTACATCTACATCTGTCCAGCCTCCTTTGATTTTTTCGATGTACTCGTCCAATCCTACGAAATCTGCACCAGCTTCTTTAGCTTCTGCTTCTTTGTCAGGAGTACACAAAACCAAAACTTTCATATCTTTCCCAGTTCCATTTGGCAAAGAAACACTTCCTCTTACCATTTGATCTGCTTTTCTTGGGTCAACATTAAGCCTGATTGCTACATCTACAGTTGCATCAAATTTTACTGTCGTAATTTCCTTAATTAAATTACTCGCATCTTTTAAAGAATAAGACTTTTCCAAGTCATATTTCTCCAAAATTGCTCTTTTTGCTTTTGACATTTGTTATTATTTATTATTAATTATTGCTCCATGGTGGAGTCCCTTGTACTGTTAATCCCATACTTCTTGCGGTTCCAGCTACCATTCTCATTGCTGATTCAATTACAAAACAGTTTAAATCAGGCATTTTGTCTTCTGCAATAGCTTTAACTTGATCCCAAGTTACTTTTCCAACCTTCACTCTGTTTGGCTCTGCTGAACCGGATTTAAGCTTAGCTGCCTCTAATAATTGAACAGCTGCTGGTGGAGTTTTAATTACAAAATCGAATGACTTATCCGAATATACTGTAATAACTGCAGGAAGTACTTTCCCTGGTTTATCTTGTGTTCTAGCATTAAACTGCTTACAGAACTCCATGATGTTCACACCTTTTGCACCTAGTGCAGGTCCAACTGGTGGTGAAGGATTCGCAGCTCCTCCCTTGATTTGTAGTTTAATTAAACCACTTACTTCTTTAGCCATCTTTTAATTAATTATTGCTTTTCTACTTGCATGTAATTCAATTCAACAGGAGTCTTCCTACCAAATATCTTTATCATGATTTTTAATTTTTTCTTTTCTTCGTTAACCTCCTCAATTATTCCATCAAACTTGTTGAATGGACCATCTGTTACAGTTACACTTTCTCCAACTTGGAAATCAATTGTTGCTTGATCCTCCAAATCAATTGAATCATCAGCATGACCCAAAATTCTATTAACTTCACTTTCTCTCAATGCAGATGGATCTCCTCCTTTTTCAAGTCCAAGAAACCCCATTACATTTGGGATACTTTTTATAAGGTGTTTTACTTCACCCTGAAGATTTGTCTGAACCATTATACAACCTGGCAACAAACTTTTTTCTTTTACAATTTTTTTTCCATCTTTAATTTGAATAACTCTTTCCATTGGAACAATTACTTGACCAATGTATGAGGACATATTCAATCTTTCGATTTCTATATCTAAATATTCTTTTGACTTCTTTTCTTTACCTGTTACGGTCTTTACTATATACCACTTCATAAGGTTATCCAATAAATTGGTAAATAAATCCTAATACACCTTTCCAACCTCCAACGTTTATTCCGAAAGTAAAATCCATTAACCAAACAAGAACAGATACTATCGCTGAAGCGATAAGCACAACGAACGCACTGTTTTGAAGTTCTGACCATGTTGGCCATGTTACTTTTTCAAATAGTTCAGAAACTACTTCTTGTATGTATGTTCTAATTTTAACCATTTCTTATTTGTTAAACTATTGCTAGTCTGTTATTGTGAATAAACACATCATTCAGTTTCAATCGAAGAAACATCCTTGTTCTAAAGATTTACTTCTCGTCTTCGTACTTCATTATTTGAATTAAACATTAAAGCTTATTTCAACTCTGTCGCTTTCATTAGCACGGGTGGAGAGACTCGAACTCCCGGCACCTGGTTTTGGAGACCAGTGCTCTACCAGCTGAGCTACACCCGTAAAAATAGCAAAACAATTCCAGCCTTATATAAGACTGGAATTGTTAACTATTATATTGGTATAATTCTTAATCTAGAATCTCAGTAACCTGACCTGCACCTACTGTTCTTCCTCCTTCTCTGATTGCAAATCTAAGTCCTTTAGACATTGCAACTGGAACGATCAAATCAACAGTGATTGTTACGTTATCACCAGGCATTACCATTTCTCTTCCTGCTTCTAGAGAAATTTCTCCAGTTACATCAGTAGTTCTTAGGTAAAACTGAGGTCTGTATTTGTTTTGGAATGGAGTATGTCTTCCTCCTTCTTCTTTCTTCAATACATAAATCTCTGCTTTGAACTTTTTGTGAGGCTTAATTGTACCTGGTCTTGTAATAACCATTCCTCTTTTGATTGCAGATTTTTCAACCCCTCTCAATAAAAGTCCTACGTTATCTCCAGCTTCTCCTCTATCCAAAATCTTTCTAAACATCTCAACTCCTGTTACAGTAGATTTCAATGGAGTTTCAATCATTCCAGAAATTTCAACTTCATCTCCAGAGTTAATAACTCCAGTTTCAATTCTTCCCGTAGCAACAGTTCCTCTTCCAGTAATTGAGAATACATCTTCAACTGGCATCAAGAAATCTTTATCTACATCTCTTGGAGGCAATTCGATCCAAGTATCAACAGCTTCCATCAATTCGTTTACAGTAGCAACCCACTTCTCCTCTCCGTTAAGAGCTCCAAGTGCAGATCCAGCGATAACTGGTCCGTTATCACCATCATATTGATAGAAAGACAATAATTCTCTGATTTCCATTTCAACTAGTTCTAACAACTCTTCGTCATCAACCATATCCACTTTATTCATGAATACAACCATTCTTGGAACACCTACTTGTCTTCCTAATAAGATGTGCTCTCTAGTTTGAGGCATTGGCCCATCAGTTGCAGCAACAACCAAGATAGCTCCATCCATTTGCGCAGCACCTGTTACCATGTTCTTAACGTAATCCGCGTGACCTGGACAATCTACGTGAGCGTAGTGCCTGTTTGCTGTTTGGTATTCAATGTGTGAAGTGTTAATCGTAATCCCTCTTTCTTTTTCTTCAGGGGCATTATCAATTGAACTAAAATCTCTGTTCTCAGCTAATCCCTGAGAAGCAAGCACACTAGAAATAGCGGCTGTTAAAGTAGTTTTTCCGTGATCTACGTGACCAATTGTACCGATGTTTACGTGCGGTTTTGATCTGTCGAATGTTTCTTTAGCCATGGCTATGTTGTTTTTTTGTTGTTATTATTTATTTATATTATAAGTAGTTTAATTAGAGCTAATGACGGGAATTGAACCCGTGACCTCTTCCTTACCAAGGAAGTGCTCTACCCCTGAGCTACATCAGCAAAAAAATGAGCGGGAGACGGGGCTCAAACCCGCGACCCTCAGCTTGGAAGGCTGACGCTCTATCAACTGAGCTACTCCCGCTTATAATCTTACTAATTTATTCTAGTGGGGAGAGCAGGATTCGAACCTGCGAAGACGTAGTCAGCAGATTTACAGTCTGCCCTCGTTGGCCGCTTGAGTATCTCCCCAAATGAATTATCTTTCAAAAAAAAAATAGAGTCTACGTTTTGACTCACTAACATGATTAAAATCACGCTTATATTCAAAATTAAGAGCCGATAGAGGGACTCGAACCCACGACCTGCTGATTACAAATCAGCTGCTCTAGCCAGCTGAGCTATATCGGCTTAAATTACCCTGTGCGTTTTAGGGTTTGCAAATTTAGAAAAGATATTTTATTATTCAAACATTTTTGAAAAAAAATTTACTTTTTTTTACCCTTTACAATTTGCAACTTTTTGCCGCCTGAAAATAAGCGAATTTTACACAAAAAAAGCCCTGCTACGTATAACAGGGCCCAAAATTACTTTTTTTTTATTAATTCCTACTTTTGTGTTTGTTTATTTGTCTTCTCAATGCTTCCACCGCTTCATCAGTCGCCTCCTCGAAAGTTTTGCACTGTTTCTTGGCAAACAAATCTTTTCCCGGGATTGCTAATTTTATTTCGGCAACCTTGTTTTCTTTGTCTGCAGGCTCTAGCTTCAAGAACACATCGCTTCCAATTATCTTGTCGTAATATTGGTTTAACTTTCTTAGTTTGTCTTCAATAAACTTTACTAATTTTTGATCTGCGTCAAAATGAATTGACTGTACTTTGATTTCCATAATTCAATTTTTATATTGTTAATACTAATTTTCTTTTGGATGAAACTTCTTGTAGGTGTCCTTTAGTCTTTGAATTGAGTTGTGAGTATAAACTTGGGTTGCTGATAAATTGGCATGCCCCAGTATTTCCTTTATTGTTTGCAGCTGAGCACCATTGTTAAGCATGTTTGTCGCAAACGAATGTCGCATAGTGTGAGGACTTCTTTTTTTTTCATTTGTCACTAATCCAAGATAATGATTTACCCTCCGATAAACAAACTTTTCGTAGAGTTTATTTCCTTTATTAGTTACCAGCAAAAACTGATTTTCACAAACCTCAAATTCCTCTTGTTTTTTTTGCTTGTACACATCTATCACCTTTCTTATACGGTCTGTGATTGGAACAATCCTCTCCTTGTTTCCTTTCCCTACTACTTTTATCTCATTCGAAGAGACATCTTTTTCTTGTGTGTGAATAAGCTCAGCTAGCCTCATTCCAGTACCATACAACAATTCCAACACCAAGACATCCCTCACTCCTGAAAAAGAATCCTGGAATACTTCAAGCTGAAACAACTCCTCTAGTTTATTTTGCTCAAAATATACCGGGAGTTTCTTGGATTGCTTGGGACTAATCACCTTACTCATTGGACTAGATTTAATAACTTTTTGTGTAAGAAGAAACTTGTAAAAGGATTTTAAAGTTGAAATTTTTCGGTTAATTGAACGAGCAGAAACACCTTTTTCTTTTAATTCCACTACCCACATTCTTATTTCGTTATGAGTTGCTTCGCCAAAATGGCTCAGCCTAAACTTATCATCTATAAAAATTTGGTATTGATCGAGATCACTCATGTAGGAGGTTACCGTATGGGCAGAAAGCCTACGTTCGTTTTGAATGTAGCTGTTAAAATTTTCTGACTGACCTTGGAAAGAGTTCATTTCTCTAGTTTTCTTTTATTGAATTTACAAAAAGTAACAACAATTCACAAACTTATTTCACTCTTATTATTACTTGTAATTTCTCTTTCTTTCTCTTCCGTAAAAACAATTATTAACTAGTTTTAATACAACATATTAAACCCCTAAAATTAAATTGTTTATTTAGTTTAAATCTAAGCCAAATATGTACAAATTTGGAATAAAAAAAGCCTCGTTTCATCAAAGACACGAGGCTTGTAGCTTAGTTATTTATGTAATTTTATTTGTCTTCAGATACTTCTTCAAAATCTACATCAGTCACTTCTTCATCTCCTTCTGTAGCATTTCCTTCAGCTCCTGCTTGAGCACCTGCTTCGTTTTGAGCTGCATACATCTCTTGACTCGCAGCTTGGAAAGTTGTGGTTACTTTTTCAATTCCAGCTTTCATTGCTGCTAAATCTTTTGATTCGTGTGCAGTTTTGAGCTCTGCCAATGCCTCTTCAATTGGCTCTTTTTTATCGGCCGGAATTTTGTCTCCGTATTCTTCTAATTGCTTTTCTGTTTGGAAAATCAAACTATCCGCCTGATTAACAGTTTCAGCTTCTTCCATTTTCGCTTTATCAGAATCCGCATTTGCCTCTGCTTCTTGCTTCATTTTTTCAATCTCCTCTTCGCTTAATCCAGAAGATGCTTCAATTCTAATGTTTTGCTCTTTTCCAGTTGCCTTGTCTTTGGCCGAAACATTAATTATTCCGTTTGCATCAATATCAAAAATCACTTCAATTTGAGGCTCTCCTCTCCGAGCAGGCGGAATATCTGTCAATTGAAACCTTCCTAAAGTTCGGTTATCTGCAGCCATTGGTCTTTCACCTTGCAGCACATGAATATCTACAGCTGGCTGATTGTCTGCTGCGGTAGAGAACACTTGAGATTTCTTAGTAGGAATCGTTGTATTGGCATCAATCAATCTAGTTAATACACCTCCCATTGTTTCAATTCCTAAAGAAAGTGGTGTTACATCCAAAAGAAGTACATCTTTTACTTCTCCTGTTAACACTCCTCCTTGAATTGCGGCACCTACTGCCACTACTTCATCAGGATTTACTCCTTTTGATGGTTCTTTTCCAAAATATTTTTGAACTGCTTCTTGTACGGCTGGGATACGAGTTGATCCACCTACTAGGATAATCTCATCGATGTCACTTGTTGAAAGTCCAGCAGATTTCATCGCTGTCATACAAGGTTCGATTGTTCTTTTTACCAAATCGTCAATTAATTGTTCAAATTTAGCTCTAGACAATGTACGAACTAAGTGTTTTGGAATTCCATCAACTGGCATGATGTAAGGCAAGTTTATTTCCGAAGAAGTAGTACTTGATAATTCTATTTTTGCTTTTTCGGCTGCTTCCTTAAGTCTTTGTAATGCCATTGGGTCATTTCTCAAATCGATCCCTTCATCATTCTTAAACTCATCAGCCAACCAATCAATGATTTTTTGGTCCACATCATCCCCTCCAAGATGAGTATCTCCATCAGTCGAAAGCACTTCGAATACTCCGTCTCCCAATTCTAGGATAGAAACATCGTGAGTACCTCCACCAAAATCAAATACCACTACTTTTTGGTCCGTGTTCTTTTTTTCCAATCCATAGGCCAAAGCAGCTGCAGTTGGCTCATTGATTATTCTTTTTATTGTCAATCCGGCAATTTCACCAGCTTCTTTTGTTGCTTGTCGCTGCGAATCATTAAAATAGGCGGGAACTGTCACAACAGCTTCAGATACGGTAGTACCTAAATAATCTTCTGCTGTTTTCTTCATTTTTTGAAGAATCATTGCTGAAATTTCTTGTGGCGTGTAAAGTCTATCGTCAATTTTTACTCTTGGCGTGTTGTTATCTCCTTTCACCACATCGTAAGGTACTCTGTCTACTTCTTTTTTAGACTCATCAAAACTGTTTCCCATAAATCTTTTTATAGAAAAGATGGTTTTTGTTGGGTTAGTAATAGCTTGTCTCTTTGCAGGATCTCCTACTTTTCTTTCTCCTCCCTCTACAAAAGCGACAACTGAGGGCGTAGTTCTCTTTCCTTCGCTGTTAGGAATTACCACCGGCTCGTTCCCTTCCATTACGGAAACACATGAGTTCGTTGTTCCTAAATCTATTCCTATTATTTTACTCATAATTTTTATGTATTGTTTTGTGTATTAAAAATTCATTTTCCATTGTTCAAGGATTGTGCCACGAGAAAATTGGTGTCAGTTTTATGACATTGTTAATGAAACTAGCGTGTCAGAAAGTCAGAATGGCAGAAAATTAATTGATAATTGGAGGAAGAGAGGAACATCTTGATGTAAATAATATCGAGGGTAAGGATACCAAACAACTAATAAAACTGGATTGTTCTTACAATAGAATGACAAATCTTGATAGTTTATCAGAATTTAAGAAACTAAAAAGTATATCTGTTTTTATGGTTATCTCCAATG
The DNA here is from genome assembly GCA_965658995.1 of Flavobacteriales bacterium. GTDB lineage: Bacteria > Bacteroidota > Bacteroidia > Flavobacteriales_D > CAJJDF01 > CAJJDF01. The sequence goes on along the minus strand of CBFHVI010000032.1, from coordinate 13,704 downwards.
AAGAAAAACAACAGTTGAAATTAAATTATCCAACTATCAACATTCACTAATTTGTTATCAAATATGCAGTACAAATTATCTAAGAGACAGTCCAAGTAATCAAACCTTGATTACAAAATTCATAATGCTTTACTGTCCCTCCAAATTTTGAAATCGAATCTATGACAGAGGCGCGACTTGTTTCTTCGGTATAAAAAATCATAAACCCTCCTCCTCCAGCTCCTGATATTTTTCCGCCTCTAGCTCCTGCTTTTATGGCTGCGTCATAAATCGAGTCGATAAAGGGCGTAGAAATTCCGGTTGCCATCTTTTTCTTATTCTCCCAACTCATTGATAAAATATCACCCACTTTGTTCAGTTCTCCCGAAAGCAAAGCATCTTTCATTAGGTAGGCTTGGTCTTTGACAATTTTCATGGCATTGACAGGAATTTCTTTCTCTTCCTTTGCATTACTCGCTTGGGTTTCTATAATCTTTGAGGACTCTCTACTCGTCTTAGTGTAGTACAAAACAAGGTTGTACTGAAGTTCATTTATCACTTCAGTTTTTAGTTTTAAAGGATTCACAATTATAGAGTTATACTTTCCAAATTCCATGAAATTTATTCCTCCAAAAGTCGCTGCATACTGATCTTGTTTTCCTCCAGCCATTTTCAAATCCTTTCGCTCGATATCGAAAGCCAGCTTAGCAATATCATACTCACTGAGCGGTAATTTAAACCATTCTACAAAAGCTCCAATAACAGAAGTAACTAATGTTGAGGAAGTTCCCAACCCAGATCCGGATGATACATCCATGGTTGTAATCATTTCAAATGACAGGTTAGATTTTTGGAATTGCTTCACAATTCTGTTGTACACCCCGATTTGTAAATCCAATTTTCCTGAAATCGGTAACACATCGCTCGTTTCATATTCAATTACTTCTCCCCTGTCCTCTGCCCTAAAAATTATCTTGCCGTCAGTTCTGGGTATAATTGTGGTGTAGGCATATAAATTGATGGAAGCGTTGAGAGTTGCCCCACCATATTTATCAGAAAAAGGACTTACATCGCTTCCTCCGCCTGCCAAACCAATTCTAAAAGGGGCTTTACTTCTGTACTTCACTCGACTCTTTTATATTTCTTTTTCTACCGCATAGCTGTTTCGAATAGGAGAATTTCGACCTATTAGTTCAGCTACAAACCCTGCCAAAAACAATTGAGTACCTATTACCATCGAAAACAATGCTATGTGAAACCAGGTATTATCTGCCAATAAAACAGCATTTTGATTAAAGAAAAGCTTCTCTATTCCTAACCAAAAGGTTAAGCCAAATCCGAGAATAAAAAAAAGAGTACCAATCAACCCAAAAAAGTGCATTGGTTTTTTTCCGAACCTCGTAATAAATGTGATCGTAAATAAATCCAAAAATCCATTCACAAATCTATTCAAACCAAACTTTGACACACCATATTTTCGTTCTTGGTGCTGTACTACCTTTTCTCCTATTCTCTCAAATCCTGCTCCTTTGGCAATAACAGGGATGTATCTGTGCATTTCTCCAAAAATCTCGATGGATCTTACAACGTCTCCTTTGTAAGCCTTGAGTCCACAATTCATATCATGAAGTTTTATTCCGCTGAATAAACGCGTTACTCCGTTATATAACTTTGTTGGAATTGTTTTTGAAAGAGGGTCGTGACGCTCTTTCTTCCAGCCTGATACGATATCAAAGTCATCTTTTACTATCATGTCGTACAACTCAGGAATTTCGTCTGGACTGTCTTGTAAATCTGCATCCATTGTAATTACGACATTTCCTTTGGTGGCAGCAAAACCCGTGTTTAAAGCAGCAGACTTTCCGTAATTTCTTCTAAACTTAATTCCTCTTATGAAAGAATATTCTTCCTTTAATTTTTCTACTATACTCCAAGATTTATCTTTACTACCATCGTCAATCAGTAGTACTTCAAACAAATAGTTTTCTTTTTTACATACCTTATTTATCCAAGAAATTAATTCTGGTAATGACTCTTCCTCATTATAAAGAGGAACTACAATCGAAATATCCATGTTTGTTGTTTCCAATTTTTATCAATTACTATACTTACTTATTTTTCAAACTTTTTGAAAATTGCTCTATCAGTCCCTCTACCTTTTCATCAGAAATTGTAACCAAAGAGTCCATTCCTTTGAGAGCTTCCACCGCTTTATCGATATCAATATTTTCTATCGCTTCATTTAACTTTTCGCTCCCTAAGTCTACTCCTTCGCCCACCTTATCTAGCAATCCATTCAGATCAATTTGTTTGAAATTATCCAATAAATCATCAAAAACATTTAGGGCCGATGATTGAATATCTACTTTCCACTTATCCTCCTCTTTCTTCAATGAAAGTGGCAGCGGTTTACTGTCTTGTTCAAAAAAGCAATCGCATTCGCTCACTTCTCCTTCGGTAACACAATCCACCACAGACAATGTTCCGTTCGTTAGAGTTAATTCTAAATTTTCGTCTACCAAATTCAACATGGAGTGCGATTTTTTGGTAGCCAATGATTTTGCTTTAGCAACATCTTTGTTTTTAACTGCAAGAACAAACTCTTCTGCTACTTTTTCGGGTCTATTGGGGATTGAACAGGCAATAAAAGCCATCAAACATAGAAAATATAGGAATTTCATAACAAAAATTAATGTGGTAATAAATTTTCAAAATTGAAGATACAAAAAAAGGCACAATTGGAATTGTGCCTTTTTTTTAAAATTAGTTAAAATACTAATTAGTGAGCAGAAACTTCTTCAGTTGCTTCTTCCACCATTTCTTCTGCTTTTGCAGCAGTTGTATCCATAGCTTCTTCAATTGTTTCAGTAGCCTCTTCAACAGTTTCTTCAACAGTTTCTTCAACAGCTTCAATAGTTTCAGAATCTACTGTTCCTTCTGCAGTATCAGTAGCAGCTTCACATGAAAATAATGCAACAGCAGCAACGATAGTTAAAAATTTAATTTTCATAATCTTTGATTAATAGGGTTAATAATTGTACAAAGCTAACATTATTCTATTAATCACAAAAAAAATGCCTTTAAATTATTTAAAATCTATCGAATTTTTTGCAAAACTCTCCCATTTTTCTAATACTTGTTGCATATCCTCTGGTAAATCTGAGTTAAACTGCATGAATTCACCTTTGTAGGGATGAGTAAAACCTAGGGTCTTGGCATGTAACGCTTGTCTGGGTAATAATTTGAAACAATTTTGAACAAATTGTTTGTACTTGGTGTAGGTAGTCCCTTTCAATATCACTTCCCCACCATAGTCCGAATCATTGAATAAAGTATGACCTATATGTTTCATATGGGCTCTAATTTGGTGAGTCCTACCCGTTTCAAGTTCGCATTGTACAAGTGTGGTATATCCAAATCTTTTGAGCACCTTGTAATTTGTTACGGCCTCTTTTCCAAAGGAACCGTCTTCATACACACTCATTAATTTTCGGTTCTTGAGAGACCTTCCAATATGCCCCTCTATTCTTCCTTCCTCCTCTTCCATATCGCCCCAAACTAAGGCATAATATTTTCTTTCTGTGGTTTTATCAAAAAATTGTTTCGAAAGATCTACAAGTGCCTTTTCGGTTTTCGCTACAACCATCAATCCAGTAGTGTTTTTATCCAATCTGTGAACAATTCCTGGTCTTCCCTCAAAATCATCTCTTTTTGGTAAATTATCAAAGTGATACAGTAGCGCATTGGCTATGGTTCCCTCAAAATTTCCATAACCAGGATGAACGACCATATTCGTTGGCTTATTTATCACCGCCAAATAATCATCTTCATACACAAAATCCAGTGGAATATTTTCAGCTACCAATTCGGTTTCTCGCACAGGATAAGGATAACTTAAGGTAATTTCTTCTCCTGGTTTTGCTTTATAATTGGGTTTTACCTCTTCACCATTAGATCTTACATATCCTTTGAGAGCGGCTTCTTTTAGCTTAGTTCTTGAAATATTAGGCAATCGATTCATTAAAAATTTATCCACGCGCATTATCTCTTGACCTGGATCTACTTTAAATTTATAATGCTCAAATAGCTCCGGATTTTCATCTGGATTTGCAATTTCTTCTTCTACTTCTTGCTCTTTCTTTCGTTCTTGACTCACCTTACTTAAATTTTAATTTTTGACAAATCGAGTTATAATTTGTCTGTCTTTTTCGTCTGTCACTCTCATCACGTACATTCCTTTGTTTAGGAATGATACATCCAAACTGGAAACAAAAGTAGTTGAAATAACCAACTTCCCGGTCAAATCAATGACCTCAATTTGCTTTATTTCTGTTTCGGAAGATAATTCGATTGAAATATGGGATTGGGCGGGGTTGGGATAGATTATAACTTTAGGCTGAATAAACTTTGTTGATACCCCAACAGAGTAATCGCGTTGATAAACAAACGAAGGCCTTATCATTAAGGTTCCTTCAAACCCAGACTTTTGCCATATCCCATTGCTGTTGTAATACGTGTTTTCCAAATTATTGAGGTTCTTATCAAAGCCTATGTTTATTCTATCGGGGGTTGTTTGTGATATTCCTAAAAAATAATTCCCTGCTGGCAGGTAATGATTGCTATCCAAAGGATATTCATAAAATCCATTTACCCCAAGATTATATCTAGGTACATCCAAAGAAACTTTTTGATACAGAACTGAACCTGGTTTTCCACCAGATTCATTCCAAAGAGTTATGGTAAAAGTAGTGGAACTCATGTTGTAAGCTGAGGGTGTAAAATGGATGAAGACCGATTTTATTGTATCACCTTGCACGAGAGAGAATCTAGAAGCAATTTTTGAGTTTAGCCCTCCTAACCCCTGAACTCCGTATGCTGCCTCTGCAGTTCCATCATCGTATGAATAATAATCACTAAACTCTTGAACAAACCTCAATGTATCATTTGTTCTGGTAAAATCTGGTGTTGTGTTGTGAGTTACTTCAACCAAAAATGAAGCGTTCGTATCATTTACCATTGTATCGAAAAAATAACCCACTGGAAATTTGTATACAGTTGCAAAATCAGTAAAACCTGAAATTGAGGGAGTATTTGTATTTACTATAGTTTGCTGAAGAGTCGATTGATAAAATATCTCCATTTTGTTACTTCCTACTAGCCTGCCGGCAGCATTATTATTTCGCTGAAACACAAAAATTGAATCTTTCATTGCGGAGGAGGTTTCCCATTTAAAATGCTTCCATGGCATTGCCGTGTAATTTTTTAATAAAGTGTGAGAAGGTAACTGAAAAGCAACGTCATCTCTCACGGTATCTGAAGAAAAACGAGAGGAACCCAAAAACACATAATCCAAATTCCAATGATCGAAACTACCTGAAAGTGAGGCATAATTCAAGAATCGGAATTTAAATCCTGCTTCTAAAAATCGTACATCAGTGATTTTAACCATCACTTGCGAAAAATTAGTGTCCAATTGTCTACCGTCTACTTTCCACACACTAAGCCATTCATCGTCATTGGGAGAATAAAATTGCAAAACGAGAGAATCCTCTGGTTCGGGTTCGTTTCCTAGTCCTTGAGGCTGATAGTAAAAACTTAAATAAATAGAGTCTGAGAGCGTGTAGGGAAAACCATTGGGTTTTGTATCTAAAAATATAGGTTTTGAAGTCAAATAATCAGCTTTCCCGTAAGAAAAAGCAGAAGAGAAGTCATAAGGATATCCGTTTTCATTTAACCCGTCAAATGTAACAACTCCTATGGTTGGAGGATTGATGGCGTAATCATTATTCAAATACACATAATTGTCTTGCCAAAAACTCAAGGTATCTGTTGCTCTCACAAAATATACTTGAGCAGAGTCTTGTTCAACGTCTGGTGGAAAAACCCCATAAATATTATCGGGATTTGCTGGAGTACCAATCGTATCATCCGTATTGTAAGGAGGCCATACACTAACGGTGGTACAAGTAACCGGATAACTGGACAAATCGCAAATGGTCCGAGTACCTAGTGAAGGTAACGGAAAAGTATCGATTTGAAATGAATCGGGAGTAGAGGTAGGCGTATATTGATAATGATACGTTGTATCGAGCATAAATGCTGCAGTATCTACCTCTTGGATTCCACCGTTGTAAATGGCGTAAAACAATGAATCATAAACATTTGAATCTGTAGGTTTGGCAGTATATTTCTTGAATCTATCTCTCGAAAAATCATCCTTTATGGGAAGATGAATGGTATCCATCGCGTAAACAAATAACGCGTCAATGGATCGAGTAATAGCCTTTGATTCACGAACCAATTGAGGATTTATTCCTAATGGTTCCAAACTTTCTTGGGAAAAAGTTAAGAATGGGAAAAAGAAAAAAAAGAATATAGTACTTAAACGCATAGAGCTTATTTTGACAAAAATATAATAATTTCACTTCCCTCAGCTACGGTAAGTCCATCAACAAACTCGGGAGATTGTTGTTCAATCACGGCATTCGCAGAGTCCGCTGCTGTTTTGCAATCACTACAATTAAAAACAGGAACCAATTGGAAATTTTTATTGGATAACTCTATGTTTGCCTCGCTTATTGTCTTTCCAATCAAATTTGGCACTTGAATTTGTGCCGCCTCTCCTTGACCTTTACCAACCACCACCGTAACTGTTGATTCTTTTTCCAACAAAAACCCTTTTTCTACTGAGCTTCCCTTGTATTTCACATCCAGCACTACATCTTTGTATGGACTAGATTGGTATTCCCAATTAGGATTAAGTCCAACAATAGTTAACTTGGTTGCTGCCAAAGATTTGGAATTATCAATAATAGCTGGGAGTTTTATTCTTTGTTTGGTGGACCTCACAAGAGTGAGATAAATAATTCGTTGATTTTTTACCCAAGACTCCGTAGAATCAGAATAGGGCACTGGATTCTGTAAAATAACCGTATTCAAAGGTTTTGAGCTGTACACAGAGTCTATCGCTAGCCTTAAGTTATTCTCTTTCGCCAAGTTGGTTGCCTCTTCTAGCGACATCCCCATGAAATTGGGAGTTTCGATTTTTTCTCCGTGGAGTGTGTATGACTTAAGCCACATCAATGTTCCTAAAATCAACAGAACGACTGCTAACAATGAAAGTGCCGCGTGTCTGATAAACGGACTAGATTTTATTTTTTTCCACATTGAAATGAAGGTATAAATGGTTATTGGGCAAATATAACGAAACTAGTGGAATTGTATTTTAATCGTTTCTGTTATTTCTACCTAGAAGCAAATTCAATAAAATTAGCGAATTTGTGAACGAACCGTTACTTTTGTTCATTCAAAACAAACGCGAATGAATTTCACTTTACTCGATTGGTCTATCATTGTTTCCTTTTTACTTATTACCTTATTCATTGGGTTATATTTTAAAAACTCGGCAAGTAAAAGTTTGACTGATTTTTTTCTCGCTGGCAGAAACTTGCCTTGGTACATCGCAGGAATCTCAATGGTAGCAACTACTTTTGCGGCCGACACTCCTTTGTGGGTGGCAGAGGTAATCAAGAAAAATGGTGTTTCTGGAAATTGGCTTTGGTGGAACATGATGATTGGCGGAATGGTGACCACTTTCTTTTTTGCCAAATTGTGGAGGCGCGCAGATGTTTTGACTGAGCTTGAATTTCTGGAAATAAGATATTCGGGGAAAGCGGTCAATATTTTCAGAAGTTTCAAATCAGTTTATTTAGGAATATTTTTTAACGCTATCGTTATCGGTTGGGTAAATGCCGCCATGATAAAAATTTTGGAAGAATTTTTTGGTATTGATTACTTGTCCGCCTTTCAAGTTGTAGCTGGACTTATGATTCTAATTTCTATATACAGCACTATTTCTGGATTACTAGGTGTTGCAATTACAGATGCCTTACAATTTGTATTGGCCATGGCAGGGTGTATTATTTTGGCTGTTATAATGGTAAATTCCGAGAAAGTTGGCGGAATAGATGGGCTCAAGGAAAAGCTTCCAGAATGGAGGTTTGAGTTTTTTCCAAACTTCAACTCCAGTAATTCAGTGGGTACATTCTCGTTGTCTATTCTTGCTTTCTTAAGTTTTGTGGGAGTTCAGTGGTGGGCAAGTTGGTATCCAGGAGCCGAGCCAGGAGGTGGCGGATATATTTCACAAAGAATGATGAGCACAAAGAATGAAAAGCACTCTGTTTTTGCTACTCTATTTTTTCAAATTGCTCATTATTGTTTAAGACCTTGGCCTTGGATTATTGTCGGTCTTTGTTCCTTAGTGGTGTATCCAGATTTATCGCAAGCCGAATCTGGAAAAGGATTTGTCAAAGCAATGAATGAATTTATGCCTTCTGGGCTAAAGGGACTTTTGTTCACTGCTTTTTTGGGAGCTTATATGAGCACAATATCAACTCAACTCAATTGGGGTGCCAGTTACCTAACCAATGATTTGTACAAAAGAAACTTCGGAAAAAAAACTAGTCAAAAAAGACTTGTGAGAGTTGGAAAGCTTTTTACTGTGCTTATAATGCTGGTGGCAGTTATTACCACCACATTTATAGAAACTATTGATGGAGCTGCCCGATTTTTAATTGGTTCTTCTGCCGGTCTTGGTGCTGTATTAATCTTGCGGTGGTATTGGTGGAGAATAAATATTTGGAGCGAAATAAGTGCAACCTTAGCGCCAGTGCTTGGGTACAGTTTAGCAAAATTTGTTCTTGCTCCAAGGTTTGAGTCACCGATAGGTAATTCATTTATAGAAAACGAAGGAATTATTCTAGTAACCACTTTATTTACTACTTTCGTTTGGTTAATCGTCACTTTTATAACAAAACCTACCTCCACAAAAAAACTCACCTCTTTTTACCAAAAAGTAAAACCAGATGGGGCATGGAAAATGTTTAGACCTGCTTCAGAAAAGAAAACCTCACCCCTATTATATTTAGCAATTTGTTGGATAACTTCCGTTTGGATGACATACTCCGTGCTATTTTTTATCGGAAAATTAATATTTAAGGAGTGGAATTCTGTAATGATTTGGGGAGTGAGTTCGTTACTCAGTTATCTCCTTTTTAGGGTATTTTTAAACAAGACCTCCCTCATGGATAAAGAAGTAAAAGCACATGAATAAAAACAATAAATGGTTTGCCAGTTGGTTTGACTCTCCGCACTACCATATTTTATATAAACATAGAGATTACAAAGAAGCAGAATTCTTTCTGAAGAATTTAACTGACTTTCTTCGTCCCAAAAAATCTGATAAGATTTTGGATCTCGCCTGCGGTACTGGCAGACATTCCATCTTTTTGAACTCTCTTGGATTTGATGTTACTGGGGTAGACTTATCACCAAATAGCATTGAAACAGCAAATAAATTGAAAAACGATCGACTGAAATTTGATGTTCATGATATGCGCGAAGTGTATCAAGATGAAGGGTTTAATTTTGTCTTTAATATGTTTACTAGTTTTGGTTATTTCGATTCAAACGAAGAAAACATAAAGATGATTCAGTCTATCGAAAAAACATTAAAAACAGAAGGTGTTTTTGTTCTTGATTTTTTCAATGCCGACCGGGTAAAAAGAGAATTAGTGAAACAAGAAACCAAAGAGATAGACGGAGTTCAATTTGAATTAACAAGAGAATTGGTAGACGGAAAAATAATAAAACACATTGAATTTACTGAACAAAACGAACGATTTAGTTTCCGTGAAGAAGTACAGGCGATAGACCTGGAAGAATTTCAGCAGTTATTTTCTCAATCTGGATTAAAAATCATTGCTACCTTTGGCGACTATTCTCTCAATGAATTTAGTCACCAAAATTCGGAGAGACTTATTTTGATAGCTAAAAAAATAAATGGATAATTTATACACATATGTACTTTTGTCGGGTATTGTTATGCTTGGTGGAGGGTTGGTTTATTTTCTCAAAGAACAAATTACTAGTGGACTTAAATATCTTCTGGCTTTCAGTGGTGCTTTCATGTTGGGGATTGCAGCTTTACATTTAATCCCTGAAGTGTATGCCAATCACGAAACATCTGTTGGGATTTTCGTTTTGCTTGGTTTTTTGATTCAACTCGTATTGGAGTATTTTTCGCAAGGAATAGAACATGGTCACATCCATGCTCACAAAAATGCGAGCAGTAGATTCTTCGCACCGTTACTCATCAGTTTGTGTATCCACGCATTTTTGGAAGGATTACCTCTGGCAAACGAAACCTTAGGTCACAATCATTCACACGGGTTTACTCATTCCGATGAGCATTCATTTTTGATCAGTATTTTACTCCACAAATTCCCAATTGCCATTGCCTTGATGACATTATTTATAAAATCGAATATCGCCATCAAAAAAGCTTTCTTTTGGCTGTTTATTTTTTCGTTAATGGCACCACTCGGTAATCTCGTAGCCTTGTATTTTATGGAGTTTTTTGAGGCAAACGGCAATATGATGAACAAAATATTGGCAGTGGTTGTAGGGATGTTTTTGCATATCTCCACAACTATTTTGTTTGAAACGGACGAAAGTCACAAATTCAATTTAGCTAAATTAGTGTTAGTGATTTCTGGTGGGTTTATTGCCTATCTCGTTGCCTAATCAAGCAAAGGCAAACCAAATCTGTTTTCTACTTTTTGTTCAATCTTCTTGAATAATTGGGTGGGTTTGTAAGTACGCCAGTTATCCATCTCAAAATCTTCACCACAGAGCACATAGTTATCAATATTAGCCTCTTGAAATTCTTCCAAAACGTGGGGATGAAAATTCAAAAACACAATCCAGCCGTCTTCTAATTCCTCGTACCACTCCTCATAATAGAGGTCATCTGAACTGTGAAAGTTGAGCACATTCTCTCCGATGAGGATAAATTTATCTATTCCCTCACCCATCAGAATCTCCAGGACTTCTAGTTTCAGGTACATGATGTCGTTCTCAATACAATCATTCCACTCACCTATCAACTCTATAATCGCAAAATTTTTGTCGTAATCTGCAAAGATTATTTTTACAAACAAGGTTTCAGAACCAAAATCATCCCACTGAGGATGCAACAAAAAATTATACACCTTATTCGTAAACTCAAACTCACTGTATTCTCTTTCAAAAAAAGGAGAGCGATAATCCTCTGAGGCTACATACAGATTTCTCCAGTTGTAGTATGGTTCTATTGCGTGCATAGGGATAAATTATTTCTTTCAAAAGTATTAAAAAAAAACTCTGAAAGTGGAAAAATATTCTGAACTAATCGGAGATAAATTAATTTGCAATGGAGCATATTTCCTTATATTTGAATAACAAAATCTAACCCTTCAATCTATGAGACTATTTGGTAAACAAAAATCTATTTCCTCCTATTCTTTACCTACAGACGATTACTTTAACACATTAAGAGACAAAGAGTTTTCGAGGCTAGATAAATTAGGTCAAACTTACCTAGATTTTACGGGTGGTAACCTTCACCCATCCTCACTCTTGGAGATGCATTACCAATTACTTCAGAAAACAATTTTGGGCAATCCTCACTCCACTAATCCTAGTTCGCAAATGTCAACCAAATTGGTGGAAGAAGCGCGAAATAAAATTTTGCAGTATTTTAACGCAGACGATTACTATTGTATTTTCACTTCCAATGCCTCAGGCGCTTTAAAAATTGTGGGCGAATGTTATCCTTTTGAGGAAAACGGACATTTTTTACTCATTTCTGACAATCACAACTCGGTAAACGGTATAAGAGAATATTGTAAATCAAAAGGAGGAGACTTTACATACTCACCAATTAGACAATCGGACTTGAGGATAGATGAGCAAAAATTGGAAGAAAACTTACGCTCTTTTGACCATAAAAAATATAAATTATTTGGTTTTCCTGCCCAATCAAATGTTTCGGGAGTAAAACACGATTGGAAATGGGTAGAAATTGCCAAAAAACAAGGATGGGATGTTTTGCTAGATGCGGCAGCTTTTGTTCCTACTTGTAAACTGGACTTAAAACAAGTTCAACCTGACTTTGTCTCCGTTTCGTTCTACAAAATTTTTGGATTTCCTACAGGAATTGGATGTTTATTGGTAAAGAAAGATTCGTTCCCAAAGTTAAAAAAACATTGGTTTGCTGGCGGCACAGTAGATTACGTATCGGTAAAAGAAAGTAACCACCTACTTATTGCCAATCACGAAAGATTTGAAAATGGTACCTTAAACTATTTGGATATACCGGCAGTAAAATTAGGTCTCGATTTTATTGAATCTATTGGTATTGAAAGAATTAGAACCAGAATAGTTGAGTTAACGGGATTGTTCCTTCAGGAAATGACCAAAATTAAGCACAGTAATGGGACTTCGATTGTGAGATTATTTGGTCCTCAAGACACTGACCAACGAGGCGGAACTGTTATATTAAATTTTCAAGATCCAGAAGGAAATACTTTTCCATTTGATTGGGTTGAACACCAGGCAAACAAGGAATTAATCTCAATTCGTTCTGGCTGTTTTTGTAATCCAGGAATTGATGAGATAAACCATTGCATTTCTAACGAAGAAATGACTCAATATTTCACGAGTAGAAAAGAAAAAGAATTTGATTCCACCACGGGATATTTGAAGTACATGTCTCAACAAATTGGGAGAATGAGGGGAGCGACTCGCGTATCGTTTGGGATTGCCACCTCCACCAAAGACATTGAAAAATTTGTGAAATTTGTCTCTAAACTTCAAAACAAATCGGTGAAGGGTATAGATGAACTGAAAGACGGTGGTGTTCTCAAATAGACAATACCTCCACTAAACTAACCAAGCTTGGATTAAGTTCTTTTGTGTGTTTGATGGCCTTATCAAAATCGGTAAGTGTAATCTCATTATTGACCATTCCCACCATTTTTTTACTCTCTCCCTTTAGTAATTTTACTACTGCAGCATTTCCTAGTTGGCTTGCCAGCACTCTATCCCGAGCAGAAGGCGATCCACCTCGCTGAATATGTCCTAATACCACCACTCGAGTATCATAAAAATCAAATTTTTGTTTCACTTTGGCTGCGATTTCATAAGCTCCTCCTTCGTCATCTCCTTCAGCCACAATCACAATCCCACTTGATTTACTCTTTCTTCTTCCTTGTTCCAATTTTGCTATCAATTGATTAATGTATGTTTTGGTTTCTGGAACTAATACTGCTTCCGCACCTGTTGCAATTCCACTTCTGAGGGCTATAAATCCTGCATCTTTTCCCATCACTTCGATGAAAAACAACCTATTGTGAGAACTTGCCGTATCTCTTATTTTATCCACCGCTTCTATCACCGTATTTAGAGCTGTATCATAACCGATGGTGTTGTCTGTCCCAAACAAATCATTGTCAATTGTTCCTGGAACCCCTATAAATGGAATACTATATTCCAAATTAAACACACTAGCTCCAGTAAAAGTTCCATAACCTCCAATGGCAATGATGCCCTCAATGTTGGCTTTTTTCATGTTCTCAAATGCCATTTTTCTCCCTTCGCTTGTCAGAAAACTTTGACTTCTTGCTGATTTAAGAATAGTGCCACCTCGTTGAATAATATTTGCGACTGAATGTGATTCTAACGGTACAAAATCTGCCTCAACCAGTCCATTATATCCTCGTTGAATACCCACAACTTCCACTCCTTGAAATACGGCAGTTCTTACCACCGCTCTTATACATGCATTCATTCCAGGGGAATCTCCTCCTGATGTAAATATTCCTATTTTATTCATCTACACTCATT
>CBFHVI010000031.1:0-23275 GCA_965658995.1 Flavobacteriales bacterium | reverse complement strand
TATTTGTATATTTGCTAGATAAATTACAAATAAATGTTGGACTTAAATAACAAATCAATTTTAATCACAGGCGGAACTGGTTCGCTTGGTAAAGCCTTAACCAAAAGAATTTATGAGCAGTATCCTAATGTAAAGCGTTTGGTGATCTTCTCAAGGGATGAGCAAAAGCAATTCCAAATGGCGCAAGAATATCCTGCGGATAAATACAAGTCTATTCGTTTTTTTATTGGAGATGTAAGGGATAAGGAAAGATTGGTGAGGGCAATGAAGGGGATTGACTATGTCATACACGCTGCTGCGATGAAACACGTTCATTTGGCAGAGTATAATCCGTCAGAATGCATCAAAACCAATGTGAATGGAGCTGAGAATGTAATTTATGCTTGTCTTGAATCTGGTGTTACAGATGTAGTTGCTTTATCTACGGACAAAGCTTGTGCGCCCATTAATTTATATGGGGCCACAAAGCTTACTTCGGATAAATTATTTGTAGCAGCAAATAACATCAGTGGGAATAATGACATACGATTTTCAGTTGTGAGGTATGGAAATGTTATGGGGTCAAATGGTTCTGTAATTCCATTTTTTATCAAGAAAAAGGAAGAAGGGTTTTTGCCTATTACTGATCCAAAAATGACTCGTTTCAATATATCCTTAGATGGCGGTGTTGATATGGTGCTTCATGCGCTAGGCAATGCTTGGGGTGGAGAAATATTTATTCCTAAAATCCCATCATATAAGATTACTGATGTTGCGGATGCAATTGCTCCCAATATTGAACACAAAGTGGTAGGGATTCGTCCGGGTGAAAAACTACACGAAGAAATGATTACGGCATCAGACTCCTTTTATACATACGATTTAGGGAAGTACTATACCATCTTGCCAAGTGTTACTCGATGGGATTTAAACGAGTTTGTATCAGAATTAAAAGCCACAAAAGTGGCCGAAGGATTTACATACAATTCAGGGGAAAACGAAGAATGGGAAACAGTTGATTCGTTAAAGAAGCTTATAAAAGAACACGTAGATTCAACATTTGAAGCCTAATGAAAAAGATACCTTACGGAAGACAAAATATTGATCAAACTGATATTGAAGCGGTGGTATCAACCCTTCAATCCGATTTTCTTACTCAAGGGCCTAAGGTGAAAGAGTTTGAACAGAAATTTGCTAACTATGTGGGGTCTAATTACGCTGTAGCGGTTAATAATGCAACATCAGGACTTCATCTCTCTGTCTTGGCTCTTAATCTTAGCAAAGGCGATAGAGTGATAACTACACCAATTACATTTGCAGCTTCGGCCAATTGCGTGCGTTATGCCGGTGGTGAAGTTTGGTTTGCAGATATAAACCCCGATTCTTATGTTTTGGATATTAATTCTGTGAAAGAATTGGTAGAATCAAAACCTAAAGGGTATTTCAAAGGGATAATTCCAGTAGATTTTGCTGGGCTTCCAGTTGATATGGAAGAATTTAGGGAGTTAGCTGATGCTCACGATTTATGGATCATTGAAGATGCTTGTCATGCACCAGGTGGCTATTTTAATGACAGTAAAGGGAAAAAGAATTTCTGTGGAAATGGAAATTATGCAGATATTGGCGTTTTTTCTTTTCACCCTGTAAAACACATCGCCTGTGGAGAAGGAGGGATGCTAACAACCAACTCTAAAGAATTGTACGACAAACTGATGCTTTTGCGAACCCATGGGATAACAAAAGAGAACATGGAGGAAAACCATGGAGGTTGGTACTACGAAATGGTGGAGTTAGGGTTTAATTATCGACTCACAGATTTCCAGGCCGCATTGGGGATAACCCAGTTGGCAAAAAATGAAAAGGGTGTGCAGCGGAGAAATGAGATAGCAACTAATTACAAAAAGGCTTTTGAAGGGTTAATTAAATTTCAATCTCTCCCAGAAAACACCTGCAATGCACACCACTTGTTTATCATTGAGGTAGAGAATCGAAAAGAATTATACGATGCGCTTCACAGCAAAGGTGTTTTGGCTCAAATTCATTATGTTCCAGTACACACTTTGCCGTACTACAAAAATATTGGGTATCAAGATGCAGGGTTAATTCATGCAGAAGAGTATTATTCTAATTGTATTAGTTTGCCTATGTATCCTGCACTAACAGATGCGGAACAAAATTTTGTAATAGCACAAGTATTAAATTTTATTCATGGGTAATATTTGTATCATACCAGCACGTGGAGGAAGCAAACGAATTCCTCGAAAAAATATCAAGCCATTTTTGGGTAAACCCATTATCGCTTATTCTATACAAGCTGCGCTTGATTCAGGTTTGTTTGACGAAATTATGGTTTCTACTGATGACAATGAAATTGCTGAAATCGCCAAGCAATATGGGGCGAAAGTTCCTTTTTTGAGATCAAAAAAAAATTCGGACGATTTTGCTACCACTTTTGATGTGATAGAGGAGGTTATTAATGCTTACAAGTCTAATGGCATGGAATTCGACAATCTCTGTTGTCTCTATTCTTGTGCCCCTTTTGTAAATGTACAAACATTGAATTCTGGAGTAAAATTATTAACTAAAAACAGGTTTGATACGGTTTTTCCTATACTAGCGTTTAGCTTTCCTATTCAAAGAGCTTTGAGCGAGTCAGAAGGAAAAATAACCATGATACAGGAAGAGCATTTAACCACTCGCTCCCAAGATTTAGAAGAGCGTTTTCATGATGCAGGACAATTTTACTGGTGCCACACAAAAGCCGTGATGAAAAGCCGAAAACTATTAACCTCAAATACTGGTGGTTTAGTTATTTCTGAGTTAGAAGCTCAGGATATAGATACTGAAACAGATTGGAAATTGGCAGAACTTAAATATAAATTGTCGAAATGATTTTTCCTACGACATATAATTGCCTGACCCAAAATAAATTTGAGTTAGGAGAATACAAAATTGTCCCGATTCGATATGAAGATCGGATAGAGATTATGAAATGGCGAAATGAACAATTGTATCATTTGCGTCAGACAGAACCTCTAACTGAGTTCTCTCAGGATAACTATTTTAAAAATGTGGTTTCTGAGTTATTTATAGAAGAACAGCCTAGTCAAATTCTTTTTTCTTATTTAAAAGATGATATTTGTTTAGCTTACGGAGGATTGGTTCATATCAATTGGGCAGACAGAAATGCTGAAATTTCTTTTGTAATGAAGACCGAAGAACAGAAGGAGAACTTTGAGAACCATTGGTCTAATTATTTAGGCTTGATAGAAAAAGTTGCTTTTGAAAAACTCAAATTACATAAATTGTTTGTTTATGCTTTTGATTTGCGACCCCACTTATACCAAGCTATAGAGAAATGTGGGTATAAGAAAGAAGCAGTGTTAAAAGAACACTGTTTTTTTGAAGAGGAATTTATTGATGTTGTAATTCATTCTAAAATAAAAAGGAAATGATTGTACAAATTTTGGTTGATAATATAAATTCTTGGTACGTGCCATTTGCTCATTTATTAAAAAAAGACTTGAGCAAATTGGTGGATTCTGTATCTGTTATTCATGAGCATTCAGAGGTTAAGAAGGGAGATGTATTATGTTTGGTGAGTTGTGAAAAGATTTTTAAAAACTTAGATTTGAATCAAAACACCATTGTTGTGCACGAAAGTGATTTGCCAAGAGGCAGAGGTTGGTCACCTGTTAGTTGGCAAGTTTTAGAGGGAAAAAATAAAATACCTGTCACTCTTTTTGAAGCTAATAAGAATATAGATGCTGGAGTGATTTATTCACAGGAATTCATTGAGTTAAACGGATCCGAATTGTTAGATGAAATTAAGACTCAACAAGGATTAATTACAAATAGGCTTATAGAAAAATTCATTGCATCATACCCCGATGTAAAAGGTGAAAAACAAGTGGGAGAATCAACCTTTTATGATAGAAGAACCCCTAAGGATAGCGAACTAGACATTAATAAAACAATTAAGGAACAGTTTAATTTACTAAGAATAGTCGATAACCAAAGATATCCAGCTCACTTTACTATCAATGGTAAAAAGTATATTTTAAAAATAAGTAGAGACAATGAATAGTTTTGTTATTTTATCAGAAAAAAAGTGGAATTCAGACCTAGCCCATGAATTGTCTACGTTGACTGGAGAGTCTTGGGTTTTGATTTCGGAAAAAGAAAAATTTACCGAAAAATTTCTATCTGAAATTGGAGCAAAAAAAATTTTTATACCTCACTGGTCTTGCATAATTCCTGCTGAGATTTTTGAAAAATTTGAATGTATTGTTTTTCATATGACTGATTTGCCTTTTGGAAGAGGTGGTAGCCCTTTACAGAACTTAATTGTTAGAGGGCATAGAAATACAAAAATATCGGCTATTAGAGTAGAGGAGGGACTTGATACGGGAGATGTTTATTTAAAAAAAGAATTGTCACTGGAAGGAAGTGCTCAAGCTATTTTTGAACGGGCCAATAATATTATTTTTAAAATGATCTTGGAGCTTATAAAGTTAAATCCAACTCCCATTAAACAAACAGGAACGCCTTATAATTTTAAAAGAAGAACTCCCGACATGAGCAACATACAGGAACTTGAAAAGATGGAAGAAATATACGATTACATAAGGATGCTCGATGCGGATGGGTATCCAAAAGCTTTTTTGGAAACCAAGACGTTTAAGTTTGAGTTTGATAGTGTAAAGAAACAAAAAGATAATACCTTAGAGGCAAATGTTAGAATTATTAAGAAATAAAAGGATTCTTGTTGTTGTTGCTCATCCAGATGATGAGTTGCTAGGATTAGGAGGCACGATTAATAAATTGATTGGAGAATACAACAGCTATGTTCGTGTGGTTATTTTAGGAGAAGGAATTACATCTCGTGCTCACGAAAGAGATACAGAGAAATGGAATTCAGAATTAAAAACCCACAGAGAGAATATTGAAACTGCTAAACGTCATATTGGTTATCAAGAATTGTCGATGCATCAATTTGCTGATAACAGATTTGATTCAGTTGATTTGCTAGACATTATAAAGGTTATAGAAACAGAGAAATTTGAATTTAAACCTGATTACGTTTTTACTCACCATGGCGGTGATGTAAATATTGACCATCAGAAAACTTTTGAGGCTGTGATTACTGCTTTCCGACCTCTTCCTCAAGAAACGTTAAAGGGTATTTTTACTTTTGAAACTCCCTCAGGAACTGAATGGAGGGCTTCAACAGATCCAAGACATTTTATACCCAATGTATTTGTTACATTATCAAATGATAACTTGACTTCCAAGATAAATGGAATGGAAAGTTATGAATTTGAAAAAAGAGAATTTCCTCATCCAAGATCCCCTGAGGCTCTGAGAATTTTGTCTCAAAAATATGGGATTCAAATAGGAAGTGAATTGGCCGAAGCATTTATGTTGGTAAGATTAAAAAATTAAAAAATGAATTCGAAGAACAAAGTTTTTATAATAGCAGAATTATCAGCAAATCATAACGGAAGCCTCGAGAATGCCATTCAAACTATTAGGGCGGCAAAACGGACAGGTGCGGATGCTATAAAGTTACAGACGTATACTGCCGATACAATGACGATAAATTGTAGAAATGAGAACTTTATGATAGATCATGGTACTGAGTGGGACGGGGAGTATTTATATGACTTGTACGAAAGAGCAACGACTCCATGGGAGTGGCATAAACAATTGTTTGATGTGGCAAAAGAGGAAGGTTTAGTCTGTTTTTCTTCACCTTTTGATAAGTCGGCTGTTGATTTTTTGGAACAATTCGAGGTGCCGATGTACAAGATTGCATCTTTTGAAATACAAGATATACCATTGTTGGAGTATGCTGCAAGTAAAGGAAAACCAATTATTATCTCAACAGGTATTGCTGAGATTGAAGATATTGAACTTGCCGTGGAAACATGTAAAAAAGTGGGGAACGAAGACATTACCATTTTGAAATGTACTTCTGCTTATCCAGCAGACCCAAAAGACGCCAACCTGCTTACTATTCCCGATATTAAAGAAAGATTTGGAGTGAAAGCGGGATTGTCTGATCATACCATGGGAATTGAAGGTCCTGTTGTGGCTGTTGTTTTGGGAGCTACTGTGATCGAAAAACATTTCATTTTGGATAAAAGTATTGGAGGCCCTGATGCTCATTTCTCTTTAGATGAAAAGGAATTTACCGAGATGGTAAGTGCAGTGAGAAAGGCGGAAGAGATGATTGGTGTTGTAGATTACGAAATGACTGATAAGAAAAAGAAAAGCCGTCAATTTTCAAGGTCCTTGTTTGTTGTTGAGGATGTAAAGCAAGGAGATGCAATTACTGATGAAAACGTCCGAAGTATTCGTCCGGGATTTGGGATGCATCCAAAGCATTTAAGTGAAGTTATTGGTAAAAGATTTAATCAGAATATAGAAAGAGGAACTCCACTTTCATTTGATATACTAAACAAGTAAAATGGAGTTTCCTTCGAAATATAAGTGTTTAAAGACAAACGAATTTTCTTCAGGAGAATTTACTATTGTACCATTGAGGTACAATGATAGGTCGAATATAATGTCTTGGAGAAATGAGCAAATGTATCATTTGCGGCAGTCAGAAGAATTAACGAAAGAGAAGCAAGAAGATTATTTTCAAAATAATGTAGCTATTTTGTTCCAACAAAGCGAGCCTAGCCAACTTCTTTTCTCTTTTTTAAAAAACAATGAATGTATTGGTTATGGTGGTTTGGTACACATCAATTGGATAGATAAAAATTCAGAACTTTCCTTCATAATGAAAACAGCACTTGAGCAGAGGGACTTTAAGGAAAATTGGGATGGATTTTTAACATTGATTCAAAAAGTGGCTTTTCAAGAGGTTAAATTACATAAGATTCATACTTTCGCATTTGACTTACGTCCTCACTTGTATCAAGTTTTTGAAGATAATGGATTTGATAAAGAAGCAGTGTTGAAAGAACACTGTCTCTACAAAGAAAAATATATTGATGTAGTAATTCACTCAAAAATAAATGATTATGGATATTAAATTGAATAAAATAGAATTAAAGGATATTGAAACTGTAAGGAAGTGGAGAAATTCTATTGATGTTGCAAAATATATGTATACGGAGGATAAAATATCCGAGGAGCAACAAAAAATCTGGTTTGAAAAGAATCAAAAGGATAAGACTTGTGAGTATTGGGTAGTAACCTATGGAGGGAAGCAGATTGGCTTGGCATCCATAACAAATATCAAAATACCTTTGCAAAGTTGTTATTGGGCCTTTTATATTGGTGACAATTCAATTAGAGGAGAAGGAATTGGCTCTAAAATTGAGTATAATGTAATCGATTATGTTTTTTACACATTAGGACTCAATAAATTGAGATGCGAGGTATTTGTTGAGAACGATAAGGTCATAAAAATGCATGAAAAGTTTGGTTTTAGGCGAGAGGCATTTTATAGAGAACACTGTATTAAAGATGGTAAAAAGTTAGATGCAGTAGGTTTGGCTTTACTAAAAAGTGATTGGGATAAATTAAAAGATGGATTTTATAAAAAAATATACGGTTAATGGAGGCAAATTTTGAATATAGCTTTAGGTTTACCCAAGAAGATGTTATAAAATTTGCCGAGGCATCGGGAGATAATAATCCTGTTCATTTGGATAAAGAATTTGCCAAAAAATCTATTTTTAAGAGAACTATTTTGCATGGTTTTTTAGGAGGTAGTGTGTTTTCAAAAGTATTTGGAACAATTAATCCTGGATTTGGAACAATCTATTTAAAACAAACTATGTCTTTTTATAAACCAATGTTTACTTTAACTGATTATAGAGCCGTATTTACAGTGCTCGAAGTAATTCCTGAGAAAAATAGAGCCCTAGTCAAAACAGAGATTTTAGATTTGGAAAATAACGTAATTATAGGAGGTGAAGCACTAATTCAACATGAGTCAATCCAATAGAACATTTATCATTGCTGAGCTATCTGCCAATCATGGTGGGAAAATTAATGTAGCAATTGAAACCATTCGCGCAGCTAAAAGAGCTGGTGCGGATGCAATCAAAATACAAACTTATACAGCAGATACAATAACTTTAGATTCAAAAAATGAGTGTTTTAAGATTAATCAAGGTACTTTTTGGGATGGTCAATATCTACATGAACTTTACAAAAAAGCTTTTTTACCTTGGGAGTGGCACGAAGAGCTGTTTCGGGTAGCGAAAGAAGAAGGTCTTGTATGCTTCTCATCTCCTTTTGATAAATCAGCAGTTGATTTTTTAGAAAATTTAAATACACCAATCTATAAAATTGCTTCGTTTGAAATTACTGATATTCCCCTTATTGAATATGCTGCAAGTAAAGGCAAACCGATTATTATATCTATTGGTATTGCCGAAATAAGCGACATAGAATTGGCAATTGAGACCTGTAAAAAAGTAGGGAATCATGATATCACTATTTTGAAATGTACTTCTGCTTACCCAGCAGACCCAAAAGACGCCAACCTGCTTACTATTCCTGATATTAAAGAAAGATTTGGAGTAAAAGCAGGATTATCTGACCATACCATGGGAATTGAAGGTCCGGTTGTGGCTACTGTATTGGGAGCTACTGTAATCGAAAAGCATTTTATTTTGGATAAAAATATTGGAGGTCCGGATGCTCATTTCTCTTTAGATGAAAAAGAATTTACCGAAATGGTAACTGCTGTAAGAAAGGCCGAAGAAATGATGGGTCACGTAGATTATGAAATGACGGAAAAGAAAAAGAAAAGTCGTCAGTTTTCTAGGTCTTTATTTGTTGTTGCGGATGTGAGACAGGGAGAGGTCTTGACAGAAGAAAATGTAAGAAGTATTCGTCCAGGTTTTGGAATGCATCCTAAGTATTTGAAAGAATTATTGGGTAAAAAATTCAGTCAGGACATTGAAAGAGGAACACCTCTTTCTTTTGAATTAATTAATAAATAAAGCCATGTTGTTTAACTCAATAGATTTTGCGATATTTTTGCCTATTGTGTTCTTGTTGTATTGGTTTGTTTTTAAGGGTAAATTAAAAGCTCAAAATGCGCTCATTGCTTTATCGAGTTATGTGTTTTATGGATGGTGGGATTGGAGGTTCTTATCACTTATATTATTTAGTACCCTAGTAGATTATACAATTGGCAGGTTACTCCTGAAAGAGAATGACAAGTTGAAACGAAAACTTTTTCTTTGGATTAGTATTCTTGTAAACCTGGGTTTTCTTGGTTTTTTCAAATACTATAACTTCTTTTTGGATAATTTCATCTCAGCTTTCTCGCTATTTGGACAAGAGATCAAGGTTAATTCACTAAATATTATACTACCGGTCGGTATCAGTTTCTATACGTTCCAAACTATGAGTTACACGATAGACGTGTATCGAAAGAAATTGGCTCCCACAAAAGATTTTGTAGCATTTACTGCCTTTGTTAGTTTCTTTCCTCAGCTTGTGGCAGGTCCTATTGAACGGGCAACAAATTTGCTTCCTCAGTTTTATAAAAAAAGAGTTTTCGATTATACGCTAGCCATAGAAGGACTGCGGCAAATTCTTTGGGGATTATTTAAAAAAGTTGTGATTGCAGATAATTGTGCCGAATATGCCAATATTATTTTCAACGGATCTGATGATTTATCGGGAAGTAGCCTGGTAATTGGAGCTGTATTTTTTACTTTTCAAATTTATGGAGATTTTTCTGGATACTCAGATATTGCAATTGGTACTGCGCGTTTGCTTGGTTTTAATCTAATGAAAAACTTTGCCTTTCCTTATTTTTCTCGAGACATTGCTGAGTTTTGGAGAAGGTGGCATATTTCGCTTTCTACTTGGTTTCGTGATTATTTGTATATTCCGTTAGGAGGAAGCAGAGGAGGGCTTTGGACCAAAGTTAGAAATACATTTATCATCTTCATCGTTAGTGGGTTTTGGCATGGATCTAATTGGACATTTATAGTTTGGGGAGCCCTAAATGCACTCTACTTTCTTCCTTTGCTTCTGAGAGGAAACAACCGAAGTAACCTGAATATTGTTGCCGAGAACAGAGTGTTGCCCACATTCAAAGAATTCATCCAAATCCTTTCCACTTTTGGCTTAACTGTAATTGCTTGGATCTTTTTTAGAGCTGATTCGATGACTCATGCTATGGATATTATATTTGAAATTGGCTCAAAGACTTTGTTTTCGATTCCTGATTTTCCAATGAGGCATAAGGCGTTTTATTTTATCCCTTTGGTGCTTGTTTTTATTTTGTTTGAGTGGATCGCCAGAAAGGAAGAGTTTGCTCTCTCGAGACTAGAATATAAGTGGAAAAAGCCTGTGCGTCATTTTGTTTATTATTCACTTATTATAGCGATAATCTCATATGCTGGCCAGGAACAACAGTTTATATATTTTCAATTTTAAATCATGAGGAAATTTTTAAAGAAAATAGGTTTGTTTGTTTTGCCATGTATCCTGGCATTAACAGGGATAATTTATATGGATTTTTTCAAAGTATTTTTCGATTATGAGGAATACTATTAGGATGATTTATTTGTGTCATTGAATCGAGAATATGTTTGTCTAAAGACACTTGAGAACAAAGCTGAAACACTCCAGCCTGATTCATTTATTTTTGGTAGTTCAAGGTCCCAGGCATTTAAATGTGAGGATTGGAAAAATTACTTACCGGATTCATCTCTTACCTTCCATTTTGATGCAGCCAATGAGGCTCTAATTGGAATTGTTGAGAAACTGGAGTATCTCCAGAAAAATGAGTTTCAATTAAAAAATGTACTACTCATACTTGACATCGGTTTGCTTACCCAAACAGATTTTAAAACTAGAAACTCCTCTTTAACAATTTCACATCCAGCTATTTCTGATAACTCAAAACTTGACTTTTATAGTCCTTTTTTGTCAGCTTCCATAAATCCAAATTTTGTCACTTCATATTTTGATTATTACTTTTTCCGAAATCACAGGTCATATATGGGACAGTATATCGCCAATACTAAATATTCTAACATTGTAAATTCTGAAAATATGGATATTTTTTATGGGAAAGAAAAAGAAATAAAGGAGGATTCTATTCGCTATTATCGCGAGAAAATAGAGTCAGGTATCTTTTATGATAGAAGAGAACTAATGAAAGACACAAGTCAGATTAGTCATAAATCGATACTTTTACTGAGTCGTATCAAAAATGTTTTAGAAGAACATACAACAGACTATCGAATCGTAGTATCGCCTATGTATGATCAAATTAAACTGAATTCTACTTACAAAGAAACAATTGACTCTCTTTTTAAAAATAACAAAGTATTTGATTACTCTGGTGTGAATGAATGGACAACACCTCTGGGTAATTTTTATGAAAAGAGTCATTACAGACCTCATGTCGCGAGGGCTATCATGAAGGAAGTATATTCTTATTAATACATCTGTTTTTTTAATTTTAATTATCTTTAACTCTACAAAATACGATAAATATGAGTTGGAAAAAGAGTTCATTAGTAAATGCACGAAAAAGCGAAAGTTTATCGCGCTATATTGACGAGAATAAGTTGGGTTCAAAAATTATTGAGATTTTCGAGGATATTCTAGAAACTGAGGTTTCAAAAGACTATCTGACAATAGACCACAACAAGAGAAAAGTTCATTTTAACATGTCCATTTCTACTAAGGAAAGAATTCACTTGTCTAATATGATATCAATCTTATATCCTAAAAAGGAGATTCATTCCCCTTTTTGTGAAATCTTCCCAATGAATTCATCAGAGATAGAAGGGGTGAGAATTAATTTAGAAACTAAGGGGTTTCATGTCTTTGACTCATTATTGAGCGCTGAAGTTTGTGACCATTTAGTAAATGGCATTGAATCGGTTACTTTTCACACTAAAAAATCCACAAAAAAAATAAAAGGTATTTCCAAGGATACAGTTGGTAAAATAAATGGAAATACAGCTTGGGCTACCAATCAGCAAGATATTTTGAGTATTGAAGAGGTGCAAAAAATAGCTTTTGATGAAAACTTATTGAACCTAGTTGGTTCGTTTTTAGGATCAGAGCCAATTTTGTGTCAAACCAATTGTTGGTGGAGTGTCGCAAACTCAACTCACAGATCTAATTTAAGTACAAATGCACAATTGTTTCATCAAGATACGGAGTATTTAAAGTTTGTAAAAGTGTTTATTTATCTCACAGACGTGAATGATGATAATGGTCCTCATCAATATGTGCAGGGCACTTCTAAAATTGCTCAAAGTAAATTGGGTGAAGATTACAAGCCAAGCAATAGAGTGGAAGATAACAAGGTGGCTGAGATTTTTGGGGTAGATAATATTTTGACCTTCACAGGAAAAAGAGGAAGCGTAATTATAGAAGACACATTTGGTTTGCATAAAGGAACTCCTGTGGTAGAGGGTAGTAGGTTACTTTTACAGTTAGAATATTGCAATTCACTTTATTTTCACTCGGGTTACTCATTTGGTTTTCAAAATCTCGAACCCGAAGTTGAAAAATTGGCTGAAACCAACCCCCGAATTTTTTCGAACTTTACAAATCAAGTAGCATTGTTGAATGAGAAAAAATTCAATTCTTCAATAATAGGACATTCACTCAAAAAGTGAAAGACAAAATTAAAAGCTATTTATAGAATATTACCATGACAAATTATGCTTTTTTAGATATAGCTCAAGAATTTCACCTTGAAATAATATCAAAATTCTTGGAAAGGACTGAAACAAATGTTTCTTTCATGAATACAGCGGTAGCAGGTAATTTTCATGGTGACATCAATAAGTGTCAAAACTGGGTAGATGAATTAAAACAAAAGAATAGGGAGGGAGAGTTTACAACTATCAATGATTTTATATTTCCCGAAAGATACACGCGATTTGTAAACATTCCTTGGGTGATTACTGAAAGTGAAATTATTGACTATAAGTATATCGAAAGCATGGCAATGCGACTGATGGATCGTGCGGCATTAATTCCTACTTCAGCATTTTCTAGAAGAAGGATTTACCTTCTGTTGCTGAATTACTTCAGTTACATTATTCAAGAGCAAAACATTGAGGGAGTAGTTGTTTTTGATACCCCACATGGTTTTTTTTCTCACATAATGTATGAGTTATGTAAGTCAAAAGGAATCAAAATATTAAAGCTCGAGTATCATTTCTTAACGGGCTATTCTATGTTATTAAATCAAGATACATGGCCTTCAATTCCTGATGAATATATGGAAAACAGCTCTTTGGTTGAACTTCAAAACTCTTTGCCAGAAAGTCTAAATAAATTGATGTTTGAAAATTCAGCATATTTGAAAGAGTACAAGTCTCGAGAAAATAAAGAGATTATAAAGCAAAGTCCTTTTTCATTATTAAAACTGATTTTTAGGTATTTTGATAAATCCGCAAAGAATCTTTTTATGGGGTTATTCCCTTTTCTTTTTAAAAAGGAAGTCCTTCATTTCTCATCATTGAATGGTATCAGAAATAGATTTTTTTATAGAATTGTCTTGAACTTTAAACTATGGAAGTTAATAAAGCTTCAAATTTACTATAATAAAAGAGCAAACAACAGATTGGACCTAGAGAAAGATTACGTTTTTGTAGGATTACATATGCAACCAGAAAAAACCAGCCAACCCATGGGAGGTGAATTTGATAATCAACTTATGATGATAAAGATTCTTTCGGATAGTGTGCCAAAAGGATGGAAGGTATATGTGAAGGAGCATCCGAATCAATTTAATGTTAAGAAGGTTCCTAACAGACATTATCGAGATAAGCTATTTTATGACTGTTTAGAACAAATGGAAAATGTTGAGATGGTTCCTCTAGAAATTGATTCCGAAATCCTTATTGAGAAATCAAAAATGGTTGCTACTTTAACGGGTACTTTGGGCTGGGAGGCAATTACACGAAGTATTCCCGCTTTGGTTTTTGGTTACACCTATTACATGGCCTGCAAGGTTGTTAGGAAAGTAGAATGTGTAACTTCCTGTAAAGATGCTATTTCAGAATTAATGAAACTCGAAGAAATTGAATTCAAAAAAGAAATTACACGTTATACCTCTTATTATTTTCAACAAAAATGGTTGGTTCAATCTGCCAATTGGCAAAC
The DNA here is from genome assembly GCA_965658995.1 of Flavobacteriales bacterium. Lineage (GTDB taxonomy): Bacteria > Bacteroidota > Bacteroidia > Flavobacteriales_D > CAJJDF01 > CAJJDF01. Next base: position 9,166 of record CBFHVI010000031.1, on the reverse strand, counting down.
TAATTTCGGGTTGAATCAAACGCCATACCAAGATCAAATAGGCAATATTATTGAGGCAATGGTGTATTTTCATTTAAAAAACAATTCTAAATGACGAAGTACATATTATATTCAAATACAGGTCTTAGTTCACGCCAAATTGGACTTACGGGAGAATATATACAAGTTCTCAATAACCAAAATATTGAGGTTAAAATAGTGATGTGCGACAATATTCTTCATAACTGTTACTTTAATCCATTGCATAATTGTATTGCTTGTGCTTCCTGTCAAAGTAGATCTATGGAAATGATAAAAGGAATTGGAATAAAACAAAACCATATTATACGATTAAAGCAATTTTCTAATAAATTTAAAATTCCTTTTTTTAAAAATTTAAATGAATTGTTAGACTTCGAATTTGATGGTGTTTCAATAGGTAGAGGTGTTGCATCCTCAGTGATCTCTTATTATCGAGACTATAATATTTCCTCAAAAAAACATTACAAAATTATAGAATTGGAGTGTAGGAAGGCCATAAATGTTTTGCTGAATTTTAGAGAGATAATTGAAAATGAAAAACCCTCAAAAGTTATTTTATTTAATGGTCGTTTTGCTGAAATTTTTCCACTTTTAGATTATTGCACACAAATTGGTTTAGAGTATACTTCTATTGAATCCGGTGCTCTCGGAACCTATGAGCTATTTGAAAATAATCTGCCACATAGTATCAAGTACAGGCATAAATGTATCATGGAGCACTGGGAAAATGCGGAAATTGAAGACGAAAAAAATGAGATTGCCCATGAATGGTATAGAAAAAAGAGACATGGTGATGATTCTATAGAGTTTTCTCATACTAAAAATCAAGAATTAAATGCTTTGCCTTTAAATTTTGACACAAAGAAGAATAATGTTCTAATTTTGAACTCTTCTGAGGATGAGATGAAAGTGATTGAGGAGTTCTACACTGAATTATTTGATACTCAGAATGAGGCCATTGAAAAGATAATATTGCATTTTGCCAATAACTCTGAAACTCATTTTTATCTGAGGGTTCATCCAAATTTAGGGAAGGTTGATAATGTTCAAATGCGTGAAATTGAAAAGTTTGATTTTCCAAATTTAACAGTGATTGGGCCAAATGAACCAATAGATACTTACGCAATGATGATGGCTTGTGATAAAACAATAGTATTTGGTTCTACCTCGGGAATAGAGGCTACCTATTGGGGAAAAGCCTCGATACTGCTCGGAAAATCTTTTTACTATTACATGAAAGATACGTGCTATAAACCTCAATCATTCGAAGAATTATATAGCTTAATATCAACTGAAAACTTATCGCCAAAATCTCAAGAGGCTTGTTTGCCTTATGGTTACTATTTTTCAACTTACGGAATCAAAACAAAATACTTTGAATACAAAGGCTTGAATAATTCAACTTTCAAAGGGAAAAGGATTAAAAAATGGTATCCCTCCACGTTTTTATATGCTGTGAGATACTTGTTTCAATCAAGAAAATGGGCTGAAGCCTATCGAGCAGCGCTCGGGAAAAGGTTGAGGTTAACTGATTTGTTTCGGTACAAAATTTAACTTCTCCTTGTACTTTTTTGGGAGTACTAAAAGTAGCACTAACATAAATAGTAAAAATCCGGAGGTAAATCCTGAAACTGCGGCATATTTCGCTGGAGGATCCAAAACAAATTCAATTCGTTTGGCATTGGCGGGCACTTCAAGTCCTCTGAGTGTGTAATTTACCCTCACTATTTTTGTTTCAACTCCATCTATGTATGCTTTCCAGCTGTCGTTTCGTCCATACCAAATTTCTGAGAATACGGCAAATTGATCAGAAGTATTGGTAGCAGAGTACACTAAATTATTGGGCAAATAGCTATCCAGAGAAATCGAACCAGTTCCGTCACCTACTTGGTCATAATTTTCTTTATTAAACTCGGTAGAAAGAATTACAGCTTTTTCTCTTGTATTCAAGGTGTCTAGCCCTCTTATTTCTTCCATGGGTGTGTTTACCTCAGTTAATTCTTTGATGAACCACGCTACTCCATTGGCCTGATTGTTAACTTGCAATTGTTGTTGCTGATTGATAAAGTACTTTGTATTAAGCATATTCAAAACTTGCATGTTTCCTTTGGCAATTTGAAAATCAATTAAATCTTGATATCTCTGTAGTTTAGCCGCGTGGTAACCTCCAATCGTATTGTGGTGGTATGAGGTTTTTGCATCATTAAATGTAGGAATGGATTGGTCAAACACGCGGTAATAAGCTCTACCTTTCGGTTCCATTGCAAATATTTGTTGATCTACTGGACGAGGATTAAATTCACTTTGGTAAGTAGATGCATTGACGAAACTATCAGCATCAAGGTATCTTTTTCCTACCAGAACCAAATCTACCAGAACTAAGGCAGCGATTCCAATCATTAGGAAGTTTGCTTTAATCTTATTTTTGATATACCAGTAAAAGGCCAAACAAGCTAAAGCAACAATGAAAACAGAACGCATGACATCTTCTCCCAATAAAGATTTGCGGGCTTCTACAATCATGGGTTGTCCTTCATTGATTTTGTCGTATCCATTCATGGCATACATGTAATATAGGATACTGATTCCGGCAGTAATTCCAGCGCTTATCAGTACCGGTTTCATGTATTTTGCTTTATTCTCCTCCTTTAAGAATTTATTCAGACCAATTCCTATGGCAATAACCAAGAAAGCGGGTAAAATATTGATGATTGAACTAGGCGCTCTAAATTTGTTAAAAAACGGTAGGTTTTCGAATAAAAATAAGTTGAGGGCTTCGAAGTTTTTTCCAAGCGAGAGGGCTATTAATGTGATTGCCACAAAACCAAAAGCAAGTCTATTTTTCCAGTTTAATAAGAACATGGAAAAAAGAAATAAGAATAACACTGCAGCACCCAGATAGGCAGAGCCCCCAGTTGATCCCATTCCTCCGAAGTATATTCCAAATATATAGTTTCCATCCTTTTTGGGTTTGAACCTTCCATCTCCTTTCAAAGCATTGGCCAAAGTTTGTTTTCCTGGTTCTGCTTTTCCAATTTCTTCTTTGGAAGAGCCTCCTACTGCTCTTGGAATCAGGATGCTAAACACGTCTTCTTTAGCAAAACTCCATCCCATAGCGTATTCCCAATTCAATCCACTTACACTGCTACTTGTGTTGGCGGTTTCAGTGTTCGATTCTAGAATTGGTTTTCCTCTCATGGTGTCATCCGAAAAATCCTTTGATGACATAATTTGGCTAATGTTAGATGCAGCACCCAAGGCAACAGCAGCAAGAATTACTGCACTCGATTTCAAGAAATGAAGCGGCTGTTTGTTTTTGATTGAGTAAATAAAATACACCAGAGCAAATACAAACAATAAAATAAAGAGATAGTATACCATCTGTGGGTGATTCCTAACAAAAGCAATAGAGACCGACAAACTTACAATTACAAACCCAAGCAGTGATTTGCCTCTAAAGGCCAAAATGAGTCCAGAAATAAGAAGGGGGAACCCCGCTAGTACCTCTAGTTTGTTAGCATGACCTGCTTCAATGAGTACGACATAGTTTACGTTGTAGGAAAAAGCTAAAGCTAGGATAACACTCAGCCAAGGAGAAATACCGAGTAAAACCAGAGCTAAGTAGGTCAGTAACCCGGCTTTTATCATGTATCCCGCAGGATAAGAAAAAAAAGAGTGAGAAACATCATTCAACTTTCGTGCATAATTGTATTCGATTCCATTAGAAAGTAAGCCCCAAGGCATTCCGCTAAACATAGACGAGTTCCACTGGGATGGCTCTCCAGTCTTCTTAGTGTAATCTGCTGGTAATTTAGTCCAAGCAGTAGAAGAAATCGCATCATGAGCTTTTACGATTTTCCCATCCAATTGCGGTGCAAAATAAACTAGGTTAAATACTAAGATAAGACCAACAGCAACGAGGTGAATTGGTTTGATGTATTGTGCTAAATCTTTGATTTTCATAGTTGTTTTTTAATAATTCCTAAATTAAATTCGTCTTGTTTTTTTACTTCTACTTTCCAAAAGGCTCTTGTAAAGCCTAGGTGATACCCTGTAAATTGAACTAAGGTGGTTATTACAGAAAGCACTCCAACGTTGATAGATTTGTTTTTGATGCTTGAATCAATGAAAATAGTGATTAAATAACTAGCAACAAGAATCAAAGGCAATAGAATCCATGGAGAAATTAGTACCGCGGCAACAGCAAGCAAAAAGAATACAGAAGGAAACAGAAATGTAATTTTAAATGTTTCGGGATAAAGTTTTGTGATCAGATATCTTACTTTTCCAAAATTAGATACTTGCTTATAAAAACTTTTGGTAGAGTTTCTTCTTTTGTGGAATACGTGTGCTTCGGGTATTATTTTAGTTTTGTATCCAGCTTTCAAAAAGTCAATACCAAATATTGTATCTTCTCCGGGATGAAGCCTAGTAGTTGGAAAGCCTCCCATTGTCAAAAAAGCTTCTTTCAAAATCGTCATGTTGAAACTACGGAGAACATAGTTCTTTTCATTTTTTTTTCTTGCCCTAATCCCTCCCGTGGTTAGCAAGGAAGTCATGGCGTAGCCAATGGCTTTTTGCATGTTATTAAAATCGGGATGAGACTCATCTGGTCCACCATAGCCTTGAAATTCAGAAGTAATGGAATTGGCTATCTTAGAAAGATAATTCGAAGGAAGAATACAATCACTATCAGTAAAAATAAGGTATTCACCTTGGGCCAATTTAGCACCTATGTTCCTTCCTATGCTGGGTCCTTCGTTCTTTTTGTATTGATAATTTATTTTGAATTTACTTGAATAGGCCTTGCAAATATCCTCGGATTTAATCGCAGATCCATCTTCAATCACAACCAGCTCAAAGTCGTTGTAATCTTGTTTTTCTATGCTGTCAAGCAATTCTTTCATCTCATCAGGACGATTGTAAACAGGAACGACAATTGAAAATTTCATAAATTAGATTGGTTTCAGAAACAAATATAAGGAAGTAGGTTTTGTTATTATAGCATGTTGGTTATAAATTAACCTATTCTGTTTTATTTTCTATCAATTTCTCCAGCACGTACACAATCATCTTATCCACAGTTGATTTGTAATCTTTGCTGTATTCTTTCAAGTGACGGTTAGCAATAACGGCACAAATGGTGGCTGTTTTGTGGCCTAGCATTCCGCCAAGAGCATACAAAGCAGAAGTTTCCATTTCAAAATTCATGATTTTCACTCCATTGAATTCAAAGTTAGAGAGTTGCTCGTTCAGGTTTTCTTGGGCGGTTTTTATTCTTAAGACTCTACCTTGTGGACCATAAAATCCATTTCCTGTTACAGTTATTCCTGAGTTTGCCTCAGGCTTAAGTAGGTCTATTAGTTCTTGGTTTCCTTTAGAAAAATAAGGTTTTACAGTAGAAACGCTCCAGTTTACCTGAGAAAAAAAAGCTTTTTCAAAGTCTAGTTCTTCTTCTGTGGATAAATGGCTGTAGAATCCAGCAATTCCATCAAAACCTAATCCGAATTCTGATACTAAATAGGAATCAACAGGAATGTTGGGCTGCAAAGCTCCACAAGTTCCTATTCGAATCAAATTCAGTGATTTTTTATCTTTTTTTATGCATCGGCTATCCAAATCAATATTCACCAAGGCATCCAGTTCATTCATCACAATATCAATGTTGTCGGCACCAATTCCAGTAGAAAGAGCGGTAATTTCTTTCCCTTTGTAGATTCCAGTATGAGCAACAAATTCTCGGTTTGCTGTTTTGTGTTCAATGGAATCAAAGTTTTTTGAGATTTGTTCAACTCTCCCTTGGTCACCCACTAATAATACTGTGTCGGCAAGTTGATGAGGTAATAAGTGTAAATGAAATATACTCCCATCTTCATTAATCACTAATTCAGATTCCTCAAGTGGACTTTCTGATTCATTTAATCTCGCGTTCATTGTTTACTGTTTTGTGAAGAATTTATTTCTGGATAGTCCAATATCTTCAGAAGTCTTCGTGTTTTTCTAAAATCTAAAATCTAAAATCTAAAATCTAAAATCTAAAATCTAAAATCTAAAATCTAAAATCTAAAATCTAAATTCTACTTATCTAATGTGCTAAAAACTTTTTTAAGAATATCAGTAACTCTAGCAGTAGGATCTTTTCTGATTTTATTCTCTTCTTGCGCCATTAGCGTAAAAAGTCCGTCTATGGCTTTGTTAGTAACGTATTCGTCAAGATCGGCATTTACTTTTTCCTTTCCAGTCAAAATTGTTGATTTGTTGTACAAATCAGCCAATGGGCTCCATTGTTTGGTGAGTTCAACTTTGTCCATTGAAGCTTTTGCGATAGGCGAAAATGCAGCAATAAGTTGAGCTGTTGTTTTTTCTTTGAGAAATTTTGTAGCAGCACCTTCACCTCCTTTTAAAATGGTGAATCCGTCTTGAATGCTCATATTTTTTATGGCATCAATAAATATCGGTCCAGCTGTTTTCGAAGCGTCTTCTGCAGCCCGATTCAAGGTAGTTTCAAATTTAGCTATTTGATTTTGAAGCAATCCTTTGTCATCCAAAAATTCTTTTACTCGAATAGCATCCTGAGGAAATGGAAGCCTAATCAAATTGTTTCCATTGAATCCATCTAATTTGGAAGCAAGGGAAGAGGAATTATTTATAGCAATATTTAGTGCCTCCTTCAGTCCAGATATTACCTCCGAATTGGTCAATTTGGATTCGCCTTGCTCAGTTGGAAGTAAAATTTCTCCTGCTATTTGTTGTGCAACTTCACAAGATATTAGAGAGCAAAATATTGCTCCTGTTACGATAAATTTTTTCATTGTTTTGATTGTTTTATTTCAGTTAGATTCAAATCTCGTACCAAATTACTAAAATACTTCTTACTCCACATGCCCAGCTTTCGATTTTTTGTAAATTTCGTCAGGTAACTTTTAGATTTTCAGACAAAAAGACATTTGAAATCTATTTTTTGTGACAAACTTTCTTGTTTTCAGAGAGTTGTAGGATTGGTTTTAGTTTTGATTGAAAAAAAGTGTATTCAAAAAAGTGAAAAGATGAATCCAGAAAAATTTACAATAAAAACACAAGAAGCCATACAAGAGGCACAAAATATAGCCCAAAGAAATGGACAACAGATTATAGAAAACGGACACATCCTCAATGGATTATTAAATGTAGATACAACCATTTTACCTTATTTGATAAAGCAAGAGGAGATAAATGCCTCTGCATTTGAAAATGAAATAGAATCATTGGTTTCTAGTTACCCAAAAGTAACTGGTGGAAATATTCAGTTGTCCTCGGCAGCAAGTCGATCAATTGCAACTGCGCAAAATTACGCAACCAAAATGGGCGATGAATTTGTAGCACTAGATCATTTGTTATTTGCCTTGAGCGATTCAAAAGATAGAGTCTCAGAAATAATGAAGAAGCATAACTTAACAAATAAACAATTAAAAAAACACAGTTTGGACTTAAGAAATGGTGACAAGGTTACTTCCCAATCTCAGGAAGATACGTATCAATCTCTCGAAAAATATGCCAACAACTTAAATGAGATGGCTAAAAATGGGAAATTAGACCCAGTAATAGGAAGAGATGAAGAAATAAGAAGAGTGCTTCAGATTTTAACAAGAAGGACGAAGAATAATCCAATTCTTATTGGAGAACCAGGAACAGGTAAAACAGCTATTGCTGAGGGAATTGCTCACAGAATAATTAGTAATGATGTGCCCGAAAACTTACAAACAAAACAAATATATTCTTTGGATATGGGAGCTTTGATTGCTGGAGCGAAATTCAAGGGGGAATTTGAAGAAAGATTGAAGGCTGTCGTCAAAGAGGTAACTAAAAGCGAAGGGGAAATTATTTTGTTCATTGATGAAATACATACATTGGTTGGTGCTGGAGGAGGACAAGGAGCAATGGATGCTGCTAATATTCTGAAACCCGCTTTGGCTCGTGGAGAACTGCGATCGATTGGGGCAACAACTTTGGATGAATACCAAAAATATTTTGAAAAGGACAAAGCATTGGAAAGAAGGTTTCAAAAAGTATTAGTGGATGAACCAACTACAGAGGATGCTATTTCTATCCTGAGAGGTATAAAAGAAAAGTATGAAAATCACCACAAAGTGATGATTAAGGATTCTGCAATTATTGCTTGTGTAGAATTATCGCAAAGGTATATTTCGGATAGATTTTTGCCAGACAAAGCGATTGATTTGATGGATGAAGCTGCTTCTAAATTGAGAATGGAAATAAACTCTAAACCCGAAGAGCTGGATGAAGTGGATAGAAAAATAATGCAACTAGAAATTGAGCGCGAAGCAATAAAGCGCGAAAAGGACAAAAAGAAGTTGGATCAATTGAGTGAAGAGATAGCCAATTTGAAAGAAAAATCTCAGGAACTGAGAGTGCAATGGCAGAGTGAGAAAGATGCAATAGAGAAAATTCAAAATGCCAAAGAAGAGATTGAACAGTTAAAATTTGAGGCTGAAAGAGCTGAAAGGGAAGGTGATTTTGAGAAAGTAGCTGAAATCCGATACGGGAAAATAGTTCAGTTACAAAAAGAAATGGAAGAAGGCAAAATAAAGTTAAACGCCATTGAAAGTAAGGTGATAAAAGAAGAGGTAGAGGTGGAAGATATTGCGGATGTTGTTTCTAAGTGGACGGGTATTCCAGTGAACAAAATGATGGCGAGTGAAAGAGAAAAACTGTTGTTGTTAGAATCGGTTCTTGAAAATAGAGTAGTAGGGCAAGAGGATGCTGTTGAGGCAGTTTCTAATGCCATAAGAAGAAGTAGAGCAGGGGTGCAAGATGAAAAAAAACCAATTGGTTCCTTTATTTTCTTGGGTACAACTGGGGTAGGAAAAACAGAATTGGCAAAAACACTTAGCGAATATTTGTTCAATGACGAAAACTCCATGACAAGGATAGATATGAGCGAATACCAAGAGAAACACGCAGTTTCTCGATTGGTGGGAGCACCTCCGGGATATGTTGGTTACGAGGAAGGAGGGCAATTGACCGAAGCTGTGAGAAGAAAGCCATACTCAGTAATCTTGTTAGACGAAATAGAAAAAGCTCATCCAGATGTGTTTAATATTCTGTTGCAAGTTTTGGATGACGGACGATTAACGGATAATAAAGG
>CBFHVI010000030.1:0-24151 GCA_965658995.1 Flavobacteriales bacterium | reverse complement strand
GAAATGACAACGAACTTTCAGCCAACAAACCATTTGTTAAGACAGAAATAGGTCGATATGTTGCATGAGCAGGAACCGTAACTACCAACTGAGTGGCTGTTGCAGATGTTACATTCGCTTTCACTCCTCCAAAATAAACTACGTTATTAGAAGCTGTTGCACTAAAGTTTGTTCCAGTAATTGTAACTGCATCCCCTACTTCTGCACTACTTGGTGAAAATGAGGTGATGGTTGGCGGCAAAACCGGGGTCGTAAAATTTAAGACTTCAGTAAAGGTTTCTACACCTCCGCCACTACTTAAAACAGTTCTATACGTCCCAGTTTGTGATCCAGCGCTGGTAGGATTTATCATGAGACCAGTCACGGAAATGTCTATTACATCACCCACTTGTATTGTAGATGAGAATCTTAAATCTACCGCAAACGCGCCACCCCAATCAAAACTTGTCGCTGATACAGGTACCTCGTTTACTCCATTCACTTTGACAATTAATTCCGGAGAAGAGAGCGACTGGTATGTTCCAGTGGCACTGGGTATCCAAAGTTGCGCCCCAACCACTCCTGTGGCATTTGAAATTGCAAAGTTTACGGATATGTCACTTGCTACTCCAGTTTGATAGCTTGTTAAGGTCATTGTCTGAGCGAAAGAGAACGTCATCAGAAACAATGGAACAATAAGCGAAAATAATTTTCTTTTCATACCTTGATTTTTAGTGTGGTGCATAGTTTTTATGCGATTTGCGATATTTAACTTCATAATTTTTATATTATATCAGAATGCGAATAAAGCGAAAACTAGGGTCATCTTAAGTCTGGATTGAGTCATTAGATGTGATTTTGTAGTATATATAAATATTTAAAATAGTAAATATTTGTTATTCAGTATTTTAACAATTATTATATGACTTAAACATCTGTTTTATAACTATTTATAATAAAGCATAATGAATTTGATGTTTAAATATTACTGAAACTAGATTTTTTTGTAGTTTTTATGTAGTAAATAAGAATACAAACAAGACTTAAATTAATTTAAATAACTAATTAGCAATATGTAAGATATATTTTTAGAAAAATTCCACTAGTATAAATTTGACGTATAACTGTTGTAATTCACACAACAATTAACATGATTTTAAGAAAAATATTTGCGAAAGAAAAATGATTGTAGTAACATTGTATATAATCAAACAAATACCATGCAAATAGATTATAACTTATTATTTCAAATTTCTAATTCTTCGGCCGATGGGCTCCAGGTAGCCGATGAGAGCGGTCGTCTTGTATTCCTAAATGAAGTGGCTTCTCAGCGTTTGGGTATTCAAAAAGAAGAAGTTTCAAACTATTACGTTCCTGATTTTGAGAAGGTTTTTGGCGAGAGAAACAGCCTCAAATGGCAAGCACATGTGCAAGAGTTAAAGGAGAAGAAAATATTAAAAATTGAAGGGATAAACCTTAATAAAAATACGGGTAATAAATTTCCTGTAGAGGTGTTGGCACGATACAAAGAAGTGGATGGGAAAGGATACATCATTGCCACCTCCCGAGACATTTCGGAAAGAGCCAAACTGTATTCTGAAATAACCAATCAACAAAACGCGATTGCTACTTTGTACAACACTTTTCAGCGTTTTATGGTTTCGTCTAACTACCACACCGAAGCCGATTTAGGTTTAGATAGAGTGGTTGATTTTCTGAATTTTGATGTGGTGAGCATTTATTTTTTTAGCACAAAGAAAAACACCTTTATCAAAGATTATCAATACAATAGATTCGAACAATCTTTTCCCGATTTGGTGGTGCCAAAAGAAGTTAATTTTAATGAATTGTACGGGATTTATTCCCGAATAAAAGACGGAGAGCCATTACTCATAGAATCCTCAGACGATCTAGCAGAAAAGATGCAATTCAAACTCAACGATAATAGGATTTGCTATTTCTTGCCGTTGATTGACAACCTTAATTTCATTGGATTTTTAAGAATAGATGAAACAATTGAAGAAGATGGAACGTACGAAAACAGGTTAGAAAAGTACAAGAATTATAGTCGAATAATTAATAGTTCGATGAGTTTACACAAACGAAACCTCGAACTAGCGAAGAACAACAAACTCTTTACCAATCTCTACGAATCCATCGATGATGTGTTCTTCATATATGATGTAATAAATAAACAATATAAGTTTATAAGCCCCTCGTGCGAACAAGTATTTGGATTGAAACAAGAGTTATTTTACGAAAAAGAAATTTTCAATAACAATTACATTTTAGAAGAAGATCGAATTTTGTTTGATAACGGTTGTGAGGTCTTAAGAGAAAAAGAGTTTACGTCATTTGAATACAGAATAAAGCACAACAACGGGGAAATCAAGTATATTTTGAAGAAAATGTACCCTATTCGTAATAAAAACGGAACGCTCATTGAGGTGACTGGACTGTGCATGGATATTACTGAGAAGAAACAAAACGAGGAAAAAATCAGGGTCTCTAATCAAATCATTCAAACCAAAAATCAAGAACTCGAGCAGAAAAACAAGAAGATTGAAGAATTATTGAGGCAGCAAGAAACAGATTTATACCTGAAAACTATTAAGCTTTCGAACATTAATAGTACACTCAATAAAACCAAAAGCGAGCTCGACTCCCTCCTACTCGAATACGACAACCAAGGAAAACAATACGTCAAAAAAATAAAGAAAAACATTGACGATATTCTTAATAGTGGAAACAACAATTGGCAAGAAATTCAAATTGAGTTTGAGAAGATTCGTCCGCATTTTTTCAAATCCCTCAGCGTGAGTTTCCCAAGTCTCACCCCCAACGACCTCAAGCATTGTTATTACATAGTAACAGGATTGAGCAGTTCCGAAGTCTCAGAACTTATTAACCTTACTGTTCGTTCAGTAGAAACAAGTAGGTATCGAATAAAACGAAAATTAAAATTACCACGAGAAGTCTCTTTATTTGATTTCTTAAATAGGTACTAGTTGTTATTCTCAAAAAGGAGGTTCCCTTCTCGAAGCATCGGCTTAGAATTGGAACCGTTTTTTTCTCTATTTATTGAAAAAGAAGTACCTTTCAACCCACAAATCAACCTTTACACCTATGTCAGTACACAAAGACGTAAAAAAAGTTACCACTCACGTTTTACAAGAAATGAAAGCGAATGGAGAGAAAATTTCTATGCTTACGGCTTATGATTTTTCTCTTGCTCGCATTGTCGATGATGCCGGAATAGACGTTATCTTGGTAGGTGATTCTGCCTCTAATGTAATGGCTGGTCACGAAACTACTTTGCCTATTACTCTGGATCAAATGATTTACCATGCTTCCTCAGTAATTCGGGCTATTGACCGAGCCTTGGTTGTGGTTGATTTACCTTTCGGTTCTTACCAAGGAAACTCCAAAAGTGCGTTAGATTCTGCCATCAGAATCATGAAAGAATCGGGAGCACACGCAGTAAAATTGGAAGGAGGTTCGGAGGTAATCGAATCTATCTCTAGAATCCTATCCGCTGGGATTCCTGTGATGGGGCATTTGGGATTAACTCCTCAATCTATTTACAAATTTGGCACCTACACAGTAAGAGCTAAAGAGGAAGAAGAAGCAAAAAAATTAATAGAAGATGCCAAACTGTTGGAAGACAAAGGATGTTTTGCCATAGTATTGGAGAAAATTCCAGCCAAACTAGCTACGCGAGTGGCCCATGAAGTGTCGGTACCTATTATTGGAATTGGAGCAGGATCAGGAGTAGATGGTCAAGTACTCGTCCTTCACGATATGTTGGGAATTAACAACGAGTTCAAACCTCGATTCTTGAGAAAATACAATAATTTGTATGAACAAATTAAAGAGTCTATTTCACATTACATCACGGACGTCCGTTCCAAAGATTTTCCCAACGATAAGGAACAATACTAAACCAAATGCATCATGAAATTACTCCATAAAATTACCTTGCTTTTTTTGGTCCTTTTAGGAATTGTTTCTTGCATAAAATCCATTTACGAGCCAGACATTTGGTGGCAAATTGCCACAGGAAACTGGATATTGGAGAATGGACAAGTCCCAACAACCGACATTTTTTCTTACACTTATGCTGGCGATCCTTGGATTAATGTAAAATGGGGTAGTGAAGTAATCGTGGCACTTATTGCCGAATATGCTGGTGTAGAGTTTCTTCCTCTCCTTCAGGCTGTGGTCACTTTGCTTATGGGGCTCTTTTTGTTTAAAACCTCCCTACTCTTTACCTCCAATTCATTTTCAAAAGAGTCTTTTGTAACCGCATTTGGTGCGATGGGTGTCTTGTTTTTGTTCTTAATCAATTATAGACTAAATGGCCGACCCGAAATGTTTTCGCATTTGTTTACCGCGATGTTGCTCTACCTATTAGTAAAATTTTACAAATCGAATTCTTCTTTTATTTTTTGGATGATTCCACTCCAAATCGTGTGGACAAATACGCACGAAGCGTACGGTGTGGGAATGGTTGTTTCTGTATTATTTACCCTTTCTCTTTGGATAGAACACCTACTTTTCTCCAAAAAAAATGCTTCGGGAATCGCAAAACCTCCTATTCAATTAACCCTAGCCACCTTACTTTCTATTCTTGCGGTAGGGATCAATCCTCAAGGAATGAAAATGATTCTTCATCCATTCAACTTATTAGGTCAATTAAATGAGAACAAATACACCGAAGAATTAATTTCATTTACTACCGATGGATATTGGCAGTTTCAATCCATCGGGATGGTGATACTTCTTCTCTTGTTCGTTTTGATTCTTATCAAGAAAGGAAGAGGGAATATCTTCCAAAAACCCTCCTCGTTATTTGGACTCGCTCCTACTCTTGTTGTGTTTGCGTTTTTCTATTTATCACTTACAAGTTTCAGAAATATTCCTTTTTTCCTGATTGGTCTTTTTCCTTTGATGACTTGGATCATTTGTTCAAGATTGTCTTCTGTCAAGAAGTTGAATCTATGGACAAAGAGCCTTCTTGGAATTCAAGTGCTGTTTTATTTGTCACTTGTAAGCGGAATGTACTATTCTCACTTATTACCCCAAGAAAAATATGGTCTCCAAGTAAGAGCTGAGATGAATCCTGTAGGAGTTTCAAAGTTTATAAAAGAACAAAACATACAAGGAAAGGGCTTTGTAGATTACCTCTCCAGTTCTTACCTTATTTATAACAATCCTGGATTTAAGTCGTACATAGATCTTAGGGATCTCGATGTATTCCCCACTAATTTTTTTGATAATGTGTTCTTTCTTTATCAAAACCCTACCATGCCGATTCAAGGCGGTGGAACTCCCTGGAGCTTTGCAGACAGTGTGGATAACTTTTCGTATGTTGTTACACTCAACAATCCTCAATTTAGACAATTTAATCAATTCCTATTTCACGAAAATCAAGAATTTGAATTGATTTATGCAGACAATTTGAACTCTTTGTTTGTAAGAAATACAGAAGAACACCAACAGCTTATCGAAACCTTTGGATTTAAACCCGATAAAGCTATTTTCAGACAAACTACAATTCCCGAAACTTCTCTACTCGCAACCCGTTTGTCGCAACTTTTTTCTTGGGGCTATCAACCAGAAAGCGCAAGGGAATTTGCAACTCAAGCTCAAAGTAATGCCTATTACCAATATTTGGGAATTCAATTTGTGAATTAATTAAGCGTTAACAGTATACATTGTTTCTGTTTTTTGAATAAATTTGTTGCATAACTATGTAACTGTTTAGCCTAAATTACTAACATGACTAAGGAATTAACAAAAGACAAAACCCTTTCACTGGATTCAATTTTGGAGAATCACAGCATCGTCCTTTTCAATGACGAAGTAAATACATTTGATCACGTGATAAATTCACTTATCAAGTATTGTAAACACTCCCAAATACAAGCGGAACAGTGTGCACACATTGTGCATTACAATGGCAAATGTCAGGTTAAAACCGGAAATATTGCGAAGCTAAAACCTATTTGCAGTGCCTTGTTAGACAACGGGTTATCAGCAGAGATAACTAAAAACTAACCGATGAAAAAACTCTTAATTATTGCCTTTGCGGCAACTCTTTTTGCAATTTCTTGCAAAAAAAATCCTATTACACACCGAAGACAAGTTCAATTCTTTCCAGAAAGTCAAATGATTGGAATGAGTGCAACTGCTTATGGAGATTTCCTCACAGAAAATCAATCGAATGTACTACCACAAACTGACCCAAGAGCAGCGAAGGTCACAGAAATTGGGAAAAGAATGTCGGCCGCTGTTGTGAGCTACATGAACGAAATTGGACACCCAGAATTAATTGAAGGATTTGATTGGCAGTACAATACAGTAGAAGGTTCCACTGTAAACGCATGGTGTATGCCTGGAGGTAGAATTGTATTTTACACAGGAATACTTGACCTCACCTCTTCGGATGATGAAATTGCTGTCATCATGGGACACGAAATAGCGCATGCTGTTGCTGGTCATGGAAACGAAAGAATGTCTCAGGCTACTTTGGCTCAAGGAATTACGAGCATGGCAGGTTTTCTTGCCATGACAGACACCGCACCAGGACTAGGAAAAGCAATTTTGCTACGAAGTGTGGGTGTTGGTAGTCAGCTAGGAATGCTAAAATTTGGAAGAAAACACGAGTCGGAGTCTGACGAAATGGGATTGATATTTATGAATAACGCGGGATACGACCCTTATTCGGCCGTTTCTTTTTGGACCAAAATGAGCCAGCAAGGAGGACAAAAACCACCTGAGTTTATGAGTACTCACCCAAGTGATGAACGAAGAATCGCTGATATTCAACAAAAATTGATAGAAATGGAAACTACTGGGGAAATAAAACCCTCAAAAAAATAAGTTTTCATTCAATAATACTATATTTGCAACCGCAAAGGGCCTCGTAGCATAACTGAATAGTGCACCACATTACGGCTGTGGAGGTTACAGGTTTGAATCCTGTCGAGGTCACAACCAACCTGAAAAGCCATCCCGATTCTCTGGATGGCTTTTTTTTAAATTCCTTTTTCTATGAGTAATTCGTTAATTCAACACTACGAAAAAGTTAAACAAACTCTTCCTAAACAGGTGTGCCTGGTCGCGGTTTCAAAAACCAAACCCAAAGAGGATATTAAAATTTTGTACAACGTGGGACAACGAGTTTTTGGTGAAAACAGAGTGGAAGAATTAGTGGACAAATTCAATTCTCTACCCAAAGACATTGAATGGCACATGATTGGCCATTTACAAAGTAAGAAGGTGAAAAAAATAGCCCCTTTCATCTCCATGATTCACTCTATAGACTCACTCAAATTGTTAAGAGAAGTAAATAAAGAAGCAGCTAAAAATAATCGAATTATTGATTGCTTGCTTCAATTTCATATCGCCCAAGAGGAATCAAAATATGGATTTAGCCAACAAGAAGGAATCGAACTATTGAATTCTGAAGAATTGAAAGAACTCAATCACATTCGAATAAAAGGTGTGATGGGAATGGCTACTTTCACTTCAGATCTGGATATATTGACGAGGGAATTTAAAAAATTAGTCGAAATAAGCAAATTGACATCAATCACATTTCCAGAAGCAACCGAAATATCCATGGGAATGAGTGGAGATTATCTACTTGCTATTCAGCATGGTAGCACGATTGTAAGAGTAGGAAGTACAATTTTTGGCTCTAGAAATTAACCTTATTTTAACAAGTTGTGCACACTGCCTTCTTATAAAAAAGTTGTATTTTAAACTTTGTCAGTGATTTTTTGGGTATTTTTGTAACAATTCAAAAAATACATTGCATGAGTTCAGCTACAAAAGAACTAAAACCACTAAGGTTTTCACACACCATCGGTAAAGATTTTTCTTCTACCCTTAACAAGCGAGTAAGGGCTTATTTCAAAGAAAACAACATTTCAAAGTACGCCAATACAAGTATGGTGATAAAAACAATCGTACTTACTTTGGTTTATCTCGTCCCACTATTATTGATACTTACAGGAGTTGTTTCTGGATTTTGGATGGTGTTTTTGATGTACATTACTATGGGATTTGGAATGGCCGGTGTAGGATTGTCGATCATGCATGATGCAAACCATGGAGCCTATTCCAAAAAAGAAAACGTGAATAAATGGGTAGGAAGAATTATTAATTTAGTGGGCGGATACGCACTTAATTGGAAAATTCAACACAATGTTCTTCACCATACTTACACGAACGTACACGAATATGATGAGGATATCTCTACGATTGGAATCATGAGGTTTTCACCAGACGAAAAATGGAAACCGATTCATAAATATCAATATCTGTATGCGTGGTTCTTTTATGGACTCATGACAGTAATGTGGATGACAACAAAAGATTTTCAGCAATTAAAACGATACAAAGACAAAGATTTATTGAAAAACTTCAATCAATCATACAAGAAAAATATGGTGAAGTTGGTTATTAGTAAGCTGTTTTACTACACATTAATAATTGCTTTGCCAATCATTATCCTTCCTATTTCATGGTATTGGGTGGTTTTGTTTGTGTTTGTAATGCACTACATTGCTGGGTTTATTTTAGGAATTGTGTTTCAGCCCGCACACGTAGTGCCCGAAACTGAATTTGTGACCGCCTCTGATGATTTGACTGTCGAGAACAACTTTGCTATTCATCAAATGCAAACAACCAGTAACTTTGCTCCAAAAAGCAGAATTTTTGCTTGGTATGTTGGGGGATTGAATTACCAAGTAGAGCACCATTTGTTTCCAAACATTTGCCACGTGCATTACAAGAAATTATCCAAGATTGTGAAGGAGACTGCCAAAGAATTTAATGTTCCTTACAACAGTCACAAAACATTTTTGCAAGCGATCTACTATCACGGAAAGATGCTCAAGCAATTGGGGAAAGCCTAACACAACTTTTTCAAACAAAAAAAGCGCTCTTCTACAAGAGCGCTTTTTTTTGGTCCACTACTTGAGCATTAAAGGAAGTCACTCCCCCACTCTTATCTGATTTAAAATGTATTTGAAAAGAGTCGACAATTAGATACAAATAAAAGGTCAGTTGATGTATCAACTGACCTTTTATGTTTTTGTTCTATAGCAATTATTTATACAAGAGAGTAAATTCGATTCGTGTAAACAATAAATGCTGAACATCAGGACATTTTACTCCGTTCCTTAGCTTTAATGTAAATAATAAACTTTTTTAGCACTTTGAGTCAATTTCGGTTATGGACGAAAAGATGCTAAATAAGAGTGAGTTACGTAATATTTTTGATAACCATTGCAGAAGCACCTCCACCACCGTTACAAATCCCGGCAGCACCTATCTTTCCTCCATTCTGTTTCAGCACGTTGATAAGGGTTACAATGATTCTAGAACCCGAATTCCCCAGCGGATGACCGATTGACACTGCCCCTCCGTTTACATCTACTTTCGCGGCATCCAATCCCAATTTTTGAATATTCGCCAATCCCACAACAGAAAATGCCTGATTTAACTCCCAATAATCAACATCACTTGCTGATAAGTTAGCTTTTTTCAATGCTATTGGCAAAGCTTTCGAAGGAGCTGTAGTAAACCATTCTGGTTCTTGCGCAGCGTCTGCGTAACTAACAATCTTTGCGATTGGTTTTATTCCCAACTCTTCTGCTTTTTCTTTCGAGCATATTATTAAAGCCGAAGCTCCATCATTCAAGGTGGAAGCGTTTGCAGCTGTTACCGAACCTTCCTTTTGAAACACAGGTCTCAAGGTTGGAATTTTTTCCATTTTCACATTTTTATACTCTTCGTCTTCGCTTACTATGATAGCGTCTCCTCTTCGTTGTGGTACTTCTACTGGAATCACTTCTTCTTTAAAGTTTCCATTTTCCCATGCCTTAGCTGCTCTTTTGTACGATTCCATAGCAAATTCGTCTTGCTCTTCTCGTGAAATATTGCACTCTTTTGCGCACAACTCAGCAGCATTCCCCATATGGTAATCGTTGTATACATCTGTCAATCCATCCAATACCATTCCATCCTGCAAAGAGATGTTTCCTAGCTTCTGTCCATTTCTAGCTTGCATATAATGAGGAACCATACTCATGTTTTCCATTCCACCTGCTACTACTAATTCATTGTCACCAGCCAAAATTGACTGTGCAGCAAGCGAAATTGACTTCATACCAGAGGCGCATACTTTGTTTACTGTAGTTGCTGGTACTGTGTTAGAAATTCCTGCAAACATAGCGGCTTGTCTAGCAGGTGCCTGACCTAGTCCTGCTTGTAATACATTTCCCATAAACACTTCATCTATGTCTGTGGTAGAAATCCCTGCTTTTTCCATTGCCCCTTTTATGGCAGTTGCTCCCAATTTGGTCGCTGGAACTGTTGATAATGACCCTCCAAAACTTCCTATTGGAGTTCTTACTGCTGATAGTATGTATATTTCTTTCATGTTTGTTTTTTATTATTTTCAAAAATATGAAAATTGTGACTCTTTCTCTTGGTTTCATTTAAAAAAAAATCCTCAGTTGGACAGGCCCAACTGAGGATTTATTCACCGAATTATACTTTCTGTTAGAAACTATTTGTGCTTCTGTTCTCAACACCGGTACCTTCCGAAACAATTCTGAATTCCGTTCTTCTGTTTAGTTGGTGTTCTTCTTTCGAACAGTCCGATTTATTTGTTGGCTCACACGCGCATCCATTTAGCAACCTAGTTTCTATATAACCTCTTCCATAAATTCTGTATGGCTCGAATCCCTTTTAGATTACATACTCTCTGGCAGATTTTGCTCTTCGAGCTGATAATTTTTCGTTGTATCTCTTGGAAGCTCTACAATCTGTATGAGACCCAATTTCCACTATCATATCGGGATTATCTTTCATTACAACACTAACCCCACAAATAGGTTCACAAGTCGAACAGTCAAAGATTCTAACCAATAATACACAAATTCTAAGTTTCCATTTTTTATTTGTTGGCTCTATCATTCCGCCTTTTCTCTCCTTCGAAAGAAACATTTTTTGTTGGGATGAAATAATTGTATTTTTACACTCCCATAAGGAAATGAAAATGATAGAATTAGAAGACAAGTTAATCTCCGAAGAAATATTTACGAATCAATTTGTGTGTAACTTATCTGCCTGCAAAGGTGCTTGCTGTGTAGAGGGTGATGCAGGGGCTCCTCTTGAATCTGAGGAGAAAGAACTTATTGAACAAAATTTGGATAAGATTGTTCCATATATGCGCCCGGAGGGTATCGACAAAGTAAAAGCTGAAGGCGCAGCATACGCAGATTTCGATGGAGAGCTAGTGACTAGTTTGGTGAATAACAAAGAATGTGCATTTGTATTTTTTGATGAAACGAACACGGCAAAATGTGCTATAGAAAAATCGTATCGAGAAGGGAACATATCATTCAACAAACCTATTTCATGTCATTTGTACCCCATCCGAGTAAAAAAATTAAAATATTACGATGCTCTCGATTACAATAGATGGGACATTTGCTCTCCTGCTTGTGCCCTAGGAGAAGAGTTAAAAGTACCTGTTTACAAATTCTTGAAAGAACCTCTTATTACTAAATACGGTTCAGAATTTTATGAAAAATTAGAGATTATAGGAAATGAACTATTAAAATAACCGATAATACTCTACTTTAGCAATACTCATTATAGATACATCTTGGTAATAAAAATACAAGATCTCTTTGTAAGTATGTGTTTTGGACATCACGATCCCACCTTCCTGACAAAGGCCTACTCCATGACCATAACCTCTTCCAATTAATACGATTTGATTTCCGATTTCGTACACCGAAAAATAGGTAGATTTCAACTTATACTTTTTTCGAATATCAACTAACCGAACCTTGTGATTACCCACTGAGTAATATTGCTTTCTTTCAAATTGTTCAAAATCCAGTTTTTTCCCCGAAAAATACGATGTAGGTTTTCCTGTGTAATGGGAAAGAAATGCAATCCAAGAATTTTTAGATAAGGTTTTTTTCCACTTTGCTTGCCTCGAATTTAAACAAAACGTGTCCTTTACACTTTCCATACAAGGAAGCTTTTTACTCCAAACAAAATCAGTTGTCACTGTATTTCCTCCGCAGTTTGAATGAAACAACGTATTGATATAATTTAGGCTAGAATCCACTAGTACTTCCTCCGAAGTTTCTTGTACAGCCTGTGCAATGTTCTCTCTGTCATTTATTCCCTTGTACACTTGGCAGTGAGTATGATCGCATAAATCGAACCCCTCTTTTTTGTGTTTTTGATGATGCAAAGCATAAGTTCTTGAGATTACCGCTTGTACCTTATAATACTCCAACTCGTATCCGTAACCGGCTTCCCCTTTTATTACTCCTTCTACATATTTATCAATAGAAATTTCATTCACCACCTTCAACTTACCTTTTATAGAATACACCACAAAACTGCCCAAATAGGGCCTGGATGTTTTTCCATCACTCCACCTTAGGCTATTTAATTCGCTGTTATTCTCCAACCTAAACCAAACATGGGTTCCTATTGTTTTGTTATTGAAATAGGCTGTTACTTTATCTCCCTCGGCAATAAATACTATTTTATCTGATTTTTTACTCAGGGTTTGGTAGGTTTGTTTTTCAGAAAAAAAAGAAAAACGCCCAATGTTATAGTCAACCGAAACTCTAGAAGGGTTGCTCTCATAAAAAAGACCAATTCTCAACTCTCTTGCTTTCAAAGAGAAAGCAATAAAAACTAGCAGTAAACTAGTAAGTATCTTTTTCATTTTTTTGACTTCATAAAACTTACAATGCCTTCGGCTGTATTGCTGGAGGCTCCGCCAACACCTAATTGTTCAATTAGTCGCGAATAATCAGCCAATATACTTTGTCTTTTATCACCTTCAATAATGTTGCCAAGTTCTTCAGAGACTCTTTTTTCGGTTAAGTCATGCTGAATAAGTTCGGTCACTACCTCCTTGTCCATGATAAGGTTCACTAATGAGATATACTTGATTTTTACGAGCATTTTGGCAATTCGGTAAGAGATGGGATTCGCTTTGTAGCAAACCACCTGAGGAACTTTGAATAAAGCGGTTTCCAGGGTGGCTGTACCCGATGTAACTAGTCCTGCATGGCTATTCATCAATAACGGGTATGTTTCGCCAAAGACGATTGACACGGATTCTCTTTCTTGAATAAATTGTTGGTACACTTCTCGTTCTTGAGAAGGAGCTCCCCCAATGACAAACTGATAGCCTGGAAAGTAATCAATTGCCGATAACATGACAGGTAATTTTGTTCTTATTTCTTGTGTTCTACTTCCTGGAAGTAAAGCAATTATCGGCTTGTTAGACAAAGAATGTTTTTGCCTAAAATCCTCCGACACATAGTTTGCTTTGAATTTGGAGACTTCATCTAATAAAGGATTACCTACAAAATCTACCTCGTATCCACACTCTTGGTAAAAAGGTTTTTCAAAAGGCAAAATAACAAATAGGCGATCTACATATTTCTTTATTTTTTCAACTCGATTTTTTTTCCAAGCCCAAACAGTGGGAGAGATATAATAAAAAACCGTGAGTTTTTGAGAATGAATAAACTCCGCCATCCGTAAGTTAAATCCCGGATAATCAATCAAAATAACTGCATCTGGCTGGAAATCCAACACCTCTTTCTTGCACACTTTAAAATTTCCGAGTATAGTTCTGATATTTAAAAGAACTTCCGCAAACCCCATAAAAGCTAACTCTCTGTAATGCTTGGTTATTTCGACTCCTTCTGCTTTCATTTTATCTCCACCCCATCCTCTAAACTGTGCTGTGGGTTGTCTCTTCTTTAGTTCTGCCACTAAATTAGCTCCATGCATATCTCCAGACGCCTCACCTGCTATAATGTAATAGTTCATTTATTTCTTATTTATAAAACGTACTTATACAACCAAATAAAAAAATAAATGAAGGAAGAAATCATCACACCGCGCGCCATGTAATCCTGGTCGTGTTTAAAACACCTCCTGAGCAATACAGCATTCAAACCTAGACCAAAAAGCAATCCAGATCCCACTACTTGATCTGTTATTCTTTTTTCAAATACATAAAAAATCAAATAAAGGAAGGCCACAAATAAAAATGGCAGAATGACTCCAAAAAATGTGCCTTTGATAATTTCTTTTTTCATATCCAAATTTAAGTGTAAAATTGAATTGAAAGTAGAAATAATATTTCATTTGTAAACAAATGAATGTGCAAGAATTACACTAATTCTTTTGCCTAAAATCGTGAATATTGGTGGTAATTGAAAAACTATGGGAATTACCTGCCAAATTGTAGCTGGCTAGACTATAGTTTAGGTGGAACTTTTTTACGCGAAAAGCTACACCGCCTGAAAACCCTACCATTCCTTTTTTATCTAAAAAACGTAGTTCTTGTCGTCTTCTGATGTTATACCCTAATTGAATATTAAAATTCTTAGAAAAAACAATTTCTGTGGCAAATAACATGTGTCCCGCTGCTTTTTCTAAAAAATTTGGTTCGGAAGGTGGAATTGGTTCAAATGTATTGGGATCAAAGTCCTGCGGTGCTAATGGATCGTCGTAGGATAAATCCCATTGTTGAAGATTGGCTAAGGTTAAAGAAAATCTGAAGGGAGCATGCTTTAATTTGTAGGTGACTCCCGCTTGAATATCAAGTGGTAACGCTTCATTCTCGGAGTATTTCGAAAATGAAAAACCTAAATTTTGTATGACCACTCCTGCCGAAAATAGTGAATTTGGTTTGTGGTAACTAGCTGCTAAATCTATCGCCAATCCATTCGAATAATAAAAATCATAAATAGAATTTAAAAACTTTATATTTCCTCCTATTCGTATGTTGGAATCAATGGCTCGGCCATATCCCAAAATAAAAGAAAAGTCATTCGCGACAAATTCTCCATTTATCTGACCAGTAGCATCGGCCCTGGTAAATTTGCCATAATTTGCATACATCATTGCCAAATTAAACGTACCAATCTTATTTACGTGGTGAGTGTAAGAGGAGAAACCGTAATTAATATCTCCAATATAATTGTGATAATTAAGGGTTACATTACCAGTTTGAGTGGAGTCCAAGAGAGCTGGATTGGTAAGAGTAAGGTTTACATCACTATCGGAAAGAGAAATATTCTTCCCTCCTAGCCCTTGAATACGCGAGGAATTGGCTAATTCCAAAAACTGATAGGAAGAGCTTCCTCCTAGTTGTGCAAAAAACGAACTAGTAAGACACACAAAAGCAAGTACAATAAATGTAATCTTAGGTAGAGTTGCCAATTTTATTGTACTTGCTTTCAATTTATTTTTCTATTTTTTTTGGTAAGAATTTTCTTCTTATCAACAAAAATATTAGTCACAAGATCCGTTCACATATTCCACGCCTGCACATTCTGCATAAGATCTATTGGCGTAGGTTTTGTCGTTACATCCACACACTGGAGCATAATCAGAAGTTACGTTGCAATCTTTTTCGAAAAACTCGTCACATTTTCCTAAAGGTTTGTTACAACTACTGGCCAATGCCATAACTGCAAATGATACGGCTGCGATAAATACAATGTTTTTTTTCATGTTCTTAGAGTTTAACGTCAATTATTTCTTTTTATTTTTTTCCTCGCATTTTCCCGGTACAAAAGTTACGTTGCTACATTGAGCGTGACAAGGATTGAGATATGTTTTATTATCACATCCACATACTGGATTAATTTCCGTAGTGCACACACAACTTTCCATTGTATTGGGAACACAAGGTTCTTGAACGGTTTCGTTTTCGGTACTCCTCTTAGTTGCCTTGCAAGAAAACAGACCTAGAACAACTACCAACAACAAAGCATTCAATCTCTTCATAGTAAACAAATATAACTAATATTTGTAAATCTACAAGTTGACTTTAAGAACCATCAGTGAGGGAACTCTATTTGTTCTCTCAGACCAATGCTGCATCCAAAACTTCCATCATGGTATCCACATAATGAAATTCGAGTCCTTCCAAATATTTCGGATTTATATCGTCAATGTCCTTTTTATTACTTGAGCATAGAACTATTTCCTTTATTTCGGCTCTTTTGGCGGCCAATATCTTTTCTTTAATTCCTCCTACAGGAAGTACTTTTCCTCTCAAAGTTATCTCTCCTGTCATTGCCAAATGCGGCTTTACTTTTCTATTCATAAAAATAGAGGTAAGTGCAGTTAGCATAGTTATTCCTGCGGAAGGTCCATCCTTGGGTGTTGCTCCTTCTGGTACATGAATATGAACACTGTTTTTCTCAAAAACCTCCGTATCAATCCCAATTTTCTTTGCATTGGACTTGAGGTATTCCATGGCAATAATTGCGGATTCTTTCATTACATCACCCAAATTTCCGGTGAGTGTTAATTTTTCTTTTCCAGGAGAAAGACTCGTCTCAATAAATAAAATATCTCCTCCGTGTTGGGTCCATGCCAAGCCAGTCACAACTCCGGGAATGTCATTCCCTTGGTACTTGTCTTTTGGATGCGCAGGTCCAAGAATTTTTACCAATTGATCTAGCCTTATTTCAACTTCGTACTCCTCGTCCATTGCAATTTGTTTGGCTCTGTATCGAACCAATTTAGAAATTCTTTTTTCCAATCCTCTTACACCGCTCTCATTGGTATAATTTTCAACTACTTTTTCTAACGTCTCTTCTCCGATGATTACCTTATCTTTAGGTACACCAGTTTCGTTCAATTGTTTTGGAAGTAAGTATTTATTGGCTATTTGCACTTTTTCTTCAATTGTGTACCCGTTTATTTCAATAATCTCCATCCTGTCTCGTAGTGCAGGTTGAATCGTATTCAAACTATTGGCTGTAGCCACAAACATCACATTAGATAAATCGTAATCGAGTTCTACATAGTTATCGTTAAAAGCTGAATTTTGCTCAGGATCCAATACTTCTAGCAAAGCAGAAGATGGGTCACCGTGAGAGTCTCTCGTGAGCTTGTCTATCTCATCCAATACAAATACAGGGTTCGAAGTTTTTACTTTCTTAAGGTTCTGTAAAATCTTCCCTGGCATAGCACCAATGTAGGTTTTTCGATGTCCTCTTATCTCAGCTTCATCACGTACACCTCCCAACGACATTCTTACATACTTTCTTCCAATTGCTTCAGCAATTGATTTTCCCAAAGAAGTTTTTCCTACTCCAGGTGGGCCATACAAACAAATAATAGGCGCTTTCATGTTGTTTTTCAACTTTAACACTGAAAGATGCTCTATCACCCTTTCTTTTACTTTCTCCAAGCCAAAATGATCACGGTCCAATATTTCTTGGGCTCTTTTCAGGTCAAAAACATCTTTTGTCTTCTTTTTCCAAGGTAAATCTGTAAGTAGCTGTAAGTAGTTCAATTGAACCGAATACTCAGCTGCCTGAGGATTCATGCGCTCCAACTTTCCTAGCTCCTTTTCAAATGTTTCTCTCACTTTCTTACCCCATTTCTTCTTGTTAGATTTTTTTCTTAACTCCTCAATTTCTTGTTGTCCTGGATTGTCCCCAAGTTCTTCTTGAATTTGACGCATTTGTTGATGAAGAAAATAGTCTCGTTGCTGTTTATCCAAGTCGGTTCTTACTTTAGATTGAATGTCATTCTTTAGTTCCAATAATTGCAATTCATTTGTCAAGTTTTGCAACAAAAGTCTGGCTCTATCATTCATATCCAAAACCTCAAGCATCTTTTGCTTTTCCGAAACATCTGCATTGAGATTGGAAGAAATAAAATTGATCATGAAAGTAGGACTCTCAATATTATTGATGGCAAAAGAAGCTTCTGACGGAATACTTGGTGATTCTTTTATAATTTGCAACGCCAAATCTTTCAAGGAAGAAAATAAAGCAAAGAACTCAGGGTCGTTTTCGTCTGGTTTTGTTTCCTTGAATGTGTTAATTCTGGCTCTGAGATAAGGAGTCTCTTGAGTAAATTCCTCTACCTCAAACCTTCTTTTGCCTTGAATGATAACAGTGGTGCTACCGTCTGGCATTTTCAAATGTTTTAATATTTGTCCTATCGTCCCTATTTTGTGCACATCTGTACTTCCTGGGTCTTCAATTTTGTCGTTCCTTTGAGACACAACTCCTAGTATTTTATTTCCCGCGTAAGCCTCTTTAATTAACTTAATGGATTTGTCTCTGCCTACCGTAATTGGGATTACAACTCCCGGAAAAAGCACATTGTTTTTCAAAGACAAAATGGGTAAATCATCAGGAAATTCTTCCTTATTCATTTCATCCTCATCCTCTGTTGTAATTAGCGGAATGAACTCACCCTCATCATTTGATTGAGCAAAGTGTAAAAATCCGTCTTCCATTGTTTCGTTCATAATAGTGTGGTCAAATTGACAGACTCATTAATCTCGTACCGAAAGTTAATTGATCTTATCAACTAGTTATAATTAATTAAAATACTAATAAGCAATAGATTATAATTAAACCATGCCCATATCGACCAAATTAAAATCAATACTTGTGCCAGTTAGAATTATAGGAAATTTTGTCGGTAAGAAAGAAAATTGAAAGTAACTTTATTAGTTAGTCAGTCATATCTTCCTGGTACTATCTATTTTGGACAAGATAGCCTTATCGAATATCAGGCTGGAAATCTTCCTGTAATTCTGTCTGCTCCACACAGAGAACATGAATCTCCTACTACAATAACCGATAGAAATGGAGGCTATAACACTAGGCAGTTTGACTCTCAAACTGGAGGAACAATTGATGCTGTTCAGATAGAACACAACTGGGATGTACGCGCAAATCCAGCCATTCGTGCCCGATTGGCAGATAGTTTTGCTCAAATATTCTCGATTTTTTGGAACTACATTATTTCACCGATTTTTTCATCGTATTCCTGTAACTACTTTACAGGAACAAAAGAATACACAAAGAAAAAAGTTACAGGCAATCCCAATCCATTTACTACACATATTGAACTAAAGGAAGTATCAAATAACTCAACGTTTAGCTTGTTATCTCAAGAAGGTATGCTTGTAATGAGGGGAACTTTGACAGACAATTTCAAAGTAGAACTAAGCCATCTTTCACGAGGTATTTATTACCTTGCGATAAGAAACAAAACTTCATTCACAACCCTAAAACTTGTAAAATGTTCGTAGAACAAACTGACCAAACCTACCGAAATTTAACAGCTTTGAAGCCCGGAATTTATAGAGATTGTCTGTTTATTCAATGTGATTTTTCTGGTCAAACATTCGCCAATTACGAATTTGTAGATTGCGAATTCAAAGAATGTAATTTGAGTAACTTAAAGACAGACAATGCCTCATTTAAAACTGTGTTGTTTTCTGGTTGTAAATTAATTGGATTTGATTTTTCAGGGATCAATTCTTTTCTCTTAAAACTAAATTTTGAAGACTGTAACTTGAATTTAAGCTCCTTTTATGAACTTAACCTGAGTAAGACGCTCTTTACACGGTGCGAAATTCAGGAAGTTGATTTTACCGAGTGTAATTTAACGGAAGCAGTATTTGAGGACTCTTCCCTTTCGCTTTCGATTTTTAACCGAACCAACTTATCCCACTCGGACTTAACTTCTGCGAGAGACTTTGAAATAGACCCAAGAAAAAACAACATAAAAAAAGCCAGATTTACTCGTGAGAATATTGCTGGCTTGGTAATGGGTTTTGGTATTATTATTTCGTAATTACCATTCGTTTGGTGACTCTTTTACCTTCTATTTCAAGAGAATAAAAATAAATTCCTTTACTCAAATTATCCGCCCGAAAAGGAATGGTGTTTTCTCCTTCTTTTGCTTGGTACGTGTTGGTAAATACTTTTTCACCTAGTAAAGACATGACAGTGAAATTGACCAATGACGGTGTCTTCACTGAATAAGTTATAAGAGTGGATTCCACAAATGGATTTGGGAAGTTTTGGTTCATTGTTAATTCAACGGACTTTCTTGATTCTAACCCAACTGGATTGATCTCTATTCGATATCCATTTATATCACCAGTTCCGGTTTGAGCTAAGGGTCCTCCTATTGTTTTTCCTTCCAAGGTGATTACTAAAGGAAATGTCCCAGTAACAGAGGGAGTTCCTATTATTCTTAGGCACCCATAAGCTCCTCCATTCCATTTACAATCGGCAGTATTACAAAAAATACTGTCGCTAGTTGAGGCAGAAGAAGTAAAAGAAATACCAGCCGGAAGGCCCGAAATGTTAATCAATTGCAACGTTGCTAATTGAATTGCGGGTAACGTTGGATCCAACTCATTGGCATATTGAGGTAATTTAAACGACAAAAATGTATCGTACTGAACTCCTATTTGAGCAGGTGGCAAATTGTCCGTTGTGTCTGGCATAATTCCCCACGTATCTGGAGCTATGTAGGTATTTAACCCAGTGATATCCACCGCGCAAGTTTGAGAATAACTTTCAAGTCCTAATAAGAGAAGTGAGGTAACTAGTATATTTTTCATAAGTAGGGAATTTTCACCTCCAAGATCAGCTCATCATCTCTTCGGCTTGGTTCATTTCGTTTGTGATATGTAGCACTTTATCCAATTGAGAAATCTCAATCATCTTTTTTACCATGTTTTGAAGGGAATTAATCACAAATTTTCCTTCTTGCTCCTTACACAATCTGTTTCCAATAAGTAAAGCACTCAAACCAGACGAATCGCAAAATTGCACATCGTCCATGTCCACAATAATGTTCTTTGAACCTTGTTTACTCAAGGAGACTAATTGTGATTTTAAATCAAGAGAATTCACACTATTTAGTTTTTCTTCTCTGATTTTCAGTAAACTGTAGTTGCTTTTTTCTTCGATTGTAATGCTCACTTGGATTAGGGCCAAAAAATTTATATCCTAAGATAGAATAAATTTTGTACAATTCAAAGTTAAATCTTTCCTGCGAGCAGATAGATTACCGCCATTCTGATTGCCACACCATTCTCAACCTGATCCAGAATAATTGCGTTGTCAGAGTCAGCAATTTCACTTGAAATTTCTACTCCTCTATTGATCGGACCGGGGTGCATAATGACTAGTTCTTTTTTTATTGAATCCAAGATTTGTTGAGTCAATCCGTATTGTAAAGTATATTCCTTGAGCGAAGGAAAATGTTTTATTTCTTGTCTCTCATGCTGAATTCGCAACATATTTGCCACATCACACCACTCCAACGCTTTCTTCAAATTCGTTTCAATTTTTACTCCCAAAGATTCGATATATTTGGGCATAAGAGTAAGAGGTCCACATACTTTTACTTCCGCCCCCAATTTCTGAAGACAATGGATATTTGAAAGAGCTACACGAGAATGTAAAATATCTCCCACAATGACCACTTTTTTTCCGTTTACGTTGCCTAATTTTTCTCTGATAGAATAGGCGTCAAGCAAAGCTTGAGTGGGATGCTCGTGAGTTCCATCTCCTGCATTAATAATTACGGAGTCGATGTGCTTTGATAAGAATTCAGCCGCTCCTGGACTTGGATGCCTCATTACCACCATATCCACTTTCATGGCTAATATATTGTTTACTGTATCAATGAGGGTTTCACCTTTTTTTACACTCGAGCTAGCCGCAGAGAAATTAACCACATCTGCAGATAGTCTCTTCTCCGCCAATTCGAAAGAAAGTTTCGTTCGGGTTGAATTTTCGAAAAATAAATTGGCAATAGTTATGTCTCGTAGTGTTGGTACTTTTTTAATTGGACGGTTGATAATGTCTTTAAAATTATCTGCCACTTGAAAGATCATGTCTATGTCTTCCTTCACGAGGTGCTCAATGCCTAATAAATGTTTCGTACTAAGTCCTTTCATTTTTTCACCAATATTACTTTGTCAGTTCCGTCTATTTCTTGCCACATCACCTCTACTCTCTCATTGGAAAGAGTATCGATATACTTCCCTACATAATTTGCCTCGATTGGCAAGTTTCTGCTGAATCTTCTATCTACTAGCACGAGGAGCTCTATGGACGAAGGTCTTCCGTAAGTGAGCAAAGCATCCATGGCTGCTCTTACCGTTCTTCCAGAAAACAACACATCATCAATGAGGATAACTTTCTTTTCCTCTATAGAAAAATCGAGGTTGGTAACGCTTGGTAAAAGAGGTTTTTCTTTTCGTCTAAAATCATCTCGAAAAAATGTGGTATCTATCGATCCGGTTACTACCTCAATGCCACTGAGCTCCTTCAGTTTTTTTTGGAGCCTATTGGCTACATAAATTCCTCTAGGCTGAACACCAATGAGCACTGACTGTTGAAAAAGATTGTGGTTTTCGATTAATTGACGAGTTAATCTTGAAATAAGAATATTGATTTCAGTTTTATTGAGTATTTCTCTCTCTTGTAAACTCATTGAGCGTCTCGGGGTAAAGTGAGTATTAAAAAATCTGTTTCTTAAGAAACAAAGGTAACAAAAAAAAACTCTTCCCGATATTCGAGAAGAGTTTTTAGTCTTGTAATGAAATTAGGATTGAACTTTATTTTCCTTCCAATTTATCTTTTAAGTTTTGCAAGTCAACCATATCTCCAAGAGTAGATGCAGCGTTACCTGTATTTACTTTCTTCATATTCTTAGCAGTACTTGCTTTTTCTTGTTTTGCTTCCTTTTCTTGAACTTCTTCAAACGTTCTTGTATGAGAAAGAATAATTTTACCATTCGAGTTATCAAACTCCAATACTACGAAATCCAATACTTCATCCAATTTAGCTTTTTCACCGTCTTCTTTTTTCAAGTGACGTGCTGGTGCGTACCCTTCAATACCATAAGGCAATGAAACTACTGCTCCTGATTTAGCTTCTACTTTGATGATTGTTCCTTGGTGAACCGAACCTTCTGTAAATACAGATTCAAATTGCTCCCATGGTTTTTCTTCTAGTTGTTTGTGTCCTAAAGAAAGTTTTCTGTTTTCTTGGTCAAGTTCCATCACCACTACTTCTAATTCGTCTCCTACGTTACAGAATTCTGATGGGTGCTTAATTTTCTTGTTCCAAGATAGGTCAGAAACGTGAATCAATCCATCAATTCCTGGCTCAAGCTCAGTAAACACTCCAAAGTTTGTGAAATTTCTTACTGTTGACGTATGCTGAGAACCTACAGGATATTTAGTTGTAATTCCTTCCCATGGATCTGGAGAAAGTTGTTTTACACCTAACGACATTTTTCTTTCTTCTCTGTCTAATGTTAAGATTTGTGCTTCAATCTCGTCTCCTACGTTTACGAAATCTTGCGCTGATCTTAAGTGTTGAGACCAAGACATTTCAGAAACGTGAATCAATCCTTCTACTCCGTCAGCAATTTCTACAAATGCTCCGTAATCAGCCATAACTACCACTTTTCCTTTTACGTTGTCTCCTACTTTCAATCCTTCGTCTAATGAATCCCAAGGATGTTTCTCTAATTGTTTCAATCCAAGAGCAATTCTCTTCTTATCGTCATTAAAGTCAAGGATTACCACATTGATTTTCTCGTCAAGTGTAACGATTTCTTCTGGATGCTTGATTCGTTTCCAAGAAAGGTCTGTAATATGGATCAATCCATCTACACCTCCTAGGTCTACAAATACTCCGTAAGAAGTTACGTTCTTCACGATACCTTGTAATACCTGTCCTTTTTCAAGACCAGACATAATTTGTTTTTTCTGCTCTTCCAATTCTGCTTCGATAAGCGCTTTGTGAGAAACAACAACATTCTTGAATTCGTGGTTAATTTTTACCACCTTGAACTCCATGTTTTTTCCTACAAACTCATCGTAATCTCTAATTGGTTTCACATCAATTTGAGATCCTGGTAAGAAAGCCTCAATTCCAAAAACATCGGCAATCAATCCTCCTTTGGTTCTCGATTTTACTCTACCAGTGATGATTTCACCTGTCTCTAAACATTCGTTTACTTTCAACCAAGCTCTGTGAACTCGTGCAATTTTGTGCGATACTTCTAATTGTCCTTTCTTGTTTTCAAGTCTTTCAACAATCAATTCTACTTCGTCACCAATTGCTAAGTCCGGGTTGTATCTAAATTCGTTGATTGGCACTACTCCTTCAGATTTGTAATCCAAATTAATCACAACTTCTCTATCTCCGATAGAAGTAACTTTTCCAATTACGAGTTCTTTGTTCTTAATCGACTTCAAAGTACCCTCGTACTTTTCTTCAATTGCTTT
>CBFHVI010000029.1:0-24883 GCA_965658995.1 Flavobacteriales bacterium | reverse complement strand
TTCGCATTCAGGGTAATGTAAATACTTTTGTTAGTGGGTAAGTCATTAAAATCTCCCATGATTACAATCTTTGCCAACGGATTTTTTACTAATAATTTATCTACCTCCTTTCTCAGGACTGTGGCAGCTTTTACTCTCTTGTGCTCAGTTTCCTTTTCCCCTCCTCTTCGCGAAGACCAGTGGTTCAAAAATATATGAATTTCATCTTTCCCTTGCAACTCTCCCTGAATATACAAAATATCTCTGGTCGCAAAATCCGGATCAGATTCAAGTGATACTTCCAAGTTTTCTGACCTTTTCACTCGCAAATAATCTTTTTGATAAATGAGTCCCACGTCTATCCCTCTTTTGTCAGGGCTCTCGTGATGAACAATTCCGTAGTTTCCTTTTTGTAATTTTTTTTGTGAGATCAAATCTTCCAACACTAATTTATTTTCAATTTCTGCAAACCCCAGAAAAAGAGGAAAATCTTTGTCGATAGAAGATATTACCTTTGATAAATTCTCTAATTTCTCCTTGTACTTTTTTGTGTTCCACTCTTTTTCTGAATTAGGCAAAAACTGCTCGTCAATCGTGTATTGGTCATCAATGGTGTCAAACAGGTTTTCGACATTGTAAAAACCAAATGTTTTTCCTTTTGCCGATTTCAATTCTCCCTTGCTTTGTCCTTCGGCTGGAACTCTTTCTCCCTGGTTCGACAAATTATCCATATTCTTTGTAGTTTTTTGACCTAAGCTACAGGCCAACAACAAAGAAGCTGTGCAGAGTACGAGTAATGATTTCATTTTATATCGGTTTGAATCTCCAACAATATGTCTGTCATGTTAGAGGATTAATACTGGTTCAAAATTAAAAAAGAAAGGAGAACAAATTCAGTTTTGTGCAATTTTAGTTTCATTTCTACATTTTTCCTGATTGTTTGTCGGGAACAATTTGGATTCATCCTTCTTTTTTCGAGCATTGTTTTCTCAATTTATTTATCTTTACTCCCGTATGAATATCCCATCAAAAATAGTCGAGCAGGCAGTTGAAGAATTTGCGACACTTCCCAGTATAGGAAAAAGGAGCGCTCTGAGATTTGTGCTGCATTTACTCAAGCAAGATCCAGAAGATTTAGAGGGATTGGCTACCGCTATTTTAAAACTAAAAAACGACATCAACTACTGCAAACAATGTCAAAACATTGCTGACAAAGAGGTTTGCGAAATATGTGCAAACCCCAATCGCGATCATTCGTTGATATGTGTGGTGGAAGATGTTAGAGATGTAATGGCTATCGAAAATACTCTTCAATTCAAAGGAGTGTATCATGTATTAGGCGGACTTATTTCGCCTATGGACGGGATTGGACCAAACGATTTAAAAATAGAGGAATTGGTAACCAAAGTAAGCCAAAACAAAACCTCAGAAATTATTTTTGCCTTGAGTACCACCATGGAAGGAGACACAACCAATTTTTACATTTACAAAAAAATTGAATCCTTGGGTATAAAAACCTCCATGTTATCCAGAGGTGTATCAGTGGGTGACGAACTCGCCTACGCAGATGAATTGACTCTCGGAAACTCTATCCTAAATCGAACTCCTTTTGAAATGAGCTTTCAAAAGTAAAAATCAAGAGTCAAACCTCTTCTCAACTCCCCCAAAAGAAGAAGTCCTGATTATTGCTTCTACAATTGTTGGAGCAAAACCCTCTATTAACAAACTACTTAGCGCTAAAAAAATGAAAGTATAGCATCCTGATGCGGAAAAACACCCTTTTCGATCGTTTTTTTGTTTAATCTTTTTTAAAATCCGTCAAACAAAATATTTTTGATTTATCTTTAAGTCATTACTAATTATTAAAACTTTAACAAATGAATAAATTAATCTTAAGAGTATCGTATTTCTTGCTTGCAGGAAGTTTAGTATTAGCGTCTTGTAAAAAAGAAGATGAAGAGGACAAAGTAGTAACACCCGTTCAAGAAATGGATGATATTATTGACGTTGCTCTCGCGCAAGGTTTTGATAGTTTGGCGGTAGCTCTCACAGAAGCCAACTTAGTTTCCACTTTTCAGGGAGACGGATCAGGTCCGTTTACTGTATTTGCACCTACCAATCTTGCCTTCGAAAACTTAATTAACTCAAACCCAGCTTGGAATAGAATAAGCGACATCAACACTGCATTATTAACAGAAGTGTTGAAGTTTCACGTATTGGAAGGAAAAGTAACCTCTAGCCAAATAGTAGATGGTGATTTTGTAAATACTTTGGCAGGATTCACCTTCAAGATTAACACAACCGGGGCGGTAACTATCGATGTGAATGCAACTACTGGAACAGGAATTTCTGTCTCAACGGTGGATGTAAATGCCTCCAACGGAGTAATCCATATAGTGGACCAAGTACTTGTGCCAGACTTGCCAGCAACAACTCCAACACAATCTATCGCTCAGCTTGCAGTTGCGGCCGGTCTAGACAGTTTGGTTGTTGCCCTTAGCGAAGCGAATTTAGTCTCTACTTTTGATGGATCCAACGGAAACTTTTATACCGTTTTTGCTCCTACCAACATGGCCTTTGTCAACCTACTAGGAACAAACCCTGCATGGAACAGAATTAGTGACATTGATAACGCCACGCTTACTTCAGTATTGACTTTCCATGTGGCAAACGGAATCATTCAGGCTGGACAATTGACAGACGGACAAAACATCAACACCCTGCAAACCAATAGCTTGACATTCAATGCAACTGGAACTTCGCTTACAGGTGGATCTTCCTCAGCTGTAGGAATTTCTGGGACAGATAATTTTGCAACAAACGGAGTAGCTCACATAATTGACGAGGTACTTATTCCTTAATTCGTTCCACCTACCCAATTCAAAAAAAGCCATCTCGATTCACCGAGATGGCTTTTTTTTGTTTCCTCTCATTCTGTCTTTATCCCTTCCGAAAAACAATTTTATTCTCAAAATTATCGATGATAATCGGCTGATCAGAATCAATATTCCCCGACAAAATCTCTTTGGATAACTCATTCATCACTTTTTTCTGAATCACACGTTTGATAGGTCTTGCGCCAAACTGTGGGTCATATCCCAGTTGAGCCAACCACTCAATTGCTTCTTGCGTAGCAGAAATATTCAAGCCATTTTTTAGCAGACGCTTAGACAATAGTTCTAGCTGAATTCGAGTGATTTCGGCCACATTTGCTCTTGTAAGCGGATGGAACATAATCGTTTCGTCAATTCTATTGAGGAATTCTGGTCGTACTGATTTTTTCAACAAATCAAATACTTCCAACTTTGTTTTTCTCTCCACATCCAATTTATTCTCCTCCTCCATTTCTTCAAAATTATCTTGAATGATATGAGACCCAATATTCGATGTCATGATGATAATCGTGTTCTTAAAATCTACCACACGTCCTTTGTTGTCCGTCAACCTACCATCATCCAACACCTGAAGCAAGATATTGAACACATCTGGATGTGCTTTTTCTATTTCATCCAGTAAGATAACCGAATAGGGCTTTCTTCTTACCGCTTCGGTCAGCTGTCCACCTTCCTCGTACCCAACGTATCCTGGGGGAGCTCCTACCAATCTCGAAACAGCGTGTTTTTCTTGGTACTCACTCATATCGATACGTGTCATGGAGTTTTCGTCATTGAACAAATATTCGCTCAATGTTTTGGCCAATTCTGTTTTACCCACTCCAGTAGTTCCTAGAAAAATAAAAGAACCAATCGGTTTTTTTTCATCCTGAACCCCTGCTCTACTTCTCCGTATCGCATTAGAAACTGCCTCAACAGCATCCTTTTGCCCTACCAATCTTCTTTCCAATACAGACTCCAGCAAGAGTAATTTCTCACGTTCGCTTGCCATCATTTTACTCACAGGAATGCCAGTCCACTTGCTCACCACATCTGCAATATCTTCTACATCTACCTCCTCTTTTATTACTTTGCTCTCAATGGCAGCAAGTTTCTCTTTTCCCTCTTCCATCTCCTTCTGGAGTTGCACTAATTTTCCGTAGCGAATTTCTGCCACTTTTTCGAAATCTCCTTCTCGTTCAGCTCGTTCAGCCTCAAATTTTAGGTGCTCAATTTCTTCTTTCGAATTTTGAATTTTTTCAATAGCCTCTTTTTCACTTTGCCATTGTACACGCAACTCTTGAGATTTTTCTTTCAAATTAGCAATATCCTCAGTTAACTGAGCCAGTTTTTTGTTATCATTTTCTCGTTTAATTGCCTCTCTTTCTATTTCCAATTGCATAATCCTTCTGTCCACCTCATCTAGCTCTTCTGGCTTAGAATTTATTTCCATTCTTAATTTGGACGAAGCTTCGTCAATTAAATCTATGGCTTTGTCAGGTAAAAATCTATCAGAAATGTAGCGCTGAGACAACTCAACTGCTGCAATAATCGCAGAATCTTTAATCATCACTTTGTGATGATTTTCGTACTTCTCCTTGATTCCTCTCAAAATAGAAACTGCATCTTCGGTCGATGGCTCATCAACCAACACCTTTTGAAACCTTCTTTCTAGCGCTTTATCTTTTTCAAAGTATTTTTGGTATTCATCCAATGTGGTAGCTCCAATCGAACGCAGTTCGCCTCGAGCCAATGCTGGTTTCAAAATGTTGGCCGCATCCATTGCTCCTTGTCCTCCGCCAGCTCCAACCAATGTGTGTATCTCATCAATAAACAAAATGATTTCTCCTTCACTTTTTGTCACTTCCTTCACCACGGCTTTTAATCGCTCTTCAAATTCCCCTTTGAATTTTGCTCCGGCAATCAGTGCTCCCATATCCAAAGAAAATATCTTTTTGGACTGAAGATTCTCTGGCACATCATTGCTAATAATTCGATGAGCAATTCCTTCAGCAATGGCAGTTTTTCCAACTCCTGGCTCTCCTATCAAAATAGGGTTGTTCTTCGTTCTTCTCGACAATATTTGTAAGACTCTCCTGATTTCCTCATCCCTTCCTATTACTGGATCCAACTTGCCACTCTTGGCTAGTTCATTGAGATTGTTAGCGTATTTTTCTAACGATTGGTAAGTGTCTTCTTGTGTTTGTGAAGTTATTTTGTCACCATCCCTTAATTCTTCACTATACTTTTTGAGTTGCTTGGTGGTCAAATTGTACTTTTTCAGTAACTCTGCCACTCGATCTTTCCCTTCACTTAGGGCAAACAATAAGTGATCTAATGCCACAAACTCATCTGTCATTTTTGAGGCATAGTGCTGCGCATTCGAAAGGGTTTTTCCGGCAGCGGAAGAAAGTTGAATGGTTCCTCCCGAAACTTTTGGATACGTGTCAATCAATCGATCTACCTCGCTCTCAATCGTGCGTAAGTCTATCTCTTCTTCTTTGAGTATATATGGAAAAATAGTGGTGTCCACATTCATCAATCCTTTTAAAAGATGACCATTCTCTATTAGCTGTTGACCTTTAGATTGAGCCAATTCGTTTGCCTCTTGAATAGCTTCTTGTGTTTTTATTGTAAATTTCTCTGGATTCATTTTCTTTTCTTTTTGAATTCATATAACTTCTATCAAATCCGAAACCAATATGTTAATTCGCTGAAAACAAGCAAGTTTGTCATAAATACTTTCCAAATTCTGTCTTTTTGACTGAGTAAAACCAACCAAACCGACTTTTTTACCATTATTTTAAGTAATAGGCCTAAGAAGAAAGAAAGTATTTTAGTAATTTGGTGAAATAATTGAGTAATACCGAAATACACCCATTATGAAAAAAATAATCTTATCAGGGCTGATCTGCTCTGCACTAGTTTCTTGTGATATCGCCCAACAAGTGGCGGGAGAAATTCTACTTCCTACCGAAAGTTCAGAAACCAAATTAACCAATACCGAGGTAATCTCTGGATTGAAAGAAGCACTAAATCTTGCTATCAACAACTCTTCTTCCTTGGCTTCCAAGGTTGATGGATTCAATGGTAACTCTCTTATTAGACTTTCCTTTCCGGAAGATGCAATTCGTGTAAAGGAATTCTTAAACGACAAAGGATTATTGCAAAACCAATTGGCTACCTTTGAAACCACCTTGAATAGAGCCGCTGAAGATGCCTCCAAAACCGCTGCCCCTATTTTTTTAGACGCTATAAAAAACATGAGCATTCAAGATGGTTTTGCAATTTTGAAAGGTGGTGAAGGAGCTGCCACTCAATTTTTAAAAGAAAAAACTACGGCTCAACTTATTGCAGCATTTTCTCCCATTGCAAAAGCTTCCATTGATAAGGTGGAACTGACCAAGCAATGGAATCCGTTGGCAGACTTGTACAACAAATCTACTCTCTTGACGGGAAAAGAAAAAGTGAATCCAGACCTAGATCAATACGTTACCAATAAAGCAGTTGACGGACTTTTTACCCTAATGGCTCAAGAGGAAAATAAAATTAGAAAAGATCCTGCAGCTCGTGTTACTGATGTGCTCCAAAAAGTATTTGGCTCGTTGGATAAATAGATTTTAGATGTTGGATTTTAGACAAAACGAAAACTTCTGAGGGGATTGGATTATTCGGAAATAAATTTTTTTCAAAACAGTGAACAATGAACGCAAGATTAAATGAATCAGAAAATCCACTTGAGGAATCGGAATTAGTGATTAACCCAGACGGAAGTATTTTTCATTTACACCTTCTGCCTCATCAGCTTGCCGAAACGGTTTTACTAGTAGGAGACCAAGGAAGAGTAGAGCAAATCTCCAAAAATTTTGATTCTATTACCCATAAAACGGCTAACAGAGAATTTGTGGCTCACACAGGAACTTATAAAGGCAAGGAAATTACTGCTCTTTCGACTGGAATTGGAGCCGACAACATTGATATTGTGCTCAATGAGCTGGATGCTTTGGTAAACATCGACCTACAAACTCGTTGTATCAAGAAAGAAAAAAAATCGTTGAATCTCATTCGAATTGGAACGTGCGGTGCCTTGCAGCCAGACATTCCGGTTGACTCCTACATCGTTTCAGAATTTGGTCTTGGTTTCGATGGCATTGCAGGATTCTACAGCCACCTGTCTAGCGAAGAAGAGTTGGATTTTGAAAAAGCTTTTTTTTCACAAGTGAATTGGAGCGTCTCTACCGTAAAGCCCTATATGGCAAAGGGAAGTGATGAACTCATCACCCTATTAAAACCAGAAGCCAGCACCGGAATTACCGTAACGGGAAATGGATTTTATGGCCCACAAGGAAGAGTGCTCCGAATAAAAACCCAACAAGAAAACCTCAACGAACAGCTGGCTCAGTTTGAATTTAATGGTACAAAACTGGTAAACTTCGAAATGGAAACTTCCGCCTTGTACGCGTTAGGCTCCATGATGGGACACAAAACTGCCACCATTTGTGCGGTTATTGCCAACCGCCATCTGAAAGAATACAGCAAGGATTACAAAAAAACTGTGGACAAAATGATTGTGTATGTTTTAGAAAAATTGGTGGAATAAAAGTAAAGCTTACTATGTGCTCTTTTTTTTGACCTGAATTTATTCCTTTCATTTTGCTGAATCATCAATCACTTGTTTATATTTGCTTCAGAAACCTAATTCTCCTATGAAATTTTCTTTAATCGTTCCAGTTTACAATCGTCCTGATGAGATGAAAGAACTACTGGATAGTCTCGAAAAACAAGATTATCAGGATTTTGAACTAGTCGTGATTGAGGATGGATCTTCTGTTACGTCAGAAGACATTTGCACTCAATATGCAGATAAGTTTCCAATTCATTATCATTTCAAGAAAAATGAAGGTCCGAGTATAGGAAGAAATTTAGGAGCTACCTTGGCCAAAGGAGACTACCTTATTTTTACCGACAGCGATTGCATTCTTCCGCCAAACTACCTCTCACTTATTTCGAATTCTATTACAAACGAATACCAAGGCTATGGTGGACCAGATGAGTCTCATCCGGATTTTAATAACATGCAAAAAGCCATCAGCTACTCCATGACTTCGTTACTAACAACAGGTGGAATTAGGGCTCGGAAAAAGAACGAAAAAAACTATGTGTTGAGGAGTTTTAACATGACCATTTTGAAAGAGGCTTTTCTAAAAATGGGAGGATTTCCTGCAACTAAATTGCACCCAGGGGAAGACACAATTTTTGGAATAGACTTTCTACAAGCCGGTTACAAAACCAAAATTATTCCCGAAGCTCACGTCTATCACAAACGAAGAAATTCCATTCAGAGTTTTTACAAACAGGTTTCAAATTTTGGCAAAGTACGCTACCTCATTACAAAACTATATCCCGAAACTTTCAAGGTCACGTTCTTGTTTCCCTCGGTTTTCTTTTTGTTTGTGGTTCTCTCTGTGCTTCTTTTGCCTTGGACAAGAATCCTTTTTGTTCTGGTAGTTAGTTATTTATTAGCTATTTTTATTGACTCAAGCAGAAAGAACAAGTCCATTTCGGTGGGAGCCTTGTCAGTGTGGACTACTCTTGTTCAATTTACTGGCTACCACCTTGGCTTCTCTCGAGCAATTTGGAAAGTAGAAATCAAGCAAGAAGACGAATTTAATTTAGGAATTACAAAAAAATAATTATGAAACTAAAAGACTTAGCCCAAACCATTAAGCCTGTTCATTTAATCGCCATAGGCCTTATTCTTGTTTTTAATTTGGTTTATTTCTCTCCCCAATTAGATGGAAAGGTTGTGAAAGCAAATGATGCAATTTCCTCTACTGCATGGACCAAACTTCCAGCAGATTATACAGAGAAGACAGGAGAGCCCTCTCAGTGGAATTCTTCTATGTTCAGTGGTATGCCATGGGGATTTTTATCCAATGGTATTGAATACAACTATGCAAGAAAGCTGAATGATGTATCTCACTCATTTTTTTCTTATCCGGCTGGATACATGATCAAAGCAGGACTACTTACCTACTTAGCCCTAATTCTTTTAGGAATATCACCCTGGCTGAGTGTAATACTTGCTTTGGCTTTTTCGTATAACGTAAATTACGTGGTATTGATTGAAGCTGGTCATGCTAACAAACTAGAGGTACTCGCAGGATTCCCATTACTTATTTCAGGATTAATTTTGTCTTTCAGAGGAAAATCTCTTCTTGGGTTCGTGATTGTAAGTTTATCAGTTTCTATTGCCTTTGTAAGAAACCATCCTCAAATGGTTTATTACTTGTTCATATTACTGTTTGTCTTT
Organism: Flavobacteriales bacterium; assembly: GCA_965658995.1. Taxonomy (GTDB): domain Bacteria; phylum Bacteroidota; class Bacteroidia; order Flavobacteriales_D; family CAJJDF01; genus CAJJDF01. The sequence continues at coordinate 15,718 of CBFHVI010000029.1, read as the reverse complement.
GCCTTGGTTTATTTTATTTTCTCTATCAAAAACAAACAGCTGGTCCATTTTATAAAAGCAAGTGCTGTTGTTATCACTGCGGTGGCAATAGGCGCTGCTTCCAACATTAGTCAAATCATGTCTTCTAAAGATTTCTCTGACGATACCATGAGAGGAAAACCTATTTTGGAATCGAATGCCGAAACTGCGAATACAAGCAGTAGTGTAAGCGGACTAAACTGGGAGTACGCGATGGGATGGAGTTATGCAAAGGAAGATGTTTTTAGCATATTGATTCCAAGAGCTGTGGGAGGATCTTCTAAGGAAGAAATAGGAAAAGCTGAACCCGGAAAGCAAACTTTGGCAAATGCGCTGAAAGGTGACGGAAGATTCAAACCTAAAAAAGATGGAAACTATATATTTGGAATCTATTTCGGAGGGATGGGATCAACAGGCGGATCAGCATATTTGGGAGCAGGATTACTTTTTCTGTTTGTGTTCTCAATGTTCTTATTAAATTGGAAAAACCGAATCGCTTTTGGCGCCACAGCTTTAGTTCTTATTGCTCTTTCCTTAGGAAAGAATTTTGAAGCACTCAACTTATTTCTGTTTGAGAACTTGCCATTTTTTAACAAGTTTAGAGCACCAAGTTCGATTATCAATATTCTCCCAGGCTTTTTAGTTCTTGCAATTGGAATGGGTCTAACCAAATTCATGAAAGAAGAAAACAAATCTAAGTATCTAAAACCACTTCTTATTAGCGGAGGAATTACAGCAGGATTGAGCATACTTTATTACCTCTATGCTATGAATGGGTATGACAAGATAAACGAAGGTCAACCAATGATTGTCGAAGCAAGAAAATCTTTGTTAGGAGCGGACGTAATGCGCACGGTTTTTATTGTAGCACTTTCCTCCTTAGCTTTGTACTTGTTCATCAAAAACAGAATTAAAACTAATTTCCTTTTCATTGGATTAGCAGCACTTATTCTTGTTGATTTGGTGCTAGTAGGAAAGAGATACCTCGATGCGGATAGTTTTGTGAATAAATCCACTTATCAGACCGAATTTAATCCAAGGCCAGTGGATCAACAAATATTCTCAATGGAACCCAAAGGAAGAGCCTACTACCGAGTATTTGATCAGTCCATTCCTACTTTCAATGATGCAAAAACATCCTACCACCACAATACGATTGGAGGGTATCACGCAGCAAAACTTCAGCGATATCAAGATTTAATTGATTTTCAAATTGCGAAAGGAAATATGCAAGTATTGAACATGCTGAATACGAAATACTTCATCAACCAGCAACAACAACTTCAGGTGAATAACCAAGCCAATGGCGTTGCGTGGTTCATAAAAGAAATTACAGAAGTGACTACCCCGTTGAAAGAAATCAAGGGACTGGACTCGCTCAATACAAAAGAAAGAGCTGTAATTTTGGCTACAGAATTTAACAAAGAAGATTACGACCAAGTAGGAGACGGAACCGGCACAATCAGCTTGGAACAGTACCTTCCAAATAGAATGACCTACTCTGCCACCAATACAACCGATCAGTTCGCAGTATTCTCGGAGATATGGTACGGAAAGAACAAGAGTTGGCGGGCGTACATTGATGGAAAAGAAGCCAATATCGTGCGGGTGAACTATGCACTTAGAGGACTAGAAATACCAGCAAATGCCAAGGAAATTGTCTTTGTGTTAGATCCTCCTGCAAAATATGCAGCAGTGTCAGGATTTACTTCAGGATTTTTACTGTTAATGTTGGTGCTACTTTTTGTACTCCCAAAAAAGTGGAAGGAGAAACTAAATTTTGTACCTAAAAAAGTCGCGTAACTTCCATCGATTTCCGGTAATAGCTCTGTACGCGGTTGCCCATTTTTTGAACTGAAATAGGTACTTTATAGCCAAAAAAACAGTGGAAGGATACCACTTCCTTATGCGCTTGCCTTTGAAAGTGGAATTGTTGAGTCCTTGGTAATCAAAATATTTGGTTTTGATTCCGTAGGTAGAAAAATAATAGCCATAAGGCAAACAAGCCTCTTGAGATTTTGGGGGTAAGTCAGGATTAATAATCAATTCGAACAACTCCTCATAAGATTGAGGTTTGTAACACGTATCCTCTAAATAAAAGTAAAATGATTTACCTAGCAAAATAGAGGTTTTACCCCAATAAGTTGCCTCAATTCCCGATGTTGAGCCAAAAACTATAGACTTATCGCAAGCATCCATTAAAGCGTAAGTATCAATGGGGTCGTTGGGGCCTATCACAGTCAAATTTGGAAATTGAAACTGGTCGATTTCCTTCATTTGTACATTATCCACTTTTCCAAGATTTGGATGAATCCTCAAATAAAAATGAACTGCCTGATTTCTCTCAAATTCTGACACAATTCTTTGTATCGCTTCGTTTTGAGTATCAAAAAGTTCAGTAGCAAACTCCTCAATTACTTTCATTTCGTCCTCCGAAGAGTTCAGAATCAACACATTGTTTAGTTCCGATTTAAAGTTTAGTGGAAGTGCATTATGTTCCTGGTTCTTCGTAAACGATATTTCTATGGAATCGTCCCTATTTCTCTTCTTTTTGAACCAATCGTGTGCCACTTGATTCTTGGTCAGTTCGCTCCCTTTCTCCCACAGTTCGATCATACTTTGGTGACGATATTTGATACTATGAGGCAAACTGTTTTCGAACAACTCATAGGTTCCAACCGAGCCTGATTCAAGTGATACAAAATCCAACCCAATGGATTTGCAATACTCCAAAAGGGGATGGATTTCGGAAAACCTCCCATTGAATAATCCAATTTTATCGGGAGATTCGGTTCGAATCAATTCCTTAAAATTAGACAAAACATTAATGGATTTTTTAATTTCCAATTCCAGAACATCGTGATACTTTTTCGAATTTATATGATAATCACGGTAATAAGAAATGACGGAAGAAGCCACTCCACGCCCTATATTTATCCCCTCAAATTCATAGTCAAGCACTTCTTGCAAATTATTAAAAAAAGGCAAGTTACAGGTCACTTCGTGCTGCTTTAAACTAATAATATCCTTTGAAGAAACACCTATCTCTTTCAACAAATGTAACGAACGACTTTGACAAGAGGCACAAGCAATCGAATTGTGTAAAGGATTGAAATAACAATTTGCCAAAACTCCATTGCACATTGTAATTTTGAATTCTACTTCCTCATGATTTAGCGTTTCCAAATATTCGGCAGTTAAGCCAATTTGCCTTGAACTAAGACCCGTATTCGAATATATAAGGTACTTTTTCATCGGTTTAAAACTGGTTGTGAAAAAAATTCATTCTGTCAACTATGTTCTCAATTTGCTGTTCGTATGAGATGGAATTTTTCGTAAAATTAGTTTGCCAATTGGCCGTTTGAATCAACCACTTCTGCTCATGATAAAAAGAAATGTAACGCACGATTTCTCTCTTTATGTCGGAATCTTTCATGGCCCCTAGTTCCTGAATTGCCAATTTACAAGATTCTACAGAAGTAACTTTTCTTGCCGCCCGGCAAGACATGTAATACGTGTTTCCAAAAACAAGAGCAGGAACATTCTTTGTGATTGCCTCCCATCCCAAAGTTCCCGTTAGTGTGGCTACCAATTGAGCATTTTGTATGAGGACTTCAGAATCAATCTCTAAGGGAACTATCTCAACATTTGGCAGTTCGTCAATACATTTGTAAAACAACTCATTCCGATAATGACGATTCGGTACTTTTCTCACATTAAATTGGTTGGGATGATCTTTTACATACACTTTCCAACCTTTGGGAATACTATCAGATAATACTTTAATTATCATCAATTGATTATCAAACTCGCCTCCCATCGGCTGACTTGTTTTTTCGGGCTGCATATGCAAACCTACAAATACATAATTTTGGTTCAAAGAAATATTCGAATTTGCCAATTTATTGTACTTCACATTCAATCGAATGAGCTTAAAAAGCTGACGAGTCAATATTATTCGGTAATACAATCTATTTTTAATGCCATTGAGCGAAGCAAAATGGAGCACTTCTTTCTTGAATAAAAATGGAAAGAATCCCATAATGAGATTCTTTATTCCTTTAATAACAAATCGAATGTACAGTTTTAAGGAAGAAAATGGGCTCTGTGCTACAATAGCTTTTGTTTCCTTGTTTTTGTACTCTTCCAATATCTCCGAGTTTTTGAAAATGGAAGCACTTAGATTCTTCGGAAGTTTAAGCAACAACGATTCAGTAGATTCATTTTTGGCGTATTCGGTGGATAGTTTCGGCCATTCATCTTGGTTGAGTAAAACAGAGTATTCAGTTAAAAAATGGTACTCAAGTTTCAACACTTTGAGTCCTTTTAACTTACAGAGTTCATACATCACATGCGTAAAAAACGAATGAGGAGTATCAAAAACCACAACACCCTGAATGTCTTTTGAATCAATCAAAAAAGAAAAGTAATTCAACAACAATAAATACATCCTCCTTCTCGAAAAAGCACTTGTAGGAATCAAAGCCGATCGATCCATCAAACGAATCGACATACTCTCAATATGCTTGCAGTCCATGATATCTTGTTCAGAAAGCACCCATTCAGTATGAATAAAAGCAGAATAAACATCTGGGTATAAAAAATCATTTAAGGTATCGAATTGACCTTCTGGAAATGATTCCTTTAGTTTGGTTACTTTCCGGATACAGTGCGAAACATTCCCATGAAAATTCCCTTCTACCGCAGTATTGATATAAGAAAGTTTGGAACCTGTACGGTTTAAAAATTGCTTGACAGCATCCAGCTGGTATTCTTGTGCTATATCTAAAAATGCGTAGTTCATTAGGGTATATTCTATAGGAATCTTTTTATCCTGTCTTTGATTTTCTGAACTATTGTTCGAGAATTAAAATGAAGAAATTTTGCCTCATTTAAGGACGAAACGTCTTTGGTAAAATTGGAAAAAATTCGCGGATATTTCTCCGCTAATATATAGGCTTCTGGTAATAAACCTTCAAGACCAAATGAATATCCAGCATGAAAATACAACGAATTGCAATATTCGAGTTGAAGCAATAATCTGGATCCTTCCTCTACAGGCGTACCCTTGTGAAGACCAAAAGTATCTTCAATAATTACACTCCCTTTTTTGCCAGTAAATGTAAGAATGTTCTCCTTTCCGAATAATCGTTCTACATCTTGGTCCTTTACCCGATTACTCGGCCTATAATCTCCCCCTAAAGCGTCTTGGGAAGTTGTAGAGGTTCCTTGAACATATTGATGGGGACCATTCTCTTTTTCAACATCCGTTAAATAAACAAACACCTTTACAAATTTTAAATATTCAGTGTCTTGATGAAAAAGTTGGGCGTTGGCGCTCAAATTGGAACGATGAGTCGAATTTGCCACACTCCACCAACAATTGGTTTGACATAAAACCGGTTCAGCACCTAAAAACTGTCCAACCAAATTCAACAATGACTCATCAAATGCAATCTCTTGAACTTCTTTTATTTTGAGTAAATCTTGTTGATTCGTGGCCCATGCTGTATTTCCAGAAATCGAGGAAACATTTAACGCATTTAGCCCTGTTATTTTTTTGGTAGACTTTTTTGTGTGAAACGTAATCTTTTCTATTTCAGTTATGAGGTTATTACAAACTTCCTCTTCCAGCAAATTTTCACATACATGAAAGCCTTTAGTACTCAAATCCTCAACAACTTGTGTCACTTTATCTTCTTTCAGCGGAAAAATATCATGAAAAGAGGACGAAATATTACTGTAAGGAAACGTTAGCGAAAGTAACTTCGACAATTGAATCCTTTCAAAGGTAGAAAGTGACATGTTAACGTTCACTTTTCTTTGATTGTGGTCAATGGTCAAAAAATCACGATTTGTCTCAACTTCTAATAAATCCTTGAATATTTCTTGCACTTTAGAGCTAACCTCATTTGCCTTAATAAACTTAGTTAAGCTTTCTAATTTATTTTCATTTAAAAGTGGGCTTTCTTTCCAACTCATAATATTATTTTATTGTTGTTAAAGATAATGAAAAATGAAAACTATACGACTATTACTTATATACTTGAGACATTATTCTTCTTGCTACAAAAGGACGATAGTGACTAGTTTCATAGAACTTACCAATTGGCTCAGTCCATTCATTCTTGCCGGAATAATCAAAAACATTCTCTTTTTGAAAAACGTCAATTAACATTTGTTTGTAAATTGAATCCAATTCTATTTGGTCGTACATTGGCGAAACAATTACCTTGTAGCTACAATTAAACTCTTGAAATAATTCCTTAATTATTGATAGTTGGTCCTTAGTATAGTTATTTATGTCTGAAAAATCTCTTGTTATGATTTCTCTTTCGTAAAAAACTCCAGAAAGGTTCAATCGGTTATAATAGCTAATCGAATCTTCTTGTATTTCTTTTTCTTTGCCATAAAAAATATCCATGTTCACTGGATTAACCAAATTTGGATATCTGGTATTGGCGATGTATTGCCCCATGTATTTCCTGTGAGATTTGAACATACTATAGTCCATGTAGGACGCGACAAACTTTGGATTTATTGAGGCAGTTATAAATGGAAGATAAAAATCAAAACTGTTGTTTGACGATATCTCAGGGTGAGAAATAGTCAAGGAAGAATTTCTTTGATTAAAATCTGTTTGAGTAAGTAAACCTTCGTCTACAATTAACAAAACATTAGTTATTTCGTACTTATTCTTTTTTAAATATTGTAGTTTTTCAACTACACCAACAAGTGCCTCATTGGCTGCGTCAAAATGAAAAGAAATTGCGGAGTCTGACAAATATTTATTCCAATCCCTACATTTAAAGGCTTGTGACCTTGAACTACCAAAAATAAAAGAGTTTGGTTTTGAAATCTCCGACTTTTTCTCAAGTGATTTTAAACAAACATATTCTCTGTTTAATGACACAAATAAATCCTCCGTGTAATACTCATCGTACTCAAAAAAAACCTTAAAAAAGTCTAAATAGACGACTCCAAGCAAAACCAATATACACGGCATTAAAAACAGACCTAATTTCTTGAAAAACTGCGACATGGTGTTAAAATTGAAAATAGATAAATTGTTGTTCTTGACCTGCATACGTTATCACTGCCACCAAGATTGAGTAATATATTACGTACCTTATTGGTTTTTTCCACTTGAGTTCTATTCGAGACAAGGCAAACTCTTCTCTTCGACCAATCCATTCAATAGCTATTAAGACGATAATTAGTGGAAGAAAGAAAAAAGCTTTGTGTCTTTTGTCAAAATCCGGAATTGTCAAGATAGAATTGGAAAATATTTCCGAAAGAATTTCAAGCGCGTGAAAGATTGAATCTGCTCTGAAAAAAATCCATGCAATTACTGTTAGAGAAAATGTAAAAATCACTTGAGATACTTCTTTCAAGCTCGGAAGAAAACTTTTTTCTGCTATCACATTTAAGTTGTTGCGATTATTACCCCGTAATAACAACGGCATAAAGTAGAGGGCATTCAGTGCGCCCCATACGATAAAAGTCCAATTAGCTCCATGCCAAAACCCACTGACGATAAAGATGATAAAAGTATTTCTTACTTTAGTCCAAAGCCCGCCTCTACTTCCGCCCAACGGAATATACAAATAATCGCGAAACCATGTAGATAAGGAAATGTGCCACCTCCGCCAAAACTCAGCGATGTCTCTCGAAAAATAAGGAAACGCAAAGTTCTTCATTAAATTAAAACCAAACAGGCGAGAGGTACCAATGGCTATATCAGAATAACCCGAGAAATCACCATAAATTTGGAAGGTAAAAAACAAAGCTCCCACTAGCAGCGAACTTCCAGACAACTCATGTGAATTATTGAATATAATATTGGTGTATTCTGCACAATTATCAGCAATCACAACTTTTTTAAATAACCCCCACAAAATTTGTCTTAAACCTTCTACTGCGAGCGAATAATTAAACGATCTTTTTGAATAAAATTGAGGAAGTAAGTTTGTCGCCCTTTCAATAGGTCCTGCAACTAATTGCGGAAAAAAACTAACAAAAGCGGCAAAAGAAATAAAATCCTTCGTGGGCTCTAATTTTTTCTTGAACACATCTATGGTGTAACTCATGGTTTGGAATGTATAAAAACTAATTCCTACGGGTAAAATAACATTCAATGTTCTACCCGATAAGCTACTACCAAAAAAAGAAAAAGCCGCAATAAAATTATCTAGAAAAAAATTGTAATACTTAAAAAAGCCAAGAAAGCCAAGATTAACCGCGATACTCAACCACAAAAGAATCCTTCTCTTTCCTTTATGGTGTTGTTGTGAAAGTCTTCTGCCTATAGCGAAATCAACAAATGTACTGAACAAAATTAAGGATAAAAAACGCCAATCCCACCACCCATAAAAGACATAACTCGCAACAGCGATAAGTAAATTTTGAGCTTTCAATTGATTTTTGAAAACGAACCAATACAGTACAAAGACTATCGGTAAAAAAATTGCAAAATCAATTGAATTAAAAAGCATAAATGATTCTTTTATTTAATCATTTCAAAAGAAAGTGGTGTTCCTTTTTCTAGGTCTTGTTCAAAAGTCTTGCCTACTATTTCTGAGAGGTGTTTGGGGTGCATTCCAAATCCTGGTCGGATGCTTCGCACATTGTCATGTGTAATGGTTTCACCAGCTTTTACATCCTTAACAACAAATAACGACCTCGAAAACTGTCTGCTTTTCTTTTTCTTTTCGGTCATGTCGTATTCTGCTCTTCCCATCATTTGTTCAGCCATCCGCACAGCTTTTACCATTTCGGTAAATTCTTTTTCATCTAACGAAAAGTGAGCATCTGGCCCCCCTATTGATTTGTCAAGAATAAAATGTTTTTCAATAACCGTAGCTCCCAAAACTGTGGCAACCACGGGACCTTCTATCCCCATGGTGTGGTCAGACAATCCTGCTTTTACTCCAAACCGGTCTTTGATGTCTGGAATAGTCATCAAATTGGCATCAGCTGGATCGGCAGGATAAGCCGAAGTACATTTTAGAATAGTAATGTCATTGTTCCCTACTCTTCGGCAGGTTTCAATTGCCAGTTCGATGTCCTGTATCTCGGCAATACCAGTAGAAATAATCATTGGCTTACCTTTACTTGCTGTGTATTCAATTAAAGGAATATCCGTGATTTCGAATGAAGCTATTTTATAGATTGGAGTGTTTAATTCTTCCAATAAGTCTACGGCAGAAAAATCGAAAGGCGAAGAAAAGCACACTAAATCTAACTCCTCGGCTAAGTCAAATATTGGTTTATGCCATTCCCAAGGCAAAGAAGCTTCATTATACAAATCATACAAAAACTGTCCATCCCAATGAGTGCCCTGTTTTATTTTAAAAACCTCTTTCCTAGAGTTAAGAGTAATCGTATCAGCCGTGTAGGTTTGAATTTTAATTGCATCTGCACCAGACCGTTTTGCAGCTTTCACAGTTTCAAGAGCTACATCCAGTTTACCTCCATGATTTGCAGACAATTCTGCTATAATAAAACATGTTTTAGAATTCATAATTTTTCCAATTTATAAACGCCCGCTGACACATTATTTATCACTTCGGAATGCGAATAAAAAAAACCTGCCTGTAAAAAAGATGATTTTGACGCATGATTTTCATCTTTGATAAAAGCCCAAACAGGCTGTTTGAAATTTTTAAAGTAAAATCTACAACTTTTCTTTAGCATTATAGATGCTAACCCCATTCCTCTATGGTCTTTATTAACTACTATACCAATTATAGTTTTATCTTCCTCTACTTCAAATCGAACCAAACCAGAGGGTTCTTCTTTAAACTCATTGAGTAATAGTAAGGAGCTTGAATTTTTTAATTTGTTCTCAAACCAGCTACAGTGACTTTCATAAAGAATCGGTTCTTGGTTAAATGATTGACTGCGCACGAATGGGTCGTTAGACCAGTTGTAAACTAGATTCATATCAGACCGAGTAACTTTCCTTAATTGAAGTAACAAAGATGGATTCTGTTTCTCATGAATTAAAATATCAATCACATTGCCTTCAATTTCTATTTCATCTTGTAATCTGGTTTTTAAATCAAAACCATTTTTTTCTAAAACCGGATATAAGTGTGGTCTTAGGTTATAAGCATAAGTAAATAGCTTTTTTAAATCTAAACTCCTAAACCCAACTTTGGTAATTAGTTTGAGAAATGTAGTCCAATGCAATTCAAATTCCTCTTTCTCCAATTCCGTATTCATGATGAACGAAATCTCCGCATTTTTATCTATCCAATTGATGTGAACTAATCCTCCGTATCCAATACATTCCTCATTTTTGAGGTAAGAAAACAAGAGTTGATTTGGTTTTTCTTGGTCGAACAAGGCAGACACCACGTTCTGAAAATAGTTCTCTTGCAATTCTGGAGTAAGTGGAGTGGCTTGCCTCAGGTGATACATTTGCTCATTTCGCCAAGTCATTATGTCCTTTCGGTCTTGGTATCGGATGGGTACAATTTTGTATTCCCCCGATTCAAATTCGTTTTGACTTAAACAACGGTATGTGGTTGGAAACTCCATTATTTCAACTGATATTTTAATTCTGCCAACTTCCAATCGGTTTCGGTATCGATGTCCTGCGCCTCAAGTTCCGATATTTGGATTCCACCAGTATTGTCGGTCAATAATTTTTTGGTTGACAATAATTTATCAGTTTTACACCAATAGAATTGGCCTGCATCATGATAGGTTTCTTCCAAGTCTTGCGAACGAACGGTTAAATTCTTTTCGTCAATCATGGTGATTTTTCCTTCTTTTTTGCTTAACGCACGCTGAATAGGAAAACTAAAGGCAATCACTGGAAAAACAGTGTCAAACTGTTTATTTTCTAGCTCTTGATAAGCCAATTTCAAAGTCTCACCTGTCACAAATGGAGCGCATGAGTATAGGCAACAGACATTATCAAATTGGGTATTCAACCCTTCTTTATATTTCAAAACAACCTCTTCTATGACATCAAAAGTAGTCGCAAAATCGTCTGAATTTTTTGCTGATCTTAAAAACGGAACATTCGCCCCATATTGCTTTGCGATTTTAGCAATTTCTTCATCATCTGTGGACACCATCACTTCCTCAAACAAACCCGATTGGAGGGCAGCTTCAATCGAGTAAGCAATTATGGGTTTACCCAAAAAAAGCTTGATGTTTTTACGAGGAATTCGTTTGCTTCCTCCACGTGCTGGTATGATGCAGATATTACCCATTTACGAAATTTAGAACTTCTTGAATAACATATTTTTGCTCATCTGGAGTCAAGGTTGGATACATTGGTAAACTGATGCAATGCGCATAATACTTTTCAGAATTGCTCAAATCGGCCTCTTGATACCCAATTTGTTTGTAATACGGCAAAGTATGCACTGGTACATAATGTATTTGCGCCAAAATTCCTTTTGAGTGCAAATAATCGTACAATTCTTTTCTGTTTTCTACCTCAATAATAAACAAGTGGTGCGCATTTAGCGTTTTATTTGGCAAGGATTGGAATTTAATTTTTCCTTCAAATGCTTTTTTGTACCCTTTCGCTATTTCGTTTCTTCGGTCTACGCCTTGTTCATTTTTTGCCAATTGAGTTATGCCCAAAGCCGACTGAAAATCGGTCAATCGGTAATTAAATCCGAGCTCCACCATTTCGTAATACCAACCACCATGATTTTCTTCCATATTTTCTTTGGTGATTCCATGGGTTCTGAGCAACGATAATTTTTTATATAACTCTTCGGAGTTGGTGGTGAGCATACCACCTTCGCCACATGCAATATGCTTTACAGGGTGAAAAGAAAACACGCCAATGTGGGCGTAATTTCCGTTTCCACAAAAATTCTTGTCGCCTTTGGAGTCAATAAAATAACCGCCTGGGGCATGACAAGCATCTTCTATAATCCACAACCCATGTTCGTCTGCTAGCGTTCGGAATTCTTCCATATTTACAGGTAACCCTGCAAAATCTACTGGAATGATTCCTTTAAAAAAACCTTTTGGTTTAGACTGAATTAATTCTTTTACTGAGTGGATATCCAAAACGTAAGTGTCTGGATTAATATCAGCAAACCAAACCTCAGCTCCGGCATATCTTACACAGTTTGCCGAGGCAGCAAAAGTGATGGGAGTCGTAATGACTCTGTCCCCTTTTTGCAAGCCTAACGCGAGCACCGATAAGTGCAAACCAGAAGTGGCATTGTTTACAGCTACTGCATACTTGGCTCCCACATATTGGGCAAATTTTTGCTCAAACTCTTGCACTTTTGGTCCTTGGGTAAGGTAATCAGACTGCAAGGTGCTGATTACTGCATCTAGGTCGTTTTGGTCAATATGTTGTCTGCCGTAGGGTATTTTTTTCATTAGGTTTCGAATGTTGAATCTACATGTTCTTTTATCAGTGTTCTTAAAGAGTCAACTGTTTCCCACTCTTCGTTTTCGCCAGAATTGTAAGTAAATCCTTCTTTTACTTTTTTGGCATTGAGTTCTTTTACAAATTCATCCAAGTTCCATCTCGTTACACTGGGCAGAATGGTGTAATACTTTCCTAAATCGTAGGTATAAAAAGAATCTGAGGCAGTAATCATTTCTTCATGAAGTTTTTCGCCTGGTCTTATTCCAACTACTTTATGTTCTATATCTGGGGCTATGGCATTGGCCACGTCAGTTATTTTGTAAGATGGAATCTTTGGGATAAAAATCTCACCTCCCCAAGCGTTTCCAAGTGCATGAAGCACCATGTCTACTCCTCCATCCAGTGATATATTGAAACGGGTCATTTTAGGATCGGTGATAGGCAAAAACCCTTCTTCTTTTTTCTTGATAAAAAATGGAATTACTGAGCCATTACTTCCCATAACATTTCCGTATCGAACTACAGAAAAACGAATGTTGTTGTTTCCGCTAATGTTATTGGCTGCCACGAACAATTTATCTGAAGTCAATTTTGTTGCACCATATAAGTTGATGGGTGCACAAGCTTTGTCGGTAGATAATGCCACTACGTTGCTTACACCAGTTTCCAAACAAGCATAAATCACATTTTCTGCACCATTTACGTTAGTTTTGATACACTCAGAGGGATTGTACTCAGCCAAATGAACATGCTTCATTGCCGCAGCATGAATTACGTAATCAATTCCTTTCATTGCTCTTACCAGCCTTTCTTTGTCTCTTACATCACCAATAAAAAAACGAATAGACTTGTATTTATCGGCAGGATATTCCTGCGCCATCTGAAATTGTTTTTGTTCGTCTCGCGAAAAAATCACTAAACGTTTCACATCAGGATACTTCTCATAGATTCTTTTCGTGAGGGCTTTACCCAGAGAACCTGTACCTCCGGTAATTAAAATTGATTTATTATTTAAGTCTAACATTTATTTCTTGTTTATCATGCGAATATACAAAAGGCAGATAATTATTTCGTCAAATTATCGTATTATTGTCACTCAAAGAAGTATTCATGGGAGTTATCCAAAGACAAGGTTTTAAAAGTAGTATAATCAATTACTTCTCCACTTTTTTAGGTTTTTTTGCCACCATTTATATTTATCCGTTAGATTTTAGTGCGAAGGGAATAATAGAGTATATTACCAACCTTGCAATTTTGTTTGCTCCGTACGCTCAACTCGGGTTATTTGCGATTTATTTTAAATACCATCCTAAATTCACGAGTAATCTTGGGGGATTTCAAAAATGGGTTATCCAAAGAGTTAGTCTCCAACTCGGGATATTCATCGGCATCTACTTTCTATTCCGAGTCCCTTTAGCCGATTTGTTGTTTGATTTACAAATAGATAGAAATGGGAATTTTCTCACTTATTCATTTGTGATTCCTGTCCTTGTTATTTTTATTTCGGCACAGTCATTTTTGGTGATGTTGTGCGAAACGAACAAAAGAATTGTTATCCCAGACATCATAAGAAATGTTGTTCAAAAAATTTACTTTCCTTCCATTGTTGTGGCTAAAGTATTTCTCAATCTAGAGGTATCTACCTTCATTTTTCTTTTTCTATTGTATTATTTCATCACCATTCCTCTTTTGTTAATCTACACGATAAAGGAAAAATTTCTTATCCCGCTAAACTCTGAAAAACTACTAATCGATAAGGAACTCAAAACAGAGATGAAATCCTACAATCTTTTTTCAATTCTGAATGACATTTCTTCTCAATTAGCTACTCGTTTGGATGCAGTAATGGTTGGTTCAATGATTGTTAATCCAGCAATTGCGATGGTACAAACGGGAATTTACACATCCGTTATGTTCATGACCAATGCGATGAATATTCCCGCAACTTCTATTTTGAGGGTTTCAAATCCCTTGGTAGCACAACATATGGCAAACAATGAACTTTCAGAAACCTCTGCCTTGTACAAAAAAACCTCAATTACACTTTTGATAATCGGATTAGCTACTTTTTTTGTGTTGTGGTTTACTTTTACCGACATCTTTTCTTTGACAAAATATAGCGAACAAATGGTGATAGGAAAATATGTTTTTCTTTACCTGGCAATCTCCAAACTATTTGATATGATTACCAGTATTAACTCGTTTATTTTAATCTATTCTTCTCATTTTCGAATGAATTTAGTTTTTGTAATTGTGTTGGGTATTCTTAATATAATCCTGAATATTGCTTTAATCCCAATTTATGGGATGGAGGGAGCTGCCATTGCTAGTTTAATCAGTCTTGTTTCTTTCAATTTTTTAAAACTATTTTGGATCAATATAAAACTCCACATTCATCCTTTCTCAACGGACACGTTAAAAGTGCTAGCGATAGGGGCATTCACCTTTTTGGTGCTTTTCTTTTTGCCAGCTGAAAAGTACGTAGCCAGCAATTACTTAAACTTAGGACTCAAAGGAATGGTAATTAGCGGAACGGTGCTACTCACGTTTGCCTTACCTATTTACTTCCTTAACATCTCTAAAGAAATAAATGGCTTGGTTAACAAATTTTTGAATAAAATAAACCTTCGCAAGTAACGTTTTATAAAGAACTTCTCCCCTCCCATGAATCGTACTCATTTACTCTATTTTTTTCGAAACTTTGAGTTGGCGTATGCCACCAAATTGAACTGGGCAGAATTCAACATTGGCTACGACCACACAGCTGCAATTCAAATTGCTGAGCCAGACTTTATGGATCCACTCTCTCACCTTCATGAAATTGGCTGGGGAAAGTGGAAAGAAAAAGAAATTCCTTTTATACTGAATTCGAGTCTTCCGGAAACTATTATCGAAAAAACGAGTGATGGAAGGATTAAAATAAATGCCGACATCCTAAGTGCTGGTTGGTATCTGATGAGTGGAATGCAAGAAAAAACTGACAAGTCTCGGGACAAATATGGACGATTTACCCACTCGCAGAGCCTACAAAAGAAACTTAACATCACCACCGTTCCAGTAGTGAATTACTACTTTGATATACTGAAAAAGGCAATCGAAATGAGCCAAAACATTACCATAGACTCTCACCGTGTTTTTTCGGGTACGGTCACCCACGACATTGACGAAGTGTTGAGCGGATGGAAGCACAGAATTCGTACCTCTCTCGAAAAAAAAGACTATGTGAGAGCTTGTTTCTTTGGGATCTCTCAAGTTTTCAAGCCATTTTCCCCATGGAAAAACCTCCAACATTTAGCCGATTACAACACCTCCAAAGGAGTACATTCAACGTTCTTTTTTCTC
>CBFHVI010000028.1:0-25226 GCA_965658995.1 Flavobacteriales bacterium | reverse complement strand
CCAAATCGCTTGGATTTTCCTGCACCAACACCTCCAATGTTCTTTAACTCATCCATCGTTAGAGGATAATGAAGACACATTTCTTGAAGTGAAGTTTCTTGAAAAACTGCAAAAGGAGGAATTCCTTTTTCTTTAGATACTTTCTTTGTCAAATCTTTTAAAACTTTGTACAGCGCCTCATCCATAACATTTTCTTTTGCATTATGTGCAATTGGGCCAGACAAATCACTGTAATCTCTCTCTTTAAACAAAGAAACCTCGTAAGGATTTTTTAAAAACTCATATCCTTTGGCAGTTACTTTAATAATTCCATAGGACTCTACTTCTTTTTTAATAAATTCTTTAAGTAAACTCTGTCTGATTATTGAACTCCAAGACTTTGAGTCTCTATCACTTCCTTTTCCAAAAATCTCTAACCGGTTGTGTTTGTAGTTCGTAATTTCATTGTTTAATGTTCCGGCTAACACATCGGCAATGTGGGTAGATTTATGTTTTTCGTTGAGGGCTAATACAGCTTTCAACAATAAGACAATTAAGTCTTTCGCTTCAAATTTTTCTTTCGGGTTAGCACAGTTGTCACACTTTTTATTACAACTAGCCTCTTCATAGTCTTCACCAAAGTAATGGAGAATATATTTTCTTCGGCACACAGAGGTTTCTGAAAAAGAAACAATATCATTTAATAATTGCCTCCCAATTTCTACTTCACTCACTGGTTTTCCTTGAAGAAATTTCTCTAACTTTTCTACATCTTTGTAACTATAAAAAGCGATACAGTTTCCTTCTCCTCCATCTCTTCCTGCTCGACCGGTTTCTTGATAATACCCTTCTATACTTTTCGGAATATCATGATGAATAACAAACCGTACATCTGGCTTGTCAATCCCCATTCCGAATGCGATTGTAGCCACAATTACATCTGCATCCTCCATCAAAAACATATCTTGATGCTTTGCACGAGTTTTTGCATCCAATCCAGCGTGATAAGGAAGTGCTTTAATTCCATTCACTTGCAATAATTCGGCAAATTTCTCCACCATTTTTCGACTTAAACAATAAATTACTCCTGACTTTCCCTCATGCTGTTTGATGTATTGAACGATTTGCTTTTCTACGTCTTGTTTTGGACGAACTTCGTAGAATAAATTATCTCTGTTGAAAGAAGACTTAAACAAATTAGCCTTTTTCATTCCCAGAGTTTTTTGAATATCAATTTGAACCTTAGGGGTTGCTGTTGCGGTTAGAGCCATAACAGGCACATCGGTAATAGCGCTCATTATTTCCTTGAGTCGCCTGTATTCTGGTCTAAAATCATGACCCCACTCCGAAATACAATGAGCCTCGTCAATAGCAAAAAACGACACGTCTGATTTTCTTAAAAAATCAATATAGTCTTGTTTATTAAGAGATTCTGGAGCTACATACAATAGTTTCGTTTTTCCGTCTGTCACGTCTTTCTTTACACGTGTAACATCTCCTTTGTTTAGCGAAGAGTTCAAAAAATGAGCCACAGAATCGTCCTGACAATACTGCCTAATTGCATCTACCTGATTTTTCATTAATGCAATGAGCGGAGAAATAACAACTGCTGTTCCATTTTGGATAAGTGCGGGCAATTGATAACACAGTGATTTTCCACCTCCCGTAGGCATAATTACAAACGTGTCATTTTTATCCATAACACTTTGTATAATAGCTTCTTGATTTCCTTTAAAATGGCTAAAACCGAAATATTTTTGTAACTTTTCTTTCAGATTAACATGGGTAGAAATAGACATATTTCTCTTTACTTTTTTTGATTATATAAATATAAAATAAGTTTTGTTGCTAATCAAAGGGAATTCCTAAAAAAGATATAAAACCTTTTCTATTCATAAGTTAGTAGTGTAACTTTCGAAATAGTTTTTATTTTTGTTCATTATGAGTGAAACCGAAACAAATACCTCCTTTTTAGGGCATCTAGAGGAATTGAGATGGAGGCTAGTAAAATCTGCTATTGCAGTGGTACTGGTTGCAGTATCCGTTTTTATTTTTATCGAACCACTCACCGATTTAGTCTTGATGTCCATGTCTAGGGCTTCTTTTCCTACTTACCAATTCATGTGTTTTATTTCTAATACCCTAGGGTTGGGCGATGCATTTTGTGCAAACAATATCGAGGTAAAAACCATCGAAACACAAATGACCAAGCAATTTGCTACAAGTATTTACTTTTCTCTGGTAAGTGGTATTATTCTGTCTTTTCCATTTTTGGCGTTCCAAATTTGGGCCTTTGTAAAACCAGGATTAAAACCGAAAGAAATAAAAGCCACAAGAGGAATTGTGGGATACTCAACTCTCTTGTTTTTAACTGGAGTTGGGTTTGGTTATTTTGTTATTTCACCTCTCTGTATTCAGTTTTTTGGTTTTTATAGAATGTCGCAAAGTATAGAGCTAACTCCTACTTTTACTTCGTATTATTCGCTTATTGTCTCTTCTACCATAGCTTGCGGATTGTTTTTCCAACTTCCTATTGTCATTTTTATTTTAACCAAATTGGGAATGATGACACCCGAGGTATTAAAAAAATACAGAAAACATGCTTTGGTTGGAATCCTAGTGTTGGCAGCTATCATTACTCCTCCCGATTTTATTAGCCAAGTAATAGTGGCCATCCCCGTATCTTTGTTATACGAATTGAGTATCATCATTTCTCGAAGAGTTATTAAAAAACAACAATCAGATGGGAAATCTTAAACTCATTGCCACTTTTATAAGTGTTTTCTTTTTGGGCACAATCGCTTTTGGACAAAAAACAAAAGTATACGGAGTAGTTACAGATAAAATCACACAAGAAACAATTCCATTTGCCACTATTTCATTTAAAGGAACAAAAACAGGAACAACCTCAGATATAAACGGAAACTATGTGCTTGAGAGTTATTATTCAAGTGACTCAATCTTGGTGACCTTTGTGGGGTACGCACCGCTCACCATTGGCATTAAAAAAGACCAATCGCAAGAAATAAATGTCGCATTATCTACCTCCGAAAAAGTCCTAAAAGAATTTGTTGTGGAAGGCTCAAAGAAAGACGAGAATCCTGCACATGCCTTGATCAAAAAGGTAATTGACAATAAGAAAATAAACAACAGAGTAAAACTAGACGCTTACGAGTACGAAGTGTACAATAAAATTGAGTTTGACATCAACAACTTGGATGAAAAATTTATGAACCGAAAGGTTTTTAAGAAGTTCGATTTCGTATTTGATATGATAGATTCTACGGACGAAAAACCTTACCTGCCCATATTTATTATAGAATCCCTCTCCGATTATCACTACCGAAGAAAACCTGAGGAGAAAAAAGAAATCATTAAAGCAACAAAAATTTCTGGCCCCGAAAATGAATCGATTTCTCAATACTTGGGCGACATGTACCAGAACATCAATTTATATGACAACACTATGTATGTTTTTGGAAGGCAGTTTACCAGTCCGCTGAATAACAACATGTTACTACATTACAAATTGTATTTAACAGACAGTGGATACATTGACAATAATTGGTGTTACAAATTGGAATTTATGCCAAAAAGAAAGAGTGACTTGGCTTTTGTTGGTGAAATGTGGATACATGACACAACATACGCAGTCAAGGTATTTGAGGCGGAAATTGCGGGAGATGCCAATATAAACTTCATCAACAGTTACCGAATAAAACAAACTTTTGAGCAGGTAGAAAAGGAAGTTTGGATGATGGTACTGGACGAAACAATTGCCGACATCAACCCACTCGAAAGCGACAAGCAAAAAGGATTTTATGGAAGAAAAACAACTTCTTACAAAAATTTTGTGATTAACAAACCGCGCGAGGATGAATTCTACAAAGGAGCAGACATTCATGTTCTAGATTCGGTTCAGAACAAAAATTCAGAGTTTTGGGATGAAAAAAGACACATCCAATTGACCGAGAAGGAGAATAAAATTTATCACATGATTGACACGGTAAAAAACTTACCTATCGTAAAAACCTACATTGATGTGATTCAAACTCTCGTAACTGGATACAAAATCCTTGGTCCAGTTGAGCTAGGCCCCTATTCTTCTATTTACAGCTTCAATCCCATTGAAGGACATCGTTTTTCTGCGGGAATTCAGACAAGCAATGAGTTTAGCACACAATTTATGCTGAAAGGAAACGTTGCTTATGGATTAACTGATGAGAAATGGAAATTTAACTTGGGAACGATGTTTTTTCTGTCAAAATCGAAAAAACCAAGGAGATTAATGGATATTAAGTATGTGAATGATGTGACTCAATTCGACCGTCAGTTGTTTGAACCCTTCAGCCAAAACATTATCTCTTCTTTTTTGCGTAGAAATCCTTACAACAAGCTTATTAATCTTGAAGGGGTTAGAATAAAGTATTTTCATGAATGGTTCGAGGGGTTTTCTAATTCAATTTCGGTAAGTAATTACAATATAGAAGCGCTTGGAGAGGTGTTATCTTTTTCAAAATCACAAGGTGCTGTATCCACCACAATTTATAGTTTGTACAACTCGGAAGTGACGATTGGGATGAGATATGCAAAAGACGAAAAATTCGTCTCTGGAGAGTTTAATCGAATTAGTTTGGGATCTGTCAATCCAATTTTTGAGCTTGAAGCTTCTTTTGGTATAAAAGGCGTGCTGAACAGCGGCTATGATTATCAAAAAATTAAATTTGGTGTAAAAGACAGAGTTTTGCTTGGTTACTGGGGGATTTTTAGGTACGATCTTGAGATAGGAAAACTATGGGGAACCGTTCCGTTTCCTTTTTTATTCATTCACAACGGAAACGAAACCTGGGGCTATACCAATGATTTTAATGCGATGAATATTGGCGAGTTTATAAGTGATGAATACGTATCACTCTCTGTAGCTCATTACTTTGGCGGTGTATTCTTAAACCGAATTCCGTTGTTGAGAAAACTAAAATGGAGAGAATTAGTAACTGCAAGAGTCGTGTACGGCCAACTAAACAATCGTCATTCCACTATTTTGGATCTTCCTACATTCTCTGGTTCCTTGTCTGATAAGCCTTATGCCGAGGTAAGTGCCGGAATTGAAAATATATTTAAAGTATTGAGAGTGGATGCTTTATGGAGACTCACCTATTTAGACAATAACGCGCAGGACATTAACGTTCTTCGGTTCGGGATACGAGCCAAACTACAATTTGAATTTTAACTCATTTCTATGCAAATAACAGCAAATAACCTAAAGAAAATATACAACGGAAAGGAAGTGGTAAAAGATGTTTCTTTGGAAGTAAACCAAGGAGAAATTGTAGGTTTGTTAGGCCCCAACGGTGCAGGAAAAACAACTAGTTTCTACATGATAGTAGGACTTGTAAGACCCAATGAAGGAAAAGTGCTTTTCGATGGAAAAGACATTACTTCCTTCCCAATGTACAAAAGAGCACAAATGGGAATTGGATACTTGCCTCAAGAGGTTTCCGTATTCCGTAACTTATCCGTAGAGAACAACATTACCGCTATCTTGGAGTTGTTTATCAAAGATAAAAACCAGAGAAAAAATCGATTGGAAGAATTGCTGGAAGAGTTTGGACTCACCGAACACAGAAAAACAATGGGACAATCTCTTTCTGGAGGTCAAAAAAGAAGGGTGGAAATTGCCAGAGCACTAGCCTCAAACCCAACATTTATTTTACTAGATGAGCCTTTTGCCGGAGTAGATCCGGTAGCTGTAGAGGATATTCAAGCTATTGTTTCCAAACTCAAAGAAAAAAATATTGGGGTCTTAATAACGGACCACAACGTTCAGGAAACTTTAGCCATTACCGACAGAACTTACCTTATGTTCGAGGGAAATATTCTGAAAGCCGGAAAACCCAAAGAATTGGTAGAAGATGAAATGGTGAGAAAAGTTTATCTCGGTCAAAACTTCATCTTCAGAGAAAAGAACTTATAATTAGTTAGTTATTCTTCCTCCTCTTTTGAAAGAATATTATTGGCAGCCAACAAGTTGTACCACTGAAATACTTTCTTAATGTCGTGGTCTTTTACTTCCTGGTCGTTGTATTCTTCCCAAATTGACTCAAAATATTCTCGTAATTCAGCTGGATCTGTTTTGTGAGATTTAGATTCATTTCCTCCTTCTTTGTCGTATATTTTTCCAAACACTTCACCAAGAGATAAATCATCTACATGACCAAAAATTGTAATATCAGCCAATGAAATTACCTTACTAGAGGCAAATGCCGGTTTTCTTTTTCCTGTTTCAATGTCTTCGATAATGATTCTATTTGCACCTTGTGATACTACTTTAAAAAGTCCTGGCTTTCCAGAAATTGAGATAATTCCGTCTATGTTCATAGTCTAATTTTTAAGATCTTAATTTATATTTTCCTTTTGGATTTGTAGTAAATAATAAAAACACTATCATTAACCCCACAAATAAGGTCTGCAAATGAAAGAAATATTTATCAAAACACAAAAAACAGCTCGTATTTTTAGTAAAAATAGTGAGAATAAAGAAGCCAGAGAAGTGGTAATTGCTCTTCATGGATATGCCCAACTAGCCTCATTTTTTATTCAGAAGTTTGATTTTCTTTCAATAACCAAAACGCCCATTTATGCTCCAGAAGGACTGAGCAAATTTTACTGGAACGGAATGAACGGAAGGGTTGTTGCCTCATGGATGACGAAGGAAGATAGGAAAAATGAAATCGAGGACCAGAAACATTTCTTGAACAAGGTAATAGAAACTATCCGAGAGAATCATCCTTTAGCAAAAACGACTGTTTTAGGGTTTTCGCAAGGTTCGGCTACAGCTTGTAGGTGGATCGCATCCTCCAAAACCGATATAAATCGACTCATTATTTGGGCTGGTGATATCCCCGAAGACGTACTTCAAGACACCCACTTCCAAAGCATTCCTATCCAGCTGGTTTTTGGCAATTCAGATCAGTTTATTTCACAGGAATTGGCAAATAGAAGAATCCAATTGTACAAGGAAGCAGGGTTTCAAATAGAGGTCATTCGGTACAGCGGAGAGCATAAAATTTATCAAGAAGTGCTCAAATCTTTATTCAAACACGATTCCTCTTTCTCTTAATTGGTTAAGAGTGTTTTAGCGTTCTCTAGAGCGGCTTGACTTATTTTGCTACCGCTCAGCATTTTTGCAATTTCCACCACCCTACTATCTGCCGTAAGTTCTTTCATTTTGGTAAAAGTGGAGTGTTCATCGGTGGTTTTATATACCTTGTAATGAGCATCTCCTTTGCTCGCAATTTGTGGCAAATGAGTAATCGCGAGAACTTGCGAATTAGCGCTAATTCGCTTCATCATTTCAGCCATTTTGGAAGCTATATCTCCAGAAACTCCTGTATCAATTTCATCAAAAATTAAAGAAGGAAGGTGTTTCTTCTGAGCCAAATTTGTTTTAATACAAAGCATAAGACGAGATAATTCTCCACCTGAAGCTACTTTTGCAATAGGATTAAAACTTCCACCCTTATTTGCCTTGAAAAATATTTGAACCGAATCCATTCCGTGGGGCGAAAATTCTTTTCTCTTCTCGCATAAAAATTGAACCTGAGCGTCTTTCATTCCCAATTCATCAAGCATTTCATTAATTTCTGTTTCGATACTTGGACAAACAGAAGTTCTTGATTTACTCAGTTTTTTACCAACTTCTTGTAAAACAAGCTGTTGATCATTTAGTTGAGTAGATAACTTTTGTATTTCTTCATCAAAATTTGAGGCTAACATCAAGTTAGCTTCTATGCTCTCTCTCTTTTTTATCAACTCTTGAACGGAATCTGTTCGATGTTTTTGATAACTCGCTTGGAGTAAATTTAAAGTCTCTGAGAGCACTTCTATCCTGTCAGAATCAAACACTATCTCCTCGTTGGTTTCTTCTATTTCCGATTTTATATCTTCGAGCTCAATCAAGGTAGAATGAATTCGTTCAAAAATTTCTTTTGTTTTTTTACTCGATTCGGAAACCGAAGACAAAGAATGACTTACTTCTTGCAGTTGACTTATGATTCCCATTTCATTGTCCAGGAGTTCAAAAGCTTTGTTGAAACTCACTTTGATATATTCAGCATTGTTCAGTAAATCTAGTTCCTCTTGCATTTCTTCTTCGTGAATTTGCTCAAGATTAATCGCGGCCAATTCATCGAACTGAAACTGGTAATAATCCAAATCTGCCTTCAATTTCGATTCTTGCACTTGGAGTTCTTCCAAGGCAGTTTTTAACTTCTTGTACTTTCCAAATTCTTCGAGAAATGCTGTTCTCAAAGATTCATTTTTCGCGTTGGCATCTACAATACCCAACTGATATTCACTTGTATTGAGTAATAATGTTTGATGTTGCGAATGGACATCAATCAGTTTTTCGCTTAATTGCTTCAAAATAGACAAAGAAACTGGCGTATCATTAACAAAAGCCCTTGACTTACCCGATGGTAAAACCTCTCTTCTCAAAATAGTCTCAGATTCATAATCCAACTCGTGAAGAACAAAAAAATGCTGTAGGTTTAGTTCACTTATTTCAAACCAAGATTCAATCACACATTTTTCTGAATCTTGGTTCAAAACCGAACCTTCCACTCTATCACCCAAGGTAAGACCTAGCGCACCCAAAATAATAGACTTTCCGGCACCAGTTTCTCCAGTAATGGCGGAAAAACCAGAATGAAGGTTGATCTCGAGCTCATTGATGAGCGCATAATTCTTTATTTTTATCTTTGAAAGCACAAACAAAAGTACAAATTAGAATGTGAACTTTTTCAATAGTTATCTGAAACTTTTATTTCGATAATATCCACTCTGTTTTGTGTTTTTTGATAACTTTGTTCAGCTATGAATCATCAAGAAATATTATCCGATTTAAAACAAAAGAAACTTCAGCCTATCTACTTTTTGGAGGGGGAAGAAACGTATTTTATTGATAAAATATCGGATTATATTGAAGATCATTTGCTCGAGGATCACGAGAAAGATTTTAATCAAACTATCTTTTATGGAAAAGATTCAGTTCCTAACCAGATTATAGAAACTTGTAAGCGCTTTCCTATGATGAGTGACAAACAAGTGGTAATTGTAAAAGAAGCTCAGCACTTGATAAAGGTGTTGGATCAATTTGAAAACTATTTCAAACATCCGCAGCCTTCTACAATACTTGTCTTTTGTTATAAATATAAAACCTTGGACAAAAGAAAAGCTATTACAAAAGTAATAGCAAAAAACTCTATCTATTTTACTGCTTCCAAAATAAAAGATTACCAATTATCGGCTTGGATTGAAAATCAAGTAAAAAGTCATCAGTTGCGAATAGAAGGTCGAAATGCTTCTTTACTTGCAGAATATTTGGGTAATGACTTGAGCAAAATTGAAAATGAACTGGCCAAACTGGCGATGATACTAAAATCTGGTGGGGAAATATCCTCTCATGCCATTGAAGAACATATCGGAATAAGCAAGGATTTTAATGTATTTGAACTTCAACATGCCATTTCTTCAAAAAATCACGAAGCTGCTTATAAAATTGCTCATTATTTCGGAAAAAACGAAAAAGCTCATCCTTTTGTTCTTACTCTAGGATTTTTGTTCTCCTACTTTTCTAAGGTAAGCGTGGTGGCTTTTTCAAAAAACAAAGGAAACGACAATGCCCTTGCCAAAGAAGCAGGTATTTCACCCTACTTTCTAAAAGATTATAAATTGGCTGCGAGACATTATTCTCCAACCAAATTGGTGAAAATTGTGAAATACATGAAAGAATATGACCTAAAATCAAAAGGTGTAAACAATACTTCAGCTAGTCACAACGATTTGTTGAAAGAACTCTTATTCAAAATATTGAATTAAACTATCTAACTATGAAAACAATCAATCAAACTTTGGGAATTTTGGCTTTCCTCGTCTTACTTGGATGCTCTGTACTCAAATCGAAGGAAGTAAAACAAGCAGAAAACAAAATGAACTTCACTTTCTCTAAATTGAATAAAGATGGACTAACGAAAGACCGAAAAACCTCCCTGGCCTTTGAATTTTGCATTCCCAATGAACCCGAATTTTTAGACAAAGTAAAATCCATTGATGAATCATTAGCCATATACATGTCCTCTACTGGCAGAATTGGTTGTGAAGAAAATCAAATCCTGTGCATTGGAGAAACAAAAGGAATGGACTATAAAAATATTCTTATTTCATTAACTAAATTACCGTATGTCAAAAGTATCAATGAAAGTTTTTTTGAGTAGTTTTTTGGCGCTCATCTTAACAACCAATTGTGCAACTCGAACGAAATCAAAAGAGAGCTCTTTTCAATTAGTAGGCGAAATTACTATACAAGAATTGCAAAACAGCCAGCACAAAGAATGGTTCAACAAGGAACTAAGCACCTACATTGTAGATACTGAAACATTGGATGATTTCTTTAATAATCCCGAAAAACTCGAACAATTATCGGTAACGATATTTATGGGCACATGGTGTAGCGACAGTCAAAGAGAAGTTCCTAGATTTTATAATATACTGCGGTATCTGAATATTACCAATTACACAATAATTGGAATGGACTTGAATAAAAAGTCACCACAAAAATCAGAAAAAGGTAAGAAGATAAACTATGTGCCAACCTTTATTATCTATCTTAATGGAAAAGAGATAAATCGTATCGTGGAATCACCCGTTCAATCTCTCGAAAAAGATTTAATTTCTATTGTTCAGGCCAAAAATTACACACCCAACTACGACTAATCTTTTTTTTTCCATATATTCACATAGATTATGGAATCAATAAAACAATTATTTAATTTTAATGAACTCAATTCCTTGAGCGTTGAAAAGGGAAGGATTCTAATCTCAGATCCTTTTCTGAATGATAATTATTTTTCCAATTCTGTAATTCTACTGTGCGAATTAAATGAGAAAGGTGCATTTGGTTTGGTTCTGAATAATTATATAGACGAAAATTTGTCTGATTTTATGAATGACTTTCAAGGAACAAGATCCGAAAAATTTAAGATTAGTCTTGGTGGGCCATTAGATACCGATAGCATTTATTACATTCACAACAGACCTGACCTTATTAGAGGTAGCATCCGCATCATTGATGACATCTATTTGGGAAATGGAAAAAAGTTTGGAGACCTTTCCTCTCTCATCGAGGAAGGAAAAATAAAAACAAACGAACTCAAGTTTTTTTTGGGTTACTCAGGATGGACTTCAGGTCAGCTCCAAGAAGAATTGAATAGAAACTCATGGTTTGTTGGAAATTTATCAGCCAAAACAATCATGAACTATCAGCAAGAAGATATATGGAAAAAAACACTCGAACAGATGAGTGAAAAACACAGAGTTATTTCCAACTTCCCTCAAAATCCGCTACTGAACTAACTTTGAATTACTGCCCGAGTATCTTCATTCAAAAATTTCACCAATTGGTCTGCCATTTTGTGAAAGAATCGTTTGGTTTTGTAACTTCTTACCCACTTTATTCCTTGGATGGCATTGGTTAATATAATTTCGTCACAAGACAATAAATGACCTGCTGTAATTGAACTTTCGTAAACCTTTATATTATTGGCTAAAGCCAAATTAATCACTTTCATTCTCATTGTACCTCCTACACATCCAGAAGAAAGCGGAGGAGTATAAAGGATTCCATTGCTTACAATAAAAAAATTTGAATTAGTACTTTCGATGATATTCATCTTTTCGTTGATGAGCAGGTGATCTCCCAATCCTTTTTCTTTGGCTGCATGAATCGCAGAAACATAAAAGAAGGCATTTGTAGTTTTGAAGGAAGCGTATTTATTCAGAGGTTTTGTAATTTCATCGAACACATCAATATCAATTCCATCTGTACTCAATTCAAACTCATTGGAAGAAAATGATTCTGCCTCTATGATAAATCCAGGTTCATTTGTTTCTGAATAATAGGAAGCAACCTCTCCTTTTCTATAAATAGTTAGTTTCACCCTTCCGCCTTTGTGTATTCCATTGTGCTGAATCAAACTTTTTATTTGATTCTCAAAATATTCAATCGTAAAATATTCGGGGATTTCAATATTAAACATCCTCATTCCCTCGATCAATCTAGTAAAATGAGCCTCGAAATTGTATACTTCACCATTTACAACTCTAATGCTTTCAAACAATCCATCTCCATAACGAAACGATCTATTATTAATAGATAATATTGGTTGGTTTGATGGATAGAATTCTCCGTTGTATATTAAATCTGCACTCAAAATTAGGGTTCGGTTTAAATTATTTGTTGAATTTGTTGAATAAAGTTAGCAATAACAAATTTAGGACTAAGAATTATTGTGAAAAGAACTCCAAACAAAGCTCCCAAAAGGTGGGCATCATGCGCCACGTTGGTCCCTCCTCTCTTATTCATGTACATTTCGTATATCACATAAAGCACTCCAAATACGATTGCCGGCATTGGAATTGCCGCGTAAATGTAGATAGTATTGATGGGGTCGAGTATTATGGAGGAAAATAGAACTGCCGAAACAGCCCCAGATGCACCTAAAGAATTATACACAGGATTATCCCTATTCTTTCTTAATGCAGGAAGTGAGGCAAATAAAATTCCGCCCACATACAAAAGAAGAAAATACAATATTCCGATACCGCCCTCAAACTTAAGTAAAAAAAACTTTTCGACATATTGACCAAAAAAGTACAATACAAACATATTGACTCCCAAATGAAGGAGATCGGCATGAATGAAAGCATGAGAAAACAACCTATACCATTCGTTGTGGTAATAAACCTTTGCAGGATTAAAAAGCATTTTATGTTTTAATTCTAATTTTTCTGAAACATATAGGGATACGACAACAGTAATTAATAGGATACAAAGAGTAATTGAAAAACTCATTTAGGGTTTGTTTTTGGTAGGTCCTAATTTAGCGAAATGAGATACTACCCACAAATAATAAAGAATAAATTGCAAACACCACTTTAAGCAACGTATAATGAGGTATTTGGAGAAAAATAGGATCGAAAGTACAAAATATTCAAAATTCCAATCGTATTTATGAACATTTAATCACTTTTATCAACATAAACCCTTGTAGCACTTGGTTTATAAAGGAATTCGTATATATTTGTTACTATTAACGTGAGTTAATGTTTTTTATTAATCATTTAAAAAGAAAAAAATGAACAAAACAGATTTAATCGATGCAATTGCATCAAATTCAGGACTAAGCAAAGCTGATTCAAAAAGAGCTTTGGAAGGATTTATGGACGCTACTGCTGGAACTTTGAAAAAAGGTGACAAAGTATCTCTAGTAGGATGGGGTACTTTCTCAGTATCTAACAGAGCTGCAAGAACTGGTAGAAACCCACAAACCGGGAAAGAAATCAAAATTGCTGCTAAAAATGTAGTAAAGTTCAAAGCTGGTTCTGAATTAGCTAAGACTGTAAACTAAGGAAAACCGTTAGTTGAATAAAAAAGCCTGTTGGATGATCCAACAGGCTTTTTTTATGGTAATTTTTTAATTCAATTCCATTTTTTGAAAAATTAAGTTACTTAAAATTCAAAATCGAGGTGTAATTTGTCCTTTAGGTAAAGTAGCTCTGGCTTTGTTTCGGCTAATTTCAAAAATTTCTCTTTGTCTGTATATAAAAACACTTCGGCCTTTTCATTTTTTACCAGTTTTGCTTGAAGCTGAATAGAATAATTATTCAATTCTCTTTTAAGAAAATCAAGAAACGATTGTTTCTCTCTATTAAAATTGTCAAACAACGATTTATTATCCAAAGTATGCTCAATGGTAAAACCCTCTTTTAGCTCAGGCGAATTTGTAGTAAGAGCGGTGTGCAAAGTTTTTTTGTTTTTGTAGTTTGCCTGAGAAGCGTAAGAATTCCATTTTTCCATTAAACTTTCAAAAGTAAAAGGGTCTTTGTCTTTTTTTTCTTCCTCTTCTGCGAGCTCTTGCTTTTTTTCGAGAGTTTGTTTGATTGAGAATCCAGAAAAAATTTTGTTTTTTTGAATCGGTTTTGAAGGAGTTGATTCCTTAGTTTCCTCATTCGGGGAGAATTCTTTCTTGTGTGTGTCGTATGGTTCAACTTCCGACTTTTCTTCCGTCTCAGTTGTTTGTAATTCAACCTTTTGTAAAGATGAATTGCTCGGATTCGATTCTAGCTTTTTCTCCCGCGGTCTGAGTGCAACGGACACCACATTTTCTCCTTCCTTAGCTTCTAGATTTTTTTTTTGCTCACTTTGACCGAGTGAGCTTAATTTTATTAAAGTTAATTCAACTAATAAGCGTTGATTCTTGCTTGCCTTGTAATGAGTGTCAGTCTCTGAGATAATTTCGAGTCCTTTTACCAAAGTTCGAGCACTTGTTTCGGCACTTTGTAGCAAATATTTTTCTTTTACATTTTCCCCAACCTCCAAAAGTTTCACCGTTTCTGGACTTTTAGAAACAAGCAAATCTCTAAAATGACTTCCTAATCCTGTAATAAAATGATGTCCGTCAAAACCGTGGTTCAATATTTCATCTAAGGCAAGGAAGCAATCCGAAATATTGTGTTTGTTTATGGAATCTACAATTCTAAAGTAATAATTGTAATCCAATACATTAAGATTCTGAATCACTGAATCATACGTAATATTTCGGTTTGAAAAATTAACGATTTGATCAAAAATAGATAAAGAATCTCTCAAAGCTCCATCCGCTTTTTCGGCAATCACAAAAAGGGCTTCTTTCTCGAAAGAGATCCCTTCTTTTTGGGCAATATTCTCCAAGTGAGACACCATGTCCACCACTTTTATTCTATTAAAATTATAAACCTGACATCTCGACAAAATAGTTGGAATTATTTTGTGCTTTTCGGTAGTAGCCAGAATGAATATGGCATGAGGTGGCGGTTCTTCAAGTGTCTTTAAAAACGCGTTAAAAGCTGCGCTCGACAACATGTGAACCTCATCAATAATATATACTTTGTACTTCCCTACTTGAGGTGGAATACGAACTTGGTCGGTTATATATCGGATGTCTTCTACAGAATTATTAGAAGCGGCATCCAATTCAAAAATATTAAACGATAAATCATCATTTTCTCCAAGAGAATCTTGGTTAATAATTTTGGCAAATATTCGAGCGCAAGAAGTCTTTCCTACACCTCTAGGACCACAAAATAAATAGGCTTGAGCCATCTGCCCTGTTTTTATAGAGTTCTCTAAAGTAGAAGTAATGGATTCTTGTCCCACAACACTATCGAAGGTATTGGGTCTATATTTTCTTGCTGAAACTACAAATTCGCTCATGTAGTAAAATTAGTATATTTCTATGAGTTTAAAAGGATAAAATGTGCAATTTTTTTGAACTAATTCTTTTATTCAAAATCAGAGTAAAGCAAATACTTCGAGCGCATTTTTTTATAGGTGTTCAACTCTTTTTCCCATGATTGCTTAATGGATTGTATTGAACTTTTGTTTTCTAGTTGTTTTCGCAATTCATCGGTACCTGCAAGCTTGTCAAAAAAATCGGGTCTTGTTAGGAAAGTTCCCGTTGTTTTTTCATACATACCCACCAACCAATGTAAATACAAACTGCGCGTATTCCTCACGTACAACAATCCAAACAAACTCAAATTATACCCTACACATTGTTTGTTTTCATGTTTTGGATGTACTGCTCCCATCTTGGATTTTGGGACAAACTCATAGGAACCAGAGACTATAAATGGAGATCCAATTACCTGAAAAGGAAGCTCGGTTCCTCTTCCAACACTTACTGAGGTTCCCTCAAAAAAACACAACGATGGATACAAATAAATAGAAGACATATTGGGCAAGTTGGGAGAAGGTGGTACAGGTAATTCATAGAAATCTGAATGAGAATAATTTTCGCAAGAAACTACCTTCAGTTTACACTGAACCTTATTCTTCAACCAGTTTTCTCCATTAATCATAGTTGCTAATTCACCTACTGTAAGTCCATGCACCACAGGAATTGGGTGCATTCCCACAAAGGATTCAAATCCTTTTTTTAATACCGGACCATCTACATAAAATCCGTTTGGATTCGGTCGATCCAGCACAATCACTTCTAGCTTATTCTCAGCAGCTGCCTCCATCACGTAATGCAAAGTCGAAATATAGGTGTAAAATCTAGCCCCTACATCCTGAATATCAAAAATCAAGATATCCAAGTCCTGAAGTTGGCCAACGGAAGGTTTTTTATTCGAACCATATAAGGAAACTATAGGCAAGCCAGTTTTTATATCTTTTGACGAACGAACGTGCTCCCCTGCCGATGCAGTTCCTCTAAATCCATGTTCTGGAGAGAATACTTTTTTTACCGAAACTCCTAAAGAAAGAAGAGAATCCACCAAGTGGCTAGATCCAACTATCGAAGTTTGGTTGGCCACTACCCCTACTCTTTTTCCTTCCAATTTTGGCAAATACATCTCTAGCCTTTCGGCTCCTACTTTAATTCCGGATTTAAATTGAGTTGTGAATTGAGAATCTTGATTAATTCCATAAAAACTAATGGAGATAAAAAAAGAAAAAATAAGGAAGAGACGAATACTCATAATTTGTGTAATTTTAACGAACAATAATTTTAACACTTCAAAAATTGGTAAGCAAATTTATTTCAAATAAACTTAGAAAAGAACTAAGCACGGGAAATAAATTTTCCAAACCTATCATTAAAGTAGCTATTGTTAGTATAACAATTAGTATGCTAGTTATGCTTATTTCTATTTCAGTTGTGAGAGGGTTCCAACGTGAAATAAAGAGTAAGGTCGTGAATTTTTCATCCCACCTTCAGGTCACTGCTGGTGGTACTAACCATAGTTTAGAGACTTCTCCATTGAGAATTTCTTCGGCTTACCTTTCTGAGGTAAAAAAACTAAAAGGTGTGTCTCATATTCAGACATTTGCAACAAAAGCGGGAATTCTGCAGTCGAATGCTGACACGGTAGAATATGAATCCGAAACAAAAATTAATCGTGATATTGAAGGAGTCATTTTTAAAGGAGTAAATAAAGATTTTTCATGGGATTTTTTGAATTCTAAACTGGTAGTAGGAAAAACATTTACCACCACCGCTGCCGAAGCGAATGACAGCATCTTAATCTCTCAATATCTAAAGAATAGATTGAAACTTCGAGTAAATGATCGAGTCAGGGGGTATTTTTTTAATGGAAAAAAGCCAATCACAAAATCTTTCGTTATTTCAGGAGTATATGAAACAGGGCTTGAGGAGTTTGACAATCAGTTTGTTTTTACTGACATTAAGCACATTCAAAAAATAAACAATTGGGGGATTTCTACTTCCTTGTTTCTGCAAACCACTCCGGCAAATAATAAAATAAAGATAACAGCAAATGCAATTGGAGGCAATGAGTACTACTTACATCAATTTCAAAACAATGAACCTACGCATCAAAACTATATTGAATTCTGCGCCAAGAATGACACTGTAATTCGGGTAATCACGAATGATTATGCACTCAATACTGTCACCTTGCAATCCGAGCCTGTCTCCATTGCCGATACGGCTTGGCTAAAGATTGAAGTTAGCTCAACGGATAACGAGAGTGTAACGGCATCGGGCGAGTTTGACTATGAATCTATCAATGATTCTACCCGAATTTACACAGGCACAAACGGAACAATAACAACAGTTCTGACCACTTCTGGCGGAAGTCATTCCGATTTTATAGGCGGATACGAAATTTATATTCACAATTTTGACGAAATCGAAGCAATGACTCGAGAGATAAACTTCATCACAGATCCTTTCCAGAAGATTTCAAAAATTACAGATTTGCAAAGCGAAATTTTTGGTTGGTTATTAGTATTGGACACCAATGCCCTCATAATCATCGTGCTCATGATCATGGTTGCGGTAATCAATATTGCGGCCCTTTTACTTGTTATCATTATCGAAAAAATTGGTTTCATTGGAATTATGAAGTCTTTTGGTTCACAAAATTTGGTTGTACAACGAGTTTTTATCAAATTAGGCGGGTATATTCTCCTTCGAGGAATACTCATTGGTAACCTCCTTGCTTTCGCACTTATTTGGCTTCAATCTATTTTCGGATTTCTAACACTTCCTCAAGATAAATACTACCTCTCTGAGGTTCCTTTAGGATTTGAGTGGAAGGAGTTTGTCATCATCAATGTAATTACAATTTCGCTGTCACTCGTTGTGTTGTTTCTCACCTCTTTGTTTATTGCGAATATTAAACCTGTAAAAGCAATTAAATTTAATTAACCTCCCTTTATGACTCAGAAAATGAAAGCAGTTTTTTTAACTGACTATGGAAAAGACAAAAAGAACTTCGAATTAAGAGAAACAGAACAGCCAACGATTGAGCAAGGAGAAGTATTGATTCAATGCGAAGGTTTTGGATTGAATTATGCAGATGTCATGGCACGTCAAGGGCTCTATAAGGGCGCACCTCCTGTGCCATGTGTATTGGGTTATGATGTGGTGGGAATCGTAAAACAAGTGGGGTGTAATCGAGATGAAGACTGGATTGGAAAAAGAGTTGTTGGACTGACTCGTTTTGGTGGATATGCTGAATATTCTAAAACAAAAGTCTCTGCGATTGCAGAAGTGCCAAACAATTGGTCCATTGCCGAAGCCACTGCCATAGCCACGCAGTATTGTACAGCTTATTATGCTAGCCAGTACATCACCAACCTGCACCAAGGAGATAAAGTACTTATCCATGCAGCTGCTGGAGGAGTGGGTACCGCACTTACCCAGATTGCAAAAGCTAAAGGATGTATAGTCTTTGGGCTTACTAGTTCGCAAGAAAAAATTGAATATCTACTCAAAAACGGTGTTGATTTCCCTATTAATATCTCAGAAAAAAACTATCACGAAGAATTTTTAAAACTCTCAAAAGGAGTAAAAGCAGACGTGATTTTTAATTCCATTGGAGGAGAATCCATCAAGAAAGATTTCGGCATACTATCAATAAGTGGAAGATTGATCAATTACGGAGCAGCCAGTATTTCAGGTAAAAAACCAAATTTGTTTACCTTGTTAGGGTTGTTACGAAAAACACCGAAAATAAAACCACTAAAATTACTGGGGAAATCTTCGGGAATAATGGGCGTAAATATGCTTACTGTGGGTGATGTAAAACCTGAAATAATTAGTGAATGTATGAAATCAGTAATTGAGTTAATTCAAGAAAACCCTCAAATTAGACCAATTTCAGGAGGTGAATTTCCCGCTTCCGAAATTATTCAAGCCCATGATCTACTGGCGAGTCGCAAAACAACCGGCAAAATTGGGATTTCATGGTGAGAATAGTTGTAAAAATCTGATTTTCTTCTTCTACAACGAACATTTGTACACAAAAGCAGGCGGCACATTAATGAGAGAAAAAGCAAGTTTTACTGAACCAAAAGTCTCTTTCAGTAGTTTATGGGCATTCAGTGAATACTGAAACTGAATATACTGTCCTTTTTTACTTAAGTTTTCTGCTGCTCCTTTTAGGATATTTTCTTTCAGTTCCTTAGGAAACACAGTTAGAGGCAGAGAAGAAATTATGTAATCCGCTTTTTCCTGATTCTCAAGAGCTAAATATTCTCCAATTTTTTCAGCACTTTCGTTCAATATCAGTGCTCTATCATCCTTTATTTCTTTGGTTAGTTTTTGAAAAAAATTGGGGTTTGTTTCAAAAATTATCATACACGCATCTGAATTCATTCTCTTCAAAATTTCTTTGGTAAAAACCCCTGTGCCAGGGCCAAATTCAACTATACACTTTACCTCAGAAAAATCAATTTCTCCGTACATTTTCTTTCCTAAAAATTTACTACTTGGTGCTACAGCTCCTATCTCAGACTTGTTTTTGAAAAATTCAGAAATAAATGACATATTAATAATTCTTATTGTGTATGACCAAAATCATAGAAATTGGTACAAAGATGAAATAAATTTGAAGTCAAAAATACACAAGTTGTTGGCATTTCATAACAATTAGTGGATTAAAATAAGCGAGAAGTGAAAAAGAAACATTTAAAAAAACTTGGTTGGGCCACTATCATTTTTTTTATCGTGAAAGGTACCATAACTTCAGCAATAATTCTGTACGGACTTTATTGGGGACTTAAACAGTAAAGATAATCCCTTTTTTCTCGCTTTATCACAAATGTATTCAGTAATTTAGCATCTGTTCTTTGGGGTCGACTGGATTTGACAGCAAGATGAATTAGTCCAGTAAGCATGTGGAGTATTGAATGTTAGCTCCTTAAATCAAAATATTCATTCCATTTAATTGGAGAAAACAACTACGCGTTAGCTGCGTAACCAGAACCGAGTTCTGTTACCTTAATCGCTCCAAAATATTGGACCGACTAACTGCCCAGCAATGAATTCCTGTTTAACTGTTCATTGCAGTTGGGTATCAAGTTTGTTAAACTAGTGCAGCCAGAGTCTTGATGGATGTGCGAAACTAAAAAGAATAAGTTTGTAGTGGATTGCTTATGGTCAGCTACTTATCGAAAATTAATTGTGAGATAAACATGTAGAAAGCTCGATTATTCCTTGTTTGGACGAGGGTTCGAAACCCTCCGACTCCACCTACTTGAAAAGCCATTTTAGTTTTACTAGAATGGCATTTTTTTGTAAAGTTCATTCCTTTTTCTTTCCGAAAAAAACACCTTCCAATTTCATAAAATAAACTAAATCCAATTATACTGTAAGCCTTGTAATACAGTTTCCTATTCTTTTTTTAAATATTTTTATTTCAATCCTTTTCAATAGATTTCTTATTATAACGGTTTATTTATTAGCTTTAAAAAAAATTATACGACCATGAAAATTCTAAAATCTACTTTATTTCTATCGGCACTTTTTGCATTTGCTGTACTTTTTTTCTCATTCGATGCCAACAGAACCTCTCATTTGATAGATTTATTGGATGACGTACCAAGAAGTGGCGGTGTTGGAGCAATATTAGGTCAAGACAGAACAGGAAGTCCAGTTTCTTTAGGAACTTGTGGCTCTTGCCACAGCGGAGGTTCGGGTACAACTACAGTTGCTATTTCCATGAAAAACTCTTTGGGTACAGCTGTTACTCAATATACTCCAGGAAATAGTTACACACTTGAATTGAATGTTTCAGGAACTTCTGGAAATAGAAGAGCTGTTCAGGGTGTTGTTCTTACAAGTTCCAATTCTCAAGCCGGAACTTTATCAGGTGCTACAGGGTTTTCATCGTTATCTACCGTTTCTGGAAGACAATATTTGGAACATACAGCACCAGTTACTTCAACTACTAACCGAACCTTTTCTGCAACTTGGACTGCTCCATCGGCAGGAACTGGAACCGTTACGGTATATGCTGCTGGGCTTGCAGCCAACAATGATGGTGGAACTTCAGGAGATTTAGCTTCTGCTAGTTTTTCTTTAGCTATTTCCGAATTAGTTTCTCAAACTAATGTTTTTTCTACCGACTCTGTAATTGCATGCGATACGTATACTTGGGCTAATAATGGAGTAACTTATACTTCTAGCAACAATACAGACAAGGATACGATCAACTTAGCTGGTTACGACAGTATTATTTCGTTGCACCTAACACTCAATAATTCCACTATAGGAATAGATACTCAAACAGCCTGCGGAAGTTACACTTGGATAAATGGAGTAACCTATACAGCAAATAACACAACGGCAAAGGACACATTAACAAATGCTGCGAATTGTGATTCAATTGTAACTTTAAATCTTACAATCAACAACCTGGACACAAGTCTTGTTGTCACTTCAAATTCAGCTACTTCCAACCAAACTGGTGCTAGCTACCAATGGCTGGATTGCAACAATTCATTCTCAGCTATTTCAGGAGAAACTAACGCTACTTTTGCAGCAGCTACATCTGGAAGTTATGCGGTAGAGATTACAAATGGAAGCTGTGTTGACACTTCGAGATGTGTAACTTTCAACTTTACCTCTATTGGGAAAAATGAAATTGAAACATTTAATGTTAGCCCTAATCCGTTCAATGAAATTCTCTTTATTGAAGGAGCTAATTTAGCTACGTCAAAAATTCAATTGTTTGATCTTTCTGGAAAGGAATACTCCACACATATTGAAGTAAAGAACAACAGCATTCAGACTTCTAAGCTCCCAAAAGGGATGTACATTCTGAGTATAAATGGAAAAACTAAGAAGTTAATTAAACTTTAAAAGTCGTCTAGCTTTTCTACTTTATTCATCGCTTTCTTATAGTTATTCAACTTTAGAGATAGTGTAACCATGTACATAGGTGAAAATGGATTTCTTACCCTATAAACTTCCAAATTCTCGGTAGAATTGAAAGTTATATCTCTTCGAGTAGATAAAATATCGCTAGCTTGAAGTGTTACGGCTAATTTATTCTTAAAAAAGGCTTTTCTGATGGAAGCATCTAGCCCATAGTTTTCATCCATGTATCCAAGCGGTGTTGCCGTTTTACTGTTGTATTTGGATATTATTTGCAATTTGTAATCTCCTTTTATTGTAAATGTATTTATCCAATTGAGGTTCCAGTTGAAAGATTCGTTGGTTGTTTCTACCTCGTTTATCGCAGATGTTACGGAGTAATAATACAAACTAGCCCCAAGATTTGAATTCCACCAATCTTTGAAGAAATAGACCCAAGTTGGATCCATTCCTAACGATAGGGAGTTTCCAGCGTTGGCAGGAGCTTCAATTACAATATTTGTGTCGTACACAGCAGGAATTCTATTTATCAAATTGTTCAATATTTTGGCATAAGCATCCACAGAAAAATTTCCTTTGTCCTTCATCTTTCTAATCCAACTTACTTCGAAAGAACTGATGTATTCTGGTTTTAGGTTGGCATTTCCAGTTCTCAACGAATATGGACTTACCCAAGTAATGAAAGGCTCAAAATAATAAGATCTTGGTCTGTTTATTCGCCTTGAGTAACTCAACAAAAACTCATCTTTTTTGGAATAGTTGTAAGAAAAATGTGCCGATGGAAAGAAATCAATTCGGTTCACCTCCTGCGAAGCATTTGGGATGTTTGTCGCCTCTATCTCTCTAAATGTGTATTCAGCTCGCAATCCTATTTGATATCCCAATTTTTTCTTTTTTCCTTTTATCAAAGAATAGGCTGCATGAATGTTTCTATTGTACTGAACATCTGTTGAAAATAAGGGTTGAAGAACATCTTTCCTTAAAACTGGATCGTATTCAAAATTATCTCTATCATCCTTCGATATTCCGAATTGTGCCTGAAGTCCTACTTCCCAAACCATTTTATTTTTCAATGTTTTGTAGTAATCCAAATCAAATCGAAATACATTGGATGGACCAAATTCCGTACCAAGGTTTCCTCCTATTTTTGCACCGTCATTATCAAAAAAATTACTGTAGCTATATTCATCCACACTTCTTAAATTATAAATGGCTTTTATATTTAAATAATCACTTCCATCTCTGTTTATTAAATACCTGTATGACATAAAATTAGAAACACTTGTTACTGTAATATCTCCTCGATATCTGTTCTCATAACTTCGTAGTAAAGAATCGTTTGAATATTCTGTAAAAATAGAATTGTCATAAGGCTTCATTAATCTTCTTCCGTAAGTAGAACCCAATGTAAATACATGCGAGCCACTTGGTGTATAAATCCATTCTGCCCCAGCTCTTACTCCTCCCATTTTCCATGAAGCCTCACCCACTTGCTCAACTCTTGTTTGGTATGATCCAAAATCAGAAATTCTTTCTTCTTTAATGTCACTTGGGCTATTCCTTTGGTTGTAAGCCACATTTACATTCAAAGTGTGCTTCTTTGCGCTGTAATTTAGCGCAAAATCACCTCCATATCTCTCAAAGTTTCCACCAGAAATATTAGCCAATAAACTAACACCTTCCAGTTTTTTCTTTTTGGTAATGATATTGATAATTCCTCCAACTCCTTCAGCTTGCTCTCTTGCCGATGGATTTGTTACAATTTCTATATTCTTAATAGAACTAGCAGGAATAGATTGCAAAGCATCTGAAGCTTCCATAGCTGTTGGTATTCCGTTTATCAATAATTGATAGGTAGAACTTCCTCTTAGAGTTACATTTCCTTGTGCATCAACCTGAATAGAAGGTGTGTTTTGCAAAACTTCCACCGCAGATTGACCAACTGTGGTTGTCATATTCTCTACATTCACAACTTTTTTATCTATTTCATAACTCACAGTAGGTATGTCTCCTCTTATTGTTACTTCTCTCAAATTCAACGAATTATTCAGTTTTGTTTCTCCCAAATTGAATACACTTTTTGATTTATTAACCACCAAAGTTGGGAATATTTTTGGCTGGTATCCTACAAAAGTGATTATCGCGAAATATTCACCCGCTTGAACCGAATAAATCTCATACTTTCCTTTCAGGTTGGTAATTGATCCTGCAGCCACAGAACTGTCTTTTTTGTTGTACAAAGCAACACTCACATACTCCATAGGTTTGCCGGAAACCGAATCAATAACGCTTCCATAAACCAATCCAGAAATTTCAGATTGAGGAGAGTTTTGAGCAAATAATGCGATTGGAAAAAGAAGGAAGGATAAAATTGTAAGTCTAAACATTGAAAATTCTAATTTGAGTGCAAATTTACCTATTTTTGAACAATAAAACATGGTACATTATGAAGATTGGAATTGTAAAAGAAACGAAAAATCCACCAGATAAGCGAGTTCCCTTATCTCCTGAACAATGCAAGCAACTTACTATGGATTTTCCCGAAATAGAGTTGGTGGTTCAATCCAGTGATATTCGTGCTTTTTCTGATATCGAATACAAGAATCAAGGAATTAATGTGGTTGATGATATTGCAGATTGCGATGTTTTGATTGGTGTAAAAGAAGTAAATAAAGAAGCTCTTTTGCCTAACAAAACTTATTTCTATTTTTCGCATACCATAAAAAAACAGCCTTACAACAGAGATTTACTCCGATTAATGTTGGACAAAAATATC
Source organism: Flavobacteriales bacterium (assembly GCA_965658995.1). Taxonomy (GTDB): domain Bacteria; phylum Bacteroidota; class Bacteroidia; order Flavobacteriales_D; family CAJJDF01; genus CAJJDF01. Next base: position 242 of record CBFHVI010000028.1, on the reverse strand, counting down.
AAAATGGTAGATTACGAAACTCTTACCTATCCCGAAAAAGGAAGGATTTTGGGTTTTGGAAGATATGCAGGAATTGTAGGAGCTTACAACGCCTTTTTGGCTTATGGATTAAAATCTGGAACGTATGATTTGAAACCAGCCAACCAATGCCACGATTACAAAGAATTAAGACAAGAACTCAAAAAAGTAAAGCTACCCGAGGGATATAAAATAATTATTTCGGGAGACGGAAGAGTTGGAAA
>CBFHVI010000027.1:0-25454 GCA_965658995.1 Flavobacteriales bacterium | reverse complement strand
AAGTGGTAAGTATGTTTCCTACCAATCTTATGGAATCAATATTTTGATCATCTGTACCTACTATTGACGATAAATCTACACTTGCAGAACTTCCATCTTCTATGTAAGTGGTAAGTATGTTTCCTACTAATCTTATGGAATCAATATTTTGGTTGTCTGTATTTACACTGTCAGCAAATTCGTTTAGCCAAGTAGTGTCATTTAATAAGCTGTCAGTTAATAATTTATATGTTGTATCATTAAAATAAATTGTGTCTACAGGTATTATCAAGCTACTTAAATCTACACTTGCACTTGTTCCATTTTCTATGTAAGTGGTAAGAATATTTCCTACTAATCTTATGGAATCAATATTTTGGTTATCTGTACCTACTAAGGAGGACAAATTAACACTAGCACTTGTTCCATTTTCTATGTAAGTTGTAAGGGTATTCCCTACTAATCTGATTGAATCTATATTTTGATCATCTGAACCTATTGTAGTGCCCGATGCGATTCTAGACCATGAAGATAATGTCGCATCCCAATGATAAAACCCAGGAAAAACAGCATTTGAACCAATACCAGATGTTGCCGTATTGTAAATCAGCAAACTGTTAGCTGGCGCAACGATCGGGGCTGCAATATTAAGTGCTGTTAACGACACCCTTGGGATAAGAACCCCTTTATCAGATGAGGTAACATCCAGCATAGATGATGCGTCAGGGTTCACTAATGTAGTACTAATGGATACTCCTCCCTGTGACATGGCTACAGTAGAGCTTGCCCAAACTGAAATTAATAATATTAATTTTTTCATTGTTTTAAGTGTTATTTAATTTTTATTTCTACTCTCCGGTTTTCTCTATTTTTTTCTTTTGAACATTGCCCAGGCTGTAAACAACCATTTAATATGTATCTTTCTCCATATCCTTCAGGGATTAACCTTTTAGGAGATATTCCTTTGTTTGTTATGTAATTAACACATGATTTTGCTCTTCTTAGTGATAACCACAAATTATACTTGTCGTCTCCTTCGCAATCGGTATGAGCACTTAGTTCTACTTTTATAGTAGGGTTTTTTTTAAGGAATGAAATTACACTGTCCAGTACAGGATACGATTCGGAATTTAGTATTGATGAATTTAAATCGAAGGTGACATTCTCCAATTCAACTACATCATTACTCTTCAAAACAGGGACTAAACTCATTGAACTTAGATTATCAATGAACTGATTTCTTTTATTATTCTTTAAAGAGGGAATAAAAAAGCTCATTATTTCATAGTTCTTATGATCTAATTCAACTTTGTAATCTTTATTTCTATCAAAAGGATACCGCCATTGCCCATTAGCATCCAGTTCAACAGAATCAATTAATTGATATTCCCCTTGTTTCAATTCATAGATAAGTAATGGAATTCTGCCTATCGTTTTACTTGAAAAAGTACTCGAAACTGAACCGTAAATAAATACATCCGGTAACAAAATTTCCTTATCAACTGCAGGCGAATCTAACAGAACCGTTTTGGGCTCAAAATTATCTTTCGTAATTTGAAGCTCATAGTCTTCAGTCGATTTCAATTCTAACTCAATTTCGCCCTTATCATTTGATACGTAACTTCCAACTAACATTCTGCTTTCATTAGGGCCCAATTGATATAACTCTACATTCGCATCAGAAATGGTCAAACCATTTTTGTCCAATATCTGAAAGGTCTCGATATGTTCTTCTTCTTTTGAAAATTTAAATAATTCATCCGCACCATTTACTCCATCTCTATTGGAAGCAAAAAAGCCTGAAGAATCCGTAAAATAAACCAATGAAAAATCATCAAAACTCGAATTTAAGGGTTTACCCAAATTGGTAGGTTCCGATTTGATACTAAGTACCCCATCCGAGTAAAATATGGGAACGCTAAACATGTCTAGACCTCCAAAACTATTATGCCCTCTTGAAGAAAAATAAAGTATTCCGTTTTGAATAAAAGGATAAATCTCTGAAAAAGGTGAATTAACAAAACCCAATTTTATGGGTTTGCTCCATAAACCATTAATGAAGGAAGAATAAAACAAATCATAATTATCAGTATTTGAATTGGAACTTGAATAAATCAACACATCCTTCTCCTTCCAGTAATAGGGTGTCACACAATTATTGTTATCTAAATTCAAAATCGACAGCTCTTGTTCAATTTCGCTTTCCGAATCGTACATAAATAACTTTAGCACATTATTCGACACAGATTTACTAGATTTTTTTTCATTATAGCTAGTATATCCCACCACACTCTTGGTGTAAATACAATGAACATCATTGACAAATGTAGGATTGGCGCGATAGATGAAAGAATTCTTTTTATTTTGGGTTTTAATTTTTCTACCTTTTGTTAAAGTATCGTTGGAAGCAAAATTATGAAAATACAAATCAGAGCTTTGAGTAAATTCACTTGTCTCCTTTGTAATCAAAACCTTTTTATCCAATTTAGCTAAACCCATGAAGAGTGTACCAAATTTCAAATTCCATTTTTCCAACTTGACAAACTCATTAGTATCTGAACTTATCTTTGGAAATTGAACAAAGTGCTCTTGCCAATTTGAATCCAACATGTAGGTTGTTGGTACATGATAAAGAGCCTTATCATACTGACCACTAATTCTTAAGATATCAAAAAAAACTTTTTTTTGTTCTTGAGAATAGCTGAAATTAGAATCTATTTCATCAAAAATTTCGAGTGACCTTTTATAATCCCTTAATTCATAATAAAGCTCTGCAAGATTAACCATTTCATTTGCTGTCATTTGATCCAAATCAATCCGAACAAGATCCAGGGCCGACCTACAATAACCAGAATTCTTCAACTCACTCAAGCTAAAACTTTTTGTCTGGGTATAACCCAGACTAGAAAGAATCAATAGTAACGTCAGTATAAATAAATTTTTCATATTTTTTTTTAAAATCTTGGCACATTAATTCTTACTAATTCTTTCGTAACTTTCCTTTCAAAAACTAACATAATTTCATGAGTACCATCTTGATAGATAGCTAAATCGGAAAAATTATATTGGAACGAATAACTTAACGACAACTGTTTAAGCAATGAAAATCTTAACATTGCAACCATAGCCTTACTTGTTCGGTAAGAAGCACCCACACCAAAAAGCTTATTATTTAATTGATACATTACATTGAACTCTCCGTGGAGTGCAGCACCTCTTCCGCTCTTTATCAAGCCAGACATATTAAAATTGTCCTTCCTCCTTAAATCCCATTCGTAACCGGAATGAACAAACCACTCCAAACCTTTAAAATCGAAATAGGTGTCTACATTGGAAGCACCAACAAAATTATTTTCTATTAAATTTGGAACGACAGCGCCAAAATAAAATTTATCCCTAAAATAATATCCTCCCATCTCAGCATTCACTAATCCGTTCTTTTGGATATTAACCATCAACAAAGGATCTTTTTCCTGCGCTGCAATTAAATCCCTGCGATTATGCCTAACAAACCCCAGCTTAGGGGAAAGAGAAAAGGACAAATATGATTTTCTATTCAACCGAAACCGGTAAGCATAATTCAAAGAAACTTCTTCAGATGATTTAGCCCCTATTTCATCTTTAATAAAGCGAACCCCAAACGAGGAGTTAATCCCTTTTACAGGGATAGAAAATTGAGCTGCATAATTAACAGGAGCTCCATTAAAGCCTACCCACTGATTCCTGTAATATAATGCAGCGCTTATATCTTCATAACTACTCGCAGAAGCGAAATTAACGAAAGGCTGATGCACCATGTATTGATTCACGTCTCCATCTAATTGTGTCCACAACATGTTAACACAAAAAATTGAAGTAAATCCTAATAAAAATAGTTTGTTTAACATCTTGAATGCATTTAGGTACTGTTTTATTTTGAGATAACAAATCAACAAAGAACTAATTGTCTAAAAAATACCCCCAAGAGGTGAATTTAATTATTGCTCGACCTATTTATTTTGATAAACTATAAAGATTACTAACTTTATAACTTACTACAACTTACTACAACTTACTACAACCTCAGAAAACTAAATGAGAATGACAAAAAACGACTCGTTTAGTAGCGAAAAAGAAAAAATTGCACATCACCTTCACGATGTAGTAGCAAATGAACTATTACACTTCCAATTTATGTTTCTAAAAGTGGAGCCTTATATTGACAAAGAAACATTTGCTAAAATGACGGATCGTCTCAATTATATTAGGAATCAAATTCGAGATATTTCTCATGAACTGACTTCACCAAATGATTTTAATGAGTCAAACAACTTAGCCGAAAGAATAAGGAGTTTTTTGGTCGATTACTCTTACTTGTTTTCTGATATTCGATTTGAGTTCAATTGCTTTCCTGGATTTGTTTCAGAAAGTAATTACCCATCATCCGAATTAATGATTATCCTCAAGGAATTGATAAATAATGCTGTTAAATATAGTTGTGCAAGTATAGTTGATATTAATTTGACTGAATTCAAGGATTCAATATCTCTTATCATAGAAGACAACGGAATAGGTATTAAAAAACCACTGAGTAGCAAAGGTATAGGAATTAAAAACTTAGCAATCCGAGTGAACAAACTTGGAGGCAAATTAAAAATGGAGACAGCTTTAGGAAAAGGAAGCTCTTTCATAATAGAGCTAAAAAAAAATGAAAGTACTACTAGTTGAAGATCATATTGTACTGCAAGAAGGAGTTAAACACTATATCGAGAGTAACATTAAAGATTCAGAGGTATTCACTTCGAATAGTGGTTCAAAAGCTTATAAGGTGTTTCTTAGAGAAAAATTTGACATTATTATTACAGATCTTAATTTACCTGGGTTAAACGGAATTGAGTTAATAAAAAAAATAAAGAGTTTAGAACATAATTGTAAAATAGTGGTACTCACTATGTATTACAACAAAAAAATTGTTAATTCATTAAAAAAACTTAAAATAAATGCTTTTCTAACAAAAAATGTTTCGTTAAAAGAAGTGGTATTAGCCTTTGAGCACATTGACCAGAACAAAACATATATAACACCGGAAATTTCAAATCTTTATTACAACTCACTTATTTTGTCCGAAGATGAAATTATTTTGAATGACGCATTCTCTAAAACATATAATCTGAGTAATCGAGAAATAGAAGTCATAGACCTTATGATAGAAAATCACTCAAATGATGTCATTGCGGACAATCTTTTCTTAAGTATTGAAACAATAAAAACTCATAGAAAAAACATATTCAGAAAACTTGGAGTCAACAACCTGCTAGACTTGTATAAACTGCTAATTAGTTCTAATTATATAAAAAATTAACTCCAATGATTTTTCTCCGAAAACACTTTGTTTTTTTAACCATGGTGATTTTTTCAAAATCCTTGATTGCTCAAAACAGATTAGACAGTTTATGGATTCTATCCCAGCAATATTATTCCAATGAAAAGTATGAATCCTCAATAAATACATGTCAAAAAATAATCAAAGAAAATAAGGATGCGTCAAATTCAATAAATTGCTTTTTGTTAATGGGCCAAAGTTATTTGAAGTTAAACAAACCAAACAGAACGATTGAAACGATTGAAGCACTGAATAAATATTTCACCGAAGACGTTTCAAACGAAAAATCAATTCACTACTCACTTCTAATGGGAGATGCGTATTATCAATTAAAAGAATACAAGAATGCGATTGAAAGTTATAAGTCAGCTTATACTAAAACACCGCCTAATGAGCTGTCAATTTTATTCGATATATCGACAGATATTGGTTATGTTTTCCATCTTGAGAAAAATTATTTGAAGTCAATAACTTGGTTTCAAATATCACTTGACCACGCTATTAAAAGCAACAATATTTCAAATCAAATTATTACAGAAACAAAAATAGCTAAAATATACTCAAACTACGGAGACCTAAACAAGGCCAGATCCTGTATCCAGTCCGCCTTGGATAAAGCAAAATTGCATTCTGATTTAGGCCTAACCAAATTGACTGAAGAAACAAAAGCTCAATTGGAAAAAATACAAACAAGCCTACTAAATTCAAAAAGTGAATTCTTAATTAATTCTGAAAACAAAAAAACTAAGAAATTTCAGGACTTTTTAGAAAAAGAAAAGGGTTCTATTCAAGAAATTGACAGGCTCACTCAAGATAAGCAGCTTATTACAAACAGACTAAAAGCTCAAACTGATTCTTTTGAAAAAACAATATTGAGAGAACGACTGCTTTCTTTCAAACAAAAACAGATTTTATTTGAAAGTAACGTTAACCTGAAGATCGCTAAAGAAAAAAACAATTATCAAAAAAACTTACTTATTGCAAGCATAACTTTTATTTTACTCTTAATTATTCTTTCTTCACTTCTTTACAGGTTTTACATAACTAAAAAAAAAATAAGCTTACTTTTATTCAAAAAAAACAAAGAAATATTAGATCAAAAATCTCAAATCCAACTCAAAGCAAAGCACATTTCTGACTCTATAAATTATTCATTAGATATTCAAAAAGCATTTTTACCTGATTTTAATGACTTTACAAAATCAAATCCAAAATCTTTCCTTTTTCATAAACCAAAAGATCAGGTAAGCGGAGATTTCTTTTGGTTCAAAGAGACAGAGAACATATTATATTTAGCGTTAATTGACTGCACAGGACATGGTGTTCCAGGTGCTTTAATGAGTATAATCTGCCATGAAACTATCTGCTCAACTATTGATAAGAATATTGATATTCCTCCCCATAAATATTTAAATAAAATACAAAAAGATTTTTCTCAAAAACTATCCGAAAACAATAAGTATATAGGTGGAATGGATTTGTCATTAGTTCAAATCGACAAAAAAAACAATACTTTAAAATTCTCAGGCGCGAGGAATTTTGGGTATCTTATTCAAGATGGCAATGTTAAAGTATTAAAAAATTCTAAGTTTTCAATTGGATTCCGCAGCGATGTCCAGACTCTTCCTAAAATAAATTCTGAAGTTATTTCATTATCCAATAAATGTACTCTGTACTTATTTTCAGACGGCTTCATAAATCAAAAAGGCGGTAAAGAAAATAAAAAATATTACAACTATAGATTTAAATCGTTCCTAGAAAATTTGGAAAAAACACCAATAGAATTACAAAAAACTGAAATTGAGAGGGAATTCAAAGGGTGGAAAAGAGAGAATCTTCAAGGCGATGATGTAATGATATTCGGTTTAATACTTGATCAGTTTAGTATTAATTGAATTGGAAAATTATACGAATCCTTGAATATCTCTCCTAATTCTTTTATATCATCATCAAGCTCATCATAGAGCCAAAAAATGGTAACTTGATTAAACTCACTGATTTTTCTTATCAATTCCAAAATACATAAAATACTACTAGAACTAACATAATCAAATTTAAATTGAATTGAAATTGGCCTAGTTAAATCAAAAAATTCTTTTAACCCACGGAATAACGCATCAAAGAATTCCTTCGGATTTTCTGGTCTAGATTCTCCGGTAATCAAAATCTCACCGGAAGAAAGATAGATTGTCTCTGGCGAATAATCTGTACCCTTTTCAATAAATAATTCATGAGTCATAATAATTCAATTTTTAGCTGAAGTATAAAAAGCATTTCTTTATTTTCTAATTCCTTAAAAACAGCAATAACATTATAATTTGCTTTTAAAATAATTTTAATGAGACCAATTCCTGTTGACTCAAAATCATCAAGATTTGCATTCACTAGCCTTTTTTTAATCAACTTCGTTAAATCTTGTTTTGGCATTTTTTTCAGTTCAGAAACGCTAGATTCTAGAAAGGCCCTTTCTTTTTGTTGAATGGGATTACCTATGGCTATATAAATACTATTCTTATTCTTACTAACTAGAACTAATCCTACTTTCTCACCTTTTATCCTTTTCTGGTGCTTGAACGCATTTTCAAAACCTTCTGCGCAAGCAGCATAAACATCGTTATAAGTCTTCTGAGAAACATTTAACTCTTTTAAGTTTTTACCAATATTTTTTATTATTTGATTGGTAGTTTCAAAGTTGAGTTCTCCAAAATAAAACAGGAGAATATCATTGTTTAAAAGATCACCGAAAACATTAGCGGCTAAAGAATTAATATTTAATAATTGCATAAATATTCTAAACTATTACTATAATGAGAGGCTATATTGTATACCTAGTTCGTTTTAACATATTTAACTAAATTTAAAGCTAAATAGTTTCAACCACAATCCAACGAATTTAGTAAAGAAAAAAACACATTTATTAAAATAATAATAAAGTTAATGTATATTAAAAAAAAACAAAATTTACTATATAACATTATTTGAATAGCATAATAAACAATTTGAGAGGAATTAAATATTCAAGAACAATAATGATTTTGAATATACTAACATTAATTTAAAACCTAAATCTTATATTAAACACACAAATTTTATAAGCAAAAAAAGGTTTGAAATTTTCAAAATTCAATACTAAATTCTATATTTTTAAGAGTGAACGGAATCATAAAACATTGTTTATCATTAATCTTTCGTATGGATATTGAATTCTAACCAAAACATTATTAAAAGAGGTAAAACGATGTTTTTTGTACTGAAATTCTATCGAATTAAATTCACATGTCCCATGTAAAAAAGTGTTTCACTCGACTCTTCAACTGCCACTGAGATCTTCCAAACGTAAGAACCCACTCCACACCCTTTCTCACTGTCTTGAGCTCCGCACATACCATCCCATCCTTCAGTTTGATCCCTCGTTTCAAAAACCAATTCTCCCCATCTGTTAAAAATCGTCAAGTGATAAGACTCTTCGATAAATCCATCTGACAGTATCGGCAAAAACACTTGGTTAATTTCATCCTTATTGGGTGTAAAAGTATTCGGTACATAAACTGCTATTTCTTGCTCTACAATGATTGTCTTTAATACAGAATCAATACAACCAATTTGATTGCTTGCGTATAATTTAACTTGATATTGGTTTGCCCCATCAGGATATATGTGAATCGGATTTTCTGCAATTCCAGTTTGATTGTCTCCGAAAAACCACAAATAACTAGTTGAAAATAATGACTGGTTATAAAACTCCACAATGGGAGTTTCTAATGAAGAAAAGATAGTTCTATTTGAAATAAAATCGGCTATCGGCTGCTCGTAGATACAGATGGCATTTGTATCTAAGGTGGTTGATATACATCCTGCTTTAGATGTGACAGTCAAAGAGACATCATTACAACCAATTTGATTGTAGAAATGACCTGCGACTCCAAACTGCTGAGAATTAGAACCATTTCCAAAGTTCCAATCATAATCCCAATCAACACTTGTTGTGTCTGCTATAAACACAACATCTAAAAAGTCGCATCCTACACTATCAGAATAAGTGAAATTCGAATTTGGGGTTTTAGAAATCACTATGGGTTTAGTGACGGAATCTTTACAACCCGTTAGAGGATTAGTTCCGGTAAGAGTTATTGAATAACCCCCTGCGCTTGCATAACTATTTGATGGGTTAAATAAGAAGGAAGAATTTCCATCACCGAAATTCCAATCAAAATTTAACGAGCCTAAAGAATTATTCTGAAAATTAATTGGCTGTAAATCGCAAAAGATTGTGTTTAAAATTGAAAAATCTACAACTGGTATTGGATTTACTTGCACTGTAATTACGGAGTCGGGACCAACGCAACCGAAAGGCAAAGATGTAGGTATTACATGATAATCTACAAACTGAGCAAATGGAGAGATTATGCTTAAGGTATCGTTTATTAAATTGGTAGTCTGAATTGGAAAAGATGTCTCATTAAAAACAGTTGGGGTTGGAGTTGCACTCCATTGGAACGAACTTGGGATGTTAGAATTCAACAATATATTTGTGTTTTCCCTAGAACAAATTTGAATATCATTGTTCACTACCTTTGGAGTTGGATTTACGGTAATCCTGTATGTTTCCGGAGCACCAAAACACTGAACACCAGATACTTGAGACATTGGCATGACAGATACTGTACTAAACTGCTGAACAGCTGTATTATTTGTTGCATTAAATGATGGAATGTTCCCTATTCCCGAAACATTTAATGAAATTGAAGTATTTGAGTTCTGCCAATTAAAAATAGTACCTGGAACGGAACCAGAGACAACAGTTTGCGGAACTTGAATTCCATTACAAACATTAATATCTCCCAATGGATTCACATCCGGAGAAGGCAATACAGTTAATGTAAAACTTTCAGAATTTCCTATGCAGGTAACACTATCATTTGTATAAATAGGAACGACAGTAAAGTTTGTGGATTTCGGGGAGAATGTTGGATTGGTAGTCACGAATCCAGGAATAGAATTCAATCCTGTTCTTGCACCTATGCCAATTGTGGTATCTGTGGTCGACCAATTATATTGAGTTCCAATAACTGGACCATTGAAAGAAATCGGACTTAAGGTGACTCCATTACAAATAATAGTATCCGAAATTGGAAACACTGAAGGTTGAGGATTAACGAACACTGTAATAGGGATTACCGGACTTGAACACCCATTACTTGTACTTGTTCCCACCACATGGTAGGTGACTTTTTGAATAGAATTACTGACATTTACTAAAGAATCGTCAATCCTCGAAGACGAAACAACGGAAGTGGTCTCGTTCAGTACATTTAAAGATTGATCCGCATACCAATTAAAAGTAACATTAGTATTTGCTACCAAAGACAAGTTTACTCTATTTCCACTACAAATAGTAACAGTATCCTCATTTAACAGCGCCAAACTTGGTTTTACTGTGACGACAAAGGTTTGGGCCAGCCCTGCACATTGGCCCTCTATTGAAACTGGGAATACAGAGTAAACTACAATTTGGTTCACAGAAGTATTATTCACTAATCGATCTGTAATTAAATTACTCGTACTTGGAAGTAATGATTCCCCTGTAACATTGGGGTTATCTATAGAAACGAACCAATTAAAAGTAGAAGGAACATTGGCCGTTAAAATAGTATTTACCGGACTTCCACTGCAAATTTCAATATTGGGTACATTATTTAACACAACATCAGGTTGTACCTTTACTCTAACGGTTGAGTCTGGACCAGGACATCCTTCCGGAAAAGAAGTTGGAGTTATGGAATACTCGACAAATTGGGGGACATTTGTGTTATTCGTTAAGGAGTCGTTAATCAAGGTGGAGGTTTGAGTGCTAGTCAACTCTCCTGTAACGTTTATGTTTTGAGTAGCAGACCAAGTAATATTGGAAGGAACAGAAGTTGTTATTTGTATGTTCAATCGACTATCATTACAAAGTACAGTATCGTTTAATGGATTAACATGAGGCGTAGGATTCACAATTATCTCACTATTTAATGTAGAGGTGTTGTCACAGCCCACTCCACTATCCGTTACAACTGCAAAATATTTATAATTCCCAGCCAAATTAAAAGTAATAGGAAGAAATGATGTGTCGGTTACCCCATTAATCAACACATTTGGAGTTCCAAATTGATACCAAGCTATAGAAGTTGCACCTGTACCTCCCGAAAAAGAGAAAGTTAGAGGCTGAAGGATGGTCGTCCCCTGGCAAATCATTTGGCTCAACACTGGTTGGTTGGTTATTATTGGGTCATCAAGCACAACTACTTGGGCCGGATTAGACACTATATTAGTACATCCGCCAACTGAGAATGAGAGAACACAGTAATAAAAGTTTGAACCAGAAGTTGAGGACGGAGGAAGGTAACTTGAAGAAGTCTGGCCTAAAAGTGGAGTTCCGCCAACATTGGAATTCACGTTATTTTGATACCATTGATAGCTCACAGAATTATTTCCCCCAATATAAGAAACAGAGAGAAGATTAGGAGTTCCTCCTACACATAGTTTTTGAAATCCGATTGGCTGATTAGAAAATGAAGGAGATGGTGTAACAGTAATTTTTGCAGCTGCTGAGATTACATTACAATTTAATCCTGATTGAGAAATCTCACAATAGTAATAAACCGTTCCTACCCCATTTACAGGTGGTATAAATGTTGAATCAGTAGCTCCAGTAATCATGGCCCCCCCAGAATTTGAGTTAATAGAATTACTGTACCATTGATAATTAAAACTTCCTAAACCTCCTGTCGCTCTGACCAAGAGCGGTGTTACAGGCGATGTGTTTTCACAATATATTGCTGAATCGGGTTCTCGAACCATTACCGGATCATTCACGATAATTACCTCAGCATTAAGAGAAGTATCATCATTACATCCCCTTCCATCCAGACTTAAAATCACTCGATAATCTATCGTGTCAGGCACAAAAAAGGTTGTGGGTAAAAAAGATGAATTGGTATCTCCCAAAAGATTTACTCCATTTTTTTGCCATTGATAACTTGGATTTCCAACTCCTCCCGAAAAGCTAACGCTTAATGGAGTAGCGAGTGTACCTCCCACACAAATAGATTGAGATAAAAGTGGCTGAACCGTAATAAGTGGGTCTGGATTCACAACAACTTTTGCAATATCCGATACAATTGAACTACAACCACCTTTTGGGAGAGAAACAACACAGTAATAATACAATGTTCCAACCGTAGTTGATGGTGGCAAGTAATTTGAATTGGTAGCTCCTATTACTGGAACGGAACCTGAATAAGAATTAGAAGAATTAACAAACCACTGATAACTTGGAGTGCCAACTCCATTTTGGTAGGTCACATTAAGAGAAGTCAATAATCCATCCAAACAAACAAATTGCGAATCTAAAGGTTGTGTTGTAAATGAGGGAGCAGGATTTACCAAAATGGTTGCAGGCAACGAAACAGTATTACAATTAACACCAGTCTGAGTAATTTCACAATAATAGTAAAAAGTACCTACAGCACCTACAGAAGGAACAAAAGTAGAATCGGTAGCACCTAAAATTGGTGTTCCTCCAGTACTTGAATTTGTAGTATTAGAATACCACTGATAGCTAAACATTCCGAGACCACCATTGGCAGAAACAACTAGCGTGTCTACGGGAACTGCCCCAATACAGTATGTATCCGATACAGGTTGAACCACAACAATTGGATCGGGAATTACGGTAATTAGTGAGTTTTGAGAAGTATCTGCATTACACCCATTTCCGCTCAAATTGACAATTACTGAGTAAGAATAAATACCGGGAGAAGATATTCCCGAAGGCGTAAAAGAGGCTGAGTTAGCTCCAACTATATTGACACCTGAGTTTTGCCATTGGTAGCTTGGTGTTCCAACTCCACCTGCATAACTCACTGTTAAAGGATTTAAAATAGTTCCTCCCTCACAAATTGTTTGAGCAGGTATTGGCTGAATCGAAATCATGGGATCTGGAAGTACTATTACAACTGCAATATCAGAGGTGATAGATGAACAACCTCCATTTGGCAATGTAACCACGCAGTAATAATAATAGGTTCCTACAGAGTCAGTAGGCGGCAAATAATTTAAATTGGTTGCGCCTGGTATCAAGGTACTTCCAGTGTAAGAATTAATCGTATTCGAATACCATTGGTAGCTAGGACTTCCTAGTCCATTTTGATAAGCCAAGGTCAAGGCAGACAAGCTTCCATCCAAACAAACCGTCTGAGTGTCTATGGGCTGAGTGGTAAAAGTAGGAGCTGGTGTTACTATAATTGAGGCTGTTGAAGAGGTAACATTACAATTTAAACCGGTTTGAACAATTTCGCAGTAATAATAAGTAGTACCGACAAGAGAGACGAGTGGAACAAATGTCGAATCAGTCTCTCCAGGAAGTAGCAGACCTCCAGAATTACTATTATTGGTATTGCTATACCACTGGTAACTGTAACTACCCAGTCCTCCGGAAGCTTGAACCACTAAGGAGGCAACTGGACTTGCATTTTGGCAGTAAGAAGCAGAAGTAGGCTGTAATGAAACCACCGGATCCGAGATAATTATTACCTCTCCATTTTGAGATGTATCCGAATCACATCCACTTCCACTTAAACTAATTATCACAGAAAACTCTACCGTGTCCGCTGAGTTGAAGGATGGTGGTAAATATCCTGAATTCGTTGCACCTGGAATATTTACTCCTCCCTTTTGCCACTGGTAACTTGGTGTTCCTACTCCGCCACTGTAACTTGCAAATAAAGCCGTATCAATTGTTCCTCCTTCACAAATGGTTTGGGAAGGAATGGGCTGAACAGAAATTAATGGATGTGGACGAACAATCACTACACCAACATTTGAGGTAATACTCGAACACCCTCCACTTGGTAAAGTAACCACACAATAATAATAAAATGTTCCTGTAGAATTACTCGGTGGTGTATAACTAGCATTGGTAGCACCAGGAATCAAAGTTCCCCCTGTATTAGAATTTGTAGTGTTTGAATACCACTGATAGGTTCCACCAGGAGTTCCATTTTGATACGCAACTGTGAGTGGAGAAAGAGTTCCATCTAAACATATTGTTTGGGGTGTAATGGGTTGTGTACTAAAAGTGGGCGCAGGAGTTACCAGAATCGTGGCCGTTGCTGAACTAACGTTACAGTTTAGTCCTGTTTGAGTTATCTCGCAATAATAGTAAGTAGTACCAACTGACCCCACCGAGGGTACGAATCTTGGAGTCGTTGCACCAGGAATAGCTGTTCCTCCTGAATTACTATTGATTACACTAGAATACCACTGATAGCTATAACTGCCCAATCCTCCTGAAGCGGAAACAACCAAGGTATCTACTCCGGAAGCTCCTAAACAATATGTATCCGAAACTGGCTGAATCGTCACTACTGGATCTGGAACAACCGTTATTACGACTGTATCTCTCTCTGAAATACGACATCCAGGGGGGCCATAAGTAACGGATCCAACAAATGAATAATTTCCTGGAGCAGTAAATGTGCTTGGAGTAAAACTAGCACTATTACTCACTACCAATCCTCCCAAACGCCATTGATAAGAAGGCGGATTAATTCCTCCTGTATAACTAAGCACCAATGGAGAAGAAAGTGTACCTCCCACACATAGGGTATCATCCGAAAGTGGTTGAATAACAATGGGAGCTAACAAATTAACTGTAAACACCTGCGTATCTGAACATCCACCATCGATGGAAGTAGCAATGACGGTGTAAAAGACAGTTTGAGAAGTGGAAGAATTATTAACTAAGCTATCCGTAATTAGATTGGAAGACTGCAGGCCTGTAGTTTCACCGCTTACGTTTGGGTTTTGGGTTGCTTGCCAAGTAATAATGGAGGGAACATTTACTTGATTGGTCAAATTCCAATTTAATTGACCGTTACAAGAGGTAAGTGGACTAATTTGAACTCGGGGATAAACTTTAATTGTTCTACTACACACTGATTCACAATTCGAGAGCAGAGTGTTGGTAGTGGAATCTATTGCTGTAACGGTTAATTCTACAGTGAAATATTGAATTGAATTTGAATTGTTTATCAATGTTAATCCACTAGAATCAGCGGAAGGACTTGCCAATGAACTCGAACATCCTGAACATCCCACAGGATTGCTGACTGACCAAGTGTACTGCACGGGTAAGTCAAAAGAGTCACAAGTTGGCAATGCAGAACTGCTCCAAACGCTTGTAGTTAAAACTGAACAACCAGCTGTATCTGTGAGTTCAATGGAGCAAACAGGCGGTACAATTACACAAATAGTATCGGAATATTGACTTAATCCACAATCATTTTCAACAAATAAATCTATCACGTAAGTTCCAGAAACCAAAAATTTAACTCTAGGAGACAAAGTTCCGACTGACCAAAAACCAGGATTTCCAGGAAATCCATTATTCGAGCCTAACGAGCCTGAAACGATTGACCAATTTGTTGCACCTGTTGAATTATTCGGAGTAATTGTCCAGTAGTAGGGTGAAAATGTATCACAATTTGCTCCACTTCCTGTTGGTATAGATAAACCAAAATCGGAGGTATTGACCAACTGAATCTCATCATCAGGACAAATAATTTCTTTGGAAACGGTAAAAGAAGCGTCTGGAGGAACACCAACAGAAATTAATCCTGCTGCCGAAGGCTGTGGCTGGACAGAACAAGGATTTTTAGTAATTACAAAAGGCTGAAAAACATTTGTGTAGGTTGTTCCTGAGGTAACCACCGAATTACCACACGAAGATTGACCATACACATGATTCAATACAGGAGGAGTGTTCGGATGAGTATAAGTCACAGTGGGAGAACCATCTCCCCAGTCCACCACATAGGTTGTTCCATCCACATTAGCAGAAGGGACATTAAAGGTAAAACTTGTAGAATGAGGCAAACATCCATTTGCTTGATTTACAAACAGGGCTAAACTTGCAGGCGAAGGAGAACTCCCTACAAAAACAGAATAAGTCAAAACTGTAGTGCAGCCTGCGGAAACAACAACTGTAATTGATAATGAGTAAGACCCTGCCTGATAATTATGAGTCTGAAGAGCAGAATAACCAGACGAGGGAATTGTCTGAACTGCTCCATCTCCCCAATCAATAGTGACGGACTGAATCAATGAACTTGGCGAGGGTAGAACTGGAAAAAAACCGATTAGCCCAGTTGATGAACCAGGACCAATACATTCAACCAATTGAGTTCTACCTGGATTAAATTGCCCACTATTGATTGAAATAGTATAGACATCAATAATAACTGTGTCATATATCACACAACTTCCTATTGTAGCCGACAAAATATAAGTACCAGCGTCCGCTTGCGAGACTGAAGAAATGGTTGGAGTTAACGTGGTGTCTGAAAAACCTCCCGGCCCCGACCATTGATAAACCGGCTGATAAGAACCAATTCCCGAAACTGATCCAGAAAAAGTATAAGAATTTCCAGGACACATCGTTGAATCCTGTCCCGCTTGAACAACCAGACCAGATACTATTTCAACTTTCAATACATTGGAATTGGAAAAACAAAAAACACTTCCATTTTGAACAAGTTCCACCTTTCTTCTAAAATAGGTAGTTTGTGTCAATGCGCCTGGACTGAATGACGCCAAATTTCCACCTGAAACAGCAGTCCAATTCATACTATCTGTAGAAGACTCCCACACATATTGAAGTGTATCACTGGTCATTATTGTTGCGGCAGAAATACTCAGAAACGCATTGGGCACCTGACCAGCACAAATCAACTGACTACCCACTATTTGCCCTGGATCCAAGACACCAAGATTGACCGAATCGTTTAAAAAACAAGAATCTACCCAAATATTTACAAAATAAACGCCTTGAGTAGAAACTGAAAGAGGAACAACCAGAGAGTCAATATTTGTCGAAACAACACCCCCATTGAATAACCACTTTACAGAGTCAACTGTTCTAGATGGAGTTGAAATAGTTACTACCGGTTTCAAAACCACATTTTGATTGTCACAAACTGCAATATCATTCCCAATAAAAACAGATACTCCAGTGCATTGAGCTCTTAAATTTGAGAATAAAGAAAGTAGAAAAATAAAAAAAATAAATACAGACCTTTTCTGACTTAATAAACTTACATATAGAAAATTAGCTTTCACATTTAAAAATACATTTTAAAAAAGCCACCTCTCTCTAATTTCTTTAAATTGTAGTGTCTTTGTAGTGAAGTATCCGGTTAAAATCCATATTGCAAAGGGTACTCTATTAAAAAGGGCTTTTTGACTTGCTAGAAAGATTAAAAAAATAATTTACCTCTTATTAACTCAGAGTTTTACTATTTGAGGTTCTGTTTAGAACAGAAATTTTGGAAAAATGTTCCACAAAAATATTTTGAAATAAAAGAACTAAAACTTTGTTGAAAAAATTGAAAGTAGTATTTTTAAGAAAATTCTGTTTTAAATTATGAAAATAACTTTATCAATCATTCTAACACTATTAATTACATTTTTTGCTAATTCTCAAACATATCCTCCATTAGAGATAAGTGCAGATATGGTTACAACATCGACTGGTGTTACTGTTGATGTACCAATAAAAGCTGGTACTAATTGGCAAAACATAACAAGTTTAAGAGGAACAATAACATTTGACACTAATGTAATAACTTGGAATCAAATGTCATTTTGGGGTTTGTCAAATCCTGGTGGCGCTGTTTTTACTTACCAGGGAAATGGTCGAATAACTTTTACTTGGATGTCAATTATTTCGATAGGTCCAAGTTTAAGCTCAGGAAATACGGTGTTTACACTCAGATTTAATGTCGTTGGAAGTGGTGGACAAGTTTCTCCAATAACTTTTTCAAATACACCACAAATTCTTTTTTGGAATAATGGGTTCGGATGGTCTGGAAATAATTTTAACGTAACAAATGGTTCAGTTACCATACTTGGTTGTAGCAATCCAGTGGCAGTTTGGTCAGATTCTACTAATCAATTAAATGCCACCTTCAACGATCTAACCTCAGCCTCTGTTACTTCATGGGCATGGGATTTTGGTGACGGAAATACAAGTAATTTACAAAACCCTAGTCATACATACTCCTCATCTGGAACTTACAACGTTTGCTTAATCGTAACGGATTCTTGCGGAAGTGATACGTTGTGTAAAAACGTGACAGTTACCAATTGTACCGTAGCTTTGGGAACTGACACTAGAACGGAATGTGATTCGCTGCTGTGGATAGATGGCAATATTTATTATTCAAATAATAATTCCGCCACCTTTAATATAGTTGGAGGAGCTGCCAACTCCTGCGATAGTCTTGTTACTTTGAATCTTACAGTTATCAGTAATGACAAAACTATAACTAAAACAAATACCACTTTAACATCGAATCAATTAACTGGAAGCTATCAGTGGATAGATTGTAATGGAAACCAACCCATACCTGGAGCAGTTAATCAATCTTTTACTGCAACTTCAAATGGAAGTTATGCAGTTGTGTTAAACAACAATGGGTGTACAGATACTTCAGCTTGCGAAAGTGTATTTTCGGTTGGAATTAAAAATCATGAATTAGAAACTGATATGCATATTTATCCTAATCCTTTCGAAAATCATCTCAATATATCCTTTAACCAAAAAATGAATTCATCTTATTCATTGAAAATTTATAATTCTATCGGTAAATTAGTTCTTAGTGAGAACCTCTCCAACCAACAAAAAGAAATAGATCTATCAAATTTAGATGATGGATTCTATTATGTACACATTAATAACTCTAGAATATATAAAGTGATAAAAAAATGATAGGGACTTACAGTTAATGAATCTAAAGTCAAAAAAAAGCCATTCGTCAGTTCACGAATGGCTTTTTTGTAGGATCTTGTCATATTAATTTAAAATCTACTGATTTTTATCGTTTTTAATTAAAATAAAAAAATTATGAAGTCCTGTTTATGTTGGATTTATTTTTTTTGGGATGGACGATTTTAGTTAGAAACGATTGAAAAATAATTGATACGACAGAATAAAACATAAAAGATTTTTATAAATTCGCACCGTATTTCGAACCCATAAAGGGTGCCAACCGAGTGAAGACACCACGGTGGCAAAACGATACGGACTCAAGGTCAAAATAAACGTACCCATTTCCGACAGTTTTTCGAATGATTTAAACCAGTCAGAGTTGATATTGAGCCTATTTGAATGCCATATTAACCTGACAACAACAAATTATTTATGAAGAAATTAATCTTACACATCCCGCACTCATCCTCAGTCATTCCTAAATTGGATGGGTACGTTGTTCCTCAATCTATTTTGGATTCAGAAATTCTAAAACTCACCGATTGGTACACCGATGTTCTCTTTCAGAATAACATAGACAAAGATATTGTGGCTCCATTCTCCCGAATATTTTGCGATGTCGAACGTTTTTCGGAGGATGATAAGGAAGTCATGTCGAAATTTGGAATGGGTGTATTGTATACAACTCTTGATAGCGGAGAAAAAATGCGTGAAGTTACGGCTCAACTCAGAAAATTTATTTTAGATGAATATTATTGGATTCACCATAATAAATTAGAAAAAGCTGTTAACTACTGCCTCTTAGATCAAAACAAATGCTTAATTGTAGATTGTCATTCATTTCCGAATGTTCCGATGGAAAGAGCATTAGATAAAAAATTGGAAAGACCTGATATTAACATAGGTACCGATTCTTTTCATACACCCAAACACATTGTAGAGATAAGTGAAAAATTCTTTATGGACAAAGGATATTCCATAGGAATAGATTGGCCTTACACTGGTTCAATGGTGCCAACAAAATTTTATAAAAAAGACAACAGGGTATCTTCCGTTTTAATTGAAATTAACAGAAGGCTATATTTAGAAAAAGGAACAAATAAAAAATCAAGCGGTTACAATGAGATAAAAATAGTTATTCAAGAATATTTAGAAATGCTTCGGGGGATCTGTTAAAATATATGATAACAATTTTTCTATCCAATCAACTTCTCTCATCATTTCATAAATCTTATTTAGACTCTAATTAGAACTTTTTATTCTCAATCCTTCAGTGTATCAATAAGTTTCATTAATCAGTTATCTAGTGTAATAATTCCCATAAAGCGCAACCAACAAAAAATATAGAAACACTTTAAACTATACTGAATCACACATGTCTTAGTCTACCAACCATCGTTTCTCAGCTGTTCCATCGGAATAGAGATAAATAAAAAGCCTATTAGGGCGTGGCTCTGCTTCCTCTCCCATAATATTTATTATCTTCAATATTTGTCTTTCACTCAGTTTATTCATGTTAAGAAAAGACATATTACCCCAAATCATTTGAGCATATTCAGGATGATCAATAAATGGATTTCTATTTTGCTGAAAATTATAATAAATAATATCATTTCGGTTTCGTTCCCAATCATCTACGGTATCTTCTATGTGCCAGCGCATCAAATCCGATAATTTAGCATGAATAGGCAAATTTGTGCTACTGTTTGTAGGAATTGTGTCTACTATTTCCAAGTCTGGCTCACTCCCTTCTCCCTCGTAGCGAGTAGCCATGTAAAAAATCATTCGAGCTACGTCACCCTTTACCTTGTCGTTGGGTTTCCAAATCCACTCTGTCGAACTCCTGTAGCTTCCAGTTGGACCATCCCCATCAATGTATTGCTCAGTGCACTCTGCAAACCAGCGATTGTTTCGAGCAGAATTTACGCTAATGTCACAAGGACGTATTGCATGCACATCTGTTCCTGGTCCATTGGCTGTTCCAAAATTCCCTCTGGACTTTGCCCACACGTGCTCTCTCGACCAACCTGAACCCGAATTATACTCCTGATTCGCATTGACAGACCAGCCAGAATACAATAAAAGAACATTGCTTGGATTTGATGTATCTTTATCTGTTTGCTTCAGAATATCCCACACATCTGTGGAACTGCTCGTATAAGGAAACTCAATGTGATTGGAAATAATATCGTTCAATTTAGATTTGAGGGTGTCACCCGAATACCCCAAAGCAGACTGATAATAACCAACCGGAATTTGAGAAACTCCCAGTTGGACAAAACAAAGTAAAAAAGCTAGAATTGAAATTCTCATAAAGACAAGCGACAGAGTATTAGAAGGAATTGAACAAAATAAAAGTAGTGTAACCTTGCTCGGAATAAAATCTTGAGAACTGAATCGAAGTAAATTTGTAGTAAACCAACTACCAGTAGTTCATTCTTTTTTTTGTTCTTTGTTATGCTAATTACTCTTTTACAATTACATAAAATGTCTTTTCTTCTCGCAGCCGTCTTTTTGTTCTCGCTGAACAACGTCCTTTGGAAAAAGAACATCACAAATTCTTCGACAGAATTTCTGGTTTGTTATCGAGCTACATTCACTTCCCTTTTTTCTTGGAGTGCCCTTTTTCTGCTTCTGCCGGAATTTTCAGTTTCTATGAGTAATTATCTTAAAATTACGCTTGGCTCTGTTATAGGAACAATTGGCCTTTTTAGCATGCTTTTTTTTCTTAAAAAATCCTCCTTGCAATGGGTTGGAATTTATAATCTCATTGGTATCGCTATCACAACCCTCTATGTATGGATATTCGAGGAACTAGAACTCTCTTCCGTTCTGTTTGGAGGCATTTTCATACTTGTAGGATTTGGATGGTTTTTGAAAATAAATTCCATTAATTCCTTTCGATTAACGATTAAACAACATGCTCTTCTTTTTCTAATGACTTTAGCGTTTTCCTCTGCTTCGCTGATTCACTGGAAAAACCTTACTCATGAAGTGTCTCCTCTTGTGATTATTTCGAACCAAGAATCCATTGTATTCCTTATCTCGCTTATCTTGCTAATTCAAAAAAATAAATTCGACAAAATACAGCAAGATATTCTATCAAACTTTAGGTCAATAGCTCTCATGAGCTTTATTTTGTTAGCAGCTTTTTCTTCTAGTTTGATGGGGCTGAAAGTCACAAATCCTGTCGTTTCAGGAATGATTTTTCTTGCAAGTCCACTCACTACGATTTTATTTAGTTCGGTCTTTTTTAAAGAGACCATTTCAAAACAAAACTGGCTTGCAATTTCAGTAATCTCAATCGGTGCCTTTTTATTACATTTAGAAACAAATTAATCTCGTGAAAAATTATTCGCTACTGTCATAAATACTCCAAATCCAGTTTCTCTAGATAATTTCTTTAGCTTTTCATAATCGCCATTATCACAAATACTTTGTTCGCTTGAAGAGCTAAGCTTAAAGGAAATGAGCAAATAAAAAAGCGTTACATACTTTTCATAACCCAACTCCACCCTTTCAAGCTCTACTAATTCCAAATTTTTCTTTGCTACTGAATAATTTCCCTTGTATTGATTTACGGCCGCTAATCCAATTAGGTAGATTGCCTGTGTAGTTTTGGAGGACCACACTTCTAATTCAAAAATATCTTCGTAATAAATTGAAAAGAGATGATACAGAAAGTCGAATTCCTCCTTTATCAAAAGAGCAGGCACAATCTCCACTAAGAAATAACTTACCTTCATCGAATCACAGCGTTTCTCTATTTGGCTTTTTATTTCTTGACCTAACCCTGCAGAACACAATATCTGATAACCAAAATATCTACCCTGCAATACAGAGTACATGGAATCAAATCCTACAGGTTGAGATACAAATGGTAACTCTTCTAATTTTTCGGAATAGTACTGTCCGTAACCCTTCATTAACTGAACAAACAAGTGATCCGATGCAATAGAACTATGCTTCTCAATAATATCCAATACTTTATCGTATCTCCCGTTTAAATTACTGTAATCGATGTAAAGTAAAGGGACGTGGTTTCTAAAATGATCAATTGGAATTAACACCTCGTAAAGCTTTAGTGCTCTCTTTTCGGACAGACTGTTTAATTTAATTGAGACCACAAGCGCAAACTTGTGGATTTCAGTTGATGAAAGGGATAAAAATTTCACTTCCGTAAAGATTTTTTGTAACACCTTTTGGTTGTTCTTTTCTATAAAATGGCAGACAAAATACCCAAAATAAACAATGTTTTGAGGATTAACCAATCCGTTATTGATAAACTCAATTTCTTTGTCCCCTAAACTATTTTCTATAATAACACGCTGTAAGTTTTGTTGAAAATACCATTGCTCATAGGTAGAATGATTGCGCTGATAATTGGAAAAAGAAGAAAAACCCAAATACAAAGACAAGGTATTTAATGTAGTAACGTTGGGTGTTCTGGATTCCAAAAAACCAAATAACCTACGCAATGTATTAAAACCAATTACTCGCCCGGTCGTTGATTCAATTTCTTCTTTTAAATACCGAACATCTCGAACCGAACGAACCCTAACATTCGTCTTGTTTTGAACATCCTGTAACAATTGCGTAATATCAGATTTCATCCGTTAAGCTAATTTTTTAATTCAGTCTAAAAGTAAGAATTTCTCCTAGAGATAATGGAATATTCCTTGACCAAAAAAAAGCCTACCTCCAAAGAGACAGACTTTCCTTGATTAGATTGTAACACTTGAAAATCTACATACAAAACAGTTCAATCAATTTTTAGTTCTGATAGAATCTAACAGCTATAAATAAAAAAAGCCAACCTTTGCAGAATGGCTATTTGTTGTCCGAGTAGAACGATCGAAAATTAGGGTGTAATTAATATTAATACTGAGTTTAGTCATTTTTGGTATCACATCGGTAACCCAGAAACTAGTTATTTTGGTACTTATTAAACTTTTCCGTTTTTATTACTTTATTATTTTCTCCTTTTATCAATAGAACTAAGCCTAAAAATATTTTTAGTTAAAAAATTGAAAATGAAAGAAATTAACACCTCATGAATACACTAAATAATGTTAGTTCCATTTTATTTCCCAATTGAAAAATAAATAAGAATTAAAAACGCTGTTTAGTAAATTAAATTTAAAACGAAGACTCTAATTAGTTACCTCATGTTAATAAGACAGAACCAATTCAGTAGGACAAGAAAAATAGTTTGAAAAAAGTTAACTTCAATAACTAATTATACAAAACCCATTTTCACCTGTTTCTCCATCAGCATTTCTTCCTGCATCACCTCTATATGAAAATGATTGTTTTCCGACACCTCCCAAAGCAACACCAGTTGGTAATTGAGTCAAATATGCACTTGGAACATATCTAGGGGTAGTAGTACTAGTTGGAAAATGTGTGAAATTAGTAATAACACCGTTATTGCTTGTATTAGGGGTTGGATGTATAGCATTACCAGAAGAATTACAGTTTACTTTACCTCCTTCACCACCTGATCCAAATCCGGCAATTATTGAACCATCAAATGAAGTAATACCACCATTTTGACCATCACTGCCGCTAGCACAAGATGAATTTAAACAATTCGTCCCCATAGATCCACCAATTCCACCTTGTCCAATCACTATACTATATGAATTTCCTGGTACTACATTAACAACTTGTTTTATATATCCGCCAGAACCTCCTTTATTTCCGGGTCTTCCATATATATAATTAGAATTATAGCTAAAATTACAGTTCCAATTGGGGTAACTTCCACCTCCTCCTCCTCCCCCTGCTCCCCATAACTCGACAGTTATTTGATTAACCCCAGTTGGACAAGACCAGATTGTTGACGTTAGAAAACCAACTTTTATTTTATCACCTCCACTTAATCCAATTGGACCTTGAACTCCTGTATCTCCTTTAGGGCCCTGGATTCCCTGTGGTCCTGTTGCTCCAGTCAATCCAATTGGTCCCTGAACTCCTTGAATTCCTTGTAACCCTTGAGGACCTGTTGCTCCTGTATCTCCTTTGGGGCCCTGAATTCCCTGTGGGCCTTGTGGGCCTGTTGCTCCAGTCAGTCCAACTGAACCTTGAACACCTTGAATACCTTGAATACCTTGTAACCCCTGAGGACCAATTGCTCCTGTATCTCCTTTGGGTCCTTGAATTCCTTGTGGTCCCTGAGGACCTGTCAATCCAATGGAACCCTGAATACCCTGAATTCCTTGAATACCTTGTAACCCTTGAGGACCAATTGCTCCTGTATCTCCTTTGGGGCCCTGAATTCCCTGTGGGCCTTGTGGG
>CBFHVI010000026.1:0-26254 GCA_965658995.1 Flavobacteriales bacterium | reverse complement strand
CCTCCAAGTATTAATTTTAGACGCTTATTGGAAATAAAAAAATAAATAGAAAGACAAATTGCAAAACCAATTACAAGGCCTATAGTTTGAAACCAAAAGTCTGCATATATCCAGCCAACAAAGAACACCAATAATAAAGAAATAACGAAGGCTAAAATCTTTTCTGTGCCCGATAATTGTTCATTTAATTTGTTTTTTTTATTCTTCTTGTTCATTTTCATGTTTAATTTTGTTCACAGCATCTTCTTGCTCTGCTTTGTCTTTTTTGGAGATTATTGTATTGATGTCATCAATTAAGTTCATTTTATCTTTCAAGTTAAAGTTCATCTTATTAAGTGGAATTACATGTCTAGATTCATTCTTGAATAAGATTTCCAATCCTGATTTTGGAAGTAATTTTATTGATTGAATATTATTCAGTATGAACTCTTCCTGGATACTATTGTCTTTGTACGATAGTACGCCATTATTAAGTTTAACATAATCGTTTCTATTCTTAACTAAGGTGTATAGAGAATAAATCGTGGGAATAAAACCAAGAAGTGATAAATAAGAAATACCATAAAAATATTCCCAATTGCTAAGTCCTTCTTTTTGGCTCAAGAAATAAAACAAATAATACGAAACCAATAAAAAAACTATGATCCCCAATAATTTGGGCCATTCTTTTGGATTATAAATGATAACATTTTCTTTTTTCGATTTGCCCGAACCTAAAATTTGAATAAAGATTAAAGAAGCTAATAAATTGATGAAACCTGTGACCATTAATCTCCAGAAACCAAAAATCATCCAAGATTTATAAAGTAAATAAAGCAACCCTATTGCAGAAATCCCAATTATTACAGTGATAATTATTGATAATTTAAAACTATTTTTTTTTGGACTCATATTTCTTTTTTAATAATTTATTTTTTTCTTTCCCTAAACCACCCAAATACGTACAGCTCAAAAGCTCTTCCATTGAATTAAATGGAACCTCAACTTTCTCATAACCGTATGTTTTTTCTAAAGTAACAACTTTGTTGTTGTCTCCTCCGCTTATATCAATATCTGTCATTGTCATCTGAGAGGGGTGCTCATAACCACAAGCATGTGTCATTTGTAGAGTTTCTTTTCTTAGTGTGTTGATATAATTACCGAATCTAATGGAATTTATTACTGGGTCTAATCCTCGCTGCAGTCGTTTACTTTGAGTGGCTATCCCAGTAGGACAGTGACCTGTTTGGCATTCTTGAGCTTGGATACATCCAATTGATAACATCGCTTCTCTAGCAATATTGATGAAATCTACTCCCATTGCAAAAGCTTTTAAAACTTCAGATGGAAATCCCAATTTACCTGAGCCCCCAAATGCAATACTATCACATAGACCATTATCTTTAAATACATTGTATACTTCGCTGAATCCAAACACCCAAGGCAGCGAGACGTGATCTGCAAAAGAGGGTGGGGCAGCTCCAGTACCTCCTTCACCACCATCAATTGTAATAAAGTCAGGACCTTTATTTTCGGCTTTCATAATTTTAGCAAGTTCATGCCAATGACTCAAATCTCCAACGGCTGATTTTATTCCAACAGGAAGTCCAGATTTATCTGCTAAATCTTCAATAAAATCTACCATTTCTCTAACATTTCCAAAAGCAGTATGATATGATGGAGAAAGTACATCTGTATAAGGTTTTACCCCTCTTATCTCGGCTATTTCTTTTGTGTTTTTTTTCGATGGCAAAACACCTCCTTTTCCTGGTTTTGCTCCTTGCGATAATTTTATTTCAATAGCTTTTACCTTTCCTGGGTATTGTTTTAATACTTTCTTTTTAAAAGTTTCAAAATCAAAATAACGTTTCCCATCTTTCCCAGTAATTCCACATCCAAAATATCCTGTCCCTATATGAAATACTACATCACCTCCTTTTTGATGATAAGGTGATAAGCCACCTTCTCCGGTATTGTGATAACACCCAACCATTGCAGCTCCTTTATTTAAGGCTGTGTGGGCATTAGCAGAAAGACTGCCGTAGCTCATTGCAGATATATTAATAATAGAATAGGGTCTGAATGGATACTTCCTATTCTTTGATTTTCCTAATACCTTCGCACACGGTAAAAAATAGGGATCATTTTCTTCATGGTTAATATGGCTTTTCTCTATTTTAAACGGAAACATTTTAGGATTTACAAAAATATGCCCAGGATGGTATAAGTCTTTATCTGTACCAAAACCTTCATAGTTATTTTCCTTTTTTGAGGATGATTCAATCCAATTTCTTTGACTTCTGTTAAAAGGAAGTTCATCTCTATTACTTGCGATTAAATATTGTCTTATTGGTGGTCCCAATTTTATAAATAAATTTCTTAATCTACCTATGAGAGGGAAATTTCGGGTTATTGAATTTTCTTTTTGGATAAAATCATAAATAATAATGACGAGAATTATTATTATAAGAACTATTATTAGTTGTAACATCATTTTTGTTTTACATCCAATTTAATAAAATTTCAGAAATTCAGAAATATTTTTATACATTTATGTTATGATAAAAATACAAACGCCTTATATTTTAGATGGTTGTTCTTTTTCAATTTGCTTTAAAAAACAAGCTAAAAAGAAACTATTGGTGTTTTATAACAGAAGTTTTTTTTTCAAATCCACAACAGATGAATTAGTTCTTGTTGCAAAAAAAAATAAACGAATTTATGTCTTTTGGATGGAAAGATTTTTTATCAAAATTCATAAAGAGGTAATTCAAGCGTACACTGTTGAGGTCATAAACACGGACGACCAGAACTTCGTTACTCCCAAATTAGAATCAAAAACTCATCTTGTTTTTCCATCTTTCATTTTAAAAAAGATAGAAAGTTTTCAGTTAAAGATTATCTCATTTACCAAGAAAAAAAACATAAACCCAAATAGATTAAATAGAGAAAAAATAACTTTGAACAAAAACAGACTAAAAATGAGTCCAATTCAAAGTTTTTCAAATGAATTGAACGGTTTAATAGAAAATAAAAAATAAAAATAATGGATGTACAAGAATATTTGCAAGCCCACAAAAGAACAACAAGGACTAATAAAGTAAAGGGAACAACTAGATTCACTAAATTTTTGTGGTGGTGCGCTGGAGCAGACAAAGTTTTTCTGGAATTATCACCTATGAAAGATAGAGTTAAATATGCTGGAATTGGAGGAATTGTTTTCTGCACTGGTTTATTAGCAGCTTTTTCTGGTGGTTATGCCTTCTACACAATTTTTTCTCCTAAGGGCGAAGCTGTGCATGATGACTTTCTTCATTTATCTAGTATTCTTCCAGCTCTTGTTTTTGGTATTATTTGGGGTATGATAATTCTTAACTTGGACAGATTTATTGTATCCAGTACTGGAAAGGGTGATGGAACGGACAGGGTTACATGGAAAGAAATTCGTGGAGCTATACCAAGAATACTTATTGCTTTAATTCTTGGAATAGCTATCTCTGCCCCTCTAGAAGTTAGAATATTAAAATCTGAAATAGATGCTGAATTACAGAAAGTTCAAGAAGATTACAAGATTGAATTGGATCTTCAAACAGATTCTGTTATTAACATGCAAATTAATAGGTATGACGAGAAAATAGCTGTAGTTGAGAAGAAAATACAAGATTATGAAAGCTATGTAGAAAAACGAAGATTAGAGCTCAAAGAGCAGTTTAGACTTCTTGAATTGGAAGCAGAGGGCAAAAGTGGTTCAGGTGCAGCAGGAAGAGGACCAGCTTGGAGAGATAAAAAAGAGAATTTAGATTACCAACAAGCTGAGTTTGACAAATATATTGCGGATAAAGTTGCTGAATATAATGGGTTAAAAAAATCAAGAAACAGCCTACAATTATCAATCAATGAGTTGGATGATTCAAGGTCCTTGAAGAAAATCGAAAACCAAAAAGTAGCTAACCAACTTGATGGGCTACTCAAAAGAATCCATATTTCACACGAAATTGGTGGCTGGGTACCATGGATAATACTCCTAGTTCTACTGAGTATTGAAATGGGACCAATATTCTTTAAACTAATGCTAACAAAGGGAGTTTACGACTATTTGGTCGAGAATAATGACAGGAAATTTAAGGCATATGCCGGTATTGTGCATAAACAAGAATTGTTTCAAGGAAATGATGGAGTTTTATTAAAAGAATATCATCAATTTTTGGAGGAAGAAAAAGAAATGGATGAGAAAAAACAAAAGCTAAATGCACAAGAAGATTTGTCCAAAGAAATAATAAAACAGTGGCACAAGAAAAAATCTTCAGACATAGCACAGAATCCAGATGATTTCATTAAAGATGAGATGTAAATGATAGTCATTAAGAAAGTTTTTGGCATTGAGGATGAGTTATTTCTTAAACTGCCTATTAGAGAAAAGAGACAACTCAAATTATTAAGTAAATTATTTGTGTTGTTGGTGTTTTTTTCTTTGCTAGGGGGTGGTTACATGGGATTTCTGGTTAGTTCTAATGTTCTAATAGGAATCGTTTCAGGTGGAGTATTAGGATTTATTTTTTATAATATTTTAAGATTTAGTCTTGCTTCAATCGAGAGGTCTTATTCTTCCTCATCTCTTATTTCAGTTGTTTTTAGTGCTGCTGTTAAATTGTTTTTTGTTGGCTTATTAGCTTTTGGTTTGTCAGTTTCATTTTCTTCTTTATTGCTGAGACCCTTTGCAAAAAATCAAATAGTTGAGCATAAGATGGCGTTACTGGAAGGCTATAAGTCAGCTCAGGAAAATACTTTTAAAGAAAGGAGACAATCAAAGATCCAAGAGATAGAATTAATTGAAAAAGAAATAGGTTCCAAAATAAAATATAATTCTGAGAAAAGAGAGGAGCTTGCCTTGTTGTTGGTTGGCACCGATGAATATCAACAAGTGTTATTGGATACAATAATTATATCAAACTCAATTCTAAGACTGAAATCAAATCTAAATGACTTAAGATTTGACCAAGATTTATCTGATTCTCTGGCAAGAATTAAATTAGTAAGTGACTTGGCTCATTTTAATCAAGAATTAAATTCAAATGAGCAAGTGGTTTTTCAATTATGGGAAATAGGTATGTCTAAAAAAGGTAAAGTACTTGTTGCTATAATGCTAGGACTTGTATTTTATTTAGTTATAAGAACGACAATATTTGCGCAGTCTAGACGAAATACTTTTGGGCAATTAATGTTAGATAATAGAAATAATATTATTTCAAAAGAATATTTTACTACAAAAGCCCAATGCAATAGCTATCTTAAAAGAAAATACGGATATGAAAATGATGAAGAGGAGTTGTTTTTAGACCCCCCTTTTAATACAGTAATAAGTGGTTCAAATTCAATACTGTGCTCATATTCCTCCTTGTCGGAGTATTTAAATTGTCAGAAATAATTGTGAGCAAAGGTAATTGGACATACAGGGAAAAAGGCTTTGTCGAAGGTGAGTTTTATTCTGATTTTATATCTGAAAAACCAGAAAAGGGTCGATTTAATAATCTTAAAATAGTAGGGATTCATAAGTTGTTCAATGCTCAAAGTAAAATTCAGTCTACATCAAATGACTCCAACTTAATACAAAAATATCGTCTACTTGAGGATATTGAGATGTTTCCTTTACCCGGTGACGATATCTTGTTAAATAAAAAAAAGAAAGTTACACTAAGAGATGTGCGCTTGTCCGAGATTAAGATTCTTGATTCTTTTCAACATGATAATTTCACGAAAGGAAGGCTTAAGGGTAAGATGTTTGGTACTTTAATTGAAAAGGAATTAATTCAAAAAAAAGATATTACTCCGGCTCAAGTTTTGGTTGAAAAGGAAGAGTTAATTGGTCAGGAAGAAGTGGAAGAATCTTCTTACCTTGAAAATGATAGTCCTGTAGACTTTGATAAAGAAATAGCTCAGCCTGTTCCAACGCGTCCAATTAGTTCTTACTGCAGACCGTCAGTCTATAACTCGAGTGGATGTCTAAGATCTAGTTCTGGTTGTGGCTCATTTGGATTTGCGGGTTCAGGTTGTTTGGGAATGTTGATGAGATTCATTGGAATAATTTTTGGAATTCTTTTGCTTCTCAGTTTGCTAAAGGATTGTGGGAGCTTTATGAGTAATAAATCTGAGAATTCAGAGGAAAGAGTTGTCGTACCGGCTCAAGACACAGTTAAGGTTTATCAAATTGATACGGTTGAGCGGTTGGTAAAGGACACATTAAGAACAACTGATACAATATTGCAGTCTGATACAATTACACTGATTAAAACGAAACTTCCTTTACCTAAGGTTTTGTTCAAATCAAATTCTGCAATTATTCGATATTCTTCTCTCAAAGGATTGAGTAAATTAGGGGATTCATTAATGGCTAACCAGGATATTAAAATTGTAATTACTGGTCATACTGATGCGACAGGGGAATCGAAACATAATGATACCCTTTCCTTTTGTAGGGCAAAAGCAGTAAAAGATTTTTTAATCGAAAATAATAAAATAGAAAAAAGTAGAATTAGAATTGAAGGCTATGGTGAAAGTTGTCCAATTGAGGACAATGAGTCTCTTGAGGGGAAAACCATAAATAGGCGGGTAGAGTTTAGATATCTGCATTCTCCCTCTAATTGTGCTTCTTCCCCAATAATTATTAATGAGAATTACTGTTTTCAGGACGGTTTTATGAGTGGTTATGAAAATTTAAATTCAAATGACTCCTTAGTAAAAGAGGATAGCATAAAAGCAAAGGATGAGACTGAGCTTGTTGAAAGAGAGTTCTTTTATTCCCTTCTAGATGTTTCAAGTTTTGAGAATGTTCGAAGAAAGCCTAATAAATTATCTAGGGTACTATTTCGAATTTATCCTGATGATAAATTCATCTTGTTAGAGAAGAATTCTAACTATTGC
The DNA here is from genome assembly GCA_965658995.1 of Flavobacteriales bacterium. Taxonomy (GTDB): domain Bacteria; phylum Bacteroidota; class Bacteroidia; order Flavobacteriales_D; family CAJJDF01; genus CAJJDF01. The sequence goes on along the minus strand of CBFHVI010000026.1, from coordinate 19,357 downwards.
AAGATTAAATTCAAATCTGTCGTAGGATATATTTTTACGGTTGATATAGTAAAACATGAGAGCCAATGAGTTTAAAAAATCAGATAGCGATTAGAGGCCGGTTTTCAGGTTGTTTTAAAACATCAAGTAATACTGCTTTAGATGGTATGGATATATCAAATGTAATTTGGCAGTATATCACTGTTCAGTCTATATCAGAGCTTGAAAATTTCAATTCAAAGAAACTTCAAGTAGGCATTTATTCTAAGTTAAAAAATTTTGATAAAGTCCATATTTCTGAAAAACAATCACACGTTGTTGATGGATTATTCTATGAGCTCTTATTAAGAGATTTCAAATTAATTAAATCAATAAAAACAAATGGAGAAATTGAATGTTTTGTGGAAGGTGATTATTTTGGATTGATTCCTGACTCACTTCCTGAAACAGCAGATACTGAAACAGAAACATCACTGAAAGATTACAAGGAAGAAATTATAACTGAGCCTACGGAAGATGTTATTCCTCATTCAGGCAATGAATTAGCTAAACAAGAAGGTTGTTTCCGAGGGTCTAGTTCGTTAGAAAAATCAAGTAAGCGAACTTGGCTAACAAAATATAGAGATACGTCACAAGTTAGCACTTCGAATAGAGGTTGTAATTCATTGTCTAGAATTTTATCTTTTAAGAATATTTTTAGTTTTATTGCTCTTTTTTGGCTCGGATCTTATCTTGGCTTAAGTAATGTTGTTTTAGGATTAATTTTAGGAACGTTTTTGCTTTTAATTGTCACCAGATGGCTTCCGAGGTTCAATAGTGTTTTACGCTCTTTAATTGGTTTGATTTTTATCATATTTATATTAAGTACAATTATTGGAGAGCTATCAAATGTTTTTGTAAAGGATTGGTGGGATGATCGTTCAAAAAAAGACTTCGTGGAAGAAGAGCTTGAATGGGAAAGAAAAAGAGAAACTAGAGAAGAAACCTCCGATGAATTAGATGCAGAGGGACCTACATACTTTGTCCATGACCATAATTGGATTCAAAATAATGGTAAAAAAAGAGGTAGCCAATTTAAGGCTAATAAATCGTATTATTCAGATTCAAAACAAAAGCGAAACTCTCTAAGTATCAAGGCGAATAATGTTAGCTCTTATTGGAGTGAGGTATATTACTCTTTAATTCAAGAGGATGAAAATAAACTGGAAGACATAGTTTCGATGTATCAAAGAATTGGAAAACAATACCAATTAAATCGAAAACAATTTGCCGACATGGTTGTGACATCTATTCAATGGATTCCTTATGTACTCGTTTTAGAGAAACCATGCGAGGAATCTTTATATGAAGGAGGATTTGTTACGGAATATCTTATGTCTGGGAACCCTTGTTTGGGAGAGGTAAAATTTGGATTACAATCTCCCGTTGAATTTATGTCTAATTTTAAAGGTGATTGTGATACAAGAAGTGTTATGTGTTTCTTTGTTTTAGAAAAATTTGGTTATGATGTTGCCGTTTTGGTATCAGAAAAATATGGGCATTCCATTTTTGGAATTAATCTTAATATTGGTGGTGGAGATTTCGTAAAGTATAAAGGAAAGAGGTATTATGTATGGGAAACTACTGCAACAGGTTTTAATCCGGGTGTCATCCCACCAGATTGTTCAAATCTTAATTATTGGAGAGTCGTTTTAACAAGTAAATAAAAAAATAAATATGAATAGTCAATTAATTGTATCGTTATTGGAGCTTTCAGTCTCCTTAGTTTTAGGAATATTTGTCCTCTTTATTACCTATTATGTTTTATCTAAAATATACTTAAGTAAATTCCCAAAAGAAAACATTTATAAAAACAATGCGTTTTTATTGTTTATGGCTGGAATGATGTTTTCAAATGGCTATCTCATTTCTGGAGTTATTGAACCCCTTTCCAGTACATTAGATTTATTACTTGATAAAAGACCAGACACCATAGATTTAGTTATTTCTTACTCTAAATATTTAGGTTTATTTATGGGTATTGGATTACTTCTTGGTGGTGTGATTTTATATCTTTCCTACCTGATTTTTTCTAGTCTAACAGTTTCTGTCAATGAATTTGACGAAATAAACAATGGTAATGTGGGAGTTGCCATTATCGTTTCTGTTATTGCAATAATTATTTCTATTTATTGTAAAGAACCTTTTTTAATATTTTTGGAATCTTTTATTCCATATCCAGAGCTACCAAGATTGTTTTAAATCCTATTTAAGGAACAGGATCGTGTCCGCTTTTTCCATTCGGATGACAATTCATAATCCTTCGATATCCCATTAAACCGCCTTGAAAAAAGCCATATCGTTCAATGCATTGCTTTGTATATTCAGAACAAGTGGGGGTAAATCTACATGTCCCTGGGTTTAACTGAGTAATTCTGTTTTGATAAAAGTTAATTAGTTTGATTGAAATCCATTTCATATAGAATCTAATTGTTATTTTGTGCAAACTTGTTGTAGAATACAAAATAGTAATATAAATAGATAGTCATAGTTTTTTTGGAATCAATTTGTCTGTTAGTTCCACTTCAATATTTTTTATAGACATTAATTTCTTGCAAAAGTTCTTTGGATAAGCTACTTTCATTAATATTGATATGCCCAAAGAAAAAAAATTATGATAACTATTATGTTTACCGGTTATTCAGTCTCAGATGAATATATTCAGAATACACGTGTTGATGTTGATGACGTTTTTCTACAATATTATCCTGATGTTGATATTGAAACTCTTATAAACAAGGAAGAAGAGGAATTTGAGTTCATTTACAAAGGGGAATGGTCCAGTCCTGAAGATATTGATGAAGATGTAATTAGAGATATTTGTCAGTCAAATGAACTTTATTGTCATATCTTAATTGATAATAATATAAATAAAAGTTATTATTATGATGAAGATGATGAATTCGTTTACAGATAAATTAAAATGTTAGAATTTATTACTATTGGGATGATACCTAAAAACAGTAAATCATTAATTATTTACTGTGGAGATTATGCATCTGAAGATATTATTGAATTTAGTTTTTGTATTAAAAACAATAAAATTATTGGAATAGACAATGAGTTTTCTTGTGATATAGCAGAGGAAATATTTAAACCTAACTCTAGCGTTTTAGAGAAATTATCTAATTATATAAAACCGCTAGGTATAAAATTATCTGCAAATTCTATTTACAACGGAGTTAATCTTTTAATTCGAAAAAAAGACTCTTTTTCAAAACAATGGAGCATTATTGATTCGGAAGGAGGAGAAATTCAAAATAAAGAATTCCAATTTAATGGGAAGATTTATATGAGAAGAGTAGTAGAAAAAAGTGAAGAGATTATTGACGAAAGTATTTGTATCAAAGTAATGTAAAAATTATTTAACGTTCTCAGACAAACAATTGTATTAAAGTATAATGATAGAAGAACTACAAACCACCAAATTTTTGAGAGTTGAAAATTAGTTGATTATAAATCTCAAGCTGATATTTGTATTGAACGTAAAAATTTCCCTAAATAAATAATTTTCTTTTTGAAATAACATCTATTTTAAGAAACGGAAGGAGGTTTTAAGATTATTTTTAATTTTTAAGGCAGTATGTCGAATCCACTGTCCCCATTTGGATTACACCTTTTAATTTTCTTACGCTCCATCAGCCCGCCCTATAAAAAAACAGAAATTTTAGTCATATGTTTAAATAATTTAACACGATCTCCCAGTTTTTGAATTCAGGCGAACCGAAATGAATCCATTTACCTCTAAACTCTGATGCTCCATTAAATCTCCTGTCGTCAATTAAGTAATCTCCAATTAATAAATTTTTGTGATGGGATAAAATTAGTTTTTTACGAACTAATTTTTCGTTAAAGTGTTTTGTCATCCAAAGCCTCTTGTGCATCCATGCCTCAGGATTATCCCATGGTGCAGTGGATAAAAATAACACATTGAATTTTGGATCATGTAATAATTTGTTAACCGCATCGATTGCTCCTGGAATTGGTTCCAAGTTCTCATAAATTCCTGGAAGTTTGTCGGGCCTACCTATGTATGGGGTTATTCCACCCAAAGGGTGTTCCTGTTTTCCTTTGTTAAAGTCGGCTACCACTCCGTCTAGATCAATGTAAATTGTTTTCATTTATCAGCTTTTGTATTCAACAAGATTGTAAACGGTTATTTGAGAACTATCCATCTTGTGCTCAAAGGTAATGATGTCAAGTATTTTTCCTCGCTCTATTCTTTTGGATTTTCTTTTTACGGAGTTAAAGTGAAATGTCGAAAATAAGTTTATTAATCCGGCAACTCCAAGATTTCTAAATGGATCATCTTCATCTAAGCCTGACCCCTTCATTATTTGTTTGCATCCATCAAAGACTAATTTTAATTCTAAATTATTCCAATTCGAATTTGGCATATCAAAGGCATCTAATTTACGATATTTTTCAGCGCCTTCCTCAAGTAGAGAAAATGCCTTACTCATTAAATAAGGGAATCGATTTTCTATAAAGAGATTTTGCTTATTTTCAGATAATTTGGAAAACAGTTTGTCGATAGTTTGTGTTAAGTCATTCATGCTGTTTATGTATTGATTATCTTTTTGGAATTAAATTTTTCTATCACAGAGAGTTTGCAGTATTTTAATAGATAAATGGTTTAGTCATTTGGCTCTTCAAAAAAAACTTTCAGTGTAATTTGGTGATCAAATTCAATATTTAAATTTAATGTAAATTTTTTAATAGTTTTAAAAAAACATTATGGTTAATCACTGATTTTGAATAGTTAATATTTTTATTTATTTTAGGTAAAATAAATTATGACACCAAGACCAGCGTTAATAATAAAGTCAGTTCCAAATGTGATAATTTTACTTCACGGGTTTAATTCAGGACCAGGAAAAAAAGCAGAGCAAATTTCTGAGTTCATCTATCAAAATCAATTGACTGATAAATTTAAACTTATTGCCCCAGCTCTCGACCAAAGTCCAAGAAATTCAATTCGAGAAATAAATCGACTCATAAGAGGAAATAAAGGAAGAAAAGTTTTCTTGGTTGGGACTTCCTTGGGTGGTTTTTATGCCAATTATTTCAGAGCTAAATTCAAAGAGGAATTTTTAACCGTTCACGCAATAAATCCAAGTTGGAGACCCTCTAAAACACTCCAGAAATATACAAACACAGAACTTACTAATTATAAAACCCAGGAGAGGTGGTTTTTTAACGAGAAGTACATTGAGGATTTGGTTGAATTTGAATTATTTATTGATTCTAATCTTGCTAGTCCCTCAAGTAATAAATACAATATTCACCTATCACTATCTGATGAATTATTAAGTTTTGAAGATATGATGACTTTTTTAAAGCTCAATTCAATTCAATTTAATAAGTTTGAATACGATTCAGATCATAGGTTTGACAAAATTATAGATATTATGGAGTTAATAATTAGGGATGAAAAATAGTAAGAAATACACTTTAATCGTAATACAATTATTTGGATTAGTTTTTCTAATTCAAAATTGTAATATTGAAACTAAAAGTAGCCCTGAACCGCAAAGAGCTGAAATACTATTGGAGTCAGACGAATTGAGAATTGCAACGGTGAATGATCAATCTCAAAATGGCATTAATGAAATTAAAGAAAAATCTGTTCCATCGGCAAATTGGTCTAATCCAGTGATGAATCCATTTGGAGCCAATTTGGGTGAATATATAAAAGCCTTATTTATTACTCATCAGTTTGATAAACTTATTAAATTTATTTACTATCCAGACTGTTATGATGAAGAAACGATCAAATACTTTTTGTTGAATTCGGATTTCGGGTATGATATAAAATTAACGAATAGAACATGGAAAAATGATTCTGTTTTTGATCTTTCTTATAAAGCAACAAAAAATAACACATCTTCGCTTGATGTATTTCGAGGAGTAGTTATAAATGACACAGCTAAACTGTTTTTTTATCCTAATAATTCAAATCCATTTAAACTGCAAAAACTCAATGAGTATAATGAATTATGTGATTTAAAGAATAGCCTAGATGCGGTTCAATTTGAATTTAATAGTGCCAATATTTCGAAAGGTTCCGTTGATGCCCTCCAAGGAATTTTAAACTATTTTAAATCTAATAGAAATAGGAAGGCTATACTTACCGGGCATACAAGTTCAGAAGGTTCGAGTTCGTTTAATATGTCATTAAGTATATCTAGGGCAAAAGCTATCTATGATTATTTACTTGCTAATGGGATAAGTCAAGAGCAGATTCAATACTCTGGAAAAGGTGATACAGAGCCTATTTTTGCAAATGATACAGAGGAAAATAAAAAGAAAAATAGACGAGTGGAGGTTTTCTTCCTGAATTAAAAATAGTAGAAAACAAGTTTACATGGAAATGAACAAGGGAAAAAGACCAGTTGTTTATATAGATATGGATGGGGTGTTGGCTGATTTAGCTAAGGGGGCTGCTTTACATCCTAAGAATATTGATGGAGTGTATCATAATAGACCTGATGAAATTGAAGGTGTTTTCCGAACATTACCTGAAATTTCTAAAGCCGTTGAATCAGTAATTCAGTTGTATGAAAGTCAAAAGTACGATCTATTTGTTTTAACTACTGCACCTTGGGGAAATCCTTCTGCATGGATTGACAAGCGATTATGGATTGAAGAAAAATTTGGTGAAATTTTTAAAAAGAAAATCATTATATCTCATCGAAAAGATAAACTCGTTGGGGAATTTTTGATAGATGACCGGCTTGCAAATGGTGCTGAAAATTTTAAAGGAACTCATCTGCATTTTGGTTGGGACTATGAAAATGAAAAATGGAACGAATATCGTGATTGGGAGTCAATATTAAGACGGCTTCTATAGCCTGAATGTTGTCGTTCAGAAATATAATTATTTTTAAGAATATTATTAACTATTAAAATAAAACTATGAAAAATAAAATAGGAGTTCAAAGATCATTTTTTTATAGAATTGTACTTCCATCTATATTAGGAGCTATTTTGATTTACTTAGCAGTTTCAAATGATGTCGATAAGAACCCATGGGTGGTTTCTTTTTTAATCCTAATCTTTTTTTATCCTGGGTATTGGTTAATTCAATGGGGTAATAGTTGTCCCAGTTGTAATTGTTGGTCGGCTAACGAAACTATAGGAGAAGTGTTGATTGATTCTAGTGATTATACGAGAAATTTTTCTGAATCAAAAACAGAAAATAATATTACGACTACGGAAAATTTCAGGGAAACAACTACAACAAACAAATACAAAGTATCTCATAAGTGTAAATTTTGTGATCACCGTTGGAATACAACTAAATCGAAACAACGCACCAACAAACAGAGGGTATAGTAGTTATTCGGACTTGGTATAAAAAAAATTAGACATTTTTTTCTGGTGAAAAAGATAAATTTCAGAAATACACTTTATCTTAGGATTGATCTTTTTGGTTTAACTGTTTTTTCAAAAACAAATTACATTTTAGAGGATTCAAGGAATTTGACGAATGATAGTATAAAAAAATTAATGCGACAGAATCAGTCAATGCCATAGATCGGATTGTTACAGTATTAATCATTAAAATTAAAGTAATTATGGATATTGAGAATATTATGAAAACGCTCGATGAGCAGTTTATGACTAATTTGGAAGCTATAGTGACTAGCTACAGAGATAAAGAGGTAGAAACTGAGTTTAGCTATGAAATTGAGGAATGCGAAACTTTCGGTGAATTTTTTGATCTCATGATTGAATCTGAAATATGTGAAATATATGATTTACCGTATTTAACACATTGTGTATTAACAGAACCATCAAATGTATGTAGTCATTATCCTAAACTTAATCCTTAAATGACCTTTATACTTTTAAAGCAATAATAATTTAAAATTTAAAATTTTCCATTTTAATTTCAGATTTAACAAAAATCACTTCTTAAGTTCTATAGTCAGTGTTAAAATAATAAAGCAAGGTGCCTATTGGTATGATGTTAAGTTAGAAGTTGTTTTAACCAAAACTGAAATTGGTTGGCAAAAAGATAATTTTACGAATTTTAGATTAAGAAATTATAGCCCTCTATCTGATGTAGATTTAACTGTTGTTCCTTGTATTGAAATATATAATGCTTTTTTGAATCTAAATCACTTCAAAATAGTTTAAAATCAGGTAATAAATTGAAGGTAGATAACGTATTTTGTTACTTGATTAAAGTGAAAGAAACAGGTTAATCATTTTGTGTTATTAATTTTAATCTATCACCTTCTCTTCCATCTTATTAAATGATTAAATTAATTTTTTTAACCTACGTTCGTTACAATTATGTTCACATTTTTGCCTGTCCTGAATATGGTTAAAAGAATTAACTGGGAGATAAAAATAAAAGATAATGGTAATAAATTCAAAATCACCCGAACAACCATAATACCTGCAATAAAAGCTAATATAATAGATAGAGGTATGTATGGATCCGTTCTTGATTTTGGCTTTATGAAGATTAATTTGCCTCTCTAAATTCGTTTAATTGTGGTTTAGTTTGTACTAAATAGATTACATTTTTCTTAATCTTTAACTTCTTCCTCCATTTCATCAAAAAACTCCATAACGTCTGACAGTAACAACTTATCAACTATGACATCAACATCTTTACCCATTTTGTATATGATTAGCACAAAAAGAGGGAATGTGAAAATAAGCGACAAAGGCAGTAAATTTAGACTTACTAGGACAACTATGCCAATAGCAATTATAGCTAGAATGATGGATAAAATTATGAGTAATTTCTTTTTATATTTTAATTTTCTTTTAAATCTCATTTTCCAAATGATTTTAAATCATTAGCCTTCTAAATTAGACGAAAATTTCTATTTTCTTTTGGTTTTCGTGAATTTCTCGTAAATTAAATGATTAGAAATATGATTTAATGAATTCAAAAAAAAGAAGAAACTAAACCGAATATACAATTTAAAACGACCAATTCTATGACAATATTATTTTAGTGAATGATCATCTGACTTTAGCTAATAATTTATTAGTAAACTCAAATGTGTTTGTTATGTGTATATGATGTATTTAAGTAATTGAAAATCAACATAAGTTACTTTTTGTATTGGGAAGTAAGTGAGTTAGTAAATCTTCGATTTTTGCAAGTCGAATTTATCTCGAGAATTAAGTTTTTTTAGAAAAGAAAAGAGTTACAGTTTAGTAACTAAAATAAACAGGGAAACCGAAAATAATTGTGCAAAAACCATCTAAATTGATCGGTTTTGCACCTTATTTCTACCTCTTGATGATTTCTGGGTAACCAGCTTCGAATTAGCTAAGCTGCTTCAGTCATGTTATGAAAAGCTAAATACTTATTAGTTGGGACAAGCTGTAAATGATTCCGTTGAAGTAGTTGAAATTTATATTCGTTCCAAACGAATAAAGAATGTGGGCACTCGTTGCATACGAGCGCCAGCATGGGTTATCTCTCAAAAAATCAATAGTTTTCGAGCTAAATACTTTATCTGGGAGTTAATTTTCCGGAAAATCAGCAATTGTAGAAAATAAATAAGACCTTTAGTTCAAAATATAGAACGATGATCAAAATAGATAAAACGAAACCCGCATTAGTTACGGGAGCCACAGGATTTGTAGCCGGATGGCTCGTAAAAAAATTACTAGAAGAAGGAATTACGGTTCATGCCGCAGTGAGAAACCCAGACAAATTGGAGAAAATTGCCCACTTAAATGAACTAGCGAAAAATAGTCCTGGTAGCATTGTCTATTTCAAATCGGATTTGTTGCAAGAAGGATCCTACCAAGAAGCAATGGCGGGTTGCGAACTTGTGTTCCATACGGCCTCGCCTTTTACAAGCGTCTTCAAAGATCCACAAAAAGAACTGATAGACCCAGCAGTAAAAGGAACCGCCAATGTGCTGGAAACCGCTAAAAAGACCGATTCGGTAAAAAGAGTGGTGGTGACAAGTAGCTGCGCTGCAATATACACCGATGCTACCGAATGTGCTTCTGCTCCCAATGGCATTCTCACCGAAGAAATCTGGAATTCTACAGCCTCGCTGCACTACCAGCCTTATTACTATTCCAAAACTTTGGCAGAGAAAAAAGCGTGGAAAATTACCGAATCCCAGGAGCAATTTGATTTAGTGACGATTAATCCTTCTTTTGTGTTGGGCCCAATGTTAAATCCAGCATTTACTACCTCAGAAAGTTTTTCGATCCTAAAACAAATGGGTGATGGCAGCATGAAAGCCGGAGCACCCAGAATGGGAGTAGGGTTGGTAGATGTGAGAGATGTGGCGGAGGCTCATTATTTGGCAGGATTTACAACCGAAGCCAAAGGAAGGTACATCACCTCGGGGCACAATACCGATTTTTTGGAAATGGCGCTAACCTTACAAGATAAGTACGGAGCCGATTTTGGAATTCCCAAGAAAGCCTTGCCCAAATGGTTGCTCTCGTTGATCGGACCGATGGTAAATAAATCAATGACCAGAAAATTTGTGAAAAACAACGTGAATGTAGCTTGGAAAGCAGATAATTCGAAAATAAAATCGGAGCTAGGAATGTCATTTAGGCCCATAAAAACAACTATGGAAGACAGTTTTCAGGTACTGGTAGAAGCCGGAATTTTTAAGAAATAACTACGTCAAACTAATTTTTTTCCTCTTGACGAGAATCTCTTTGAGACCAATTGTCAGGAGGATTTTTGTGTTAATAAAGAACGCGTTCTGCTGTTTGTGTCCTGAATTTATTTTTAACTTCGCACACCAAGATATTCAACTATGCTCAACACCAAAAGAACCTATATCGACAAAATAACCCTGCAAAAAGTTGGAAGTAAATTAAGAGAGGAAATTAATGTGCTAGCAAAGCAAGAGCAGCAACTTACAGAAGACGAAGAAAAGGCGCTTAAGGGACTTTTTGTAAGTTCGATTAGGGCTAGCCAAGAATTACAAAAATTTGGTCATCATATTGGACTGGAATATAATACCGTGTACGACTTGTGTGCAAAATATTTTGACGGAAAACAGGAGTTTGTGCCCTTTTCCAATTCGATTTTACATCATCTGTATGAAAACTCAAACCATCCCCAAATAAAGACGGGAGAGCTTTTTGTGGTGGAGTTTCAAGATTTGGAGTTTGGAGATATTATCACGACGGGAATTGGGATTTTTAAGATTGAAAAAAAATTAGAGTATCTGAATTTTAATCACCGTCCAGATGGAGTGGATTTTATTATTGAGAAAGGGGTAAAGCTGCAAAAAATAGACAAGGGGTGCTTGGTTCTGAATACAGAGAAGGATACTGGATTTCGTGTGTTTTCTGTGGATAATAATTCGTATGATGCGGCCTACTGGAAACACTCTTTCTTGGGGCTCGAAGAAGTGCTCAACGATTCTTACCAAACCAAACACTACTTGAATTTAATCAAAGATTTTTCCTCAAATTTGGTAGAGGAAAATGATTCGTATGCTCAGAAAGATTTTTTAAATCAAACGATTCGCGTGTTCAACGATAATCTATTTCTTACCAAGGAAATAATCGAGGAAGAGCTTTTGGTGCCTTTTGAAATAAAAGAAAAGTTTGAGGAATACAAAGAGAATTACAAGCAGGCAAACCAAATAGAGTTGGAAGAAAGTTTTACTATTTCTCCCGAAACGCTAAAAAAAGAGAAGAAAAAGATTAAATCGGAGATATCTCTCGATACGCGAATTCAAATAAAAATAGATGTGGACGAGATTGATACAGTCAAAGAAAACATCGAAAGAGGGTTTGATGAAGACAAGAAAATGCATTTTTACAAAGTATTCTTCAATGAAGAACTGTGACAAGGAGTGTAATTAGGATACTTTTTCAAAATTCCCATTTCTTAACATCGTTTTTATCACTTGCTGGTAGTCTTTGTCTGGTTGAAATACCTCCGACATTAATTTCAATGAATCAATAGTCAGCGGTGCCTTTGCTGAGACAAAACCAAACCCGGTAAGAGTGCCATTTTCCAAAAGTACAAATCCTTTCTCGGAAGCTTTTCGTCCTTTGGCCACAAAGATTCCACTTTCATTGGGCGAACCATATTTTTGTTCAAATTTTTCTATCCTCAAGTTGTAATCATCTGCACTTTCTTCACCGATACATGCCCCGTGGCAATCGTGTAGCTGATACTTAAAACAAGAACCAACTCGATTTTGATTCTCCAATCCATTTATTTTTTGGCAAAGCTCGTAGTTGTCAATGGTCTTTTTGATGAATTCCATTGCCTCTCTTCTCGAGGAAAAATCGATCACAGTTTTTCTCTCTTTCGTTACATTTACTGTTTCTAGGGAATGATAGTCTCCTTCCCTGTTCACTACAATACCAAAAGGAAATTTAGTTTTAGTCTGCCTTCGGTTGTGTTTGGGCAAGTGGGTTTTGATTGCTAGGTTTTCGTAAAGCAAAGCAAGTGTTTCATTGCCAGTTAATTCATAATCTACAGAGTCGATGTTTTCTATAATGGCCAACCCTTTTTTTGTTTGGTAATTATTCAGGTGACTCTTTACTCTTTTTTTTATGTTGATGCTTTTTCCAATGTAAATTATTCTGCCTTCTTGATTCTTGAAGTAATACACACCGGGCTTTCCAGGAAGCTTATCTATGCCAATTTTCATCGAAAAGTCCTGAATAATCTCAGCTTGTTTATCTTGCTCTTTGATGAGGTGAAAAATTTCTGTAGTAGCAGCCGTATCCGCCATCGCTCGGTGATGACTAGTTAGGGTAACCCCCAGCGATTTGCACAGTTTTCCTAGACTGTATGACGGTAGCCCTGGAAACACCTTCCGCGACATTCGCACCGTACACAGTTTGTTGGCTTCAAAATTGTAACCCAATTCTTTGAACTCACGCTTAATGTGCCCGTAATCAAAGTTAACATTATGGGCAACAAATATTCTTCCCTCCAAATAAGACAAGATATCTTTAGCGATCTCGAAGAATCGCGGAGCCTCTGCCACCATACTGTTGTCTATCCCCGTTAAGCGAGTTATGTTATAAGGAATAGGTATTTCTGGATTGATCAAAGATTCGTAGCAGTCCTTGATAGTAGATCCGTCCGAAATAATAATCGCTATTTCGGTTATTTTACTCGTAATGGGAGTTCCTCCCGTTGTTTCTATATCTACTATTGCGTATTCCAAGTGATTTTTTTCTTTCACAAAAATAGACTTTTTCTCGTTGTTTTATGGGATTCGTTTTTTTTGGCAATGTAAAAAAACAAAATGAACAAAGCTCGCAAAGAATGAAACAATCTAGTTTCAGAAAAAGCTTTGATGAAAAAAAAGTGATTACTACGAATCGAGAGTCCAATCAATTTCAACTTTTCCTTGTTTCCTCAGATATTCGTTGGTTTTGCTAAATGGTTTGGAGCCAAAAAATCCTTTGTGCGCAGAAAATGGAGAGGGATGAGCAGAGGAAATGATACGGTGTTTTGTTGTGTTTATCAGGTTCGATTTTTGCTCGGCAAATTTTCCCCACAGAACAAAAACTAGCCCTTCTTTTTGGTCTGATAGCATTCCTATGACCGAATCAGTGAATTCTTCCCATCCTTGTTTTTGGTGGCTTCCAGGCGTAGATTTACGCACTGTAAGAGTCGCATTTAGTAGAAGTACACCTTGTTGAGCCCAGCCAGTTAAATCTCCCTGGAACGGCACTGGAATTTCTATGTCTCCGCTCAATTCCTTAAACATATTTCTGAGAGAAGGAGGAAATTTCATTCCGGCTGGAACCGAAAAACTCAATCCGTGAGCTTGTCCATCTCCATGGTAAGGATCTTGTCCCAAAATTACCACCTTCGTATTCTCAAAAGGACACATTGCAAAGGCTCTAAAAATTAAAGGTTTAGGAGGAAAACACACTTCTGTATCGTATTCCTTGGCTACAAATTCCGAAAGACGAGCAAAATAATCAGATTCTACTTCCTCAGAAAGAACTTGTTTCCAGTCTTGCGAAATATAAGTAACTAATTCCATTCTTATTAGAATTTGAAATTTGCCCATGGGCAAATATTTTTTTTTGGAAATTACACTCAAAGTTAAAATAAGTAAGTCGAGCTCGCTTTGTGGTTCCAACTTCCAACGCCATGGTTCCAACTAACCATCGTATCCAAACTGGTTAAGCTTATTGTCTTTCTCCTTCCAGTCTTTGTCCACTTTTACGTATAAGTCCAAGAACACTTTTTTACCAATAAACTCTTCAATATCTTTTCTTGCCTCGGTTCCTACTTTTGTAAGCTTATTTCCCTTATGACCAATTATTATTCCTTTCTGGGTTTCTCTATTTACAAGAATCAAAGCGCGAATTTTTGTGATGGTTTTTTTCGATTTTCCTTCAGTTGGCAGGTCCTCTTTGTACTCTTCTACAACCACCTCACACGAATAAGGAACCTCTTTGTTGTAAGTCGTAAATATTTTTTCTCTAATAATTTCTGAGATAAAAAACCTCATCGGCTTATCGGTCAATTCATCTTTCGGGAAGTAGGCTGGTGACTCCGGAAGAAGCTCTTTTATTTTTTGGATAACAAATTCGGTATTCACTTTTTCGAGAGCAGAAATAGGCAGTATTTGAGCTCCCGGCATAAGTGTCGCCCACGACTCTACTTTTTTCTCCACTGTTTCCATGTCCTTTGCCAGATCTATTTTATTGATAAGCACAAATTTTGGCACTTTCATGTCGGTAATTTTTCGCAAAGTCTCAGCATGATTCATCGAATCCTCAAAAATATCCGTAACCAACAAAATGATGTCGGCATCTCTCAGAGATTCGCTGACAAAATTCATCATTTTTTCGTGCAATTTGTATTTGGGTTCCAGCACTCCTGGCGTATCCGAGTATACGATTTGAAAATCCGGACCATTCACGATTCCCCTAATTCTGTGTCGAGTAGTTTGGTGCTTAGAAGTGATAATGGACATTCGAGCCCCAACCAATCCATTCATTAATGTAGATTTTCCCACATTAGGACTTCCAACAATATTTACAAAACCTGCTTTGTGCGCCATAAGTTATATCTTTAGAGTACAAAGAAACGAAGAATTTCGGCATATTCATTCTTTTTTGGGTGTTACCTAGCCAAAAACTAGGTCGCGCTTTCCGCACTTGCTTCCCGAAAAGTCGGGAGAGCTCAAACAAACGCTCCAATCGCTAACACGACCCAGTAGGGAATATTATTTTTCTCTTCTTTGCCAGATTTTCTCCTGCCTCAAAGGGTAGATATTTCTGTTAATTTAATTACATTTGAATCATGCAATTCAAGGACATAATTCGGCAAGATGCCGTGAAAAAGAACCTCATCCAAACGGTCGTTACCGATAGGATTAGTCACGCTCAGCTTTTTCATGGGAAACTAGGATATGGTTCCTTTGCTCTTGCATTGGCCTATGCTCAGTATATTTTTTGCACACAAAAAACTCCAGAAGACTCTTGTGGTGAATGTGCATCTTGTCTTAAAATTGGCCAGCTATCACACCCAGATGTTCACTTTTCTTTTCCAGTACAACTCGAGGCCAAGAAGAAAACTTCAGACGACTTTTTGCCTTCGTGGAGAGAAATGATTCAACGTTCACCGTATGCCTCCGAGCAAGATTGGTACCACCACACCGGAAATGAAAATAAAAAAGGACTTATCGGTGTAGATGAGAGTAAGAGAATTGCAGAAAAAATAAGTCTAAAATCTTACGAAGGAGGATACAAAGTAAGCGTGTTTTGGTTGGCTGAAAATATGAATGCTGCAGCTGCCAACAAATTATTGAAACTGATTGAGGAGCCCCCAGAAAAAACTTTGATTTTTTTGGTGGCGGAAAGTATCGAAAGCATATTGCCTACAATTCTCTCACGGACTCAACTCACCAAAATAGGTCCTCTTTCCGATTCGCAAGTGGTTGAAGGATTGGTGTATAAAATGGGAGCGAGTGAACTGCGAGCTACCGAAATTGCAAGTTATGTAAATGGAGATTTTTCTGCGGCTCTCAACGAATTAGAAATGGGAGAACAAAAGAGTTTCTACTTCGATAATTTTGTGAGCTGGATGCGACTTTGCTTCAAAAAAGATGTAGCAGGAGCTGTGAAATTTGTGGCTGAGGTCCAAAAAATGGGAAAGGAAAAGCAAAAAGCCTTTTTGTTGTTCGTCCTCTCCGTGTTTCAAAAAAGTTTGATGGGTAATTTTGTTGGAATAAATAACGTAAAAGCTACTGAAGAACAAAAAAAGTTCATCCAAAATTTTATGCCTTACATCCATGAACGTAACATTGGTCATTTGCACGAGATTATGTCCGAAGCTTATTACCACATCGACCGAAATGCAAACGCCAAGATTCTTTTCCTAGATTTGTCGTTTGATTTGTTCAAATTGATTAAAAAATAAGATTGTTTCTATTTTGATGGGTCAATCTTAGTCAAAAATAGCTCAAAAAAAAACGAGATTTCGAAAAAATACCTCTTTCAAAATTCCACAAAAATTAATAGTTTTCCCTACATTTGATATTCATAACTTAACCGTATTCTGAAAAAGAATTTGGAGGTTATTTCTATTAACTAAGCAGCTAATTTGTATTAAGTTAGTTTCAATAAATACAAAATACTTATGGGGTGTTCATCATGCTCAAATAATAAATCAGGAGTGCCAAAAGGGTGCAAAAGCAACGGATCATGTGGTACCGGTGGATGCGATAAGATGTCGGTGTTTGACTGGTTGGAAAATATGCAAATACCAACTGGCGAGAAGCCCTTCGATATTGTAGAAGTTCGTTTTAAAAACGACAGAAAAGAATATTACAGAAACTCCGATAATCTGAGTCTTTACCAAACCGATATTGTGGCAGTACAAGCTGCAAGTGGTGTAGATGTGGGAGTGGTTTCTCTCAAAGGAGAGTTGGTAAAACTTCAATTAAGTAAAAAGAAAATTACCGAAACGCGAAATCTCCCTTCTATCCTCAGGAAAGCCAACGAAGAAGACATAAAAACGTGGCACGCAGGAAGAGAAGAGGAAAAGAGAATAATGCCAAGAGCTCGAACCATAGCGATTGAGGAAGAACTCAAAATGAAAATAAGTGATATTGAGTTTCAAGGAGATATGAGCAAAGCAACTTTTTATTACACGGCAGATCAGCGTGTAGATTTCAGGGAATTAATCAAGAAATATTCAGCTGAATTCAAGGTAAGAATTGAAATGAAGCAGATAGGAATGCGGCAAGAGGCAGGAAAGCTCGGTGGAATTGGTTCTTGTGGGCGAGAGCTTTGCTGCTCTACCTGGCTGGCCGATTTTAGGTCAGTTAATACGTCTGCTGCACGGTACCAACAATTGTCTCTCAATCCTCAAAAGCTTGCGGGCCAATGCGGAAAACTGAAATGTTGTTTGAATTTTGAATTGGACGCCTACATGGAATTGATGAAAACTTTTCCAAAGCCCAATACAACCCTTCAAACAGAAGGTGGAAAGGCTCGTCATATGAAAACAGATGTTTTTTCTCAAACAATGTGGTTTTCGGTGGAGTCGAAAGATCGTAACAATGATTTTATAGGACTGTCTGTGGAACGAGTAAAAGAAATTATTGAAATGAATAAAGCTGGGAAGAAGCCGGTAAGTTTGAAAGAATTTGTTGATTTTGAGCCAGTGGAAGAAGAAAAGTACGCGGCCGTAGATGCTCAAGATAGTTTGACTCGTTTTGATGACAATTTCAAAAAGAAGAAAAAGAAAAAACGAAAGCCAAACAATCGAAACAAGAATAATCGTAATCTAAATAATCAGAAACCAAAGTCCAATGACAAGAAGTAAGTGGTTTTTTAGTATATTCCTTGCAGTAAATTTACTTCTGTATTCGTGCAAAGGAGAAGATATGTATTATCAAGAGTTTCGGAAGATAGAAAACTCCACTTGGAGAGCAACCGAGCCGAAATCGTTTGATTTTGAAATAATTGATACCACCAAGGTGTATGAGTTTTTTTTCAATTTGAGGAATAACACGGAGTACGGATATGGTAATATTTTTGTTTTTTGGTCGTTACAGTCACCAGACGGTAGAACGAAAACCGATACAGCTCAATTTATCCTGGCCAAGCCAAATGGACAATGGTTAGGGAAATCAGCTAGCGGTACAGTGATCGAAAATAGTATGTATTTTTTAAAAACTAAATTACCTACAAAAGGAGTTTATTCATTTGTATTTACCCAAGGCATGAGAGAGGAGAGTCTTGAAGGAATTAAAGATGTAGGATTGAAAATCAAGAAAAAAGATGGGACAAAGTAAAGAACAACCCAAAAAAAACCGAAAATGGCTGAAACGACTTGCCTGGATACTTATTCTTGGACCATTCCTTTCCCTTGCCTTTGCCTTGCTCATTGTGCGTTATTTTACCGATTTGCCCAGTATCGAAGAATTGGATAATCCCAAAAGCAATTTGGCTTCTCAGGTGATTACCGCTGATGGAGTGGTGATAGGAGAGTACTATTTGCAAAACAGAACACATGTGGATTATCATGAATTATCAAAAAATTTGGTAAACGCATTAGTTGCTACGGAAGACGAAAGGTTTTATTCTCATTCTGGAATTGATGCAGAGGCATTGGCAAGAGCGATCAGAGGAATGGGAAAGGACGGAGGTGGAAGTACCTTGACTCAGCAATTGGCTTTAAACTTATATGGAGAGCGTGCTGCAGGGTTTGTGAATAGAGTAAAACAAAAACTAGGCGAATGGATAATTGCGGCTAAATTGGAGAAAAGATATACCAAAGAAGAAATACTCACGATGTATTTTAATAAGGTGGATTTTCTGAATCAAGGTGTTGGGATTCATTCAGCATCAAAAGTTTACTTCAGTAAAACTCCTGCCGACTTGAATATTCAGGAAGCCGCCATGCTCGTGGGAATGGTAAAAAATCCTAATGCTTACAACCCAAAAAGATTTTCTGAGGCTGCTCTCAAAAGAAGAGAAGTCGTATTGAAGCAAATGATGAAGAACGACCTCTTGACACGAGCGGAGTATGACTCGATTAGAGTGTTGCCCCTTGGATTAAACTTGACATCGGTGGACCACAAGGAGGGAATTGCTCCATATTTTAGAGAAAACTTAAGAGCAGACCTGAACCGAATGATGGAGGAAAAAAATGAGAAAGGCGACTACAAATATCTGAACAAAGAAACTGGGAAGCCCTACAATATCAGAAAAGATGGATTGAAAATATACACAACCATCGACTCCAGAATGCAAAAATATGCGGAGTATGCGGTGATGGAGCATTTGGGGAAGGAGCTTCAGAATGATTTGCATAAAGCAATGAAACGGAAGTATTCTTATCCTCGTTATCCATTTGTAAGAGCAATTGACG
>CBFHVI010000025.1:0-30932 GCA_965658995.1 Flavobacteriales bacterium | reverse complement strand
TCCAGATTTTCAGAATGGACAATTGTTCAATATGGCGTACAAATTGGAAAAAGAAGATAAGGGAACCTACAATTACAGAGGAGATTGGGGCATGCTCGATCAAATGATTGTGAGCGAAGGATTGTATGCGCCTGAAAGCGGAGTGAAAGTTGCATATTCTCATTGCTTGGTTCTTCAAGAAGAATGGATGATGTACACCGATAAAAAGTACGGGGACAAAAAGCCGAGCCGAAGTTATGGAGGACCTAATTATTTCGGAGGATATTCAGATCATTTACCAATTTATTCTCGATTCAACTAAGATATTATGGGTTTTTTTAACAGAAATAAAAGTGAGAACACAAGCCGTATTAAGTGGAATAAACTAGAGAGTCTCTCGGATTTAGAACAAGCCCTAGAAAAATCTTTTGAGGTGCCGGTTTTACTGTTCAAACACAGTGTGAGGTGCTCAATAAGTGCCATGGCTCTCAACCGAACTGAGTCAGGATGGGAAATGTCCGAAGAAGAAGTTTTACCCTTTTATTTGGATTTAATTTCGTTTCGCGAAGTCTCAAATGCAATTGCGGACAAGTTCGATGTGTTTCATGCCTCCCCACAAATAATTTTGGTAAAAAATGGACAAGCCATATTAGACGCTTCCCACAATGAAATACGAGTAGAGCTAATTAAGCAAGCGTTGTCGTAATTATTTCTTACCTACAAAAACAGTGAGTCTTCCAGTGGAAACCAATTTGCCTTCTTCATTGGTGATATTCACTTGCCACACGTGAGTGGTTTTTCCTTGGTGCACTATCTGTGCTTTGCCATATACTTTGCCCGATCTTACAGCGCGCAAATGATTGATATTTAAATCTAGCCCAGAGGAAAATTCTGAGGCAGAATCGATGAGCAGATGCGAACCAATGCTCCCCAAAGTCTCGATAAGCGCAGCAGAGGCTCCTCCATGCATAATTCCCATTGGTTGGTGGGTTCTGTTGTCAACAGGCATTGTTCCGCAAATATAATCTTCTCCTACCTCTGTGTATTCAATCCTTAAAACCTCCATCATTGTGCCAGAGGATGATTCGTTTAGTTTTATTAAGTCAGTATTTTTCATGGTAACATGTTGTAATGAACAGCAGTAACAACTGCCGCTGTTTCGGTTCTTAATCTTGATTCGCCTAGCGAAAGCTCCAAAAAATGATTGTTTTTGGCGATTGTGATTTCGTCAGAAGTGAAATCTCCCTCAGGACCAATTAAGATAATTGTGGTGTTTCTTTTTTCAGAGGAATAATTCAATAGTGTTTTTTTTTCAGATTCTTCCTCACAATGAGCGATAAATAAGTTGTTCGCTTCACAAGATTCTACAAACTTTTTGAAAGAAATAATTTCATGGAGTTGTGGGAGGAAATAAGATTTTGACTGTTTTGCCGCAGCCAAAATGATTTTTTCCATACGGTCTTTTTTTATCACTTTTCGCTCAGATCTTGCGCAGAGTAAAGGTGTAATTTCAGCAATACCAATTTCCGTTGCTTTTTCCAAGAACCACTCCATTCGGTTATTGTTTTTAGTAGGGGCAATGGCTATGTGTAAGTGGTTCTCTTTATTAAATTGTTGGTGCTTAATAATAGAAACCGTGCTTTTTTTCGAGGCAATTTGAGTCAAGAGGCATTCAAATAATCCGCCTTTCCCGTCCATCACAAAAAGGGTGTCGCCCTCTTTTTTTCGAAGAACCTTTGTCGCGTGGATGTGTTCCTCTTTTTCTAAGAATAAATCGGACTCTATAGTGGGGTTGTAAAATAATTGCATAACAATACAAAGATGAGGAATTTTAGAATCAATTGATTATTGGAACCAGACAAAATGAAAAATTCAGTCTCTTTTTTTTCTTTTTCGCCAATGAAAACTTCGTTTGTTTATAAGGACTGCTCTCAATGAAATAAAAAGAGTGTTCGTCTCTTGCGGGAGACTTTTGGCTGAATACAACGTATAACCAAGTTGAAGATGAGCCAAAGAGATTTTGTATCCTATCAGGGGGGTAACTCCTATTTTGTAGTGATCAAAATCTGTTTTTACATTGATACTTCCGCCATAGGTAAAATCTATTCGACTGTGCTTGTACCATACTCCGGCAGAAAAACCTACAATGTTTTGAGTCAAGTTATAGTCAATTCCAACATTGGCTGCAATTGTTCTGGGCTTGATAAGTTTCACCGCTTTTTTTTGAACTTCATATCCTAGCTCAAGGCTGTTGTATTTTCCTCTTTGTATTCCCAAATAAGGACCACCCTTAGTTTTTGAGAGCAACGGTTCTTTCTTTTTTACAAGTTCAAAGTTTTGGCAATAAGCACCAGGTGATGCCAAAAAAAAGCAAGCGAACGCCACTAAAAAAAGAGGCAAACCAGCAGGCAGAATTGTTGGAATAAGTTTCTTCATACACCACAAAATTAGCTGAATTAATCATTTCTGTTTCGAATTTAACAAAAATACAAGGTGAGTAATTTAAGTTTGTCCATGATCGGTAAGAGTTTAAAATTAATTACTTTTGCTCCATGCGAATAGATATATTAACCATACTCCCTCAGTTGCTAGACAGTCCATTTTCTGATTCGATATTGAAACGAGCTCAGACAAAAGGATTGGTTGAGGTGCATGTGCATGACTTGCGAAGTTATTCCACAAACAAACATAAGAAGGTAGATGATTATGCCTTCGGTGGAGGAGCAGGAATGGTGATGACCATTCAGCCAATAGCCGATTGTATTGACAAGCTAAAAGCAGAACGTGAGTATGATGAAATCATGTATATGACCCCAGATGGTGAAGTATGGAACCAGTCAACAGCCAACACTTTGTCGATGGGGACTAATTTTATTTTGCTTTGTGGTCATTACAAAGGAATTGACGAAAGAATACGGGAAAAGTATATCACCAAAGAAGTATCGATAGGAGATTATGTCCTTTCGGGAGGAGAATTGGCAGCAGCTGTCGTAGCTGATTCCTTGATACGACTTATTCCGGGTGTGTTGAACGATGAAACCTCTGCCTTGACAGATTCGTTTCAAGATAACATGCTCGCTCCGCCAGTCTATACTAGGCCAGCTGATTATGAAGGAATGAAGGTACCAGATGTATTACTTTCTGGAAACTTTAAAGAGATAGAAAAGTGGAGAAACAAGCAGGCATTGGATCGAACAAAGACGAGGCGTCCAGACTTGTTAGGGGAGTAAAAAAAACGAGTTCAAAAAAAAAGATTAAAAAAAACGAGAGGTCTGTAGTTAATTTACAAAATAATATTCGTAATATTGCAGTCCGAAAATCGAGGAGAAAAAACACAGTTATGAATTTAATTAGCGAAATACACAAGGAATTAGAATCAGCGCACAACCTACCAGATTTCACTTCTGGAGATACAGTTGCTGTAACTTATAAAATTAAAGAAGGAGACAAGCAGAGATTGCAAGTTTTTCAAGGAATTGTTATCCAAAAAAGAGGAGGTAACAATACTGCAACAGAAACTTTTACTGTGAGAAAGATGTCTGGAACTGTGGGTGTTGAAAGAATTTTCCCTATGGCTTCTCCGTTTATCGAAGAAGTAAAAGTAATGAAGAGAGGAAAAGTGAGAAGAGCAAGAATCTTTTACCAAAGAGAAAGAACTGGTAAATCAGCAAGAATTAAAGAGAAAAAGAGATTTTAGTAGAAGATCTATTTTAATTTCAATCAATGAAAAACCTCATACCGTAAGACTCGATATGAGGTTTTTTTGTGACCGTTCGTGTAATTTTTTACTAGATTAAACCTTGATCAAATACTTTTGTCTAAGTTTTAGTAACTCATTTTTTTGAATAATTCTTTTTTTACAATGAAGCAATTCGCACTATTTTTTTTATTACTCTTGGTCATTCAGGGGAACGCTCAAGTTGCCAAAGTGGGCGGTATAGTTATAGATAACCAAGAAAACGCACCTATTATTGGCGCTACTGTTTTTCTTCAAAATGAATCGATGAAACAAGGTGTTTCCTCCAACGAGCGCGGATTGTTTTTTTTTGATTCCATTCCTTATGGCGAATATACACTCACAATAAGTTCGGTAGGTTTCAAAAAAGTAAAGCAAACGGTACTGGTCGACAAGTCAAGAAATTTCTTGAGAAAAATTCCTATGGAAGTATCTATCACGCAGCTCAACACTATGCAGGTAGAGGAGAAGGAGCCGTTGGCAGTTCAAAATGGGGATACGACCGAATACAATTCCAGTGCCTATAAAACCAATCAAGATGCCACAACAGGCGACTTGATCGAGAAAATGCCAGGAATAACGAGTAAGAATGGAACTATAAGCGCTCAGGGTGAGCAAGTAAAACAAGTGCTGGTAGATGGAAAACCTTACTTTGGTCAAGACCCAAAATCAGCATTGAGCAATATCCCGGCAGAAGTAGTTCAAAAAATTCAAGTGTTTGATGATGAAAGTGATGAAAGCAAAGCAACTGGACTAAAAGATGGAAATACTACCAAAACTATTAATATCATCACTAAACCCGAATACCGAAACAGTAAGTTTGGAAACGTGTATGCAGGATATGGAAGTGACGAGCGGTACAACGCAGGAGGAAATTATAATATTTTTAAGGGAGATCAGCGGATTTCTATTGTAGGATTGTTTAATAATGTAAATCAGCAGAACTTTTCATCCGAGGATTTGCTAGGTGTGACTGCAGGATCGGGGAAAAGAGGTTGGGGAAATCGAGGAGCCATTAGTGCCAGTGCAAGTAGTTTTTTGGTTCCTCAGCAAAACGGAATCGCTCAAACAGGTGCAGGCGGAATTAATTATCAAGATACTTGGGGAAAAACAGAATTCATCGGTAGTTATTTTTACAACAATACTCAAACCAACGCACTTGAAAAAAAAGTACAAAATTATTTTTCTCGATCAGATGCAAACCAGGTATATGATGAAACAGACTCTTCGTACACGCAAGACGAAAATAGGAAGTTGAGTATTCAAATAAAACATAAGTTTTCACAAAAAAGTGAATTAACGTTCCGAACCAATGCTAGTTTGCAAACTAATTACGGAGAATCTTTTACTAATGGATTGACCACTTTTGGGTCGACTCCTGCCAATAATTTAGAAACGGATTTTAACTCGGACTTACTTGGGTACAATGCAAATTCAAGATTGTTTTATAATTATAGATTCAAAAAAAGAGGAAGGTCTTTTTTTGTAATGGCCACGAATCAATTAACCGGAAGTGATGGTGTCAGCAACTTATTTTCTCTGGAAAATGATTTTACGAATTCTACGGATACATTGGATCAAGAATCAACCCTCATAACGAAAACAAATTCTTATGGCGGTAAAATACGTTACACAGAGCCAATTGGAAAAAAGGGAGGGATTTCTTTTGATGTTGAAGCTGAAAAAACCGAGGGAAAAACCGATAACCAGGCAAACGCCTATTCATTTGTTGAAGAAGCTTACAAAGATTTACTACCACAATTTTCCTCCCAGTTCTCTTCGGAGAATTTTACGCAGTCTTATTCGTTGGGATATCGATTTTTTAGCAAAAAGATTTTTTCGTTCATCCGAGCAAAGTATCAAGTTACTGACTTGAGTACACAAAGTGTATATCCGGGTGTGGCGCAAACTCAAAATACATTCCAAGCCATTTTGCCATTTGCTATGATCAAGTACACGCTCTCTAAAAGTAAGCAAGTGTTTTTGATGTATCGAACCTCTACGGAAGATCCTTCTGTGAATCAGCTTCAGAATTTTTTGAATAATTCCAATCCGCTTCAACTGCAGATTGGAAACAGTAATTTGAGCCAAAATTACACCCATCGATTGATGACTCGATACATTTCTACCAATACCAAAAAAGCGACTACATTTTTTACGATGGCGAGTTATTCTTTTTCCAATAATTTAATTTCGACTACCTCAGATTTTTATCAAGTGGATTCAAATGTAAATGGAGTTTTCTTGGAGAAAGGTAGAATTTTGAATAGTTATGAAAACCTGAGTGGTTACCAAAATGTAAGATTGTTTAGCTCTTACGGAATGCCGGTTAAGAAATTGAAAAGTAACCTAAATTTAGATGGAGCCATTACCTATTCTCGAACTCCTTCAATGGTCAATGGGGTCAAGACTTTAGCTTCCAGCACCGAGTACGAGGCAGGAATTGTCTTGAGTAGTAATATAAGTAAGAAAATTGATTTTACACTTTCAGGAAGAGCAACACTCACCGACATTACAAATGCTGGAGGCAGGGGAGAGTCAATGTTTTTAACTCAGAATTACAAAGCAAAACTTACTTGGACTCTCCCAAAAGATGTAATAGTTAGGACTCAGGCAAATTATCAAATCAATGATGGTTTCTCCGAAGCCTTAGGGTTAAATTTTATTATGTGGAACGCATCCATTGCTAAGAAACTATTCAAAAGCAAAAAAGGAGAAATTAGTTTGGGACTTTACGATGTGCTCAACCAAAACGATCAGCTTTCAATTACTACCAACAATACATACGTAGAACAATTAAGATCGCGATCGCTTCAGCGATATGCGCTTGTCACCTTCAGGTATACGTTCAAGCAATTTGACAAACCTAAGGAGGACCCTATGGATCAATTTTACCGCAGAAGATAATTAAAATTCTTACCTTTGTAAAAAATTAATTAGACTATGAAACTAGCTTTATTGGCAATTGGATTATTAGGTATTGGTATAGCAGGAATGGCAATCAAGATGTTTTTTAACAAAGGTTATTTGGAAAAATCATGTGCTAGTGCAAGCCGAATGTTTAATGAGGAGGGCGATGGTAGTTGCCAATTTTGTGGCGCTACCGAAGAAGAAAAATGCAAAGCAGAAGAGATGCCTACTCCACAGCAGTAAGGTGATTAGCCGATTCTATAAATTCTTCTTGAGGTAAGTCGAATCCCACTAAAAGAATATAAAAACCAACCGAGAGCATTATTAATCCAATGCTTATTCCGATTATTTGTAACACCTTTGGATTGATGTATTGCTGTAGTTTACTGGCAAAGTATATTTTCAATATATCTACAAAGAACATCATACCTAACGTGGCCGAAAAGAAAATAAAAATTCCTTGATTATCGAGGTGTAGCTTCTTGATGCTGGAGGTGCACACCACTATCCAAAAAACCAGCACAGAAGGGTTTAGCGAGTTAAGGGCGATACCTTTCATCAAATTTCCTATATAGTTAACCTTGATGTTTTCCGAAATGTTCAAAGACTCTAAATTATCGAGAATCTCGTTGTCAGAGTCATTGTCAGAATTGTCGTTCTGTATGTTAAAATGAATTTTTGGAGGCTTCAAGTTTTTGATGATTGAAAACACGCCAAATAAAATAAACACTCCACCAAACACATAGTTAATCCACGAATATTTGTTTAAATACTCCAATGCTTTGGAGGCACTAAATAGAGCCAAGAACAAGTAGATAATGTCGCTCAGTAAGACACCAATTTCCATTAAAATGGCTGCTCTAAACCCTTTTCTAAGACTTGTATTTATTAATTCAAAAAATACAGGGCCAAGAGAAAAGCTCAATACAAATCCTAAAATGATGGCTGTGGTAATGAGATCAAACATTGGGTAAATTTAGGAAATTTTCCCATGTTTTGTGAAGTTCTCCTTTGATTACCCGAGGAAATTTTACTTGAGCTCCTTTTTTACCAATATGATTTAAGAAATTATAAAATTGATGGACTGGTACTTGTTCCACAATTACCTCTTTTAGTGCAGAGTTTCTCTCAGTGGCGTAATCATCATTCAATTTACACAGGTGCTTGTCCAGCGTTGTTTTAAAAGTTTCATTTTCAAAGGAGTCATCACTCCCAATGTACCATTTGTGGGCAAATAAATTTTCGTAAGCAAAAGCGGTTACACAAAATTCGGGCACTTTTATGCGTAAATCTTGACAAGTTAGTTCCAGAGCCTTGTTCATGTTATCTACTGAAAGATGCTCTCCGCAAATTGTGAGGTAATGTTTTGTGCGTCCGGTGATAATTATTTCAGCTTTTTGTTTATTGACAAACTGAATGGTATCTCCCAAAATGTATCGCCACGATCCAGAGCAAGTTGAGAGCACGATGGCATATTGTTGATTCTCTTCTACCTCCTCAATTGTCACAATTTCTGGGTAGCATACTAGTTCACCATCTTGGTTGAAATTTTGATCGGTAAATGGGATAAATTCGAAGAATATTCCATTGTTGAGAAGCAACTTAAGAGGGCTTCCTTTGCCTGAGCTAATAGCCATGAACCCCTCTGAGGCGAGGTAAGTTTCAAAGTATTCTACTTTTTTTCCAAGCAATTTTTCGAAATTTTCTTTGTACGGACCAAAAGCTACTCCTCCGTGAACCAACACGCTAAAGTTTGGCCAAATATCATGAATCGAGTCTAGTTCGTATTTGTCGATAATTTTTTCGAGTAGTATCTGAATCCACGAGGGAATTCCAGCAATAATTCCAATATTCCATTGAGGAGCCTGCTCTACCATTCTTTCTATCTTTGTGTCCCAATCACGTATGTCGGTGATTTCTTTTTCAGGTTTATAAATCACATTCATAAATCCCGGAAGGTTGGCATTTATAATTCCACTCAAATCTCCTTCCTTTCGCTTGTCGATTTTTGTCAAAGAGGTCGATCCGCCCACTCCCAAAATATAGGTATCGAAGAATTCTTTTTCGAATCCAAAATTGGTTAAATACTGTATTTGTTTCAGACTAGCTCGTCTTATTTTCCGTAACTGAGACCTAGAAACAGGGATTTGTTTACTCGCGCTTCCCGATGTTCCTGAACTCAGGGCAAATTTTGTGATAATACCGGGCCAGGTGATGTCTTCGCCTCCTTCTATTGTTTTTTTCCACCACGATTCATACATCTGATCATAATCAAATATTGGTACAAACCGCTGGTAAGTTACCACTGGATCTTCTGAGCTAAGAATTTTATGAAACCTATATCGTTTACCAAATTCTGTGTCTTTTGCTCTTCTCAAGAGTCTTTTTAGAGCTCTCCTCTGAAGTTGAATAGGAGATTTTAACTCTTTTTTGCTTCCAATTTTGGTGGTTCTTTTAAGAACGCTTTGAAGTATATTTCCTTTAACTGCCAATGATAGTTTTCTTAATGATTTGTGAATTTAAATATACCAATACCCGCGCTTAATACAAATAAATAGGTTCGAACTTTGGCAAAAAAAAACTCTTTCGATGAAGAAAGAGTTACGAGTGACGGATTCTGTATCTTTTTTTTAGGAGTCCTGAAATTTTTAATTCATTCCACTGATTGTTGGCTGCCAATTTTGGCTGAGTAGGCCAAGTATCAGGCGAGTGTAGTGAAAATCTTTCTCCCGCTTCCGATACTAGAGCCTTTAAATCTTCTTTGCGAGTTTCGGACAGTAGATGCCATGAGGTGATTCCCTTTAGGTTCAAAAGTTTTTCAATTTTAGGGCCAATTCCCTCAATTATTTTCAAATCATTTTCTTTTACATTTCAGCCTAATGGCGCTCTTGCTGGGGTAAATTTAAAGATAACATTGGATTCGTTTTGTTTGTTTTTTCTCGAAGTTGAGTTTTTTTCTTTTACACCTCTTGTTATCTATCCCAAAAGGAACGCAAGGAGGGATGTGATTAATAAAATAAACAGCAAAAGCAACAATTCTATTTGTACAAAATATTCCATAAGCGTTAGTTAATTAGTTCGAATGTAACCTTTCTGTTTATTGCTTTTTCCATGTCCGAGTTTTGTTCTGTTTGTCTCGTTGATCAACTTGTTTCCTCCTCTGGATTGGCTGACTCTTTCCTAATTTCTTGAGAATAGGAATTATGTTTAATTCTCTGGCTATACCAATAGCTTGAAAGACCAATCCATCCTATTAAGAGAATGGTTAAGATTCCCATTATCAACTTTTTATTTATGTATTTTTATTCAACGCATAAGGTTAAGAATGACTTCACATTAAAACAAGATTTTTATATCTTTCACCAATAAATTACCTTTATCTTCATCTAAATGCACTTTATGTCAAAATCAATTAGTTTTTTTCAGTCTCTTATCCCTGTTTTTGTCCTCATGTCGTTGTTATGTATTAATATCTTATTCAAGGGCGGAGAATGGTGGGGTGGATACAGCAATCAACTGATATTAATGGTTTCGGGAGGTGTAGCTATTGTTATTGGTCTTGTGTTTAAAGTTTCTTTACGAAAAATATGGGCAGAGGTTTTTGAAAATCTAAAAAGTGTTTTGGTCCCCATTGTAATTTTGGCTTTGGTAGGAGCTTTGAGTGGAGCTTGGCTCATTAGTGGAATTATCCCCGCTATGGTATATTATGGGTTAACTTTGTTAAGTCCCGAAGTGTTTTTACCTGTTTCGGTAATCATCTCTGCAATTATTTCAATCGCTACTGGGAGTTCTTGGACCACCACGGCCACAGTAGGCATTGCTCTGATAGGGATTGGTTCAGCAATGGGTATCTCATCAGGTATGATAGCAGGTGCTGTAATTTCAGGAGCATATTTTGGAGATAAAATGTCTCCCTTGAGCGATACCACTAATTTGGCACCAGCAATGGCTGGTACAGATTTGTTTACTCACATTAGGTATATGACTTATACTACTTTGCCTAGTATTATCGTTACGTTGGTTGTGTTTACCATATTAAGTTTTTTTATACAATCTACAGGAGAGGCCGAAACTTCCAGTTTACTCACTGATATCAAGTCTTTCTTCGTGATCTCGCCCTGGTTGTTTATTGTTCCGTTGGCGGTTGTGCTACTTATTTTATTAAAAGTGAAACCGTTACTTTCATTGCTTGCGGGAATTGTACTTGCTTTGGTGTTTGCTGTGTTGTTTCAACCTTCGTTGTTGGGGGTAAAAATAAGTTCGAGTCACGTAGTGGAGGAAATGACGAAAGTTGTGTTTACCGAGTACGCAATAGAAACGAAGAATGAAATGCTCAATGAGCTTTTTGTATCCAAAGGGATAATGGGAATGTTGTGGACTATACTGCTTATTATTTCGGCCATGATATTTGGGGGAATTATGGAAGGAATTGGTGCGCTGTCAAAAATTACAGACGTATTGTTGAAGAAAGCTACTTCTATTTTTGGTCTATTTGCCAGTACTGTAGCGAGTTGTATTGGATTAAATGCTATTGCATCCGACCAATATTTAGCTATTGTCATTCCCGGAAAAATGTACAAAAGTGCCTTTGAGCAAAGAGATTTAGCGCCCGAAAATTTAAGTCGAACCTTGGAGGATTCAGGAACGGTAACTTCTGTTTTGGTGCCTTGGAATACCTGTGGTGCCTACCAAAGTAGTGTGTTGGGAGTTGGAGTTGGGGAGTATTTTGTATTCGCAATCTTCAATTGGTTGAGCCCAATTGCAACCTTAGTTTTTGCCTATTTCAAGATCAAGATTAGGCGGATTAACTCAAGCAATTCCTTTTAATATGATTAGACATTTTAACCATATTGCAACCGCAGTATTCTGTGCGGTAACTTTTTCCTCTTTTTCTCAAGAATCCTATTCCGAAGAAAAATGGAACCCAACTGGCGAGCTGTCCGTTGTACTTCGTAATAGCGAAGGCAAAGGAATCGTAGAAAAATCTTTTGGCGGAGACGAGTTTCAACTTATGGGAGGAGTGACTCATTCATTTAGGTTGGGTTATCAATTAAATTTACCCAAAAATTTGGGTGTTTAAATGCGAGTAGGTTTCGGATATAGTCCAATGGTTTTTTGGGATGATTTCTATGATTAAGTGTTGCGGCCTTAAAAGCCTGGAAATTACGTTACTCATATAAGTTACAACCTATTTACTTCGTGCGAATTTGCATTAAATTACAAGAAACTATTAACCAATAACCTCAATTTAAACACGTTAGACGGAGTTGGTTTTAATTATTCAAATTCCTATACATTGAACTATCAAATTGGAAATGGGGCAGCAAGGACTATTTTATTCGACCTTAATTACAATAATCTTACGAAACCAACCTTATTTTTTGAACTAGGATTGATGAGAATCCTAAAGAATAGAAACGAACTGGCTCTTTCATAGGTTTATGGATAGTCCTATGATCCAATATACTCGGGGAATTACACTGTTTATTAAGGAAATTTCCTTACCTCTTCGAGACCATTCTGCAACAATGGAACCAATCTTGTTGTCAGTCTTGCCTATACATTTACTCGAGTAAAAGCAAGAGAATTGGCAAAAGAGGAATGCCCTAAAAAATGGGACTTAGCTCAGGACTGTAAAAAAGAATCTTAGAGCCGAAAAATGAGTTGTGCACTCCAATTCTATTTTTTTTGTGGCAATTGCTGGATTATTCTTCACAAAAAACATCATCAAAGATTCTGATTCACCTTTCCAATCAGTTTATTTTCCTTGGTGGAGCGTAAATGGGTTTACCGAGATTGGCATGAAGAATAATTATTTTTATGAGGTAGGTGTTGGTTTTGATGAGTATGCTTCAGGAGTTTCTTTTAAGGATCCCCGATTTTGGCGTAGTTGGTCCAATATGTATATCGCGTCCAAGTTTTCGGGAGGAGTAGGGAGAAGATTCATTCTCAAGCCCTACAATCTAAAATTGATTAATATCCACGCAGGACGTGGATTAATTCTTACTTACAACACAAATAAGACTTCAGGGGGGGAGTAGCGGTGGATCATATTACAGGCAAAACGAAACCTTGTCTTATCTCGCTATTGATGATTACAAATTGTTTGTTGCACCCACTTTATATATGGTTTTAGAAAAAGATTTTCAGTTGTCTTCATCTCTTTTGGCTCTGTCCGCTATCGCTACGAACAGGGAATATTACCTATGTTTAAGCAGGATATAGATTATACCTTCAATGGAGTTTCTGGTCAAACAAAAAATTTAGTCTAAGTTACTAGTCAAACTTTTAGGGTTGCAATTAAATACAAGTTTTTACAGAAAAAATACCGAGAAGACTGAATCAAATAGTCCATTCTTTGCCTGTACGAAACACCGTTCCTTTGAACAAGGCTACTTTTTCGTTTTCTTGATTGAGAATAGCAATAGAATAGATTCCTATTTTTTTTGTGAGGTTTTCTTCGATTACTCGGGTTGTCAATACGTCACCTAGTTGTACCGGTTTAGTATGAGAAATAGAAGTTTCGATCGAGACGGATTGTATTCCGTGACCGTTTGCTGAGAAAGCCAAAGCGCTGTCGGCCAACGAATAGCAAATACCTCCATGGGCTATTCCAAATCCATTGAGCATATCTTCCCTAACAGTCATTTTCAACATGACTGAGCCAGGATTTTCTTCTATTCTCTCAATACCTAGCCATTGGCTAAATGGATCTTTCAAGAACATTTGATCAATAATATCGCTCGCTTTACTCATTAATTTACAATTGTTTTTTTAGCGAGTTTAATATCCCTGAATTGTGGGATGGAATTTCCAATCCACCTATATTCCCTGTTGGATTTAATTTTAATTTGGGAGTCTCCACTAATTTCATTTCGTCTATAAGGTTAGACGCTCCGGCATATTTATCGATTACAAAAAGTACGTAACGAATATCTACGGTGATGTTTCTACACAATTTTTCGCTAAACATTACATCGCTCATTGTGCTTTCCCAGCTACGGTCAAAATTGATTCCAATAAGTTCACCATTTCCATTGATAACTGGGCTTCCTGAGTTTCCTCCAGTAGTGTGATTACTTCCAGTAAAACAAACTACTAGCGTTGAATCTCCCTCAGCATACCTTCCGTAATCTTTGTTTTTTATCAGAGATATGAGCTTCTCAGGAACATCAAATTCTTCATTCCCAGGAATGTATTTTGCTATTATTCCCTCTGCGGTTGTTTTGTATGTGTACCTCATTCCATCTCTGGGAGCCGATCCTTCTACTTGTCCGTAAGAAATTCTAAGCGTGCTGTTTGCATCATACCAGTATTTTTCTCCCGGAAATACAATTTGGATAGATTTCGCGTATTCCTTCATTAGTTCATTTATTTGATCCTCATGCGCATAATAAACCGGAATTACTTTTTTTCTTAACGCTGAGTAAAAACTCTCTACCATCTGGTATCCTTTGTCTTTCTTAATTTTTGATAAGTTTTTTTCTGTAGGATTGTCTAGGTATTTGGTTAATTTACTCTCATTGAAAAACATAGATTTAGCAAACATGCCGTCTATAATCGATTCCATGTTTTGCGTGTAATTCGTCTTTTTCAATAAATTATCTGGATGAAAATCTGTGTTTACTTCATGTAAGGCATTCGAATACAAGGTTTTCCACATTCTTTTTTCAAACTCCATCTGTGCAGGATAACCAATGAAATTTTCGTAACTCTGTTTCAATTTCTCAACCTCTTTGACAAACGTGCCTCTTTTCTTGAGTGCTTCGGCATTTTCAACTATTCCCACAAAGCTGTTCAGATATCTCACCGATTTTGGGCCTGAGTAAATCATTTCAATGTAATAATCAAAAGCTTCTTGATAGGGCTCATTTTTTATATATAACTCTTTCAAGGAGGGAAGCAATTCTCCGTATAATTCTTTTAATTTTGGGTTATCATTTATTCGTTGTGTGTAAATAGCCTCTTGGGTTTGTTTTTTTTCAAGGGCATTTTCTTTCTCTAGGCCAAAATTTTCTCCTTTCCATTTTTTCCATGCATTACTCACGCTTGATTGATAGGAGGCATACCTAATTCTCAATTCCTCGCTTTGCTTCATTGTAGAATTTATTACCTCCAAAGATTTTTCTCGCATGTTAATTCTGGCAGGATTCGTTTTGTTCATTTTTTGATCTACCGCGTAGGAAGTAAGGAACTGTTGAGTTCTGCCAGGAAATCCATACACCATAGAGAAATCTCCTTCGTTTACTCCTTTCAACGAAATAGGAAAAAAATGCTTAGGTGTGTAGGGAATATTTTCTTTGCTGTAGCTTGCTGGCTTATTGTCTTTGTTTACATAGATTCTAAAAACAGAGAAATCGCCCGTATGCCTAGGCCATACCCAGTTGTCTGTGTCAAAACCAAACTTCCCTATTGCAGAGGGTGGCGCTCCTACCAATCTAATGTCAGTAAAACGCTCAATGACAAAAGCAAAATATTTATTTCCGTAATTGAAAGGCTTAATTTTAGTGAGATAGTCAGTTCCATTAGTCAATTCACTCGAGATTTCTTCGCTCTTTCTTTTTAGGAAGTCAGCTTCACTTTCATTTTCATTCTTTTTTCCACCAAGAATTTTGGAGGTAACATCTTCTATCTTTACAATGAAATCAACATAAAGCCCTTCATTAGGTAGTTCTTCGTTCATGTTTTGTGCCCAAAAACCATCTCTTAAATAGTTTTTTTCGACCGTGCTGTGGTTGGCGATTTGTGAATATCCACAATGATGATTAGTGAATAACAACCCTTTGTTTGAGACAACCTCTGAGGTACATCCTCCATTGAAATGAGCAACAGCGTCTTTCATGCTCGATTGATTTACAGAATAAATTTCTTCGGCAGAAATCATCAATCCTTTTGATTGCATATCACTGTAATTCAATGCTTTTATAAGGTTGGGCAACCACATTCCTTCGGTAGCGAATAGAGTAGAGGTGGCTCCAAGTAAAAGAGACAAAAAGAGGGCTGATTTTAATTTCATGGGCTTAGTTTTAATTTCAAAACAAATATAAAGATTCTGAGCTATTTCTGCTTCTATACAAAACTTTAATTTCTCTTCTCTAACTTTCACAAGTTTTATTGAAGTTCTAAGATAGATGTTTTACTTTTGAGCCTATTTAAAGGCCAACTATGTTTCAATTTGCTTTCCTTTTAGGAATCGTATTTATTTGTTTTAACCTCATTTGGTTTTTATTTTCTTCCCTGCTAAAAATAGTCTTGGGTCAAACCGGTAATATTGAAAAATACATTTTACGAGTTTCGCAGAGTTATTTTTTAGCTTCCGTTTCGGCCTTGGCTACGATAAACTATGGAGAACATTTTTATTCCCTTCATCTTCTCGTGTGTATTGGAGCTTTGATATTATTTCTTTATCTCATTAATAAGATAGAACAGCGGAGGAAAGTGATGCAATTTAACTTACAATTGAATAAAGATTATGTTGGGTTCAATTCTTCCAACCTCAAATATGATATAGTGATCGCACTAATAACCGTTGTTTTTTACGTGTGCTCAGTTTATTCTCCGTCTTGTGTTCAAAATGGTGTAAATGATTGGTTGTATGGAGCAATTAATGGATTATACGACATGTTTTTTATCGGTTTTGTCATCGGAATAATTGGGGTGTTTTTTATTATCAGTATCTTTATCAAAGGTTTTATTTCGTTTCAGTTGATTTACAAACAGTTTTCTGAAATGATAAACGGAGTAACACCCACCGCTTTTGACGAAGAAGCAGGATATACAGAATACGAAATAGTAGAAGAGGACGAAGATGAGTAGTCTTTATTCCATTCAAAACAATACATCCATTGGAAAAAGAAAAATACATAGCCAAAACCCTTAAAGGATTAGAAGAGCCCTTGAAGGAGGAGTTGGCAGAGATAGGTATTGCTAAGTGCCGGGTAACAAACAGAGCCATAGAGTTTCATGCTACAAAAGAGCAACTGTATCAAGCTAATTATACCTGTAGAACAGCAATCAATATTTTGAAACCATTGTTTCAATTTAAGGCCAGAAATGAGCAGGAATTGTACGAGCAGGTAAAGGAGTTTGAATGGGAAAAATTATTTGATTTGGACAAGACGTTTGCTATTTCACATTCTGTGAGATCCGAAATTTTTACTCATTCCCAATACATCTCATTGAAAACCAAAGACGCCATTGTTGATAGGTTTCGTGAAA
The DNA here is from genome assembly GCA_965658995.1 of Flavobacteriales bacterium. Lineage (GTDB taxonomy): Bacteria > Bacteroidota > Bacteroidia > Flavobacteriales_D > CAJJDF01 > CAJJDF01. The sequence continues at coordinate 14,089 of CBFHVI010000025.1, read as the reverse complement.
AATTCAATGCTCGACCAAGTGTAGATCCCAAACATCCCGATGTAAAATTCAATCTGTTTATAAGAGGAGAAAAGTGCTCATTGCTGCTCGATACATCTGGAGATGCGTTGTTTAAACGAGGATATCGCACAGAAACAAACATGGCGCCTCTTAATGAAGTGATGGCTGCAGGATTAATCTCTCTTTCGGGTTGGGATAGAAATTCCACTCTGGTAGATCCCATGTGTGGTTCAGGAACAATTTGTATCGAGGCAGGGATGATGTTGTGCAACATACCCGCAGGATACTACAGAACTAGTTTTGGATTTTTTAATATGGCAGACTTTGACTTAGACCTATGGAAAAAGGTGCGCCATGAAGCCAAAGACAAAATAGAATTATCGAAAGGAATTACAATTCACGGTTCTGACTTAGCAATGAAATCCATCAGAATTTCTCAAAAAAACCTCGACAACGTCCCCGATCTAAAGCGAATTGTGAGATTCAAAGGGGAAGATGCGTTGGAACTCTCAGCTCCTAAAAAGAGAGGAACTCTTATTATCAATCCACCGTACGGTGAGCGAATTTACAAAGATGAAGTAGCCATCTTGTATCAGCGATTGGGAGAACATCTGAAAGAAGAGTTTTCAGGATACACTTTAGGGATATTAAGCTCAAACAAGGAAGCACTCGATTTAATACATCTCAATAAATTAAGAACGGTGGATTTAATGAATGGTTCTATTGAATGTGATTACCGCATTTACAAAGTATAGCTCCTTATTTTAGTAATTATTAACATTATAAATTCAATTAGTTTTGTTTCTTTGCATCAGACAATGTATCCTATTATTATGAATAAAATACTCATCACTGCACTTACCTTATTACTTACCACATTCTGTTTCTCTCAGAAAAAAGAAAATCTCATTGATGGAACTATTGGGGTAATTGGAAATAAAGTGATTTTGCATTCCGAAATAGAATCTCAATTGGTACAAGCAAAACAAGAGGGGTTTGACCTTGGTGAAGATTCTAGATGTCTCATTTACGAACAAGTGATGTTTCAATCTTTGCTCATGTATCAGGCCGAAGTGGATAGTATTGAAATTACTCCAGAGCAAGTAAATGGAGAATTGACAAATAGGATTAGGTATTTTGAGAACCAAATAGGAGGGAGAAAAAAACTGGAAGAATTTTATGGAAAATCAATTGAAGAAATAAAAGCCGAATTCTATACTACTATTGAGGATAGGATGAAAGCCGAACAAATGAGAGGAAAGATTACAACAGGAATAAATATTACTCCGTCAGAGGTGAAAAAATACTACAACAATCTTCATCCAGATAGTATTCCTTTGGTAGGATCCAAAGTAGAGGTATCTCATATTACGATTGCTCCTCAAGTATCTGAGGAAGCAAAAAAAGCCACCAAAGAAAAGTTAAATAAATGGAGGACTGATATTTTGAGTGGAGAACGAACTTTTTCTACTACCGCTGTTTTGTATTCCAACGACCCGGGAAGTAGAGGAGATGGAGGAGAGTTTGATTGGGTTTCGAGAGGAACGTTCGTGCCCGAGTTCGACCGAATAGCTTTTAGCATCAAGGAAGGAGAGTTGTCGCAGGTATTTGAAACAGAATATGGATTTCATATTCTAGAATTATTTGAAAGAAGAGGAGACCAATATCGAGGAAGACATATTTTGTTGATACCTAAGATTAGCGATATGGAGGTGTTGAATGCCAAAAACAAATTAGACAGTATTGCTGGGTTAATTAAGAAAGGGGTTTATACGTTTGAAGAAGCGGCCATGAAATTTTCTGATGACAAAGAGACTCGATACAATGGAGGAATTATTTACAATCAGCAAGCAGGATCTTCCCTGTTTGAAATGAATCAACTGGACAAACAAATTTTCTTAATAATAGATGATTTGGAAGAGGGCGAGTATTCCAGACCCATTTTATCTCAAGGAAAAGATGGACAGTTTTATCAAATGGTGAAACTAAAAACAATTACAAAGCCACACAAGGCGAATTTAAAAGAAGATTATCAGCTAATTCTTCAGAATGCAACTAATGACGCAAAATCTGAAGCAATAAAAAAATGGATAAAAGAAAAGTCAAAATCAACCTACATTAAATTACATCCTGATTATATGCAATGTGAATTTGTTCAGGATTGGATAAAGTAACTGAAGAGTTCAGTTTACCTGTAATCCCGTCTTAATGAGAATACAATCTCATATTTATTTGAGTGAAGTGATTTCTTTTCCTATTTTTATACTCAATCAAAACAAGAACCGAGAATATGACCCAATTTAACTCTGATGCGGAAGCCATTGACAGCTTAGTAATAAAATACGAACAGCTTAAGAAAGAAATCAGTAAGGTAATAGTAGGTCAAGAGGATGTTGTAGACAAAGTCCTTATCGCCATATTAAGTAACGGACACAGCCTTCTTGTGGGAGTTCCAGGATTAGCAAAAACCTTGCTGGTAAATACTATATCTGATGTGCTGGGTTTAAGTTTTAACCGTATTCAATTTACCCCGGATTTGATGCCCTCCGACATTGTAGGTTCCGAAATTTTGGACGAATCAAGAAATTTTAAATTTGTAAAAGGTCCTTTATTTTCACACATCATCTTGGCAGATGAGATAAATCGAACTCCACCCAAAACTCAATCGGCTCTTCTGGAAGCTATGCAAGAAAGGGCAGTGACGGCCGCTGGCTCCACCTATACCTTAGAAAAGCCATTTTTTGTGTTAGCCACCCAAAATCCAATCGAGCAAGAAGGAACCTATCCTTTGCCTGAAGCCCAACTCGATAGATTTATGTTCAATATCTGGGTTGATTACCCCAGCTATAAAGAAGAACTTGCTATAGTTAAGGCAACTACTTCTCCTTCCGAGGTTCAAGTAAATAAGGTCCTTTCTGGCGAAGAAATCTTATTTTATCAAAATTTGATTAGAAAAATTCCTGTGGCAGACAATGTATTGGAATATGCCGTTTCGTTAGTCTCCAAAACTAGACCTAATTCGTCTCACTCAAACGAGATGGTAAATAAATATCTTTCTTGGGGTGCAGGACCAAGAGCCTCACAATATTTGATAATCGGAGCAAAAACTCATGCTGCTATTCACGGAAAATATTCTCCAGATATTGAAGATGTACAAGCTGTAGCAGAGTCAATTCTTCGTCACAGAATAGTCAGGAATTACATGGCTGAAGCAGAAGGGTACTCTGTGGAGCGAATCATATCGGAGCTCTTGTAAATGGATTGTACCAAGTTGAAAGCTGTAGAGAGCAACTAACCTCCATTTTTTATCGTATATTTAGCAGACTATGAACTGCATGAAGCACATCTTTTTATTTTTTTTTATCTGCCACTCTTTATCGGGGATTTCTCAGTCAGATAGGGTATTCAATTTCATTGAGAATAAAGGTCAATGGAGGAATAGCGTGCAATTTAAAACAGAAATTTCTGGAGGATATTTGTATATCGAAAATGATGCGCTTACCTACGATTTTTATGACGAAAGTGAACTTGAACGCTATTTTCATGCCCACCACGACAAGGAACCTCGGAAAGATTTAGATCGCTTTAACTGTCATTCGTACAAAGTAAAGTTTTTGGAGGCAGATCTCAGGAAGTGTTCTCCCCAAAAAAAACAAGCCACTTATTACAACTATTTTTTAGGATCCGATAGATCAAAATGGGCTAGTTCAGTACCAAGTTTTGAAAGAATTGAAAAAACAAACATGTACTCTCATATTGATTTAGTTCTCTACACATCAAATCAATCTTTAAAGTATGATGTATTCGTTCATCCAAAAGGAGACCCGAAAAAAGTGAAGATGAAGTATGAGGGAGTGAATTCTATTCAATTAAAAAATGGGAATTTGGTAATCACGACATCTGTGAATAAAGTAATAGAACAAAAACCCTATGCCTACCAATCCATTGATGGAGTCCAACAAGAAGTAGAATGCATGTACACGCTAAAAGACGGTGTTTTGGGATTTGAGTTTCCAAAAGGATACGACCAAGATAAATTACTTGTCATAGATCCAACACTTATTTTTTCTTCCTTTTCTGGGTCAACAGCTAATAACTTTGGCTACACCGCAACATTTGATAAAGAAGGATTTTTATACTCAGGATCTACCGCTTTTGGTGTTGGTTATCCCACAACTCTTGGCGCTTACAGCAGGTCTTTTAATGGTGGGATAGTAGATGTTGCTATTTCGAAATACGATACCTCCGGAACCTCGCTGCTTTACTCCACGTATTTTGGAGGATCCAGTGATGAACTACCACACAGTATGATAGCCAATTCCAAGAACGAATTGTTTGTTTACGGAACCACAAGCTCTCTTGATTTTCCGTTTACTCGGGGTTGTTACGATTCAATATTCAATGGAGGTGTGGCTCTCAATTTAACTTCGGGTTTAGGTGTGAATTTTATTAATGGTTCAGATATTTTTGTGATTAAGATTAGCGAACTTGGCGATAGTCTTTTGGGCGGAACACTCATTGGGGGAAATGGAAATGATGGATTAAATTCTTCGTCCACAAATGAGTTAAAATATAACTATGCAGACGAAGTAAGGGGAGAAATAGAAATTGACAAAAACAACAATGTTTATGTTGTATCTTGCACGCGTTCTCTTAATTTTCCAGTCTCTGCCAGTGCTTTTCAATCTGCTCATGGTGGTTCGGAACTGGATGGCGTTGTGTTCAAGATGGATGATAAACTCACTACTTTAATTTGGTCTTCCTACTTGGGCGGAAATGGGGATGATGCTGCTTATTCTCTTGCTTTAGATAAGAATGATAATGCCTACGTGGCAGGAGGAACCAATTCCTCCAACTTCATAAAATCTCCAAATGCTATAGATACCTCCTTCACAGGAATTAGAGCGGACGGATTTATTACAAAAATTAATACAACAGGCTCAGCCGTTTTATATTCAACCTACCTGGGTACAGATCTTTATGACCAAATTTATTTTATTGAACTTGATCGAAAAGATAGTGTATACGTTTTCGGACAAACGGACAAAATGGATTCTTCCTTTATCAAAAATGCAGCTTATTTTACATACAACAGTGGTCAATTCATTACCAAAATTTCACCAAACCTAGATACGATTGAATGGTCCACGGTTTTTGGATCTGGTGGGGGAGGTCCTAATATTTCTCCTACTGCATTCTTAGTAGATGTGTGTAACAAAATTTATCTTTCTGGATGGGGAGGAACTACCAACCTATTCGGAACGACCAACAATGCTATTACAACATCAGGAATGGATACCACGGTGGGAGCTTTTCAAACCTCCACCGATGGCAGTGATTTTTATTTGATGGTGTTAGAAAGTGACGCCTCTAATATCGTGTATGGTTCTTTTTTTGGTGGGCCTATTAGTGCCGAGCATGTAGACGGAGGAACAAGTAGATTCGATCGAAATGGTCGAATGTATCAATCTGTGTGTGCAGGGTGTGGATTTAATTCAGACTTCCCAATAAAACCCTCCCCGGGAGCCGTGTCAGCCACAAATGGAAGTAGTTGCAACAACGGTGTTTTTAAGTTCGATTTTAATTTACCCATTACTTTAGCTGATTTTGACGTGAATCCTATTTTTTGTCTAGGAGACACAACTGTTCTTCTTAACAAAAGTTTGAGAGGCACCTCTTTTCAGTGGACTTTTGGAGATGGCAATACTTCTAGCTTGCGTAATCCCAACCATGTTTATTCCTCTCCCGGAACATATATCATCACTCTTGCTGTTTCCGACACTACTGCCTGTAATTTCTCAGATACACTAAGAAAGCAAGTAACTATTTTGTCTGACTCCTCTTGGAGGTTGAGCAACGACACTATTTGTGCGGGTAGTTTTACTCAAATTGGCTTTTTACCGTCTGCTGATCCGCGCATTTCTTACACCTGGTCGCCTTCTATTGGATTGAGCGATACAACAGTTTCAAATCCAATTGCCTCTCCGCTTAATACAACCACTTATCAATTGCTTATTTCGAATGGTTTTTGCACCGATACTCTTCAATTAACAGTTGTGGTTACTAGACTTCAGTTGAGGGTTCCTAATGATACAACCTTGTGCGTTCCAGGCACGCCAATATCTATTATAGCCAATACATTTGGTACAACCAATCAAGTTCAGTGGTCTTCCAATCCCTTATTTACAGATCAGTTAAACAGTAGCCTTACCAATCCAATGGTGAGTGTTTCTCCTTTTGTGTCTACTACTTACTATGTTCGTGTTGGTCAAAACAGATGTTTTCTGGAAGATACAGTGAGAGTCTCTATTTTCGAAGCCTCTGTATTACTTGATACATTTGCCGAAATTTGCTACGGAGATTCGGGTCAAATTTTGTCCTATGTGAATAGTAATGATTCCTTAGTTTTTGATTGGAGTCCTGATGCAGATATACTTTCGGGAGATGGAACTAACCTTATCTGGGTAAAACCCAACGCTACCACAGTATTTACTCTCACTGTAACTAATAATCAAGGCTGTGTGCTTTCCAAGTCTATTCGTGTTCGAGTATCTCCTTTGACTACGCTGCCGTTTAGGGTTACCGCAACTCCCGACACGATTTATGCCGGACAAACGGTTCAGTTAGATGTGGTGCCGAAAGGTTACAATTATAGCTGGGTGCCTTCAACCGCTGTCTCGGACCCAACTAGCTCAAACCCTACAACTACCCCCGGTTCAACAACTTTGTACGGAGTGACGGTGCGCGATACGAATTGCGTGATAGGGGATGAAGTAAAAGTTGTTGTTCTCGATGTGATTTGCGGTCCTCCAGATTTGTTCGTGCCTAATGCATTTACACCAAATGGTGATTCTGAAAATGATGTCCTATATGTCAGAGGAAATAACATCACAGACATAACATTTCGAATTTATCATCGATGGGGTGAAAAAGTATTTGAATCAACGGATCAATCTGTGGGGTGGGACGGATCATACAAAGGGAAAGAATGTGATCCAGCTGTGTTTGTCTATTACTTGGATGTAACATGCCGAGGTGGGGAAACCTATCAAGAAAAAGGAAATATTACCTTAATTCGTTAATCCAAAATACTTCACTCATTTTGCGAAACTTTATCATGGGAGTAAACGGGACAAAACCTCGAAGGTAATACCGTTGAATGATGTCGCACGTAGGTAAAACATTAAAAATCAGGTAGATTTATTTTTTCAACTTATTTATTTTTATTAGGTTTGTTTACTAAAAAAATCAACACAAACCCAAGTCGTGATCAAGGGAGGCGATTCATAAACAAGACTCAAAATGAATAAAGCTTCAAGGTTACTCACCCTCTTTTTTATTTCCATTTCATTGTATGGGAACTCTCAAATTCATAATGATGTAGCAGCAAATTTTGCCGTTAACTCTGGTTTTGAATTTGGTTCAGTAGAGTTGAAAACCAATGAAATTACCTCAACTGGTCCCTTTGAGAATGAATATGAATACATTAGTGTAAGGGCGTCCACCTTTAAATTGGGTGTGGGATTCCAGTATATTTTTGGCCCGAGGCTTTCGTATGGCTGGGAGCTGAATGGAGGACTTGGAGTAAAAAGAAAAAATACCTATGATTATTACCTTGGAGTGGGATCAAATGGAGCATCTACTTATGAAGTGAGTGAAAAACTAGACTTTGTAGGGCTTTCTTATAATATGGAAGTGGCTTTTTTAGGGGATTTGGAAGATGACTTTGCTCTAATGGCGGCAGGAGAATTAGGGATTCAAGGTTCAAGATTCGTTTCAGAGTTTGATGATTATGAGGGAACACTAGGTAACGATTTGTATGCTTCCATAATCACTGGTCATTCTAATGCGATAGATAACGAAATTTTACATACGATGTTTTCTGCATTCTTAAAATTGGGAGTGGCCACACAATATATGGTAACGGATAACTTGTATTTCTATGGAGGTCTCAAATATGCTTTCGTCTTTTCTTATTCTGATAACGACCACGTCAAGCGAAACAATTGGCTTGATTTGGATCTAGGGATTAGAATAATTATGTATTAATTGTAAACGATAAAATAAGATAAAATGGTAAAAAGAATAGCACTAGTTCTAGTTGCAACAATCGCATTTTCTCTGGGATCTTTGCCACAGAAAAGAATTAAAACCACCCAGAAACTCGTAGAGTTGGAAGAGGGAAGGAAAGGAGAGGTAATATTAGCTTCTTTATCAAATGATAATTTTATTTATATGGTGACTATGGTTGGAAGAGGACGAAAAGCCCAAACCGCCATATCAAAATATGACAAGCGTATGAATTTGCTGAAGAAAACAGAATGGGACCTCGATTACAAAGAAGGGTCTTTTACTTCTTTGCAAGAATTGAAAGATGGTCTCGTTGTTTTGTTTGAAAATACCGATAGAAAGGCAAAGACCACAGAAGTGTATGCTCGATTCATGGATGGAAATACTCTTTCTTTAGGAAAGAAAAGAACCCTTTATGAAAAGGAATTTGAGAGTAGAAGAGACATGTATGGAATGAATGTTCAAATTGAGAATGACTACGTATTGTTGTATCAAACGTTGGAGGGAAGATCAAAAGATCAGTTAAAAGCTAACTTTAGAGTATTAAACTCTGACCTAGAAAAGCAATGGGAAAAAGACATCGTATTTCCGTTCATTAACAAAAAATCTGATTTTCTTGATATTGAATTAAGCAACAAGGGGAATGTTTACTTTGTAGTGTCCAATAGAAATGACGAAACCAAAGAATGGGACAAGTATTTATACGCTGTTACTTCGGAAGGAGGTTCTGTGTTAAAAGATAACCTAGGAGATTTACCGGAAGAATTGACTGATATCAACCTGCAAGCAACAGAAGAGGGTGATATTATCGTAGCAGGATATTACGGAGAACAAGTAGAAAGAGCCTACAGAAAGGGAACTTTTTACGGAGAATATAGCGGAGAGACATTGAGAGTAAGAAAGGTGACAAGTGGATTGCTACCTATTTCTTTGTTAATGGAAAACAAATCCAAAAAAGTAAAAAGAAAAACGGTAAGGAAGAGTAACAAAGGGAAGAACACTGGGCTAGATAACTATTTCGTGGTGGATAGAATTATTACGAAAGAAGATGGTGGAGCTATCATAGTAGGTGAACACTTTCATCACTATGTTACGACTACCACAACTACTGATGCCAACGGGAGAACAACCACTACCACTACCCACCACTATGAATATGATGATATTTTGGTAGTTTCCATTAGTGCAGGAGGTGAATTAGAATGGGAAAGAATTATACCTAAAAGGCAACACACCACCAATTCAGCTATTACCTCTTCCTATACATTGGTAATAAATGAAGACAAGATGTATTTTATTTTTAATGATGATAGAGAGAACCACAGCGTGGAGAATGAGGCAACAAACAACTTCATAACAAAAAGAAAAGACATGGTAATTTCTGTATATGAATTAAGTTCAGCTGGGTACGTTCAAAAAGACATCTTGACTGACTTCAACGAAATAGAAGGAACGTTTATGCCAAGATATAGCGAACAAATTGGTGACAACGAGGTGATGCTCTATGTAATTGGAAGAAAAAGATCAAAAAAAGCACTTTTTGTAACTTTTGATTAATTTCAAAGGTTAAAATTTTTTAATGAAAAGCATCTGCCAACCGCAGGTGCTTTTTTTTTGTGCCCTGCCTTGTTGAAAACACAACAAAAACCTTTTTCGAAAGAAAAGATAATAATAGTATATTTGCCACAAATAGTTAGACATGAAACCAAGAATAGGAATTATAATGGGGAGCACCTCAGATTTGCCGATTATGCAAGCAGCAGCTGATGTTTTAACAGAGTTGGGTGTGAGTTTTGAAGTCACGGTCGTTTCTGCTCACAGAACACCTGAAAGAATGTTTGAGTATGCAAAAGAAGCTAAATCGAAAGGACTGAAGGCTATAATCGCAGGTGCCGGAGGAGCAGCCCATTTACCGGGAATGGTGGCAAGTCTTACTACTTTACCCGTGATTGGAGTGCCTGTAAAGTCAAGTAATTCCATTGACGGATGGGACTCTGTGTTGTCAATTCTTCAAATGCCGGGCGGAGTTCCGGTAGCGACTGTTGCCTTGAACGGAGCAAAAAATGCGGGAATTCTGGCGGCACAAATAATTGGAGCATTTGATGAAGAGGTAAGTGAAAAATTAGCTGGTTATAAAGAGGCTATGAAGAAAAAAGTAATGGATTCATTAAATGAATTATAATGAAATTTATAACTCTATTAAAAAACAAAACACCAAAATTTCTGCGGAACAAATGGGCCTTGTCCCTTTTGATTTTGTTTTTATGGGTATTGTTTTTTGAGGATATAAATTTGATTGCTTTGTTCAAGACAAAATCCAAAATCAATAGGTTAAAAAAGGAATGGGTTTTTAAGCAGACCAGGATAAAGGAGGCGGAAGAGAAAAAAGCGCTAATCTTGAGCAATCCGGAAAAATACGCTCGAGAAACATTCTGGATGAAAAGAGAAAATGAAGAAATCTTCATAATTTCTCCTCAAGAATAATTATTTCAGCAAGGCTCAAACCAACGCCAGAACAAGGAAGAGTTACCTTCAACTCTTTTTTTAAATCAAAAATCACATTTTTTTTTAAAATGAAACTCAAAAAGAGTTGGAAAAACAAAAAAAACTCGTAGATTTGCACCCCGATAAATGGTAAAATAGTATTTAATAAACAGTAAAATGCCTACAATACAACAATTAATAAGAAAAGGAAGGACTTCTAACACAAAGGTGAGTAAGTCTATCGCACTAGGATCATCTCCTCAAAAAAGAGGTGTGTGTGTGAGAGTTTACACAGCTACTCCTAAGAAGCCAAACTCAGCAATGAGGAAAGTTGCGAGAGTAAGGTTGACCAATGGAAAAGAAGTGAATGCTTACATTGGTGGAGAAGGACACAACTTACAAGAGCACAGTATCGTGTTGGTAAGAGGAGGAAGAGTAAAAGATCTTCCTGGTGTTAGATACCATATCGTGAGAGGTTCACTCGATACTGCAGGAGTAGACGGAAGAACACAAAGAAGATCTAAGTACGGAACAAAAAAGCCTAAAAAATAAATATACCCTCACATTTTTGTAGGAGTATTATAACAACAAGTTATGAGAAGAAGAACCGCCAAAAAGCACAGAATTTTACCAGATCCAAAATTCAATGATGTGCAAGTTACCAAGTTTGTAAACAACTTGATGATGCATGGAAAAAAAGAACTAGCGTTCGATATTTTTTACACAGCATTAGAAATCGTAGAGTCTAAAATCGAAGATGAATCTCCATTGGAAGTATTCAAAAAAGGATTGAAGAACATTACCCCAGACGTAGAAGTTAGAAGTAGAAGAGTAGGAGGTGCTACGTATCAAATTCCACAACCAATTAGAGATGGAAGAAAAGAATCGCTTGGAATGAAGTGGTTGATTTCTTTTGCAAGAAAAAGAAACGATAATACTATGGGGCAAAAATTAGCTTCAGAAATTATGGCTGCTTTTAAAGAAGAAGGTGGTGCATTCAAAAAGAAAGAAGATACATTAAGAATGGCTGAGGCAAACAAAGCGTTCTCACACTTTAGATTTTAAGAGATGGCAAAGAGAGATTTAAGTAAAACAAGAAACATCGGGATTGCTGCTCACATTGATGCTGGTAAAACAACCACCACAGAGCGTATCCTTTTTTACACAGGTATTAATCACAAAATAGGAGAAGTGCACGATGGTGCCTCTACTATGGACTGGATGGAGCAAGAAGCAGAAAGAGGAATTACCATTACTTCTGCTGCAACTACTTGTACTTGGAAGTTCCCAACAGAAAGAGGGAAAGTTCTTCCTAATACCGAAGAATTTAAAATTAATATCATTGATACACCAGGTCACGTAGATTTTACCGTTGAGGTAGAGCGTTCGTTGAGAATATTGGATGGTGTAGTAGCTTTGTTTAGTGCTGTGGATGGGGTAGAACCTCAATCAGAAACAGTATGGAGACAAGCTGACAAATACAAAGTGCCAAGACTTGGTTTTGTAAACAAAATGGACAGACAAGGCGCAAACTTTTTGAGAGTGTGTGACCAAGTAAGAGAAATGTTGGGAGGAAATCCAGTACCTCTTCAAATTCCAATCGGAGACGAAGATGATTTCAAAGGAGTAATCGATTTGATTGCAATGAAGGGTATCGTATGGGATGAAGAAGGGTACGGTATGACCTACAAGGAAGTTGAAATTCCTTCAGAGTTGCAAGATCAAGTAAACGAGTACAGAGCAAAATTGATTGAATCAGTAGCCGAGTATGACGAGACTTTGATGGAGAAGTTTTTCGAAGATGAAAACTCAATTACAGAGGACGAAGTAATTGAAGCTTTGAGAAAAGCAACAATTGATATGTCTATCATTCCAATGATGTGTGGATCTGCCTTCAAAAACAAAGGGGTTCAAGCAATGTTGGATGCAGTTATCAGATTCTTGCCTTCACCTATTGATGTAGAAGCAATTGAAGGAGTCAATCCAAAAACTGAAGAGGCAGACAAAAGAAAGCCAAGTGCAGATGCACCTTTTTCAGCTTTGGCCTTTAAGATTGCAACCGATCCTTTCGTAGGAAGATTGTGCTTCTTTAGAGCATATTCTGGAACATTGGATGCAGGTTCTTATGTTTTAAACACAAGAACTAACAAAAAGGAGAGAATTTCAAGGATTTTCCAGATGCACTCAAATAAGCAAAATGCTATAGATAGTATTGAGGCTGGAGATATAGGAGCGGCCGTTGGATTCAAAGACATCAGAACTGGAGATACTTTATGTGATGAAAAGCACCCAATTGTATTGGAGTCAATGACTTTCCCAGAGCCAGTAATTGGTGTAGCTATTGAGCCAAAAACTCAAGCAGACGTAGATAAGTTAGGTGTAGCATTAGGGAAATTGGCTGAAGAAGACCCAACTTTCGTAATTCATACTGATGAAGATACAGGTCAGACTGTAATTTCAGGAATGGGAGAGCTTCACTTGGAGATTTTGGTAGACAGATTGAAGAGAGAATTTAAGGTAGAAGTCAACCAAGGAGCTCCACAGGTATCTTACAAAGAGAATATTACAACTTCAGTAGATCATAGAGAACTTTATAAAAAGCAATCGGGTGGTAGAGGTAAATTTGCCGACATCATTGTAACCATTGAGCCAGGTGATTCTGAAAAAGAAGGACTAGAATTTGTTAACATTATCAAAGGGGGGAATATTCCAAAAGAATTTGTTCCTTCAGTAGAGAAAGGTTTTAAAGAAGCAATGAAAAACGGTGTTCTTGCAGGATTCCCTATAGATTCATTAAAGGTAACATTGAAAGATGGATCATTCCACGCGGTGGATTCAGACCAGTTGTCTTTTGAGATAGCAGCTAAGATGGCGTTTAAAAACGCATGTAAGCAAGCAGGACCAGTATTGTTGGAGCCAATAATGAAATTGGAAGTTGTGACTCCAGAAGAAAACATGGGTGATATCGTGGGAGATTTGAACAGAAGAAGAGGTCAAGTTGACGGAATGGATGACAGAGCAGGAGCTAAAATTGTGAAAGCAAAAGTTCCATTGTCAGAAATGTTTGGATATGTAACTCAACTGAGAACCATGTCTTCGGGTAGAGCAACATCTACCATGGAATTTTCTCATTTCCAAGAAGCACCAAGAAACGTAACAGAAGATGTATTAGCGAAGGCTAAAGGCCAATTAGAAGCTTAAAAAATTGTATCATGAGTCAGAAGATTAGAATAAAATTAAAATCATACGATTACAACTTAGTAGATAAGTCAGCTGAGAAAATCGTAAAAACTGTTAAGTCAACAGGGGCAGTGGTAAGTGGACCAATTCCTTTACCAACGCATAAGAGAATTTACACTGTATTGAAGTCTCCGCACGTAAATAAGAAAGCGAGAGAGCAATTCGAATTAAGTTCGTACAAGAGATTAATAGACATTTACAGCAATTCCAATGCAGCGAAAACAATCGATGCTTTGATGAAGTTAGAATTGCCAAGTGGTGTAAACGTAGAAATTAAAGTTTAAGAAGAGAATTA
>CBFHVI010000024.1:0-33472 GCA_965658995.1 Flavobacteriales bacterium | reverse complement strand
TATTACAACCAGAAAGGAATGTCCTTTAAGCCCGGAAAAAAAGTAATTGAAGTAGTAAAAGATATTGCAGAATCTATTCCTCTGGAGAAAGGAAATTCGATTACTGCTCTTCAATTATTAGAAAAATTCTTTTTTCCAAAAAACATGCATTATCAGCATGTTGAACTCTTAAGTGGTGGCGAAAAAAAACGACTTTATTTACTCACAATTCTTCTGGAAAACCCAAATTTTCTTATCCTTGATGAGCCAACCAATGATTTGGACATTTATACCATTCAAGCGCTCGAAAATTTCTTAGACTTGTTTCAAGGTTGCCTAATAGTTATTTCGCACGACAGATACTTTATTGACAAAGTTTGCGATCATATTTTTTATTTCAAAGGAGAAGGGCAAATAAAGGACATATTGGGTAATTACACCAAATATAGAGAACTCCTATTGGCCGATAATGAACAACAAAGAATAGAAAAAAGAGAGGAAAAAGGTGAAAAATCAGAGAAGTACGACCTGTCTGAAAGCAAAGCAATTGAGAATAAAAAGAACAAAATAAAACCCACAATAAGCAACAATAAACGAAAGGAGTTTATGCGCCTCGAGGATCAAATTGCCAAATTAGAAGAAAAGAAAAAGGAAATAACCGAGAAGATGTATGATCCAACATTGAGTCCAGAAGCGCTGCAAGAATTGGCAGATGAACTAAATACTACTGGAAAAGTATTGGAAGAAAAAACGATGGCTTGGATGGAGATTGCTGAGCTCATGGAAGGTGAGTAATTACTCCCAATTTATGAGATACCGAATTTCAAGTGCTACTTCCTTTTTGTAAAAAGAATCGTTGGGACCAAAAAGATTGAGCAATCCAGAAACTCCAATGGAAAGTCCCATTACATCGTAACCAACTCCATACTGAAAATAGGCGTTTTTAAAGTCTGTCGCTACTGCCGCAGTTCCATTAAGTCCGACAGGAAAAAACAACAAAGCTGCCCCTTTGCCAGCTGTAGCTCCAGCACTCAACACGAGAGGAGAGGCACCATCTCTCGGAGTAAATAGATTAAACTCCTCCTTGTAGTGAGCAAAATTAAAGTCTAATTTTACAAAAGGAACCGCTACATACTCCCAAGTCATATACCAAGGAAAATAAGAGTCATCTACATCACTTCGTTCTATCACCGTAAGGCCAAAACCAACAGAATGAATAGTGAGTGTATCGTCAGATGTATTTGGAATATGAAGTCTATTGGAATAACTTACGATAGGAGTGAAGTCCAGCTTTTTTATTTGCTGTAGAACACTTTGTGCTTCTCCCCAATAAGAAAAAAACAAAAAAATAATGAATAAAGTTACTTGTTTCATATTGTTAATTTTTTACATCTAAAATTGAGGAAACATCCGTTTTCCAGTATTTTAACAACCATAGTATAAAGATAATCTCTAACCTCGATATGCATCCTAAAATAATTACTACCCAAAACAATAGGGTGCTGGTATAATTGACAGCAAGCATAGCTAAAAAACAAAAAAGAAAAACACTCCATAATTTAGCTAAATAGGTTTGAGTGGCAATTGGTTTATTGAATTTTACAAGGGAGATAAGATATGCCAAAAATTCAAGAGCGAGAATCAACAGAATCCATATATAATTGGTTAGAAATAACTGAAGAACCAGATAAAAAACAGCTCCAATCGAAATCAACCAAAAAAATAGAACAACTGACGAATCAAGCACTCTCAACTGCTCGCTGGACACACCTAACTTTCTGGCTATTATACCATCAAAATATCAGTAAGAATCCCAATAAATATAAGTATTGCGCTAATCAACCCCGAAGAAACGGGATTGATTAGCGCAATTAGACCTATTAATATACCTAAAAATAATCTTGAATAAATTAAACTTGTGGGTAGATTATGTAAGTTCATAAAGCAATAATTTATGTGCCTTCTATTTCAGCTACAATATTTATTTACTGTTTCCTTTGGCGTTAAAACCAAATGAAACACCCACTCTAAAACTCTTTTTTTGCATCACCGTAAATAAATTCACAGGGATATTCAAGTCTCCACTTTTGAAGCTGAACCCAACACCGAATAAAAAGCCAGCATTAAGTACCACGCTCCCTCGACTATCTAATCGAGACACAATGGGATTTGTATTTGGTCCTTCTTGATCCCATTCTGTTCTCAACTTCCATTCATCATTTTGATCGAAAAAACCTTTTGCCACACGAGAAACTCCAAACGTAGGACCGAATGCAAACTCCAATCCACTTTTGTTATCTCTCAGTCCGTGAAGAACTGTTAGAGAAGGCAAAAACAAACCTTGCTCAAGTCCGGTAATAGTAGGAATAAACTCAAACAATCCCTGAACACGTCCTTGATTTAAGTATTGAGTTTCAAATTGATATCCAAACTGAAACAAAGTAGCAGAAGCATCATACCCACCTTTTCCTGTTGGCTTTTTTAAGATATCTCCATTATCGCCAAGTACGTGCACAACGCCCATTCTTACGCCAGAATGATTCAGTCGTTTTACATCTGGATTATTTGGCACTCCCTCTCTACTACTGATTTTAGTAAGATAATCAACCAATTGTTTTTCTCTCTCAAGTCCGTACATTTCTTGTAGAGTTAAAAGCACCATGTTTTTCAATTCGGCCGGAATATCTTTGTATTCACGCGAAATAGAATTTGTTATTTTGGAGGTAGCTACATCAAATTCTCTAAAAGAAACGATAACGTTTCCTCTAATTCTTTCTACATATCCGCTAAGCATTTTATTGGATTTCAATAATTTACCAACTTCTTCAAGACATTGGATGCTGTAACATTCATAACTCCATTTTTGTCCATTGTCTCGTGATTCCTCTGCAAGAACATAATTTATATCTTGGTCATAAGTAATTGTGTACACATTGAGCTTGTTCATCAAATGTCGAGTTAAGTTTCCGGCTTCCGAAGAAGTAATCATCTGCTGCCCTTTTGCTTGAATATCTAATACCGTACAGGTGGGCTTTATTTGGTCTTGGCCAAATAAGGCTGCAGAAGAGAATAATACAAGACCGATTATTGTTTTTTTAATTGTTTTCATAACTTTAGTTTTTGTGTTTTTGATGATTCAAAATTCAAATAATTCGTTTCGATAAAAAAAGAAAAAACCAACATTAAATGACGTTAATTATACTTAATTTTACTAATAAATTATTGTAATACAACGCATTAAATATAAATAATCTGACATATAAAATTACATTGAAGTACAGAAAACGACATACCAAAAGAAGGTCTACCAACAAAAATAAGCTAATTAGGATGAGCTGGGCATGGGCAATCCTATGTTTATTCTATGTTTCCAATGAGTACGAACCTTTTCAAAGAGTTTGGGAGGCGATATTTTCAGAACAGTACAAAAACTTTACAGAATTTGGCATAAAACTACCCACGCAATTCTCTTTGCATGGTATCGATGTTTCGCATCACCAAGGAAAAATAAATTGGGAAATGGCAAGCCAGATGAAAGATAATAATATAGGTCTAACTTTTGTGTTTATTAAAGCGACAGAAGGAGGAACTTATGTAGACAAAAGGTTTCAAGAAAACTGGGTAGCATCCAAAAAGAATCATTTTGTGCGAGGCGCTTATCATTATTTTAACCCAAATCAAAAAGGTGAATTGCAAGCAAATCATTTTATCAAGCAAGTTCAACTTGAAAAAGGGGATTTGCCTCCAGTTATAGATGTGGAAGAATTGGGTGATGTTTCGGCTACCAGGTTAATGACTGGTTTATTAAAATGTGTTCAACGAATAGAAAACCACTATGGAGTGAAGCCTATTATTTACACTTTTCATGATTTTTACAAGAACAATTTCGATACCACTTTCACTAATTATCCCCTTTGGATTGCGCATTACTATAAATCAGAGCCAAGCAATAAAACATGGAGATTTTGGCAGCATAATGACAAAGGGCGGGTTTCTGGTATTCTTTACCCCGTGGATTTTAATGTGTTTAGAGAAGACTCGATTCAGTTTGAACAATTATTATTGAAAGAGTAGCACCTTCACTTTCTGAGTTGATTTTTTTATCTTCGCGCTATGATTTTAACAGATACCCATACACACTTATATGCTCAGGAATTTAACGAAGACAGAACAGCGGTTATCCAAGAATGTATTGTCAACGAAATAACCCGATTTTTCCTTCCAAATATTGATAAATCCTCTGTGAGCGGTATGCTTGCGCTAACCAATGAATTCCCAGAAAACTGCTTTCCCATGATTGGAATTCATCCGTGCTCGGTGAATGAAAACTGGCAGCAAGAGCTGGAGGAATATAAAGAACTATTGAGCACTCACAAAATGTACGCGATTGGCGAAATTGGAATTGATTTGTATTGGGATAAATCAACTTCTGATATTCAGAAGCAAGCTTTTGAAGCACAAATTCTTTTAGCCAAAAAGGAAAAATTACCAATTGTAATTCATGCACGTGAGGCTTTTGATGAAATATTTGAAATCTTAGACAAACACAATGACGATCAACTTAGAGGAATTTTTCATTGTTTTACGGGAAACACAAGCCAAGCAAAAAAAATCTTGAACTATGGAGGGTTCAAGATTGGAATAGGGGGAGTGGTAACATTCAAAAACTCAGGTCTCGACAAAGTAGTAAAAAACCTTTCGTTAAATGACTTGGTATTAGAAACAGACTCGCCATATTTGGCTCCACACCCTCATCGAGGAAAGAGAAATAACTCTACTTATCTAACTCTTATTGCTAAAAAAGTAGCCGATATATTTGAGGTAGAAATAGAAAAAGTAGCAGAAATAACTACGAAGAATAGCAAAACTGTTTTTGGAATTTGAAAGTGGTAAGATTCTTGTAAGGTTTCAAATAAATCTCTGTCTTAGAGATGAATTTTATTTTTAAAACGATTTTCGTAAATTTGACTAAACACCCATATTTATCATGAAAAAAATAGTACTTATCCTTTCAATTACAAGTTTAATCGCATATGTAACAACGAGTGCAGTTTCAGTTTCTACTGTTCCCTCTACCGAAAACAGAGAAAAAGATTCTCCCGAACTTAAGTGGTATACTGATTTTACACAAGCCTATGAATTATCTCAAAAAACAGGAAAACCGATTTTTGGTTTCTTTACAGGAAGCGACTGGTGCGGTTGGTGTAAAAGACTGCAAGCAAATGTTTTTGCAAAAGATGATTTTAAGAAATGGGCCGATGAGTCGGTGATTTTATTGGAGTTGGATTTCCCGAGAAGAACTCAACTTCCTCCCAAAACTATGCAGCAAAACAGAGAATTGGCACAATTATTTAAGGTAAAAGGATATCCGACAGTTTGGATTTTTAACTCATCCAAGGATCCTAAAACAAACCAAATGAGCATCAATGCATTAGGTTCACTTGGTTATCCGAGAGCGGATGCAGGAAAAGAAGCAGAGAAGTTTATTGCAGATGCTAATCGAATTTTAGCAAATAAAAAATAATCTTTTTCTTTCCAATGTAAACGAGACAGACTAGTACTCACAACCTAGAATCAACTCACGCTGAATGACAAACCAACAAAAATTGATAGAAATTGCCCAAGTTTTTTTAAAACTTGGGCTTTTTGCTTTCGGTGGGCCCGCAGCTCATATAGCAATGATGGAAGAAGAAATAGTGAGAAAAAGAAAATGGATGGACCATGCTCATTTTTTAGATTTAATGGGAGCAACTAATCTAATTCCTGGACCCAATTCTACTGAAATGACTATGCATTGCGGTTATGTGAGAGGAGGTGTTGCGGGACTTGTCGTAGCTGGATTTTGTTTCATATTTCCTGCAGTTGTTCTTACTTTGCTACTCGCTTATTTCTACGTGCAATACGGTCAAATTCCCGAAGTTGAGCCTTTTATAAATGGAATAAAACCTGCAGTGTTGGCGGTTATTTTGGGAGCTGTATTCAAATTAGGAAAAAAAGCACTAAAAAATTGGCAACTTGGAGGTATCGGAGTGATAGTAATTATGGCTAGCTATGTAGGAGTAAATGAGGTAACCGCTTTGTTGTCGGCAGGTTTGTTTGGTGGATTATTTTTTTATGGAATGCACCAAGCAAAATCAAATACTCATCGCTCCATTCTACCTTTTCTTCCTCTATCAATAAGTGTACCGTTGGTCTCAAAAATTTTGGTGTCGTCTTCCAACATATTTTGGATTTTTTTGAAAGTGGGAGCCGTTCTGTATGGAAGTGGTTATGTCTTATTCGCCTATCTCAAAGGCGAATTGGTAGAGCCCGGCCACATGCAAATGAACGAATTAATTGATGCTATAGCCGTTGGACAATTCACGCCTGGACCTGTTTTGTCTACCGCTACATTTATTGGCTATCAGTTAGGTGGTTTTGGGGGAGCAATTGCAGCAACACTCGGAATTTTTCTTCCTTCTTTTCTTTTTGTTTGGATGTTAAATCCGCTAATTGCTCGACTACGAAAAAGTACATTTCTAGGATTTTTTCTAGATTCAGTAAATGTTGCTGCTGTTGCCATTATGGTGTTTGTATTGTACGAAATGACACTGGAAACAATTGCTAATTGGCAAAATGGAGTAGTGGCAATACTAGGACTTCTCTGCGTTTTTGGTCCAAAAAAAATTGGTTCAGTCTGGATTGTTCTCGGAGGGAGTATACTCGGTTTTTTTCTCTCTTTATTTTAACTTTCCCAATATTTAATAAACTTTCTGACAAAAAAGCAAACTAGATTGGATAAATAAACGTAGTGTAAGTAACAACTATCTTACTTTTATGAATACTCGAAATTTTCTTCTTTTTTTGAGCTTATTTAGCAGTCATTTACTTTTTTCACAAGAAAATCAAGGGTTACTTCACGATAACTACAATCCTGTAAATGGACAATATATTAACCCAAGTAACCTGATAGATTCGAAAGTTTGGTTGGATATCAATGGTCTCGGAGCGAATAGTTATTTCCGAAATAATGCGGCCTTTTTTCCTGATGCTAACTGGCTCAACTTTGAATTCCTTAATCAAGATATAAAGGTAAAAACAACATTGAGAAATATAAGAAACTATACGGATGCAGAAGTAAGAGGTTCAGCAATAAGTATTCAGCTGGGCATTAATGCAATCTCTTTATTTACTGGAGCTAGGGGAGTGGTAAACATAAACAGAATACCAGGAGAATTAGCTAAATATGCCATAAACGAAACCTTGGAACAAGAGGACATTGGAGAATACGAATTTAGAAATGGCCGAATAAAAACAATGGCTTGGGGAGAAGTAGGAATCACGTTTGGGAGATTATTGGCTGCGAAGAACAATAATCTCTGGACAGCGGCTGTATCGGTAAAAAGATTGTATGGAGTCCAGCAAACTAATTTACTAGTTCAATCAGCCAATGTAATTGTTCGAGAGGTAGATGAAGTTGATTTAATTTCCACTGACGGAAAGTTTTCATTTGTAGAGCCAGCATTCGATGCGGGAAAGGGATTTCCTAAGTGCAGGAATCCACTACAAAAAAATGAAAACCACAGCTAACGGATATATTCCTCATTGGAGAAGAACAGGATACCAGTACAGAGATTATCAATACAAGGTAGGGGTTTCGCTGTTAGATATTGGTTTTGTGAACTTTACAACCTATAGTTTTTCGGGGAAGTTTGACGAAACACACGACATCGATAACATTACAGATATAGACAAGCTGAGCGAAAACCTAAACTCGAGCAAAAATGGTGATAAAGTAAGAAGTTGGCTTCCGTCAGCTATCTAAGCACAAGTTGATTATAATATAAATGATCAAATTAACCTTAACACAACTCTTGTTCAAAAAATTTCCGTTTATAAGTAATGTTTATGGAGTGGAACGAACAAATTTAATGACTGTTTCGGCTAGATACGAATCTCGATACTTAGGCCTAGGAATTCCCATTTCTTTAGAAAATTATACCAATTCACAAATAGGATTAGCTTTAAGAGTGTTTAATCTTTCGGTTGGCTGATAATCTTTCGTCATTTTTTATGGAACATAATGAACTACTTGCTGGAGATTTTTATTTTAGTCTGAAATTTAAATTGGTGAATAACCCTGCGTGTAAAAATCGAAATTCCTCACAGAAGAGTGGAAATCACAACAGAAATCAAAAAAGAAAAAACTCTGTGGATTGTCCAAAATTTTAGAAGGAATGAGAAGTAGTGCTTCCATTGTTTGTGAAATCACAATTTAACATAATATAAATTATAAGACAAATATATTGTTTATAGATTAATTCACTCTCACACCTATAAATGGATTACTAAACTTGGGATCGGTTAATAGCTTCTCGTCTGTCAGGGTTTTAAGAAAACTAATTAACTCAATCTTTTCTTGTAGCGACAAATTGAATTGAAAAACTCCTGATGGTGTTTTGAAATGAGAATCCACATAATTGTGATCAGCAATACCGGAACTATAATGTTCTATGACATCATCCAGTGTTAAAAATCGTCCGTCATGCATATACGGAGCTCTGATTGAAATATTTTTGAGTGATGGACTTTTAAAACGATACATATCTATCGGTTTGTAAGTATTCCCACCAACACCACGATCATCAGTTAATGACAAACCATTGTTTCGAGCCAAGTCTCCAAAAAACAAATCCGTCATGTGACAACTCGAACAACTTAAGCCATTTGGTTTAAAGAAAATTTTCTTTCCTGCATTTTCTGATTTCGAGAAGTTTGGAAAATTATCTAAGGTTTTCTTTACCCTTGCTCTCCCGATGTCATATTTCGACTGATAAGAAACGATAGATCTCACAAACTGTGCCAGAGCTTTGGCTATTTTGATTGTATCAATTTCTTGCGATCCAAAAGCGTACTCAAATAGTTGAGGGTAATACTCTATTTTCTTTAGTCTCAACAGGACTGAATCCAACGTCATTCCCATCTCAACATGATCTTCTATTGGTTCCAACACTTGTTTTTCAAGGCTTGTAGCTCTTTCGTCCCAGAAAAATTTGCCACTTACGTAATACCTCGCATTAACCAGTGCCATAGAATGACGTTTTGTTTTCTCCTTATTAATACCTCTGCTAAACTTCGCTGTATCGCTAAACCCATATTTTTGAATGTGACAAGAACCACAAGAAATACTGTTGTTTTTTGATAATCTCGTGTCGTAGAACAATACTCTGCCCAATGTAGCACCCCAATTGCTAATTTGGTTATTGGTAGGAGTATTATCTGCTACTCGAACGAACTGATTGTTAAAAAATGAAGGTAAATTTTGTGATTGATAATTATAAGGAACCAGCGGTATATCTAACTGATTGTACCACAAAGGAGTTGTATCGTTTACGGCCGTTTGTTTCTTACAATCTACAAAACCAATACAGAATAAAACGCTGAAAAACAATAATATAATTTTATTTCTTCTGTTTTTTTTCATTCCTAGGGTATTTTTTGAAATCGTTCGTCAGTCAAACAATTCAAAAACAATTCTAAACTTTTCATTTCTTGGCGAGTTAAGCCTAATGGTTGTATCAAGGGGTCTTTATTTTGATGTGCTTCTCCTCCTCCATTGTAATGCGCAATCACCGCTGACAAAGTTGAGAGACTTCCATCATGCATGTACGGTGGCGTAACGGAAACGTTTCGGAGGGATGGAGTTTTGAATAGAGCTAAATCACTAGAATCTTTGGATGCTCTCATTCTGCCAATGTCTTGATACTTTTTGTACAACCCATTATTCGTGAGTTTGTATGAGGTAAAATTATACCCTCCATGACAATTAGAGCAGTTTCCTTTACCAAAGAAAATATCCATCCCTTTCATTTCTTGTCTCGACAATTGCATTTTCCCAGCAATATACTTATCAAATTTTGACTTATTGCTGATTAGAGTTCTTTGATAAGCTCCAAGAGCTCTGGTTATCACATAATGATCAACCTCCCTTCCGTACCCAAACTTACTTAACCTGTCGTATTCTTTATCTTCTTTTAATTGATTCGCAATATCTACAATATTATGGGCAAATTCATTTTTTTCTTGAATGGGAATGAGTGCTTGCATTTCAATTGTAGGAACACTTCCCTCTCTTAAAAAGTAAGGGTGAAACCCAATGTTGAGGATACTGGGAACATTCCTTACTCCTGCTCTCCCAAAAACACCAGCCGAAAATTGATGGGTATCTGCAAATGCTAATGTCGGATTGTGACAACTCGCACAACTTATGGATGAATCAATAGAAAAAACAGGATCAAAAAATAGTTTTTTTCCCAATTCTTCCCGTGCATTTGACTGTAAATTATCGGGATCCACATTCATTTCTGGCAGGAGATAATTCTCCTTCTTGATCTCATTCTTGACTAGGTAACAAGAAGAAAAACAGGCAATAACAAGTAGAATAGAAAACTGACGTTTATTCATAATGTATCACTCATTAAAAGGGAGAACCATATTGTGTATCGGTTACTAACTTTCGGTCCGTCAAAGTCTTCAGGAAGTTCACTAAGTCAATTTTATCCTGAGGTGTGAGAAACAACCCAGTGGCTCGAGTAGCTTCAAGTGCCGGATCAATGGTAGAAGAATACGCAAGTCCACCGTTGTAGTGTTCTACCACTTCTTCAAGAGTAGTAAATCTGCCGTCATGCATATAGGGCGGAGTTAATTCAATGTTTCTCAAGGAAGTTACTTTAAATTTTCCTTTGTCAGAAGAAGCTAGTGTTACTTTCATTCTTCCATCGTCTTGCATATCCGCATCTGAATCCAGTCCATTATTCATGTAGCGATCATTCTCGAAATTTGCTCCCGAATGACAATGCGCACAATCTGCACCTGAAGTTGCTGGAAAAAAGGCGTTGTACTCTGTGTAAAACAAATCCTTTCCTCTTTGCTCGGAAGGTGTGTATGTATATTCTCCCCTTTCTTCTCTGTCAAATTTGCTGTTGTTTGATACAATAGAATTCATGAATTGTTCTAGAGCTAAGGAGATTTTTTCAGTGTTTATCGCTGTATTCCCAAATGCCAGAAAAAATTGATTTCTGTATACTTGTGAGTTGGCCAGTTTCTCCACCACATTAGGAAGAGTTTCATGCATTTCTAGAGAATCTTGAATAGGCATAATAGATTGATCTCTCAATAAATTAGCTCTTCCGTCCCAAAAAAACTGATTAGTATTCCACAGCATATTGGTAATTGCCATTGCCTGTCTACCTCCCGCCAAACCAAGAATTCCTATTGAAAATCGATTTGTATCTGAAAATCCATTAGATTGCGAATGGCAAGAACTACAAGACATTGTACCATCTCCAGACAACATTTTTTCGTAAAAAAGCATTCTTCCTAATTGAACACCTTGTTTGGTTAGTGGATTATCTATTGGAATTCTAGGGGGAGTTAATCCTCTGAAGTCTAGAATGTACTCACTTGGATTATAACTAAGTCCTGCTGTATTCGTTTCCTCTTTTTTACAAGAATGAAGTAGTATTACAACAGTAATCAAGATTACCGACAACGTGTTGAAAAGTTTCATAACGCAAGAATTAATGAGTGATAATTAATTTTCTACTTGCTACAGAATTTCCTTGTTTTCTTATCGAACAAACATAGCTTCCTTTCTTTAGCTCTCTTATTTTTAAGCTCTTTGAAGTGATAGCCATCTGAAGAACAACGCTTCCTTTCAGATCGCATACAACTAAGGTTCCTCCAACTATTTCTTCACCAAACTGCACAATAATTTCGTTTCCTTCTACGGATGGATTGGGAGAAACAGTGAAGTCAAAAGGTTCTTTTTCTAAGTTTCGAATTCCAACTGAAGGATTCCCTTCAACCGAGGTAAATACGTAATCTCTAAAATTATCCAAATGTCTTTTATTCACAGCACTTTCCCCATGATTCAAGGGACCATTGCTTACATCTATGCCCCTAAGTGCCTCCAAGTAATCCGCATTTATTTCGATAGTCAGTTTGTTTGTGGAAGAAATTCCTTGTGTAGCGATTGTCGTATAAAAAAAGCTCACGTCTCCCAATGAATGCAATTCAAACACTCTAGATGGTGAAATTGAAAGAGAGTTCCCCTCCATTGCAACAAATCTGTATCCAGGAGTCCAACCCCAATGCATGCTGGGTGATTTTGGTGCTAACGGGTGACCAACGGCATATAGTGAAGGATCTAAGTGATTAAGCGTAGAATGAACACCTACAGCAAGGGTTACTTTTTCTAGATTGGTAATGGTAAGACTTGTGATAGAATCTAAAGTTGTAGCACTTGCATCTACCAAAAGAATTTTGTCAATGGGAGTAATAGTACCACCATCGTGAGTAATAGAAACGACCGTGAGGTAATACTGAATTCTAGAAAAGGTGAAAGAATTTGATAAATTATTTTGATTGGTATCTGAAAAAGCCAAAGGATTTGTACCGGCCTTGTGATTAATTTTTAAGTGTAATTGTGTTTGAGCTGTGCAGTATATGTTCGTTATAATAACTGCAAATAAAATAAGTTGTTTTTTCATTTTTATTAAATTTGATAAGAAAAGATACTATTTCTTAAAAGGTTTATAATCTTTACACTCCAAAAGTCATCTATGGAGTACGAATTATAAATCCAATCAAATTAAAAATGACTGTATTCTAGCGTATATTTTATTGTCAAGACAATTTGCTGGTGGCGGGTGTATCTTATCTATCTGGGGTAAAATGAATCTCTCAGATTTCGTTTTAACTTCGGATAATGGAAGTATCGAGATGAGATCAGCTGTTCTCTCTTTGTCAAACTCAGAAAATTTGTAAGAATCGGACGTATCAATCTTAAAATTATCGAATGAGCAACAACTCGAGTTAATGAAACTAAGGTTATCTGAATTTGGCAACTCCTTCTTTTGGCAGGTTGTGAGGTTTCCAAAAAAGGCAAAATCGTATAATTCTTGCCCACAGTAATGAATATTTAAAGATATCCCCGAGGCAGAAATAAACATGAATAGCGCGAGAAAGCTGCTAATGATTCTATGAAACGCATTTAATTTCATAAGTTTAAGTTAGGAAGATTTTTCCAAATAAAAAAAGAAAGTAAAAAAGAACTTTCAATTTTAATATTTTCTTCGGTTTGCAAGAGAGTTAATCAATACAAACGTTTTGAAAATATTAATCCCTAGCTTTTCTCTCTAACATGGGTACAAACTTAAAATCTCCAAAAGTCTTTTTGGAAAACTCGTTCTCAGAAATTCTTTCTATCAATGTCATAATCTGTTTTTCCTCACCAATGGGAATCACCAGCCTCCCTCCTATTTTTAGCTGTCCCAAAAGATCTTCTGGTACGAAAGGAGCTCCGCAAGTAACAATAATGGAATCGTAGGGAGCCCAACCAGGAATACCTTTGTATCCATCACCGTAGTATAGTTTTACGGTGGTGTAATTCATTTTGGTAAGAATTCTTTTCGTTTTATCGAATAATTCTTTTTGTCGTTCAATAGAATAAACTTTTGCACCTAGTTCGCATAATATTGTAGTTTGATACCCCGAACCTGTTCCTATCTCAAGTACTTTATGACCTTTCTCCACTCGCAATAATTCGGACTGAAATGCCACTGTGTATGGATGAGAAATCGTTTGTCCTGAACCTATAGGAAAAGCTTTATTTTCGTAAGCATGCTCAGCAAAGGCAGTATCTAAAAAGAAATGTCTCGGAACTGTTCCAATTGCTTCAATTACTCTGGAATCTTTGATTCCTTTTCCTGCTATTTGTTCCGCCAGTTGCTTCCGTAATCCCTTATGTCTGTATGAATCTATCAATTTACTTAAATAAAAATGATGCAATAACTTTGTTGTTAACCATTAAAACAGCCGGAAGTAAAAATTTAATTAAGGCACCAATGAAATGGGAGTTTATCTCGTTCTCAAATTTATTGAATTCATAGTTAACGAAAACTATTATATCGGGTAAAACATGAAACATTATTGCTAGTCCTACAATAAAAATGGCCAATTGAGCAAGCGATTGTTTCGTCAAAATACCAAGGTTAAATGAAGAATCATCAAACCCTTTATCCAGGCGCAATGCCTCAATAATTCTGTCTGTTTTTACAAGTAATAAAACATAGATAAGAACAAATAAACCAAGACCTCCCAAGAGCATTATGAACATTTGCCACTCAATGCTTAACACAAACAGTGTCATAATCATCGGGAAATTGGTGAATGCAATGGAAAATGGAAAGAATAGCCCAATCGATATTTTTAACATTTTAAAAAAATCCCTTTTTGTCATTTTGTTATTGGTTGTTCTCTATTACGTAACTCAACACTTTCGTCATCAGGTGTACTCTATCTTTGCCTCTCACATTATGCGGATGCATCGGGTAAGGAAAAAAATCTAATTGAATTCCATCTTTTACCGATTGCTGAACCAAGGCTAAATTATGTTGCATCACCACAACATCATCTACTGTTCCGTGAATTAATAACAATTTTCCTTCCAAGTTTTTTACGTATTGAAGCAAACTATTTTTACTGTACCCTTCTGGGTTATCCTTGGGTGAATCCATGTACCTTTCACCGTACATAATTTCATACCATTTCCAATCAATCACAGGACCTCCAGCCACAGCTGTTGTAAAAACTCCTGGGTTTCTCAACATTAGCGAGGTAGTCATAAATCCTCCATAACTCCATCCGTGAACCGCCATTCTTTTTGAGTCCACAAAGGAGAGAGATTTTAAGTACTCCACACCAGTCAATTGATCTTCCATTTCAACCTCCCCAATTTGCCTATGAATTTGATTTTCAAAGTTAAATCCTCTATTCGCAGACCCTCTTCCATCTACTGTGAATACCAAATAGTCTTGATTTGCCATCCAATGCATCCACATACTTGCTCCTGCTCCCCAACTGTTGGTAATCATTTGTGCATGTGGACCTCCGTATACATAAATCAAAACTGGATACTTTTTGGATGGATCAAAATTACTCGGTTTTATCAACCTGCTATAGAGCTTTTCACCACTTTTCGATGTCAATTCACCTAATTCTAATTGAGCCATTTTATAATCAGCTGTAGGATTTTCCTCTCGGTTAATCTCTTTCTTTTCGCCTGTGGTACAATTTATAATCTGAGATACTTGAGGGATTGAAATAGATGAATAAGAATCAATTAGGTATCTTCCCGAAGAGCTCAATTGAGCTGTGTGAGTTCCATTTACCTCTGTCAGTCTCGTTGTTGCTCCCGACTCAATATTCACTTTGAAAATATGCTTTTGTCTTCCATCCTCGCCAGTGGCTTGCACATAGGCATTTTTTCCGGTCTCGTTAGTTCCAATAAAGGATGTGATAGGAAAGTCGAATTGAGTCAAAGTCTGCCATTTTCCATTAGTAAGGTCAACTTTGTACAGATTCATAAATCCACTCTTTTCACTTAACCAAAGCATCGTATTTCCATTATTGGAAAAGAAAAATCCTGGATTCTCGGGCTCCACCCACTTATCATGTTTTTCCTTAAAAATAGTGCGCTCCTTGTTCTTGCCTTTCACGTCATATTGGTTGAACTGCATATGATTTTGGTCTCTATTTACCTCGGCAATATATATTTTATCCTCAGATGGACTCCAAGTCACATTGGTGAGGTAATGGTCGTCCTTCTCCTCTCCTGTTGCGAGAATCATTTTTCTTTTTATCAATCCAAGAAAAGCAGTGTTACCTTTCGTTACATCATAAATACCAAGTTTCCCATATTCACTTTTCTGACCAGCCATTGGATACTTGATAGAATTTAACTCTCCCGGAGTTTCATTGATATTTAATAGTGGATAATCGGCTACGTCACTCTCATCTTTTTGATAAAAAGCGATGTAATTTCCTTTGGGAGACCAAAAAATTCCTTTGGAGATTCCAAACTCAAATCTATGAATTGCCTGACCACTTACAATGTTTTTGTCATCATTTTCTACTATCGTTAGTTGAGAAGATCGCTCATTCGCCAAATATAAATTATTGTTTAGTGTATAAGCAATCGACATTGCATGCTTATTAAAAGCTAAATTCTCGGCACCTTCGGGTGTTACTATTTCTGCTTTTTTCCCTGCCTTTTCTCCTTTGTAATAATAAAGAGTGGTTACGTTTCCTTCCCTAAAAAGTACAAAGTCAGAGTGGAACTCCGAGATTCTGGGGACTTTGGACATTGCAGGAAAATCTTTCTTAAAAAAATCAAGGTCCATAGTCAACTCGAGTTCATTTGTTTGAGCAGTAAAAAGTAAATACGAATTGTTTGTGTAATACACATAAGAATCTGCTCCATACACCCAAGTTAAACCAGATAGTCCTCTTGGATACAAACCCTTGTAATAACCCAGAACAGCATCCTCTAGACTTAGTTCCTTTTGAGGAGATTTCTCTGTATTGGAAAGTTTAGATCTGTCAATCGGTTCAGGTTGACCGAAACCTACAACGGAGGTCAACATAAAAAGTAGCGAGATGTTCTTTTTCATACAATTATAATTTGGTGATAAACAACTTAAGTTCTGAATAATAGTTTTGGAGGAGTTTCGCTCTTTCTGGGAATTTTACAACAAACTTGTTGTAGCTTATTTTTCCTCTGAACCTCAAATAAAAAATATGATATTCGTACGAAAACCAACGAGACAAGACACAGGATATAAAATACCACAACCAAAGGTAGGAATCTGTATATATGGAGACTACAAAGGACTGAATACACCAGAAAAAGAACATTAAATAACCACCTAACACCATATTTATTGAACTATCGTATTGCCTGTCTTTTATGTTATCTAAAATTAGTTTTTGAGGAATAATTGCAGGAATAAAACTATTAATGAATCCATAGAGTGCAAAGGGAAATCCAAGAACAAGACCTAAAACATAAAGTCCGATTGATTGGGATTGTTTTTGAAACAAATATGGCCTTAATTCAAACTCTTCACTAGCAGAATTAATTTCTTCTACTTGAGCTTTTATCTTCTCGCTTTCTGTTGTATTATTCTCAAAAAAGTGAGTTAGTCTGTTGTTTTTTTCTTTATTCCAATTAAACTTTGTGATGAGCGAAGTTCTTTTTCTTCTGACTTTATTTAACAAAAATTCATACACTTCATAAAAATCTGGATGAGAATAATCAAGCATTTCATTTCTCAATCCTACTTCAATTTTCTCCATCAGAGGAAGAAATAATTCATTTTCGTTTTTCACCTCTCCTTTTGACTGAAATATTTCACTTGCGTTAATCGCTTTACCATAACTTACCAATAAATCAGCAGACTTATTTCGGGTATTGGAGTAATTCAATCCCACAGGAACAATCCAGATATCTTCTTGGGTTTCAATATTTGCCTGTGCCGCAATTCTTGCGATTCCCTTCTTTAGGGGTCTTAGCTTATTTTGAGTATTATGACTACCCTCGGGAAAAATAATGACCCTTCCATTTCTCGAAAGAATTTCGCTACAACGGTTAAAGATCGCAACATTCTTTTCTTTAAAATCAGCCCCGTCCCTTTCGCGGTAAATCGGCAACATATTCAGTGAAAATAATATCTTGGCGATGAGTGGATTTTTAAAAACATCCGATTTAGTGAGAAAAAAAACAGGGTATCGGTTGGTTGTGGCTATCACAATTGGGTCTATGAGCGAATTTTGATGATTCGCTGCAAAAATCACAGGTTTGTTCTTTGGGATATTGGACAATCCTTTACGAAAAACACGAGTAAAATAACCTTGCTTAGTGAACCAAACAAGCACATAAACAAGTGCATAAGGAAGGGTCCAGTTTTTTATGCGCATAAGGGATAAATTTCTTTTTTCATAAAATTTCATAAAGAATAAATATAAGGCTTTTGTCACTTTATTGAAACAAAAAATCCGTTCTAATTTTCATTAAAACGGATTTTATATTCTTGAAACGAATTGTTATCCTCCAAAATCATCGAATCTTACGTTCTCACTTGGAACTCCCCAGTCGTCACACATCTTGATAACTGCTTGGTTCATCATTGGTGGTCCACAGAAATAAAATTCAATATCTTCTGGTGCATCATGCTTAGATAAGTATTGGTCAATCACAGCATTATGAACAAATCCTACAAATCCATCTCCTTCTTCATCATGAATGTCCTTTTTCTCCACCCAGTTGTCTTCTGGCAATTGATCAGACAAAACCAAGTAAAATTTAAAGTTCGGAAACTCTCTTTCCAGGTCCCTAAAATAGTGAATATAAAATAATTCTGCCTTGCTTCGCCCTCCGTACCAATAAGTTACTTTTCTACCGGTTTTTATTGTTTTGAATAATTCATACAAGTGAGATCTCATTGGCGCCATTCCTGCACCTCCACCTATGTACAACATTTCTGCATCGGAGTGGTTAATGAAGAATTCCCCATAAGGTCCAGATATAGTTACTTTATCTCCTACTTTTTGATTAAAAATGTAGGAGGAAGCGACTCCCGGATTCACTTTCATCCATCCATTCGTAGCTCTATCAAAGGGTGGTGTAGCAATACGCACATTTAGCATAATTTTTCTTCCTTCCGCAGGGTAAGAAGCCATAGAATAAGCCCTAACAACTTCTTCCTTATTTTCCATTACTAATGGCCACAATCCAAATTTATCCCAATCAGCCTTAAATTTATCCGGCTCACCTGGGTGATCCTGTGGATGTGCTTCAATATCCATTTCTTTGTACGGAATTGTACATGGTGGAATTTTTATTTGGATGTATCCTCCAGCTTTGTAATCCATGTCTTCTGGAATTTCAACAATAAATTCCTTGATGAATGTTGCCACGTTGTAATTAGAAGAAACGGTAGCTTCCCACTCCTTAATACCTAGAATTTCTTCTTCAATCTCGATATTCATATCTTCCTTCACTTTTACTTGACAGCCTAATCTGTGATTAGTTGCAATTTCTTTACGAGTAAAGTGAGGTTCCTCAGTTGGTAGGATTGCTCCTCCTCCATCATGAACCTGACACACGCATTGCACACAAGTACCACCACCACCACAAGCCGATGGTAAAAATATCCCTTGATTTCCTAGAGTACTCAAGAGAGTACCTCCTCCATCAACTTCTAAAATTCTTTCTCCGTTGTTGATATTTATCTTAATCTTTCCTGAAGGTGATAATTTTGCTTTTGCAAAAAGCAACATAAGTACCAATACAAGAATTACTAATAAAAATACCGCGATTGTGATTAAAACTACTTTAACGTCCATTTTTCTTTATATATTAAATCCTAAAAATCCTAAAAATGCTAATCCCATTAAGCCTGTCAAAATAAACGCCATACCTACTCCTCTTAATGGAGCTGGTACGTGAGAATATTTTATTTTTTCTCTAATTGCAGCTAACAATACGATGGCTATAAACCATCCAAATCCTGATCCAAATCCATAAACTGTTGCGTGACCTATTGAGGGAAAGTTCTTTTGTTGCATAAACAATGACCCACCCAAAATTGCACAGTTCACTGCAATCAGTGGTAAGAAAA
The DNA here is from genome assembly GCA_965658995.1 of Flavobacteriales bacterium. Taxonomy (GTDB): domain Bacteria; phylum Bacteroidota; class Bacteroidia; order Flavobacteriales_D; family CAJJDF01; genus CAJJDF01. The sequence goes on along the minus strand of CBFHVI010000024.1, from coordinate 13,991 downwards.
TTCCTAAGGCTCCGTAAAGGGCTGGAGAGAATTTTTCAACCAACATTTCTACCAATTGCACAATGGAGGCAATTACGGCAATGAACATAATGAAACTCAAGAAACTTAAATCTACGTCTGCGTATTCTTCACCTAACCATGCTAATGCTCCGTCTTTTAGAATATAATTCTCCAATAGGTAGTTAACTGGAACCGTTACTACTAATACAAAAATAACGGCAAGCCCTAGACCAAAAGCTGTTTTCACAGTTTTGGATACCGCAAGGTATGAACACATTCCAAAAAAGAAGGTAAACACCATGTTATCCACGAATGCTGCTCTGATAAATAATTTTAATAATTCCATAATTCTATAATAAATATTTCGTTCCCTTAGTTTTAGTTAATGTTCATCAATTAAGCTTGGTGTTCTTTTCTTTTGAATCCAAATATACAAAGCAACCAAAATCAATGAAGATGGAGGCAACAACATCAATCCGTTGTCTTCGTATCCAATTGCATAGAGTCCTGTTTGGTCTACAGAATTACCAAATATTTCAAATCCTAATAACTTTCCTGAACCAAATAACTCTTTGAAAAACGCTACTACAACAAGGATTAATCCGTATCCTAATCCGTTTCCTACTCCATCTAATATCGAAGCCCAAGGTTTATTACCTAGTGCAAAGGCTTCTAACCTTCCCATAATGATACAATTGGTGATAATCAATCCTACAAATACCGAAAGAGATTTAGATACATCATACACAAAAGCTTTCAGCACTTGGTCAACAATAATTACCAATGCCGCAACAATTACTAACTGTACGATAATTTTAATTTTAGAAGGAATTAAGTTTCTCATCAAGGAAACAATCAGGTTCCCCATTACAAGTACAAATAGCACTGCGACTGACATAACTATTGCATTATCCATTTGCACTGTTACGGCAAGTGCCGAACATATTCCCAATACCTGAATAGTTACAGGATTATTGAGGTTCAAAGGATCTGAGATTAATTTTTTATTCTTTTTAGAGAATAAAGGTTCTTTTGTTTCAGACATACTATCTAGATTTAGAAAAAATTTTAATTATTTAATAGCTAACATGGTAGAATCCACTATTACTTGGATACTATCCATCACTGCAGTTGTATCGTTCACCGGTGATTCTAACGGCTGAACCGAGGCTGTTCTGAGAGAGGAAAAATACTTATTATATACTTCCAGAGATCTGTTCATCATTTCATCAACACCCACTGCTGTAAAAGTAGCTCCACTAAGTCCAGCTACTTGGTGTTGGTTATATTCTCCACCAGGTTTTTCAACTTTTATAGGTTTGTATTCCCCAGAATTTTCATCCGTGATTATTTTTCCTATAAACTGGTTTTGAAACAACTCCTCAGTAATCTTAGACCCAAGTCCAGGAGTTTCCCCTTTGTGATCAAATACAGTACCGTTGATGGTTGTACCATCTTCCCTAAAGGCAACATATCCCCAAATATCATCCCATAATCCTTTTCCACTAAAGTATGTTACGAAATATTTCTTATTGTCATTTTCAGCTACGAATAATGGGTAGTTAATTCCTTTTTCTTTGATGGCTGCTTCGTATTCAGCGCCTCCTTCAGGATATTTTTTCATCAATCCAGTTAAAGTATTGTAATACTTTCTCACCTCTAAGTTAAAAGCATCCTTCTCGTCCTTCATAGATTTGGCTGCAGACTCTATTGGGTCTTCACTTGTTTTTTTAGAAACTACGTTTCCATCATAGTCCAAAATAATTCTTTCTGTGATATAATCATTGAAAATCTTCCCAGCTTCGTCTCTTGAAACTCCATTCGTTTCTTCCAATCCAATCGCTTGCAAAATATTTTGCATCTTTTCATTTTTCACGTTGGCTTGTTGAATTGGTTTCAAGGTAGATGCAATATATGCTAACAAACCTCCCACAACTACTACCATTACTATGGCAAAAGTCATCGTGTATCCGTTTCCTTCTTTGTTTATGCTCATGGTTAAAAATTTAATTTTGACTTAGTAAATTATGCTGAGGCCTTTGCCAATCTTTTTTCTCTTCGTTTGATGTTTCCATTCAATACCATATGGTCAATCAATGGTGAACATACATTAGCTATAAGTATTCCGAGCATAATTCCTTCTGGGTAAGCTGGGTTGGCAACTCGAATCAAGATTCCAATAAATCCTGCCAAAAATCCATAATAGAATTTCCCTTTATTGGTTTGTGCCGCTGTTACAGGATCTGTAATCATAAACACCATCCCAAACATAAAACTTCCAATCATCAATTGGTGAATGGCTGGTAGTTGCATGTAGGCATTGTCTCCAGCAAATAAGTTAAAGATTGTTGCCATTACAAAACCTCCGGCGAAGAAAGAAACTACAATTCTCCAACTTGCAATTCTGGTAATCAACAAAAAAGCCAATCCAATAAGTATGGCGTAAACTGATGACTCTCCTATTGAACCTGGATAATCTCCCATTAATGCCCTACTAAATGTAATCCCGTTTTCGGTAAAATCTTGGATGTTTGCGTAAGCAGGGCTATCTGTTGTCATAGAAGCTAAATCACCTAATGGAGTAGCACCAGAAACACCGTCAGCCAGAGTACCATTTACCTTCATTTCTTTCAATCCTGAAATCCAAACCGTGTTACCAGACATGGAAGTTGGGTGAGCAAAGAATAAAAAGGCTCTGGTTGTTAAAGCAACATTCAACACGTTCATTCCTGTACCTCCAAACACTTCTTTTCCTATGACTACACCAAATACGGTAGCTACCGCTATCATCCACAACGGAGTATCTACTGGCATAATAAGAGGAATTAGCATTCCTGATACTAAGTATCCCTCGTGAAGAGCGTGTCCCTTTATGATTCCAAAAATAAATTCCACCAACAATCCTACTGTATATGACACAGCAATAATTGGTATTACTCTTAGTGCCCCATGCATGATTTTATCCATGAATGCCACTTCTTCTCCAAGAGCGATGTAATGTTGCTGACCTACGTTCCAAATACCAAATAATAAGGCAGGAATCATTGCCACAATCACGAACATCATTGTTCTTTTCAAATCAATTCCATCACGAATGTGAGATCCAGATTTAGTTGTGTGATTAGGTGTAAAAACCAAAGTCTCGAAAGACTCAATTAATGGATACCATTTTTTGTTTGTCTTTTCGTAACGTTTGTCGAAAAAATTTCTTAAAAATTTCATAGTTTATTAAATATAGGTTGGAACTAAAGAGTGATTACATACACTCTTCCTCAATTACTTTTAATCCGTCTCTGATGATTTGTTGCGAATTTATTTTGGATGTACAAACAAACTCACACAAAGCAAAATCTTCTGGCGCTACTTCGTAGATTCCTAATTTCTCCATTTTATCAATGTCGTTGGTAATAGCTGCCTTCAGCAATTGAACTGGATAAATATCAAAAGGGAAAACTTCTTCGTATTGTCCGGATACAACGAAAGCTCTTTCCTCTCCATTGAGGTTCGTATCTACATCATAGGCTTTCTTTGGTAATAATGCCGACAAGAAAGCTTTGGAATTAGACAGCTTGTTGAAGCCAGGTGCTAACCACCCTTGTGTAAATGATACTTTGTAATGATCTCCTTCTGGAATAACTGTAACTTGGTTATCATAAAACCCTAAGAATCCCTCTTTTCCAACATTGGTTCCTACTAAAACATTTCCTGAAATATACCGAACGTTGTCTGACACAATTTTCTTTTCTACCAAATTTGTCAAACTTGCTCCTCCTATAAGTTTGTAGTAAGAAGGTGACTCAACTTCTGAACCTGTGAGCGCGATGGTTTTAGAAAAGTCTACTTTTCCTGAAAGAAAAAGATTCCCAATCCGCGCAACATCTAATGCATTCACTGTCCAGACATATTCTCCTTTATTAATAGGATCGATTTGGTGAATTTGTGTTCCTACATTACCTGCAGGGTGTTTACTGTTAATTGTATGTAACTCGATACCATTAATAGAACTAAAAACACTCGTACTTTTGTTTGAATTTTCTATAGTAACGTTTACTTTTCCATTGGTTAACTTTTGTAACGCATCAAAACCGGCCTGAAGAGCTTCTTTCTTGTCTTTCAACAAAAACTCATAATCTGGTGCCAATGGCGAAGAATCAAATCCAGAGACAAATATTGCCTTTGGCGTTTGATTGTAATCAGCTACTATATCTAGAGGTCTTTGCTTAATAAATGGCCACAAACCACTTTTCAAAATTACTTCTTTTGTGTCACCGCTTGTATCAATAGTTTCGGAAGAAAACTCCGAATCTGCTTTGATGATAACTTCTAGAATTCTTCTTTTTTCTCCACGTTTTATCTCGCTAATCGTTCCACTCACTGGAGAAACATATTGAATCGCCTCCCTGTATTTGTCATGAAAAATAGGTGAGCCTATTTTTACTGATTCTCCTTCTTTTACCACCATTTTTGGTGTTAATGAAGGGAAGTCTGAAGGTTTGATTGCGAAATAAGGTGAATTGGAAACGTCACTAATTGTTTGTTCTGGTTTCCCTTTTAGCTTGAGATCAAGCCCTTTTCTAATTTTTATAGCTTTTGCCATTTGATGTAATTCTACATTTAATTGCTGCAAATTTATAAAAAGCCAATGCTTTTATGCAATTGTTTTGTCTCTTTTTTCAACATATAAAAAGTTAATATCTTCTGAGCCTATATTCCTACATCTATTCAGGAGAAAGAATATTTCATAACTATTTATTAATAAGCACTTTAAATTGTTCTGTAAAAATTATTTAGAATAATTCCAAGTTTAAAAACTTGCAGAAATAGGCATTTCTTCACTGACATTGAATCCTTACATTTTTTGAACATACAAATCCGTATATTTGCAAAAATATAGATGAAAACCCGATAAATATAGGAATGAAATATTACAACAATATCTTAGAAACCATAGGAAACACTCCTTTGGTAAAACTCAATACGCTTACAAAAGAAATAGATGCTTTGGTATTAGCAAAAGTAGAAACTACGAATCCAGGAAATTCTGTGAAAGATAGAATGGCGGTTAAAATGATTGAAGATGCAGAGAAAGCAGGATTGTTAAAACCAGGTGGTACAGTAATAGAAGGAACATCGGGAAATACAGGTATGGGATTGGCTCTAGCTTGTATTATTAAAGGGTATAAAATGATGTGCGTTCTTAGTGACAAACAATCAAAAGAGAAAATGGACATATTGAGAGCAGTGGGTGCCGAGGTAGTTGTTTGCCCTACAAATGTAGAGCCTGATGATCCCCGATCTTATTACTCTGTTTCAAAAAGATTGGCTACGGAAGTGCCTAATAGTTGGTACGTAAATCAATACGACAACTTGTCTAACAGACAGGCACATTACGAAAGTACAGGACCCGAAATTTGGGAACAAACTGACGGAAAAATCACTCACTTTGTGGTGGGTGTTGGTACTGGCGGAACCATTTCAGGTGTGGGAAAGTACTTGAAAGAAAAAAATCCAAACATTAAAATTATTGGAATTGATACCTACGGATCTGTTTTTAAAAAATACCATGAGACTGGAATTTTTGATGAGGCAGAAATCTATCCGTATGTTACCGAGGGAATTGGAGAGGACATTTTACCGAAAAATGTAGATTTTGATATTATTGATCATTTTGAGAAAGTGACGGACAAAGAGGCTGCAATCATGACTCCCCGAATCGCCAAAGAAGAAGGAATATTTGTAGGTAACTCAGCAGGCTCTGCGGTACAAGGTTTACTACAAGTGAAACACATGTTCAAAAAAGAGGACGTGGTGGTAGTTTTGTTCCATGATCATGGAAGTAGATATGTAGGAAAATTCTTCAACCAAGAGTGGATGAAAGAAAGAGGATATGTGGAAACCACCTCTACTCCTATTGCAAAGGATATTGTGCGTACTGAAGGGAATTTGGTTATTGCCAATCACGATGAATCTATAAGTTCGGTGGTAGAAAAAATGTCGAAATTCAACATTTCGCAAATACCAGTATTTCATGGAAATGAAATTGTGGGGTCTATCAGTGAAATCAATGTTCTGACCTATCTTTTTGAACATCCTGAGGCAAAAAGAGATTCGATTGAACCCCTAATGAATCCGCCTTTTCCAATGGTTGAACTGACTTCAAAATTGGAAGACATCTCTAAACTTATGACGGAAGAGAATGCAGCAGTCATGGTCCAAAAAGAAGACGGGAACTACCACATAATAACCAAACAAGATATAATAAAAGCAATTGCTTAACACTTCCATGGCTGAAACAAAAAACATCTATTTATTCAAAAGAGTTCTCATTTTCTTGAAACCGCACAAAACAATGTTTTTGTTAACGGTTTTTGGTACTATTCTGAATGCAGTTTTGTCGCCACTTCGCCCTCTTATTCTATTCTTTATGATAGATAAGTTTGTGGATGGTAAAACTGAATTCAATGGGTTTATGATGAATACTCTGAACAACTTAGATCTTTCTATTCAGCCAGAGAATGGATTTCTTTATTGGACGATAATTGCTATTATTACCATAGTTCTAGAAGCAATTTTGCGTTTTGTCACGGTATACTTTACCAACCTTATTGGTCAAAACATTATCGCTAATATGAGAGAGAGATTATACAATCATCTCACAACATTTAAGACTCAGTATTTCGATAAGAACCCCATAGGAAGGCTGGTTACTCGACTTGTTTCGGATGTAGAGGCTGCTTCAGAAATTTTTTCGAATGGAATTATCACGGTAGCGGGTGATATTTTGAGTTTAGCCGTAGTTATCATGGTGATGTTCACTACCAACTGGATGTTCACTTTACTTGTGTTACTTCCTTTGCCTCTGCTCTTTTGGGCGACCAATATTTTTAAAAATGCCATAAAAAAAGCATATCAACTCGAAAGCACCCAAGTGTCTAAACTCAATACTTTTGTTCAAGAAAGAATTATTGGGATGAGTATCTTACAATTGTTTTCGAGGGAGAAAATCGAATATCAGAAATTTGAAGAAATCAATAAACTTCACCGAAATGCGCACATCAAGTCCGTTTGGGCTTATTCCATCTTTTTTCCCGTAGTTGAAATCCTCAGTTCAATCTCCATTGCTTTTGTAATTTTTTATGCTTCCTATCAAATTATTGATAGACCTTTGTCGGAAACTAGCACAGGTGAGTTAGTAGCTTTCATCATGTGGATTAACATGTTGTACCGACCTATCAGAATGTTGGCAGACAAATTCAATGTGATTCAAAGAGGATTGGTAAGAGCAAAAAATATTTTTGAAGTGCTGGATGATAACCAAATTATTCCAACAAATAGCGAAAACACTCAAAACGAAAAATACTTGGGAGAAGTAACATTCGACTCTGTAAAGTTTGCCTACAACGAGGATGATTATGTATTGAAAGAAGTTTCTTTTAACATCAAAAAAGGAGAAACCGTTGCTTTTGTTGGGGCGACTGGCGCAGGAAAATCAAGTATTATAAATATCCTTAGTAGGTTTTATGAATTTCAATCTGGAAGTATTTCCATAGATGGGAAAGATATAAGAGAAATTTCTCTCGAAGATTTACGACAAAATATAGCGATTGTACTCCAAGATGTATTTTTGTTTTCAGATACTATCTTGAACAATATTACCCTCAAAAACCCTTCTATAACGAAAGAAGAGGTAATTGAGGCATCAAAATTTGTAGGTTTGCACGATTTTATCATGCGATTACCAAGAGATTACGACTACGATGTGAAAGAAAGAGGAAACTCTCTTTCCACGGGTCAGCGACAACTAATTTCATTTGTTCGTGCTTACGTATACAACCCATCCGTATTGGTATTAGATGAAGCTACCTCGAGTATTGACACCGAAACAGAGGAATTAATTCAAAGCGCGATTGATAAATTAACGCAAGGTAGGACCTCCATTATTGTTGCGCACAGATTGTCTACCATCAAGAAAGCAGATAAAATTATTGTACTAGATAAAGGAAGAATCATAGAACAAGGAAATCACGAAGAACTACTGGCCATGAATGGTACTTATAGGAATCTCTACGAAATTCAGTTCGAAGACAATTAGAAACTTCTATCCCTATTTTTATTCCTATGAGCCAACTTCATCAAATTCGCGTTCCTACAGATTGCCGCATTATCCACCATGAATTTTATACGTATGAGCTTGAAAGTGAATTATTAATAGAAAAAAACACAAACTACCTCAGTGAAAATCTATTTCAATGTGAATTTCCAGAGCATGATTTGAAAATAGATCTTGGATGGTACGGGAACATTTCTGCCCAATCGGGTGAATTTCGGATTCAATTAATCGTGAACGAAAATTGGGAGCATCCTTTCAATACCATCTATTCCAAATCGTCTTCAGAAGTAAAAGAACTCCTGCATAATATTTTTAATTATTATTCTTCTCAAGAATTCGATTGATAGGGTAATTAATAGGAATTAGGCCCTCCAGAGTAATTTTTCTCCATGAATTCATTCCTGAGGTGAAGTATTTTTTTAAAAAAAGATTCATTTGTTTGTTTCAACGAAATTTTGTTGAAATTTATGAAGTTACCCTCAGAGTGAATACTGTCGTAATCGGTTTGGTAAATCACCAGCTTGTAATAAGGAATTACCCAAACCCAATGAGTGAGATTATCCTTGAAGTGCACAATAATCCCCTTTGGTCTTAGTTCCACACTGCCGTATTTTATCTGTTGAAATTTGGATAGTTTTTCAAATATCTCAAGGCTTGACTTTTCTATTTTCATTCTGTGAGAACCAATTCCTTTCATGGCCAGCCTCATTCTCAAAGAAAATGGCTTTCCCAACAATTCATTTATCTCTCTCGTTACTCTTATGGGTCTGGTGGAATAATCTACTATCATGAGATAAAATTAATTTAAAAAAAATTGGGTTGTGATGTTTTTTTGAGGGTAGAGAACTCTTTGTCTCAAATATTTCTACCTTTCCCTTATCTTTGAAAAAAATAAGACATGAAGCATTTTGTACTCTCTATTATCTCTAGTGTATTCCTATTCTCTTGTTCAGTCTCAAAAAGTAAAGAATCGAACAAAATAAACCCTCTTTTTGAATTTACTCAACACGAAGAATCGCTACTCACCCAAGGTAAAGTTTCGGAACCGATGAGAATTTTACAAATTACCAATCAAGCGGATTCCCTTATTCTAAGAACTGCCAGTAAGCCCTTAGATGTTACAAACAACAAACAATTAGTCAATATTCTTGCCAAAAGATTGCTTACCACTGTGAATGATACTAAAAACCCTGGAGTTGGAATTGCAGCCCCTCAGGTTGGAATATTAAAAAAAATGATAGCAGTTCAGCGGTTCGATAAGGCTGATTATCCATTTGAAATTTATGTAAACCCTACAATCAGACAATATTCTAAAAAAACACAATTTTGTTTGGAAGGCTGCCTGTCTATCCCAGACAAAATGGACACCACAAAAAATAGAGCGTATGCCATTTTATTGGAATACGAAAAATTGGATGGCAGCAAGGGGATTGAAATGATTGAAGCATTCACAGCTGTAATCTTTCAGCACGAAATAGATCATTTAAATGGTATTCTGTTTACCGATCATTTAGACATAGAAATTGAGGAGGCCGAAGAAAGAAAGAGAAAAAACAATGAGTAAAAACAAAGAAACAATAGCAATAGTTGGAGGAGGATCTTCGGCCATTATGCTTGCAGCTCACATTGATTCTACCGAGTATGATGTTACCATTTATGAAAAAAACCAAGCGCTGGGCAGAAAATTTCTTGTCGCTGGCAAAGGTGGCTTCAATCTAACTCACTCTTCGGATATTGCCGACATGAAATCCAAGTACTTTGCTTCTACTCCTATTCTTGCTAGCTTGGATACTTTTACCAATACTGATTTTATCAAGTGGTTGAAAGAGAATGGCATTGATACTTTTGTGGGAAGCAGTAAAAGAGTTTTCCCTGTAAAACCCACCAAACCCATTCAAGTGTTACAGGCTTTTGAAAATAAAATCAAGGAAAACAAAATCACTATTAATTATAATCATAGCTGGAAAGGATTCGATAATAATTCACTCGTTTTTGAAACACCAGAAGGTAGCACAAAAATAACTGCTGATAAAGTAGTTTTTGCCCTGGGTGGAGCAAGCTGGAAAAAAACGGGCTCGCAAGGAGAGTGGCTTTCATATTTTGAAGAGAAGCATATTAGAACAAAACCATTTTCTCCCTCCAATTGCGGAGTTCATATAGTTTGGAAAGAAAAATTTGTAAAAACAAACGAAGGACAACCCTTAAAAAGCATTGAAGTCTCTTGCGGAAATATGGCTAAAAAAGGAGATGTTGTTATCACTCGGCTAGGATTAGAAGGAAGTGCTGTATATGCGCTGAGCGCTGAAATAAGGTCTCAAATTGAAAAAAAAGGAGAAGCAAAACTCAAGGTAGATTTAAAGCCGACTACTAAAACTGATGCGGTATTGAGAAAATTAAAGAGTCCTAAGAAGAAAAATACTTGGAGCGAACATGTTATTTGGCAATTAAAATTATCTAAACCCATGTTTGATTTGGTCAAAAGAACTTGTGAGAAGGAGGACTTTATGAATCCCGAATTTTTGGCTAATCATGTAAAAAACATTCCTCTTTCCGTTATTGGATTTGACGATATAGAGAAAGCTATCTCTACAGTTGGCGGAATAGAATTAACCGAAATTGAAGAGAACTTTGAACTAAAAAAACTTCCGAACCATTACGTAATTGGCGAAATGCTCGATTGGGATGCTCCTACCGGAGGGTATTTACTTCAAGCCTGTATGAGTATGGGTAAAAGATTGAGTGAGTTACTTAACTAACAAAATTATACTTGGATAAAAAGTAATCCCAATCCCACACAAATTTCTCCACAATATTATTTAATCGCTTAAGGAATTTTGGATTTGGAGTATTCATGTCTTTAAAATAATCTTCTTGGTAGGAGGCCAAATTGTATTTGTGAAAAATACACTTCGACATGGCATACAAGGCATTTTTTGAAGGGTAATTTATTTTGGACATAAAAGAAGAGTAACTCTTTATATGGTCTTTAGTTTGAGACACCTTCAAATTATATAAGGTAGAAAACTTTTCTATTAGCAATTCTTTCAGTCTATCCGCCTGCTCTCCTTCCAATCTCTTTTCCATTATTTTGAGGTTTCCCACAAACAAGATTAGCATAAATCTATCGTAGTCTTCAGGAGAAATGTTAGGTTTTTCTACAAAATCCTTGTCGTTATTTATCAATTCAGATATATCTGGAAAACCAACTTCCATTGCATGAACCAATGAATTGATCAATACATTCGCTAGTTTATCTTCGTTTACCTTCTTTTTGAAAATCGTTCTTAACATATAACTTAAAGTTTCTATTCAAATATAAAGGGATTTGGAGGCAGTGCCTAAACCTTTTACAAATGATTCTTAACCAAGAGTTGTTAATAGCTTAACAAAGTTGAAATCTCTTTTTCCAGCTTTGACGCATTAGGAATCATAGTTGACTCTAATGTAGAGTTTAGCGGAATCGCTGGCATGTTTTCAGAACCAACAATCGATACAGGAGCATCCAATTTTTCGAAAGATTCTCTAGAAATGAGTGAAGCGATGCTTTGTCCAAAACCATTTCCTTTCGGTTCTTCCGTTACTACGATACATTTTCCATGTTTCTTAGCCGATTGAATAATTAGTTCTTCATCCAAAGGATAAATAGTTCGAATATCAATAATCTCAACCTTACCCTTGTGAGATTTTGCCGCTTCTAATGCCCAATAAACTCCCATTCCGTAAGTAATTATGGTGAGTGATTCTCCTTTTTCTACCGCTGATTTTTCTGCTTCCAATACCACTCTTCCTTTCCCAAAAGGAATCACATACTCTTCATCTGGGTCAATTGTCTTCGCTCCTTCTGTTCCTTTAATTTTACTCCAATACAATCCTTTGTGCTCCAACATAACACAGGGATTTGGATCATAATAAGCAGCTTTCAAAAGACCTTTGAGATCGGCACCCGTACTTGGGTAAGCAATCTTTATTCCTCTAATATTTGCCAAAACCGACTCAACACTTGATGAATGATAAGGTCCACCACTGCCGTATGCGCCAATTGGCACTCTCAAGATAGAGCTAACAGGCCATTTCCCATTCGACAGATAACACGATCTACTTACCTCAGTAAACAGCTGATTGAGGCCCGGCCAAATATAATCTGCAAATTGAACTTCAACGATTGGCTTTGTTCCCGCAGCTGACATTCCTACAGTGCTTCCAATAATAAATGCTTCTTGAATAGGCGTATTAAATACTCGGTTATCGCCAAATTTTTGAGCCAAGGTGGCTGCTTCTCTAAAAACACCTCCTAATCTTCCTCCAACATCTTGTCCGTAAAGTAAACACTCTGGGTGCTTTTCCATCAACTCCTGAACAGCGAAAAGCGCACTATCCACCATCACTGTGGGTTCTTTCCCAGCAGGAGAACGCTCTCCTTTTTCTTCAGTAATAGGGGTTGGTGCAAAATCATGAGTAAATAAATCAGACGGTTGCGGATCTTCTTCCTTTAAGGCGAGCTGATAATCTGCTTCTACAGTTTTCTTGGCTCTTGCTTCTACATTTATTAAATCCGCTATTCCAATTCCCAACTCCTTGAGTTGTGCTTTAAATTTTGGAAAAGGATCTCTCTTTCTTTGTTCTTTTAAATCATGACGATACCATTCCATTCTTACTCCAGAGGTGTGGTGATTTAATAAAGGAACTTCTGCATGAATCAAAAATGGCCTTCTTTCAGTACGCACTTTTTCGATAGTTTCTTCCAGGACTTGGTAAGAGTTTACAAAATCTGTTCCGTCTATAGTAAGTGCTTCTAGTCCTTTGAAACCTTGGGCATACTCAAAAGCATTTTGATTTCTAATTTCACGAGCATGAGCCGAAATGTCCCATTCATTGTCTTGAACCACAAAAATAATAGGCAGTTGCTTTAGAGCTGCCATGTGAAATGCTTCTGACACTTCTCCCTCTGTGATACAAGCATCTCCAAGAGAACAAACCACTACAGGTTTGTCGTCTGTTTTACTCAACCCTTGTTCTTCCAAGTATTGAATTCCCATTGCCAATCCCGTGGTTGGGATTGCTTGCATTCCGGTGGCTGAAGATTGGTGAGGGATTTTTGGCTTATCCTCGTCCTTAAGACTTGGGTGAGAATAATAAGTTCTTCCACCCGAAAATGGATCATTCTTTTTTCCTAACAATTGTAACATCAAGTCAAAAGGCCTCATTCCTATTCCCAACAACATGGAATCGTCTCGGTAATAGGGAGCTAAGTAATCACAAGGTTTAAGTTGCATGGCAACAGCCAACTGTATCGCTTCATGCCCCCTTGAAGTTGCGTGGACATATTTGCTTGTTATTGCTTTATTTTCTTCATACAACTCTGTCATTGAAACAGCTGTACACATTAATTCGTAGGCTTTAATTAGGGTTTTCTTGTCTATTTCTTTCTTCACTTTTGTTTGTTCTTTTTTCTTTAAGAAAATTGCGTAAAATATTACAGTTAATTCGCCACTTCTGACATGAATTTAATTCTCATTAGTCTCAATTCTTCTTCTTCATATTCCTCGTCAAGCTCTTGGTAAGCTTGATTAATTGAATCAGTGTTTGACTCCATAAAATACTCGTAAATCTCCTCTTGCTCCTCCTCGTCTAGCATTTCATTAATGTAATAATCTAGATTGATTTTAGTCCCTGAATGAACGATTGTTTCAATTTCGGTAATGAGTTCATTAAACCGGATATTGTGCTGACTTGCGATGTCCTCTAAGTCACTTTTCTTATCAATACTGGTAATGATATGTATTTTAAGTGCCGATTTGTTCGCGACTGATTTTACTACAAAATCTTTGGGTCTTTCTATCCCGTTTTCATCAACGTATTTTGCAATAACATCTAAAAAGGG
>CBFHVI010000023.1:4494-38343 GCA_965658995.1 Flavobacteriales bacterium | reverse complement strand
CCCATCGCTCCGGTATCTCCTTTGGGACCCTGAGGACCGGTTGCTCCAGTCAATCCTATTGGTCCTTGAACTCCCTGAATCCCTTGAGGACCCATCGCTCCGGTATCTCCTTTGGGACCCTGAATTCCCTGTGGGCCACTTCCAGGTGTTGGAAGAATCACAAACCCTGCATTTGAAAGGAACAACGTATCATTAGAATAAGATAGGATTTGAATTTCATTGTTCGGGTCACTGTCTGCGTCATTCACTTTATCAAATTTACTGCTATCAGACATAGAAGAATACAAAGAAAAAGGAACGCTTAACAACTGAGAAACACCCGTAATAGAGTAACTCACCCCTCCATTTGGATCTGTTTCAGTTTTAATAAAAAAAGGTCCATTCCCCCAATCTATTCCAGAAAAAACTCCAAAAACAGAAATGCCATCACCTATTTCTATCGATACAAGTCCGTTTGCATTCGTTGCAGGGGTATGTCGCTCAGAGAATACAACAGTTCCTGTTGAAGATCCTTGAATAATAGATACTTGCATACCAATGGGTTGATTTACAACCAAATTATTTGTTGAATTTCTTATGACTGCCTGATAACTCATTTTATTTGGAGATTGTCCAAATGATAAATAAGTAAGAGCAACAAAGAAAGAAAAGAATAAAGTCTTTTTCATGAGTTTAATTTTTAATCAATTTAAAGTTTTTAATTATTTGCCCGCTTTTACTTACTCTCAGTAAATAGGTCGCTTGAGCCAAGTTGGATAAGTCAATTTCAGTATGTTGCAGAGAAATGGAATTAGATACGATTAGCTTACCATGAATAGTGTACAATCGATATTCCAATCCATCTGGTTTGTTAGAATTTAATATGACCGTACTAAAAGTGGGATTTGGGTAAACCAACAGTTCTATATCTGCACCCAAGATAGGAATCCCAAATGTTTTGCTTATTTCATAGGGCTGTTGAACTCCCTCGGCTATCGATTGAGAAGAACCACTATAAAAATCGCAAACCAATTGACCTACAGAAAAACTGACTGTGCCGCTAACAGAGGTAAATTCTCCTCCTGAGGCGTTTGACGAGTCTTGAGCTTGAAGACCTAACACAAAAAAGAAGAAGAAAAGAAAGAATGTGTATTTAATATACATCTAATTATTTTTTGACAAATGTAACAATGAATGCAATAACATATAGCCCATATCAAGCCCATAAAAAATTAGTCACAAAAAAAAGAGAAGAACATCTCTGCCTTCCCTTTTTTCAACTCTCTAATCATTAGTTTATACTTCAACACCCTTCAGCATTTTGTTCCAATACAATCTGGGTAAAATGTATTTCTTAAGCCACCATAATCTTCGGTGCTCCTTCGAAGAATCAAAGACTAACATTTGTTTAAGCTTTGGATCCGGTGTGAAATTTGAGTCATAATCGAATTCGGCCAGCACCATTTTTCCGTAACCAGTGACTAACGGACACGAAGAATATCCGTTATAAGTCTTTTCTCCCAGTGGATTAGATTGTATCAATCTAGAAATATTTTGTACCACAATCGGAACTTGCTTCCTTATTGCCGCTCCAGTTTTAGCTGTTGGCAAAGCTGCTGCATCTCCCATTCCAAATACATTTGCATATTTCTTATGCTGAAGCGTACCATGGTCCACATCCAACCACCCAGCTTCGTTAGCCAAGTCAGAATTTTTAATGAAATCTGGTGCTGTTTGAGGGGGTGCTAAATGAAGCATGTCAAAATGAATACCGTACATAGTATCCTTTTTTGTAACTTTAATGTCTTTGCTATTGTAATTTATCGATTCGTCTATGCTGGAAGAGCTATCATCTTTATCTTCCATCAAGACACAACCTCCCGCTTTTGGATCTTTTGTTAATTCATACCAAGCAATTTGTTTTTCGGCATCTACTTCTACCAATTTGTGGTGATACCTGACATTGATATCTTTTTTATTGATTACCTCCATAAGAGTTTTGGCTATTGGCTTCACGCCAAAAATTACACCTCCAGGAGTTGCAAAAACTATATCTGTTTTTTGTCTTACTCCAGACCTTCTAAAATGTTCTTCGGCCAAATACATTATTTTTTGGGGAGCCCCACCACACTTTATTGGTGTAGCCGGTTGAGTAAATAAAGCCGTTCCTCCTTTAAAATTCTTTAACACCTCCCAAGTATGCTTTGGATCAGTATAATTACTACAGACAACTCCTTTATCTATTGCTTCCGTTAATCCTTTTACTAACGAGGTATCGATTTTTATTCCAGGTGATACCACTAGATAATCGTAGTCAATTCTTTTTCCGGATCTTGTGATTACGGCATTGTTTTCACAATCAAATGAATCGGCAAATTCTTTTATCCAATTAACGCCTTTTGGTATCACTGAGGCCATGGATCTTTTTGTTTTTTCAAAATTGTAAGCATTGGCACCTACTAGAGTCCATGCAGGCTGGTAAAAGTGATATTCTGCTGGCTCAAGTAAGGTAACGGTTACATTTCCATTTTTCAAAAACTGCGCAGCGGTCATGATTCCGCCTGTTCCTCCTCCAATAATTAATAGTTTTTTCATTTCAATTTATTTTTTTTGAAATATGAAAAAAATAATTTGTTTCATCGGTAACAAAAGTTACAAATCAAACTCAAAAAACGATTGAAAACCTTAACTTTTAATTAAAACTAGGCTTTCAATCTTTTGATTTGAATGAAAAAACTTTCATTTTTTATATATAAATAAAAAATATGTAGAATGTCTTATAAATATAACCTTGAATATAAGAAAAAGTTTGTGTGCAAAATAATTTTAATAGCCCCCATTCCTCTTTCTCACGAACCACTCTACCCCAAGAATAAGAAGGAGCAGATAAAACAAAAATTTGAGTTCGATCAAATCTTCCACCTCTTTTTCTTCATACCTAACAGCTGTCATAGATCCATTACTCACTATAAATTCCGGCAGCAATCCACTTTCATCCAATGACAAAAACTTGCCATTTGTATTGGCACTCAGCTGCGAAAGAACTTCTACATTGGCTCTGGTTTGAGTAAGTTCTAGATTGATTTTTTCTACAGAAAATTCGCCTGTTTTCGTCTCAGTGACTCCGTCAACTAGTGTGCTAGTCGTGTATGAATACTTTCCATTCCTTAATTTTCCCAAGGAAAGTTTGTAGGCTTCCCCATCGGGTGAAAACAAGAATTGAAATTTCTCATTTTTTTCATCGGTTAGTTCGAAAGCAACTTCTTGAGAATTTATTGGCTCATAGCTTTTGTTGTATACCTCAGCTCTCACAAGAATTTCGTCACCTTGCACATAAATAGGCTTTCCTGTAACCCTAAATCGGCTCTTATCTTCCTTTGCCACGAGGAACTGAACCGACTGCTGAAATAACTCATCTACGCTTTCACGGTTGCCGTCTTCGGCATATTCTTGTAATCGCCATCGCCACATTCCTTCGCCAACAAACACTCCCCGTTTTTTCTCCTCTTGGCTGGAAAACATCAATAAGGGATACTCCGTTTTAGCTGGACCTATTCGCTGATACAACGCTACTTGAGAAGAATTACTTACCTCGTACTTATTAGAAAACGGAACTTGAATAGGACTATAACTTCCTAACTTGCTCATTGCCTCCCTAGAAAGTTCAAATTGATTGAAATTTGGATTCACGGCCAGTCCAGCCTCTGTCTCGTTCTTGGTTGCTATTATTTGTATACCCAACCCTAATTGGTTGAAAAATGAGTAATCGACCTGGTTTCCCAAAACGGCAAACACAGGAACAGCGCTCCCAAAGATTTGAGAGACTTGGAACTTCGAACTGGGTAAATTATGGGTAATGATCAAACTATATTGATTCAAATCTCGGGGAATATTGTTTGCAAGCTTGGTGTCTAATTCGTAATTATCATTTTCCAACAACCCATTTTTGATTGCCTGCACATCTGGATGAGGGGAATTGGCGAGCAGTAAAATTTTCTGTTTCGATTTCAATACCTCTACATAAAAGGATGTTTCATTGTTTTGAAGAGTAACCTCCCCCTCTATTCCCTTAATTTTAATGGAGAATTTTTGCAAACCTACTTGACTAGCCTCAATCTCAAACCTCACTTTTTGCACACCTTTTGAACTGGAAATTTGGATTGGCGTCTCAGACAAAACCGAACCACGAGACTGGATTACAACACTTGATTTTGCATCAAGAACTCCCGCAGACAGAATTGCTACTTCCACAGGGAAGGTATTTCCTTGATAGGCAATTTTGTTGTGAAAAACATGTTCTATCCAAACGTCCTTTTGCGGGGAAGAGTCCCCCAACAAAATGGTATTGACAGGAACTCCCTTAAACTCTTTGGCTGTGTACAATGGATTACTCCCTTGATTGTATATACCATCTGAGGCGAGTACGATGGCTCCCAAGTTCCTGTTGAAGTATCTCTGTTTTATTTCCGAAAAAACGGCAGAGAGGTTTGTTCCATTTTCATTAAAATCTAGCTCATTATTAGTCGATAATTGTTTTCCAAAAGTATAAGAGGCTACTTCAAAATCCTGAGAGAGATTGGCAGCTAATTCAGCCATTTTTGTTTTGTAACGAGTTCCGTACTCGCTAGAATCCTGATGTGCCAAAATGGAAGAAGAATTATCTTTCAATAACACAACAATTGGCTTTTCTACCTTGGTTTTGGAATATTCGAGGAGAGGTTCAAGAAGTAAAAAGCTCAGAAAAAACAAACTCACAAAACGAAAAATACTCAACAGTCGTTTCCAACTTTTGAGCATTTCGGTCAATTTAGAATCATTTCGATATAGAAAATACGCACCTAATCCTGCAATCAATAAGCAAATTACAATGTACCAAATTGGTGAATTAAGAAGAATTTTCAATCAGTCAATTAATTTAGGTTAGCATTCCTCCACAAACGTGAATCGTTTGTCCAGTGACGTATGCGCTCATGTCACTTGCCAAGAACACTACTACATCGGCAACATCATCCGGTGTTCCAGCTCTTTTCAAAGGTATGTCTTTTACCCAACCTTCTACCACTTCTTGGTCCAATTTGGCTGTCATTTCGGTAGCAATAAATCCTGGTGCAATTGCATTACTCCTGATATTTCTAGATCCAAGCTCTTTGGCTACCGATTTGGTAAAACCAATCATTCCCGCTTTAGAAGCCGAATAGTTGGATTGTCCAGCATTTCCGTTTACTCCCACAACAGAAGTTAGGTTGATAATAGATCCTTTTCTTTGTTTTAACATAGGTCTTTGTACAGCCTTTGTTAGGTTAAATACAGATTTGAGGTTAATTCTAATCACATCATCCCAATCTTGTTCAGACATCCTCATCAATAATCCATCTTTCGTAATTCCTGCGTTATTCACCAAAGCATCTATCTGTCCAAAATCAGCCATTACATCTTCCACCAATTTTTGAGAAGCCTCAAATTCAGAAGCATCCGATTGATACCCTTTTGCCTTTACTCCCATTTCTATCAATTCTTTTTCTACTTCCTTTGCTTTTTCTGGTGAAGACAAATAAGTAAACGCGATGCTTGCTCCTTGTTCAGCGCATTTCATTGCTATTCCTTTTCCAATTCCTTTGGAGGCACCTGTTATTAGGACAACTTTCTCTGCTAATAATTTCATTCTACTGTTTTTTTATCTTGGTTTAGTTCAAAGATAATTGATAAATGATAATTGACAAATCATAATTAACATTTAAAAAAATAGGTACACCTCTAATATTTGGCGTACTTTTGTGAAAGAAACGTATCATTTATTTTTTTGAAGAACACATGGAAGACATCAAACTAAACACTATCGAAGAGGCGCTGGAAGACATAAGAGCTGGAAAGGTAATCATTGTAGTGGATGACGAAGACAGAGAAAACGAAGGAGATTTTTTAACGGCAGCGAGAAACTCTTCTCCGGAGATCATCAATTTTATGGCAACTCACGGTAGAGGACTTATTTGTGCTCCTTTATCTGAGGCGAGATGCGAAGAATTGAACCTCGACCTAATGGTACAAAGTAACAATTCTCATTACGAAACTCCTTTTACAATCTCGGTTGACCTCATCGGTCAGGGATGTACTACCGGAATTTCGGCAAGCGATAGGGACAAAACTATAAAGGCACTGATAGATCCTTCTACCAAACCTAATCAACTGGGTAAGCCAGGTCACATTTTTCCTTTGAGAGCAAGAAATGGAGGTGTATTGAGAAGAGCAGGTCACACAGAGGCGGCCGTAGATTTATCTAGAATGGCTGGATTCGAAGAAGCGGGTATCATTGTAGAAATACTGAATGAGGATGGAACCATGGCAAGACTACCTCAATTGATGAAAATTGCCAAAAAACATGAAATGAAAATCATCTCTATTGAAGACTTGATTTCGTATCGATTACAAAATGAAAGTTTAGTTGAAAAACAAATAGAAATCCAACTTCCTACCGAATATGGAAATTTTGAGTTAGTTCATTTTTCTCAAAATACTGACGGCAAAGAGCATTTAGCCCTTGTAAAAGGGGAATGGGAAAAGGACGAACCCATATTGGTTAGAGTACACTCAAGTTGTATGACTGGAGATATTTTTGGTTCATGCAGATGCGATTGTGGACCTCAACTTCACACTGCCATGAAAATGGTTGAAGAAGCTGGCAAAGGAGTAATCCTGTATATGAATCAGGAAGGAAGAGGGATTGGATTACTGAACAAACTAAAAGCTTACAAACTTCAAGAAGAAGGATATGATACCCTTGAAGCAAATTTCAAGCTTGGATTTAAAGGCGACCAACGAGACTACGGAATTGGAGCACAAATACTTAGAAAACTAGGAGTTACCAAAATGAAATTAATGAGTAACAATCCGCAGAAAAGAACGGGATTGATTGGTTACGGGTTGGAAATTGTAGAAAACGTATCGCTCGAAATAGAAGCTAACGTGCACAACAAAAGCTATCTTGAAACAAAAAGAGACAAAATGGGACATACCTTAAAAATAAAATAATCCCTTTTGCTCTCATTAACCTAATATTCTATATTCAAAACATGCGCTGGTAATAAATTGCTGGGTTGCATGTTTTTTTACCAATTTTTACCATGTCCAAAACCTTATCTATTGTAAGAGTACCAGAATCTACCAACAATTCTCTTCGAGCTTGGAGTGCTGCAGACGAATTACTCATTCATCAATTGGAAGAATCCGATACATCTCCCCTAGTTATTTACAATGATTCTTTTGGATATTTGAGCTCCCACGCGGCACCCAGAAAAACATTTGCGGCCCTGGATGCCAAAAGTCAAGTAAAAGCCACCCTCGAAAACTTTTCGAATAATTCAATCTCAGTTGATCATTTTGAGGCCGTTTCACTGCTGGAACCACTTTCCGAAAAAGTGGAAATTGGATTAATGAAAATTCCTAAATCACTGGAGTTGTTCGAATTATTTCTTTCTCATTTTGTAAAAAACTCGAACAAAGACGCAACGCTCTTCTGCGGTTTTATGACAAGAAATTTTACCAAACAACTGTTGGAAATTGGAGCAGAATATTTTGATGAAGTAGAACAATCACTATCAAAAAAGAAAGCAAGAGTATTGATACTAAGAAAACCAAAAGTAGAACCAGAAAAAACAATGATTAAATCGATTGAGTTTGGCGAGTCAGAAATCAAACAATATTATGGGGTTTTCTCCTCTCATCATATCGATTATGCTACCCAATTCCTCATCGAAAATTTGGAAACTCCCGAAGAGGTGAAATCTGTGCTAGATTTGGCTTCGGGTAATGGAATTATAGCGAAAGAAGTGCAACAATTATTTCCGGATGCAGACATTGCTCTCGTTGATGACTCTCAGTTGGCGATAGAAAGTTCTAAATTAAATGTAAAAGGAGAAAACGTTTCCTTTTTTCATAACAACAACTTAGAAGACATCCCCTCTAATTCTTTGGATTATGTGGTATCCAACCCTCCTTTTCACATAGAATATGAAATAGATATTAGCTTGCCTCTGAGGCTTTTTAGAGCGGTTGAAAAAAAACTAGTAAACGAAGGAAAATTTCAGCTTGTAGCGAACTCTCACCTAAACTACAAACCTCATTTAGAAAAAATATTTAAAAGAGTGTCTGTAGTATTTGACAACGACAAATTTGTTGTGTATTCTTGCTATAAAAGGTGGGACAAGAACCAAGAATGGTAAACAGTTTTGTTTGACATTGTTTTCACATTTTATCAAATAAGATCATGAGAAAAGAACAAATTCTTGCACTACGACCGGAAATACCTCAAGCAGAAATCAATCACGGTATATCTGAGATAGAGCAGTTTCAAAACAACACCTTACGACCAATTATAAAATTTCAACACGAGATTATTCTATCTATTTTTTCTTCTTTTGTACGAAAAATACACAAAGATTGGGGGTCTATTTCTAACGAAAAAAAGACTGTGATTATTGAAAATGTTTTGAGCAAAAATCAACAAATAAAAAATAACTACACAGGAATCATTGGAGGACTCATGAGCCTGGAGGAATTCGAGTTCTATCAACTCAATGTTTCGGAAATAAACAGAAGGATATCACAAATTATTAAACAAAGAATCCAAACAAATTTGGCAGACCTATAGAATTTTGTACCTTTTAGATGGAATCTAAAAAACGAAAAAAAACATATGCCATTCAATCATATTGAGTACAAAAAACCCATTTATAAAATAAAAGCTCCTCTTAGAGATCATCTGGATCAATACTCGAGATTATCAGATTTATCCCTGTCTTACGAAGACTTACTGCGATATCAGCAACTAATTCCGATTACGGATATAAATGGGAAAGACACCAACTGGTTTTCTGCGCTGTACCCCATAGAGGAACAAAAATATTTTCAAGAAGAATTGGTGAAAATATACCAAACTCTCGTGGCTGATGGTGACATTCTTAATTATGTAAAAGTAGGAAGTATCGATTTTTGTTCGTTTGGAAATTCAAAGCCATTCAGGATCAAAGTGATTAATGAAATTAATGACAACTACGATTACTTCTATATCAAAAAAGCGGATTCTTCTCGTATCTATGGATTGGAATTAGAGGAGATTTTTTCGCCAGACAAAGTAACTTTTTTAGTTAACAAATCTACTCTCATTGAAGACCACGTTGTGGGGATTCCTTGTGACGAATTTATTGAAAGAAATAAAAAAGTAAAAATTGAAAACCGACTGAGGTTTGCCAAAGAGTTTGTTAAATTTAACGAACGATGTTTTGTCCGGCTACTGGGCGATATGCGAGCCTATAATTTTGTGGTGGAAATCACGCAAGACTTTGATAATGTTCAGTACAGGTTACGAGCGATGGACTTTGATCAGCAAAGCTATGAAGGTCGAAAAAACATGTATTTACCCCAGTATTACAAAGACAATCTACCTTTAGTCGATTTGGCCAGAGAACTCTTGACCGATGAAATGGCTCAGCAGTACATGAAACAAGAAAGAGTGGCAATGAAAAAACGTTACTTGGCCAACAAGCAAAGGACAAAATCACTGCTACGAAGGATGAAGAAAGACACAATTAGCTCGAAAGAGAATATAGAGTCTCTTAAAAATGAGTTTGCCGAATATTACAACAACCCTCAATTTTTAAATTTCAAAACAATGGGGCAAATTTTAGAATTACACATCGAAACTAAGTTGGGTATAAAAATATTCTAGCTAAATCTACCTTGAGTTCCCACAAAATGGAACCGAAAATATGTTACTTTTACGAGACACTAATCAGAAATAAGAATGAACAACTTTGAATTTTACAATCCTACCAAAATACTATTTGGAAAAGGCGAGATAGCTAAATTAAAAAACGAACTACCAAAACAAGCAAAAATCCTTGTTCTATACGGAGGCGGAAGTATCAAAAAAAACGGAATTTACGAACAAGTAACCGAAGCATTATCGGAGTTCGTATGGATGGAATTTGGTGGAATACCACCCAACCCAGAGTACCAGATTTTGTTAAAAGCACTGGAGGTAATAAAAAAAGAAAACATCACTTATTTATTGGCTGTGGGAGGTGGTTCAGTGATTGATGGAACTAAGTTTTTATCCTCAGCAGCACTATTTGAAGGAGAAGTGCCTTGGGACATATTAAAAAACAAAATTAGAACTGAGAAAGGGATGCCCTTTGGGACTATTCTTACTTTGCCTGCTACTGGCAGCGAAATGAACTCGGGTGCGGTGGTAACCAACACTGAAACCAACGAAAAACTTGGAATGGGAGGTCCTGGGCTTTTTCCTCAATTTTCTATATTAGACCCTTCTGTGGTGAGTTCCATTCCTGAAAGACAAATTGCCAATGGTTTGGCAGATTCTTTTACCCATGTACTGGAGCAGTACATGACCTATCCGGTAGACGCAATTCTTCAGGATAGATTTGCCGAAAGTATATTAAGTGCCATTCTCGAAACTGCTCCTAAAATCATGGACAACCCAAGCGACTATAAAACTGCCTCAAACTTTATGTGGAATTGTACCATGGCTCTCAATGGTTTGATCCAAAAAGGAGTTCCTACAGATTGGGCCATCCACGCAATGGGACATGAACTTACTGCATTTTACGGAATTGATCATGCACGAACTCTCGCCATTTTGACCAAAAGTCATTACACGTATAACCTCGAAACCAAACAAGAAAAGCTAGCCCAATGCGCAGAGCGAGTTTTTGGCATAACCGAAGGTGATGAAAAAGAAAAAGCAGAACAGTGCATTGAGGCTATCGAAGAATTTTTTCTATCGATTGGCATTAGCACTACACTTTCTAGTTACACCGTTGAATTTGAAGGAACTGCTCAAAAAATAGCAAAAAGATTCACTGAACGAGGATGGTTAGCAATAGGAGAACTAGGTAAACTTACTCCTGAACATGTAGAAAAAATCGTAGAAATGAGCTACTAAACCCCGGTATTATGTCAGATTTAAAATCTAACAATAAGTCCCTCATTCTTTCTTCTTTGGCTCCCACATTGGAGTCGACAGAAGAGATAGAAAAAGAATTTGAGGACCATATTCAACTAAAACAGATTAAAAGAAAAGAAATTATTCAGGAAAAAGGAGATAGCTTAGCAAAAGTTTATTTTGTGAGAAAAGGGCTCCTCAAAAGCTATGTGTTAGACGAAAAAGGCAAAGAGCATATTTTTATGTTTGCCCCAGAAAATTGGATAGTTACTGACATTAATTCGGTAACAAATTTTGGGAAAACAGAACTTTTTATTCAGGCGGTGGAAGATTCTTTAGTGGAAGTTGTTCAGGGAGAGTTTTTTTTGAAACTAACTCAAGATAGAAATCAAAACTATAAAGAAGAAGTAAGGAAACTACTCAAGCGTAACGCAGTTCTTCAGAAAAGAATAATCTCGCTCATGAGCAAAACAGCATTAGAAAGGTATGAAGACTTTATTTCAACTTATCCAAGTATTGTTCAAAGAGTTCCGCAAAAAATGATTGCCTCTTATTTGGGTATTACTCCGCAAGCTCTGAGTAAAACAATTTCTAATTCTAACAGAAAAGTTCAAAAATGATAACTTAGGTTAATGCAGCCAAGCAAGCATTAAGTTACATTTATAACTTAAATGATTGTTTGGTTTTTAATAGGGTTAAGCAATTGGTATAAAAACGGTTCTAACGAAAGTTAGAGCCGTTTTTTATTGGCAACTTGAGCTCCTAAAGTGTAACTTAGTAACTCCAAACAAACTATTATTTTTTTCTATGAAAATCAACGTATTCTGGATAAGAAGAGACATCCGATTATCGGACAATGTAGGTTTTGCTGCGGCTTTGAATGACAACCTACCTGTGTTACCTATATTTATTTTCGACAAACAAATTCTTGATGAACTCCCTGAAGACGATGCAAGAGTGAGTTTCATTCATGAAGAACTATCCAAAATGAATACCTCTCTCTCTAAACACGAGACCGGAATAAGAGGGTACTACGGAAAACCTCTCGAATGTTTGGTTCAATTGCTAGAAGAATTTGAAGTAAATGCCTTGTACACAAATCGAGATTATGAGCCATATGCGCTGAATAGAGACAAAGAAGTTACCGAATTCCTCGAAAAAGAAAACGTAGGTTTTCATACATTTAAAGACCAAGTAATATTTGAGAAAAACGAGGTAACCAAAGACGATGGAAATCCTTATACCGTATACACCCCCTTCAAAAATAAATGGTTGTCGCGTTTTGATGAAGCGATTATGATTAAAGATCACATCTTAAATCTTGAAAATTGCTTGAAAGGGAAGTTCGATTTTCCTGCACTAGAAGACATGGGGTTTGTAGATAGCTCCATCAAAGTTCGACCAATCGATTTAACTCAATTGGAGAATTACGAAGAAACTCGAAATTTCCCTGCAACAGACGGCACGAGTTATTTGGGACCTCATCTCAGGTTTGGCACTGTAAGCGTCCGAAGTATTATCAGAAAATTAGAAAAAAAGGACGAAGTATTTTTGAGCGAACTCATATGGCGAGAATTTTTCATGCAAATCCTCTACCATTTTCCTCATGTGGTAAGCAATAATTTTAGAGACAAATATGATGGAATAAAATGGAGAAACAACAAAGAAGAGTTTGATAAATGGTGTCAAGGAAAAACGGGATATCCTCTAGTAGATGCTGGGATGCACCAGCTAAACAAAACAGGCTACATGCACAATAGAGTGAGAATGGTTACGGCTAGTTTCTTATGTAAACACCTTCTTATTGATTGGAGATGGGGGGAGGCTTATTTTGCACAAAAGCTATTGGATTACGAACTAGCCTCCAACAATGGAAACTGGCAATGGTCTGCAGGAACTGGCTGCGATGCAAGTCCTTACTTCAGGGTTTTCAATCCCGAAAGCCAACTGACTAAGTTTGACAAGAAAATGATCTATGTGCAAAAATGGGCTCCAGAATATTCCGAACTTATCTTTCCTAAACCCATTGTGGAACATAAATTTGCGAGAGAAAGAGCTATTGCCACTTACAAAGAGGGAATAGAAAACTAACTCCTCTTTCTCCCATTACTTGATGAAGATTGCTATTTCACCAAAACACCTAAACTCAACTGTCATGAATATTTTAATTACCGGAGGAACAGGACTTATCGGGAAACGATTAACCCAAATTTTAATACAAAAAGGACACAAAGTTTCTATTTTGAGTAGAACCAAAAAAAACTCAAACACAGTTACTTATTACACTTGGGATATTGAAAATCAAAAGATTGAGAAAGAAGCAATTGCTGATGCAGAGTTAATTGTTCATTTGGCAGGGGCAAATGTAGGTCAAGGAAGATGGAGGGAGAAAAGAAAAAAAGAAATTATTGATAGCCGTGTGCAATCAGGAAATCTTCTTTTTCAGGAAGTAAAAAAACACAATCCAAATCTCAGAGCATTTATAAGTTCTTCCGCAATAGGTTATTACGGGATGATTACGAGAGAAACTCCGTTTGTGGAAAGTGACGCACCCGGCAATGATTTTTTGGCGGAAGTATGTACAAAATGGGAAAAAACTGCCAATCAATTTTCAGAACTTTCTACACGGGTTGCCATCCTCAGAACTGGTGTTGTGTTAGACAAAAAAGAAGGAGCACTAGCAAAACTCCTTACTCCAATAAAACTAGGAATTGGATCTGCTTTGGGCACCGGAAGACAGGCCATGCCTTGGATTCATTTAGAAGATATTTGTCAGATTTACCTTCACTTAATAGAAAACTCAACAATCTCAGGAGTTTTTAATGGAGTAGCTCCACAAACCATTACAAACTACGAGTTCAGCAAAACTGTGGCACACATTCTAAACAAACCATTTTGGGTCCCCAAAGTTCCAGCTTTTGCTCTGAAAATACTGCTGGGAGAACAATCGGTTATTGCCCTCGAAGGCTCAGCGATTTCCTCTAAAAAGATTGAAGACAGTGGGTACAAATTCAAATTCAAAGAATTGTCTGTCGCCTTAAGGGATATCTTAGGATAATTCTGCTTTTACCCGTTCGAATAAAATTTTGAACCACTCTGTAAATTGGTCTGGAAACATAGTGATTTCCGTCTGTAAGTCTTCGGTTGAGACGTATCTGTAACTCGCAACTTCTTCCTTATTTATCTCTGGAATTGAGTTAGACACTCCAAAGAATACATGATCTAATTCATGCTCAATCATATTGTCATCGAGGTGAGCTTTATAAGTAAAACTAAATTTTTTTTCCAATTCCGACACCATACCCATCTCTTCCCGCAATCTTCTGTGAGCGGCATCCAATACTTCCTCATTTTGCATGGGGTGGGTACATGAAGTATTACTCCACAACAAACCAGAATGGTACTTATGAGAAGCTCTTTGTTGCAGCAACCATTCGTTTTTATCATTAAAAACCAAAACAGAAATAGCACGATGTAGAATACCCTTTCTATGAGCTTCCATCTTCTCTACATAACCTATTACTTCGTCCTTTTCGTTTACTGCTATTACTTCGTTTGGATTCATTTGGATTGGTATTTTTTTGCGAACTCAACGAACCTATTTTCTTTGTCATTAGCCAAAAGGTTTGTCACTATCATCCTCTTCGTTTCTTCAGATACACTCGATTTCTCTAGATTCTTCTTGATGTAAGTTACATCTTTTTCTACCTCGGAGTAATATCCCAAGAATGAGGGAGCATTCATTTGAACCATTAATCTGAGGTGGACATTTTCTACATTTCTGTTCATTTTTATGGACTGTTCCAATAGCTCTTTTCCTTCATTGAAGAACCCATATTTGGAAAGAGGGTTAGAAACATACTGAGCCATCATCATCTTGCATACCGCTTTGTAGGCATTTATGGTTATTTTATCCTTCAAATCATCTACCATTATCTCTTCCTTTAAGAAAGCCTCGGCCGATGTTTTGTCCGATATTTTCTGGAACTCTTTTCTTACACTTTCTAGGTCATTGCCGGCAGTAAGAACAAAAGAGAAGGCCAGAACAGAGAAAAAAGTGAGTAAAAACCTCATATTATTCTCATTTTATAATCGAAATATGACTTAGTAAGAAGGGCAAACTTCATGGGATTGCTCACTCGTATTCTATTGGATTTGATATCTTCTACATCAGAATTTATCAGCTTCTTAAGGAGTTTGCTATAATATTTGTAGGCAGTGTACACCCCAAATTTAGCTGACTCTGGCAGCTTTTTTATCCCTTCAAATGCCTCATTAAAATCTTGTTGAATCTCAATAATAATCTCAGCTTTATTTTCTTCACTCAAGCCCATCCCTTCCAAATGAGGAAAATAAACCCTGTTCAATTCCTCCGAATCGGCTTTTAAATCTCTCAAAAAGTTTACTTTCTGGAAAGCGCTTCCAAGCTTCATTGCAGGCCCCTTTAATTCGTCATACATTTGTTGATCACCATTTACAAACACCTTGAGACACATAAGCCCTACCACATCCGCAGAACCATAAATATATTCTTGGTAATCTTCTGTCGTTGAATAAATATTTTTATTCAAATCAAATTTCATGCTTTTCATAAAAGCATCCACCAAAGCATAATCAATTTGATACTTTTTTAATACATCCTGAAAAGAATTCAAAATTGGGTTTAAACTTATTCCCCTCTCAATAGCTAATTTCAGGTCTTTCTCAAACTCCAGGATCAGAGTTTCTTTATCGTAATCGTGAAAAGTATCAACAATTTCGTCCGCAAACCGCACAAATCCATAAATAGCATGAATATCGTCCTGAATTTTTGGAGATAGCATTTTTACAGCCAAAGAAAAGGATGTGCTGTAATTAGTCGTTACAATTTTACTTGCCTCATAAGACACTTTGTCAAATATACTTTTCATACTCTTTTCAAATTAACTTACTACTTTGTCAAATATCGTTTTAAAACTCATCTTCTGAATCAATTCGCTCACCACTTTCCCTGAGATAAGCGAAGGCGGAACACCTGGACCTGGAGAAGTGAGTTGGCCGGTAAAAAATAAATTTTCTACTTTCTTACTCTTTAGTTTTGGCTTTAAAAAAGCCGTTTGCTTCAACGTATTTGCAAGTCCGTAAGCGTTCCCTTTAAATGAGTTATACACCTCTACAAAATCCGAATGGGCAAAAGATTCATACACTTCAATGTGTGGTCTGATGTCTTCTCCCAAATGCTTTGCTAATCTATCACAAATTAAATCAAAGTACCTCTTCCGAATTTCTTCCGAATCATCAGTTAGTTCGGTGGATACAGGCACCAGAAAAAACATGTTTTCTTTCCCTTCAGGCGAGACAGACGTATCTGTTTTACTCGGACTGCAGATATAAAATAGCGGGTTTTTGGGCCATTTATGGGTATCGTATATTTCAGTGGCATGCACATCAAAACTTTCATCAAAAAACAAGTTGTGATGCTTTATTCCTTTTACTTTTTTATTGATTCCCACGTAATATAGTAAACTTGAGGGAGCCATCGTTCTTTTGTCCCAATATTTCTTCGAGTAATTTCTCTCCGAGTCCTCCAAAAGATTTTGTTCAGTATGGTGATAATCGGCACCACTTACAACAATATCTGCCTCTATCAATTCTCCGTTCACTTTCAATCCTTTGGTGGTTTTATTCTCAACAATAATTTTTTCTACCGAAGAATTGGTGTGAAACTCAACCCCCAATTCTTTGGCTACAGAAACCATCCCATCAACAATCTTTCCCATTCCTCCCATTGGATACCAGGTACCCAAGACCATATCTGCATAGTTCATCAAGCTGTAGAGGGAAGGAGTGTTTTGCGGCTTAGCTCCCAAAAACAACACTGGAAACTCCAATAGTTCAATTAATTTTGGGTGACTGAAGTAGCTTCTAATATGTTTACTTATTGGCTTAAATAAATCTAATGAAAGTCCTTTCTTGGCAATATCCAGGGTCATGAACTCTTTGATAGATAAGGAAGGTTTCGTCACAAATTCTCCCATACCAATCTCATATTTGGTTTGAGCCTCTTTCATAAATTGCTCAAGTTTGGCTCCTGAACCTTTTTCGTATTTCTCAAAATAAGCCTTCAGTTGGTTCATATCTGATGGAATATCGTCTGGCGAATCTTTCCAAAAAACTCTGTAGCTGGGAGACAATCGAACTAGGTCGTAGTAATCACTCACTTCTTTTCCAAAATCTCGGAAGTAACTCTCAAACACATCTGGCATCCAATACCAGCTTGGCCCCATATCAAAAGTAAATCCATTGATTTGTTTAACTCTTGCTCTTCCTCCAAGCGAGTTGTTTTTTTCGTACACCGATACACTAAATCCAAACTTTGCAAGATAACTTGCTGCTGAAAGGGAAGAAAACCCCGACCCTATTATTGCTACTTTTTTTCTCATTTGTTTATCAAATGTACAAAAAAATTAAACAGAAACATTGAGCTTCCGAAATTATCTCCGTTCTTTCTAAATTCTATCTAATAGTTCTACGATGGAATCGTGAACAACAATGTTGTTTGGCAATTCACTTCTTTTAATTTCTTTTGTATTGTTACCCAAGACGTGCATCGTTTCCCTCCTTTTAGCTAAGATATTATTGCTCACAGTTTGCAAATATTCCATTACCTTATCCTTTCCAGGCTCCACAGTGAAATAACTTATGTAGGTAATGTTTTCGAAAACGTGTTGCAATTCATATAAATTTTCTAATGGCACACTTGGACCCAAAAACACGGATTTATAACCTTTCAACATCAATTCAAAATGTAAGTACAAAATACCAATATCGTGAATTTCATTCATTGGCAAATACAAAATATAAGTCATATCATCCTTTGGACTTACATTTTGAACTCTCTCAATATTCACTAATATCTTTTGTTTAATCAAAGTAGAAATAAAACGCTCATGTGCAGGACTAATGGTATTTGTTGTCCACAAATTACCTATGTCTGTCAAAAGAATTAAAAATTCTTTTAGGAACACATCACGAAAGGAGTTTCGGGCCAAGAGTTGGTTGTAAGTTACTTCAAACAATGACTGATCGAAGTTAAGCATGGCGATTTTAAAATTATTCACCGCCAATGAGTTTTTCTTGTTTTCGATTGTAATCTCCCTTACCTTTTCATTGAGCTCTTCCTCGCTTATATCTGCAATATGCGAAATCTTAATACCACTGTTATTGAGCACAGCAATATTCAAAATCTTTCGAAGGTTTTGTAAATTATAGGTCCGTATGTTAGAACCTGACCGTTCGGGCTCAAGTAAATTGTATCTCTTTTCCCATATACGAATCGTGTGTGCTTTAATTCCGCTCAGGTTCTCTAGGTCTTTTATTGAAAAAGAATTTTTAATGGACATATTTTGTTTAATATTTTATAAAATATATTAAACTAAATTAAAACAAATATTTTTAGGATGAAGTTTATTTGGTCAAAAGTTATAAAATAAAAGTGATAGAGAGTAATTCAACACTTCAAAGCACTCAATCTTTCTTTTTAAAGTCGCCATTTTTCCATGCTTGAATAAATTGACTCCAAGCAATAGGGTTGAGAAGATTGTTAGGCGGTGCTTGACCTGCATAATACAATCTTGAATGAACATCTTGCATTTGCCATTTGAAATTCAGAGAACCTCCCGCAGGGTATGCCTCTTGTTTGAGCGCAAGGGTTTCTGGATTTAGGTTATTTTGTGCTCGAGCGAGGTCGTCATTTGGAATATCTGTGTTCAAGAACGCGTCTCTGAACTGCTCTCTTGATGGCCAAGGATACACATCTAGCTGAGCTAATTTTACCGTATCCTCTTCCATTGCATGAATGAGCGAGTATCTTCCGTTGCTCAGAGTATCGGGTATTACATATGTTGATTTTTTGTACCCAATTGATGAAAAAACAATGGTATCGCCAGGCATGGCTACAAATGAGAAAAAACCGTAGTAATCTGAGCTAGTTCCACGGTACGAACTCTTTTCCAGTACGGTAACAAATGGCACTGGTTCTAACTTAGATCCAGCTACCACAATTCCTGAAATTTGAACATAAATCACCATTACCGAATCTTTTTTTAAAGCAACAGTGTCTTGTTGACTCGTAGCTATAGAAAAGACCAAAAGAAGAATTACTACCAGAAAAAATTTTATTATTTTCATGCTACATAAAGGTAACAAAATTAGAGTTCAAAATTCAACTCTACCGTTAAGAGTTGTTAATTAGTCTTTGTAAAAGACTCGTTTTACTCGTTGAGAAATTGAAGTAAGCACTTCGTAAGGAATTGTATCCATCGCTTCGGCCAAATCTTCGATTTTATTATGCTTGCCAAAAATCTCGATTTCATCTCCCACTTTTACTTCCAGTCCGCTTACCTCTATCATACAAACGTCCATACAAATATTTCCAACTATGTCGCATCGTGAATCATTCCAGTAAAACGAAAAATTTCTGTTTCCAAGACTTCTCCTCATTCCATCGGAATATCCTATGGGCAGCATCGCTATGGTCATTTTTCCTTCTGCTTTTGTTTTTCTTCCATACCCTATAGAATCTCCCTTTTCCAACTCTTTGATTTGAATAACCACAGTTTTTAATCGGCTTATGGGCTTTATCTTGGAGGCCTCATTTCCTACATTAATCCCATAAAGGCCTATTCCTAATCGCACCATGTCGAACTGGAAATCGTTGTAATTTTCAATTCCTGCTGTATTAAGAACGTGACGATGAATTGGGTAGCTAAACTGGCTAATAAGGTAGGAGGAATATTGCTCATACTGCTCTAATTGGTTCTCGGTGTAAGTCCTTTCATTTGGGTCGTCAGCAGATGAAAGATGCGAAAAAACCGACTTGACAAAGACTTCGGGTTGAACATACAGATATTGAACCAATTGTGGCAATTGAGTGGGCAAAAAACCAAGCCGGTTCATTCCCGTTTCAATTTTTATGTGAATGGGATACTCTTTTTTGTCCGATACTATTAAATCCTTTACGAGTTCGTCCAACATTTCAAGTGAATACACTTCGGGCTCTAGGTCATATTTAATTAAATCCATAAACGTTTCTGGTTCAGGATTCATTACTACAATTGGCATCGAAACTCCTTTTTTTCTCAAAGTAATTCCCTCATCGGTGTAGGCAACACCTAGATAATCTACTTTTTCTTGTTCTAAAAACCGAGGGATTTCTGTTGCTCCGGATCCATAAGCAAATGCCTTTACCATCACCATCAGTTTAGTAGTAGGGTTAATTTTCTTTCGATACACAGCTAAATTTTCAGCCAATTGATTCAAGTTAATTTCCAATACTGTTCTATGGTTCTTTTCTTCCAGCACCTTGGCTACCTGCTCCAGCCGATGATTTCTACTTCCTTTAATCAGCACATAATTATCTCTAAAGTCAAATTCTTTTAATTGTGCCAAAAGCTCTGTGGTTGAATAAAATTGTGCTACTTCTATAGAAGAATCGATTCCTTTGATCTTTTCAGAACCTACTACAAGCAGTCGGTTGATACCACTTACGTTCAACAACTGAACTAATTTCGGGTCAGAGAATGGAGTTTCAGGAATTTCTGTTATTATGACCGTTTTAGGAAAATTATTTGCCTGAGCATTGAGATATTCAAGCGACAAAACCAAGGAGGAATAACTTATATTGTACCCGTCATTGATAATGGTTGAGTTTTCTACACCCTTTTTCATTTCAAGCCTAAGGGCTAAAGGAGACAGATGTGATATCCTAGATTGAATTATCGCTTGAGTATAGCCCATCTTCTGCATTACAGCAATACAAATTTTACAATTCTCAACGGAGGACTTATCAGTGAAAGGAAACTCATATCCTTCTATTTCTGATTCGAAGGTTACTCTTTCCGTTACATTCTTGAATAAGCGGACTTTTTCCTTTTCTTTTTGTTCCTGACTTACAAAACCATCCTGATGAGCCTCTCCCATTCTTGTTAACACACCAATACTTGGCTTCAAAATTGATTCTAACTTTTCCATCTCTCCCACTTCCGAAATTCCTGCTTCAAAAATTCCTAACGTATGAGTTTCATTTAAGAGCAGAACAGAAAGAGGAACTCCAATTTGTGAATTAAAACTCTTGGGACTTCTACAAATAAGAAAGTCCGGACTAAGCAGTTGGTAAAGCCACTCTTTCACTATTGTTTTTCCATAACTTCCAGTAATACCAATTACCGGAATCTGGTATTTCTGTCTGTGGTTTTGGGCTAGCTTTTGAAGTGCCTCAAGAGTATTATGAACCCGTATTGTTGTAATGTGACTATCACTGATTGTTATTTCCTTTGACACCACGAATACTTTTACTCCTCGTGCTATGAGATCTGGGATAAATTGGTGACCATCTCTTTTATCTGTTTCAAGAGCAAAAAAAACAGTGCCAGCCGAGTTTTGGACAGACCTGCTGTCTACCGAAACATGATTCACAAAACCTTCTCGCAAAAAATCTGTTTTTCCGTGAATACATTCAGTAAGTTCTTGCACAGAGTATTTCATCGTTTGGTTTCTTTATTAAAACAGACTCTACACAGAGGTTCATACATCTCCATCTCACCCAACATCACTTGTTGTTCGTCAGTTGTTTTTCGATGTGAGAATTGAGCCAAAGAGCCACATTTGACACAAATAGCATGTACTTTGGTGACATATTCAGCTGTTGCTATCAAGCCCGGCATCACTCCAAATGGCTTTCCAGAAAAGTCCATATCCAATCCTGCAACAATTACTCTCGCTCCATTGTTTGCCAATTGATGACACACTTCAATAAGTCCGTCATCAAAAAACTGAGCCTCGTCTATTCCTATTACCTCCACTCCATCTGCAAGCAACAAAATATTTCTCGAGGACGACACGGGAGTGGATCGTATTGAATTTTCATTGTGACTTACCACATTCTCATTGTCATATCTTTTATCGATTGCAGGTTTAAAAATCTCTACAGATTGATGAGCAAATTCAGCCCTCTTCAAGCGCCTTATCAATTCTTCTGTTTTTCCAGAAAACATCGAACCACATACTACTTCTATCCAACCTCTTTTCTCTTTCCCTTGCGTTAATAATTCTAAAAACATGCGATTTCCTATTTAACTCAAAATTACGAATTAATAAGACATAAAAAAAGGGATAACAATCGTGTTTTGCTATCCCTCTTCTCTTCCTCTAGACTTTTACTGATTCGAAACTTCCGCTCTCATCTTTCTTCCTCCTTCAAGTTCTACTCCATTAATTCCCTTCAACAATTTTCCAGCAATTTTTGGCGCCACATCTACAAAACTAAAGTTATCCATCATTCTTATTTTCCCGAGGTTCTTACCTGCAACTCCTCCTTCTTGACAGAGTACTCGGATTAAGTGACCTTTGTCAGAAAAATCTTTCTCTCCTACATTTAAGAATAGCGTTGTGGATTCCCCTTCTACATTTCTGTTGAAACCTCCATTATCTCTATCTCCTCTTCTTTCCCTTCTGTCGCTTCGGGGTTTTCGGTCTCTTCCTCTATCTCTATCTCTTCCACCTCTTTCTCTTTCACCTCTTCTTTTTTCGTTTCCTCTTCCTCTGTCACTCCCTCCTCGAGAATCATCATTTATGTCTCGCGCATTCTCGTAATAAGACAAAAATCTATTGAACTCTGCCGAAACAAATTTTGTGATAATCTCTTCTTTAGTAAATTCCTTCAGTTTTTCATCCACTGCAGAAAGGTAGGGAGCAATTTGCTCTTCTTTTACTTCTACCTCTACTACTTTGTCAATCAATTGCATCAATTGTTTTTCACAAATATCCTTTCCAGTAGGAAATTTCTTTTGCTCAATCTTCGAATTAATCATCTTCTCAACAAACCTCAACTTGTTTGATTCTCGATTGTTCAATAACAAGATAGAAGTTCCCTTTTTACCAGCACGAGCAGTTCTTCCTGATCGGTGAGTGTAACTTTCTATTTCATCTGGCAAGTTGTAATTAATTACGTGAGTTATATCATCCACATCAATTCCTCTTGCCGCTACGTCTGTCGCCACCAATAATTGAATATCTTTGTTTCTGAAAGCCTTCATCACTCGATCTCTTTGAGCCTGTGATAAGTCACCATGCAACGGTTCGGCACTGTAATTACTTTTTATTAATTTATCAGCCACCTCCGAGGTTTCTCTCCTGGTTCTACAAAAGATAACTCCATAGATATTGGGTTCAAAATCAATTATTCGTTTCAAACCATGAAACCTATCTCTATCATTTACTTTATAAAAATGATGTTCAATATTTTTAGAGGCAGCATTCTTAGTTCCTACAGTAATCTCAATAGGATTATCCATGTAATTTTTTGCAATACGCACCACTTCTTTGGGCATAGTAGCCGAAAATAGCCAGGTTTGCTTATCATTTGGAGTATTCTCCAAAATTGCATCGATGTCTTCTTTAAAGCCCATATTTAGCATCTCATCTGCCTCATCAAGCGCTACGTAACTTACCTGAGATAGATCAACCCTCTTTCTTTTGATCATATCCATCAACCTTCCTGGCGTTGCAATTACTATTTGTGCACCTCTATTAAGTTGTCTTACTTGAGTATCAATACTAGCTCCTCCGTATACGGGAACAATATTTGCTCCTCTAAAGTTTCTAGAAAACTGCTGAAAATCTTTACTGATTTGAATACACAACTCCCTAGTGGGACAGATAACAAGACCTTGAGTTGTTTTGCTACTAAAATCTACTTGATTTACCATTGGCAAACCAAAAGCTGCTGTTTTTCCAGTTCCTGTTTGAGCAAGACCAACAAGGTCTCTTTCTTTTTCTAATAATTGTGGAATTGCTTCTTGCTGAATAGGTGAGGGCTCAACAAACCCCAAAGATGCAACAGCATCTAGGACCTCTTGCTTGAGGCCAAGTTCTAAAAATGTCATTTCTGATTTTTTTTAATTAATAATTACGAATAAAAATCTCTTAAAAAAAACACATTAACACGACATTACGAGGTTCAAGAAATCCTTATTGCTGTGCAAAGGTAAGGTTTATTATTAACAATACCGCAGATTCTGTTAATAAACAAAAAAAAGGCACAAACAGTTGTTCGTGCCTTTTCTAATTGTTTGTACTATAAATTATCTTCTTCTTCTTCTTCTTTTCTGCGGGATAAAGTTGTACCCTGCAGTTAATTGAACTGAATGTTGATAAGAATCAAAGTTAATATTTTGAGTTACTGGCATAACACTACCAACATATCTCGCTCCCACTCGTAGTCCTTTTTCAAAATCGTACATAACTCCTGCCACAACGGCAATATCAATAGTGTTGTAATCGATACTCAACATATTTAGTCTATCCGATTTTGATGTATTCACTGTAGTTTGGTCGTAAATAGTAATACTTCTCGTCACTTCATTGATTTCCGATTTTCCTAAAAACAACCCGATTTGCGGTCCGGCAAAAAAACTAAAGTAATTTTTTCTACCGTACTTCCCCGTGTTTGCCGCCAAGTTGAATTTAAAAAGGATTGGAATATCTAGGTAAGTTAATTTGTTGTAGATATAGTTCTCAGTGATAATTGACATAAGTGAGTCTTCCGATAAATTTTTCAAAACCTCATTGTAGTTTCTAAGACTAACAGAAGGTTCTATCTGAATTCCGATATTATCTGTAAAGGAGTAGTCCAAAAACAACCCGAAATTGTAACCAAAACCACCTGTTTTTGCATACTGCAAGTCTATTTGATCTATCTCTGGTTTTATTGAATTAAACTTAGAAACATTAGCTCCAGTTGCTGATTGTGGAACCATATAATATCCAACTCCTCCTCTAACTCCAAATTTTACTTGAGAAAACATTCCTAATGAAAACATTAGGAATGAACTCAGTAATACTATTTTTTTTGTACTCATAAAAGGTTACTTTGAGGTCGCTTATTTTGTAAATGCGTTGACAAATTGTAATCCCCAGGGTTCTTTCTTGAAAATCACCAATCCGAAAGAAATGTCTTTTGTATTCCAAGCCACATCTTTCTTTGCTTCAAACTCAAGATTTACTGTGTACCCTCTAGAAGCTCCGTTTGTTGTTAATTTGTATCCGAAATTTTCTACGGAACTAATGGTAGTCGGTTTTGCAATTCTTGCAACATAGTTGTGATGAATTGTGTTATTTCCATCTGGGTGTCCATTTTGGTACCCTACGATATTGTCTACCATCATGTAAGGAGCTAAATAATATTCTCCTTCTACCTCAGCAAAAAACTTTGTTGTTGTTTTCAATAGTACACTTTGTCCTGAAACTTCCATTTCATAGTTTGAGTTGGCCTCAACGTAGTCAGATTCAACATGTTGATTAATTACAGAATCATCCGCGTTAGGAATGAAATTGTAAAAGAAAGTGGGAACAGACCCTCCAAGGTTAAAAGTTGGACCTACTTCATCAAATAAAGTTGATCCTTCAGCAGTAGTAAAAGCATCTTTCCAAGCCATAAACAAGGCCTTATTTTTGTAAGACTCTTTCAAAGTTTCAAACTGTGGAAACCCCCAAGATCCGCAAGGTCCACACCAAGTTGCCGTTCTTTTACCGATAACCGCCATGTTTGATTCAGTCACTTCCAAAGTGTTTTCTGATTCTTCCATAGGTGAAGTCTTACGACACGCCACAAATGCTGTTGCAATTAACAGCCCTAGTACAATTTTTTTCATAGTTAGTAGATTTAATATTTTGTGCAATATACAGATTTTTAGTCAATAACTCAAGAAATATTGCTTTCCATTGAGCTTTGATTCGAATGTACTAGTTTAAAGTACACTCATTTTTGAAATATCCATTTAAGTATGAAGCAGTTTCGCAAGTTGTAGTAGCGTCCTTTTTCTTTCCTGTGATCACCGTTTCCGTGGTAGTGGTAGGAAGTGGCGAAGTTGGGGTCGCATCGGTCAGTGTGCAAGTACACGTATACTCTTTGGGACCGCAACTAGACAAGGCAATTAAACAGGCGATAGACAGGGTCAATACTATTTTTTTCATCTTATTTTTTTTATATTCTTGGCTAATTTACAAATTTTTTTCGCATACCGAACTTTCTGATGAATTTTCTTTCTAAAGCATATAGCTGAAAATAGACTCTGTAACTCAATTCAAATTTTGTTTCATTTGATTTTTTCGCCCGATATGTTTTCAAAAAACAATCTTTTTTTTCATCTTGCATCCGATTAAAAAAACACTACATGTCTATTTGTCAATTTTGTAAAAAAGAAATTTCCATCAACTCCCAGAAAGCCAAGAAGTTTTGTTCAACAAATTGCAGGGTAAAAGCCTATCAGAAAAGAAAAAGAATGACGCCCTCAATGACTTGTTATGTTTGTAAAAAAGGGGTCCTCACCTATCGAATTGTTCTCCATAAGGCTCCTCAGATAAAGTGTACCGAGTGTGGCACATTGTGGAAGGCTGAGTAATTTTGAATTTTTTACGACTCTTGAATCTTACAGATATCATAAGATTTATTACCCATTACGGGGGACACTTTCTCTTACCTGCAATTCTCAGTTTTATCTTCTTCCGAAAAGAATGGGAACGAGTGTATGTGATTTTTGTGGCCACCATGTTGGTAGATTTAGATCATCTACTTTCTACGCCTATTTTTGACTCCAATAGATGTAGCATAGGTTTTCACCCTTTGCATTCTTATTGGGCTATTTTTATTTACATAATTGGCCTTGGCTGGAGAAAAACTCGATTGGTCTCAATTGGGTTACTCTTACACATGTTCATTGATTGGCAAGATTGTTTCTGGCACTAGCTTGGTGCAACTTTACTTTTTTCTGTTGGGTGGTACAAATTTCTTTTTAAGAGTTGCTCCTTCTTCTTTCTTAGGCATAGGCCCTCTCAAATGAATAATCAAACCATTAAGAAAATTTCGCAAAAGCTGATCACCACATTCTTGGTAGTTTTTGTGATCTTCTTTCTGAAAAATCGCATTCAATTCAGGTTTTGTCATTTTAAAATCAACTAATTCCAGCACCTTTAGGATGTCTTCATCTCTCATTTTGTGGGCCACCCGCAGTTTTTTCATTATGTCATTATTTGTCAGCATATGCTTCGTTTTATTTTGTTAATGGGCTTGTAGCCAATTTTCTCCTATATTCATTTCCACCTCCAATGGCACTGCCATTTTTACCGCATTCTCCATGTTCTGCTTTACCAGTTCTTGCATGACCTCAACTTCATTTTTATCAACATCAAAAACCAACTCATCGTGTACTTGAAGCAACATACGCGAGTTTAGTTTTTTCTTTTTCATCTCATCCAAAATACGGATCATCGCAATTTTAATCACATCTGCCGCAGTTCCTTGAATTGGAGCGTTTATAGCATTTCGTTCAGCATGACCTCTCACTATAGCATTGCTCGAATTAATATCTTTTAAATTTCTTCTTCTCCCAAGCAAAGTTTCAACATAGCCATTTTCTTTGGCCTGAACTATACTTTCGTCCATGTAGGATTTTATTTTCGGATATTTCTCGAAATAGCTCTCTATTATCTCCTTCGCCTCCTTTCTTGGGATAGACAATCTTTGTCCTAAACCGAAAGCAGAAATTCCATAAATAATTCCAAAGTTAACCATCTTGGCTTTACTTCTCATTTCTCTTGTCACCTCTTCCATGGGAACATCAAAAACTTTGGAGGCCGTTGCAGAATGGATATCCTGCTTTTGCACAAAAGCTTCTATCATTCCTTCGTCCTTACTGAGGGCTGCAATAATTCGAAGTTCTATTTGAGAATAATCTGCTGCCAACAAGGTAAATTGTTGATTTCTGGGGATAAATGCTTTACGAATATACCTTCCTTTTTCTGTTCGAATTGGGATGTTCTGCAAGTTTGGGTTTACCGAACTAAGTCGACCTGTGGTCGCTACGGTTTGCATATAACTAGTGTGAATCCTTTTGGTGTCATCTGCAAGAAGCAAAGGAAGGGCATCTACGTACGTAGACTTTAATTTTTTGAGCGAACGATATTCCAGAATCTGCTCAAATATTTCGTGCTTTCCCACCATTTTGCTCAACGTATCCTCGCTGGTTGAATATTGCCCTGTCTTTGTTTTTTTGGCCTTTACGTCTATCTCCATTTTTTCGAACAAGACCTCGCCCAATTGTTTTGGAGAATCCAAATTAAACTCTGTAAATCCAGCCAAGTCCTTAATCTTCCTCTCCAATTCTATTAAATCTGTTTCCAACTCTTTAGAAAAACTTGCTAACGCATCCACATCAAGATTTACTCCTTCCCTCTCCATTTTTTCTAACACCGGCAAGAGCGGCATTTCGATTTCCCAAAATAATTGTTCGGTGTTAGTTTCTTTTAGTTTGTCTTCAAAAAGTTCCTTTAGTTGAAAGGTAATATCAGAATCCTCGCAAGCATATTCATACACTTCTGTGGGTGATAGCTCTCGCATGTTTTTCTGATTCTTTCCTTTCTTTCCTATGAGTGATTCTATGGACACAGGTTTGTAGCCCAAGTAGGTTTCAGCCAATAAATCCATTCCATGACGCATGTCAGGCTGAATCAAATAATGAGCGATCATCGTATCAAATAGCTTTCCTCTAATATTCACCCCGTAGTTTTGAATCACAGCTAAATCATACTTTAGGTTATGACCAATTTTTTCAATTTCTTCATTTTCAAAGAAAGGTTTGAACTCTTCGAGCAACGCGTTGGCCTCTGCCCTATTTTCCGGAAATGGAACATAAAATCCTTCTCCTTTCTTCACTGTAAAAGCTATTCCAACCATCTCTGCCAGAAGGGCATCCAAGGAGGTTGTTTCGGTATCAAAACACACAGATTTTTGTGATTCTAACATAGAAATAAGTGTTTTTCTTTTCTCTGTAGTATCGATTAAGTTGTACCTATTTTTTACTGAATCAATTGTTTTAAAATCAACTGCCTGTGCAGAACCAGTAGTTTCATTTTCTGCTGCACTTGGCGAAGAAAACATATCCAATTGACCTTCAGTGGTGGTATTTTGAATCTCTATGCCAAAGGCTCTTTTGGCCAAAGTTCGAAACTCCAACTCACTAAAAAGCTCTATAATTCGGTCTTTATCTGGCTCAGACATGATTAGCTCTTTCTCATTGAACTCCACCGGAACATCCAAGATAATTGTCGCTAGCTTCTTCGATAACAATCCCTGTTCTGCGAAATTGATAACATTTTCTTTCTGCTTTCCTTTCAGTTCCTCCGCATTAGCAATCAAATTCTCTACGGAGCCATATTGCTTAATGAGTTTTTTGGCGGTTTTTTCACCTATACCTGGAACACCAGGAATATTATCTACGGCATCTCCCCACAACCCCAAAATATCTATCACTTGCTTAGGGTGCTCAACCTCAAAATTTTCGCAAATTTCTTTTACTCCCAAAATTTCAGCTGGTTTTCCCATTCGGGCAGGCTTGTACATAAACACTTTATCCGTTACCAATTGACCAAAGTCTTTATCAGGAGTCATCATGTAGGTCGTAAACCCGGCCTCTTCAGCTTTTACAGAAAGGGTTCCTATTACATCATCTGCTTCGTATCCTTCTTTCATTAGAATAGGGATTTGAAACGCTCGAATAATATCCATGATAATGGGTACAGATTTTTTGATATCCTCCGGGGTTTCTTGTCTATTTGCTTTGTAAGCGGCAAACTCTTGTGTTCTGAGTGTGGCTGCCGGAAAATCGAACACTACTGCAATGTGAGTAGGCTTGTGATTGTTAAGAATATCTAATAAGGTGTTTGTAAAACCCAAGACTGCTGAAGTGTTGAGCCCTTTCGAATTTATTCGAGGGTTTTTAATAAAGGCGTAATATGCTCTAAAAATTAATGCGTACGCATCTAATAAATACAATTTCTTCTCTTCTTCCATGTTCTTTTTTTAACTGTTATTGATTGTTTTCAATCATTTTTCCAATGTCTATAAAGTCTTGCACCTCCAGTTGTTCAGGACGCTTGTTCAATATTGCCTCCTCCCGAACCGATTCAGGTAGAATAGACTTCAACGAGTTTCTCAAAGTCTTTCTTCGTTGATTAAATCCCAGTTTCACCACTTGCTTAAAAGTACTATCGGTTATTTCCAAAGAATCCACACCATTTCTTACTAACCGAATTACTCCTGATTTTACTTTTGGTGGAGGATCAAACGCATCCTCGGGAACTGTAAATAAATACTCCACAGTAAAAAATGCTTGAATAAAAACACTTATAATGCTGTAGTTCCTATTACCCGGTTGTGCATTTACTTTTTCAGACACCTCTTTTTGAAACATCCCTACCACTTCAGAAACATAGTTTCTGTTCTCAAATATTTTTATTAGAATTTGAGCCGAGATAAAATAAGGAAAGTTTCCAAATATCTTAAACTCCTTTCCTTCGTTTATTTCAGCAAGATTAAGTTTCAAAAAATCAAAATCAATCACATCTATAGTTGGATAAGTCTCAGACAGAAAAGAAATAGAATCGCCATCTACCTCCACGACACTTAAGTTGGGATATTTTTCTATCAAGTACTTTGTTATGGCACCTCTCCCGGGTCCAATCTCCAGGATT
Organism: Flavobacteriales bacterium; assembly: GCA_965658995.1. GTDB lineage: Bacteria > Bacteroidota > Bacteroidia > Flavobacteriales_D > CAJJDF01 > CAJJDF01. Next base: position 7,841 of record CBFHVI010000023.1, on the reverse strand, counting down.
TTTTGGTCGGATTCCGCTTCCGGCATTGCCTCAGCTATAGCAAGACAAATCTCTTCGTCTTTCAAGAAGTGCTGACCTAAGTATTTTTTTGCTTGTACCATGTTATTATTTCCTCTTATTGCCCTAATTTGTAGAATTATTTCTCTCAATTTTAAAAACAGTCTCCGCAGGGAGATAAGACAATGTTTCAAAATTAACGAGATAAACGAACTAATCCTTATATATCCGAAGATAATTTTCAGGAGAATACTGAAACCCCCATTTATGTAAGAATAATTCCTCTCATCCTTATATTTTATTTAAACCTCAGTATTTTTATTACTTTTGGCTTAAATTAAAGCTGAAACATGAAAAAAACAACCCTAATCTTAGCATCTGCTTTCCTTCTGGGAAACAGTTTTGCTCAAAAAAACAACATTAAGTTCACCGAATTTGACTTAGACAATGGATTGCATGTAGTATTACACAAAGATAATTCTACACCTATTATTGCTGTAAGTGTTTTGTATCACGTTGGTTCAAAAAATGAAACCACAGGAAAAACAGGTTATGCTCACTTTTTTGAACACTTGATGTTTGAAGAGTCTGAGAATATTGCTCAAGATCAATATGCCAAAATTGTGCAGTCAGTAGGAGGAACTATCAATGCGTACACCTCTAGTGATCAAACTTACTACCACTGTGTACTACCTTCCAATCAGTTAGAATTAGGATTGTGGATGGAATCTGAAAGAATGCTTAATGCGAAAATTACTCAGGCAGGAGTAGACAACCAAAGAGAAGTTGTAAAAGAAGAAAAAAGAACTTCTGACAACAGACCTTACTCTAGTTGGTACATGGAAATTTCAAAAAGAATGTTTAAAGGAACGAACTACGAATGGACTCCAATCGGTTCTTTTGAAGATTTGAATGCGGCTTCGATTGCAGATTTTCAAAATTTCTATGACACCTATTATGTGCCAAATAATGCAACATTGGTAATAACTGGAGACATCGATGAGAAAACAGCAAGGAAATACATCAAGAAATATTTTAGTGGGATTCCTAAAGGGAGTAACGCTATCAACAGACCCAAAGTTTCTGATGCTCTCTTGACACAATCTATCATCGATACCGTGTATGACAACATCCAATTAGATGCAGTTTTTCAGGCATACAAAGTGCCTGCACAAGGAACGAAAGATGCTTATGCACTCGAAATGCTCTCTACTATTTTGTCTAACGGAAAGAGTTCTAGACTGAATACAGCCTTGAAAGAAGACAAGCAAATGGCTCTTCAAGTTGCAGGATTTTCAATGAACTTTGAAAGTGCTGGTTTCTTCGCAACTCTTGGTTTACCAAATCAAGGTTACACGGTAGCCGACATCCAAAAAGGAATTGTGACAGAAATAGAAAAGTTACAAAACGAATTGATCTCAGAAGAAGAGTTTCAAAAAATAAAAAACATCTCGGAATCAAATTTTGTAAGTAGCAACTCCTCAATGAAAGGAATAGCAGAAAGCTTAGCTACCTATCACGTGATGTTTGGTGATGCAGAATTAATCAACACAGAATTGGAGAAATACAGAGCCGTTACTAGGGAAGACATTCAACGAGTAGCAAAAAAATATTTGGTTCAATCAAATAGCGTGACTCTTTATTATTTACCTAAAAAATAACTGAGAGCTCAAATTATCAATATTTAAAAGAAAAAGAATCATGAAAAATATAATCATATCAATAGCCTCGTTGCTAGCAATTACTGCGTGTAGTACCAAAGAAACCGCTCTGGACAGGAGTATTCGTCCGAGTGCTTCCGAAGCCAAAGAATTAAAAATAGGAGAACACGAAGAATTTACTTTGGAAAACGGAATGAAAGTGTATGTAATTGAAAACCATAAATTACCAACAATTTCCTATAGTTTATCATTCGACATAGATCCAATAGTAGAGGGAGATAAAGCGGGATACAAATCCATGGTAGGTGATATGCTTGAGGCTGGAACAAAATACAGAACCAAAGAACAATTGAACAAAGAGGTAGATTTTATTGGGGCAAATGTAGGAGCCTATTCTAGAGGAGTTTATGCTTCGGGATTATCTAAATACAACAGTAAGTTAATGGATATCTTGGCAGACATCACGTTAAACCCAGTATTTCCTGAAGATGAACTTCAAAAAAGTATCACGGAAAGTGTTACTGCAATAAAATCAAATGCCACGGATGCTGATGCGATAATGAGTGATGTCAAGTCTGTAATTGTTTATGGACAAGGTCATCCTTACGGAGAATTCATGAGTGAAGAATCTTTAAAAAACATCAAATTAGAAGATGTAAAAGGATATTACAACACTTATTTTAAGCCAAACAACGCGCTTTTGACCATTGTGGGAGATATTACAAAAAGTGAAGCCGAAGAGTTGGTAAAAAAACAATTTGGTTCATGGAAAAAAGGAGACGTGCCTTCGCATGCATATGAAAAGCCAAAGGAGCCTAAAACTCCGCAAGTATTTGTGATTAACAAAGAAGGAGCTGTACAATCCAATATTCAACTAAGCAACATTGCAGAAATAAAATTAGGAGATCCGGATTACGAGGCAGCTCAGGTATTTAACCAAATTTTTGGAAGTGGATTTGCCGGAAGACTATTCCAAAACTTGAGAGAAGATAAAGAATATACTTACGGTGCTTACGGTGGAATTAGATCAAATAAATTGATTGGTAATTTTTCTTCAAGTGCCAAAGTGAGAAACGAGGTAACTGACAGTGCAATCGAACAGTTTTTGTTTGAAATCAACCGCATAAGAACAGAAAATGTAACTGCAGAAGAATTAAAAAATGCACAAAATTATATTGCCGGAACTTTTGCACAATCTCTAGAAAGTCCAAGAACGGTGGCAAGATTTGCCGCAAATATTGACGAATATAAGCTGAGCAAAGATTACTTTAAAAACTATTTAAAAAGAATCGATGCCGTAACGGTGGAAGACATCAAAAGAGTAGCATCCAAGTATCTGAAACCTCAAAACATTCATATTATTGTGGTGGGAGATGCAGCTGAAGTTGGAGAAAAACTAACCAAATTTGGAACGGTAAACTACCTAGATCGAGAAGGAAACAAAACGACTGCCCCGAGTAAAATGAAAGAAGCCCCAGCGGGAATGACAGCAGAATCTGTTCTGGCAAAATACATTGAGGCAATTGGAGGGAAAGAAGCAATTACCAGTATCAAAACGATGACAGGTGATTACTCAATGACAATTCAAGGTATGGGAGTAATTATGACAAACAGTTTCAAAGCTCCAAACAAGACCAAATCTGAAATAAAAGTGCCACAAATGGGGAATGCCGTAGTTCAGGCCTCTGT